>CBDFAX010000006.1:0-87220 GCA_965245735.1 uncultured Abiotrophia sp. | reverse complement strand
CCCTTGTAGTAGTATTCATTGGCTTCTAAAATAACCGATTCGCCAGGCGTAATGGACTTAACTTTGAAAGGCCCAAAACCAACTGGTTTCTTACGCACCACATCACTGTCCACTTGATCCTTAATTGGGATATTTTCAAAAGCATGTTTAGGCACGATGTAGTTACTTACCCCGCCCCAGGCTTGTAGCATGGAGTTAGAGAATTCCTTATAGGTGACTTCTAAGGTATAGTCATCCACCTTCTTCAAACCAGAGATGGTATCAGTGGTACCTGCGTGGTATTCTTCCATCCCTATAACATTCTGGAAGTCAGATCCATAACGGACACCGGTATAGTCCTTATGACCGATGACATAGTAAGGATAGATGACATCCTCAATGGTTACTGGCTCACCATCATCCCATTTGGTTCCTTGCGGAATGGTGATAGTTACCTTCTTGTTATCTTTATCGAACTTAATCTTACCGAAGCCAGAGTCGTCTAACTTATAATTGGCATCATTACCGAATAAGTTAGGTGAGAACATGCCTACGATGTCGCTGTCCTTGCTGTTGCTGGTATAGAGTGGTGATAAGACACCTGAGAATGGATCCCCAACCATGGCATACTTGAGGGTCCCACCTGAGATTGGCGTCCCTTCATTATCGATTACTGTAGATAAATTAGCATCTTGGGCCTGAGCACTAGCCCAAGGGGCCAACACGCCAACTACAGACAATCCCGCTACCAATGCAGTTAAGGACTTGCTAATACGACTTTTCATAAGATTTCCTCCTTCATATTGGCTTAGTCATTACGATTAAGGATACTATAACTGATAACTGAGAAAATAGCAAGAGGTTTCTTCATTGTTTTCTCATCTTCGGCTTATCATATACTCATATTGAACCTTTGATGAATCCCTTCATAAAAGATATGGTAACGATTTCCAAAAGAGGCTAAATGTTCTTCTATTTTTTGTGGTGAGAAGTCGTCTCTCACTTAGCTAGACAAAACAAGAAAGGCTGGGATATTCCCAGCCTTTTCGTTCACTTATTCTTTGATTGGTTCATCTGCTGTTAATTCTACTTGGTTCCAGTCGAAGTCAGCCCCTGGAGTTGCATCATAGTGCTTAATCCGGTTGTTGAATGTCGTTAACTGGTAACTGTAGAGCGTTGGCACCATTGGCACTTCATCCATGATGAAATCTTGCCATTTCTTGAAGGCTTCCTTACGGTAATCCGCATCAAAGGAAGCATCAGAGCGGATGTCCTTGAGCAAGCTATCATTCTGTTCACTAGCGTAACGCATAAAGTTGAATTGGGCGTTACGGCCAAACATAAAGGCAGGGTTTGGATCCCCACCAAAGCCCATAGAGGCTGAGAAGACATCAATGTCCGCATCCGTCCCTAAGAGATCATAGAAGGAGTTAAACTCATGCAAGCGACCTTCATAGAGTTCGACATTAATGCCGACTTGCTTCCAAGAATCTACATAATATTGGGCGATTGGCTCAGCTACATCAGTCCCTGACGTGGCCAAGTACTTGAGGCTAAATTGATTACCCTTAGGATCTTCAACGAAGCCGTCTCCATCCTTGTCCACAAAACCAGCATCGGCTAAGATTTGCTTAGCTTTTTCTGGTTGGTAGGTATAGCCTTCACGACTGCTATCCGCAATATCCTTAAAAGTTGGCGGAATTGGCGAGTTGGCTTGCCAACGTAATCCTTCATAGAAACGCTGACCGATTGCGCCATTGTCTACAGCATAGCCCATGGCTTGTCGCAGACTCTTGTTATTGACAATCTTACTTTCATCTACTTCAACTTCTTGCTTATCAGCATTCCATTTACCTAAGTGGAAACCAAGATATTGAACTCTATTCTCTACTTGTCCAATCGTTTTGAAGTTAGTAGCATCCTTATAGGTACTGTAAGAATCAGCAGGTAGACTAGCTATGTCATAGTTGCCGGCCTTCATCTCGGAGACAGCGGTTGAAGAGTTGACTACATCCATTTGCACTTTGTCAATCTTAGGTTTACCCTTGTAGTAGTATTCATTGGCTTCTAAGATGACAGATTCACCTGGCGTAATGGACTTAACCTTGAAAGGTCCAAAACCAACCGGATTCTTACGCATAAGGTCACTGTCTGCTTGTTCCTTAATTGGAATATTCTCATAGGCATGTTTAGGAATCAGATAGTTACTTACCCCACCCCAAGCTTGCAGCATAGAGTTGGAGAATTTCTTATAAGTCACTTCTAAGGTATAATCATCAACCTTCTTCAAACCTGAAATAGTATCGGTTGTACCTGCGTGATATTCTTCCATCCCCACGACATTTTGGAAGTCAGAACCATAACGGACACCCGTATAGTCCTTATGACCAATGACATAGTAAGGATAAATGACATCCTCAATGGTTACTGGCTCACCATCATCCCATTTAGTTCCTTGCGGAATGGTGATGGTTACCTTCTTGTTATCCTTGTCGAACTTGATTTTACCAAAGCCAGAGTCATCTAACTTATAGTTGACGTCATTCCCAAACAAGTTAGGAGAAAACATCGCAACAATTTCATAGTCCTTGCCGTTATCAGAGTAGAGTGGAGATAGAACACCTGAGAATGGATCCCCAACCATGGCATACTTGAGGGTCCCACCTGAAATCGGTGTCCCTTCATTATCGATTACTGTAGATAAATTAGCATCTTGAGCTTGAGCACTTGCCCAAGGGTCCAGCATGCCGACCACAGATAATCCTGCTACCAATGCAGTCAAGGACTTGCTAATACAACTTTTCATAAGATTTCCTCCTTCATATTGGCTTAGTCAATACGATTAAGGATACTATAACTGATAAATGAGAAAATAGCAAGAGGTTTCTTCATTGTTTTCTCATCTTCGACTTA
This sequence comes from uncultured Abiotrophia sp., assembly GCA_965245735.1. Lineage (GTDB taxonomy): Bacteria > Bacillota > Bacilli > Lactobacillales > Aerococcaceae > Abiotrophia. The sequence continues at coordinate 84,328 of CBDFAX010000006.1, read as the reverse complement.
TCATATACTCATATTAAACCTTAACTAAATCCCTTTATAAAGGATCTGGTAACGATTTCTGAATCAATCAATTCTTGTCGTATTTTTCATATTAGGATCCCCTCTTACATGCTAAGATGCAAAAGAGACTAGGACACATGTCCTAGTCTCTTTTCATTAATCTGAATTATTTTACTGGTTGATCAGCAGTTAATTCGATTTCAGAGAGGTCAAAAGGTGAGCCAATCTTGAAATCATAATGTTTTACACGATTGTTAACAGAAATCAATTCGTGTCGGAAGAGAGTTGGGATAACTGGTGCTTCTTCAGTGAAGTATTTTTGCCAGTCGCTGAAGGCTTTCTTACGGAAGGCTTCGTCGAAGGATTCGGTAGAACCTAAAGCATCCAAGAGCTTGTCGTTCTCTTCAGTTGCCCAACGAGTGTAGTTGAAGGCTGCTTTACGGCCAAACAAGTTGATTGGGTTTGGATCCCCACCTACCCCGAAGGCTGCTTGGTAAACATCAACGTCACCATCTTTCTTGAGTAAGTCATAGAAGGCGTTGAATTCCATGAGGCGACCGTCTACTAATTCTACGTTAATCCCTACTTGTTTCCAAGAGTCGATGTAGTATTGCGCGATTGGTTCAGCGGTTGCGCCCCCTTGCATAGAAGCAAATTTAAGGGTAAAGCTGTTCCCGTTTGGATCTTCTACAAATCCATCACCGTCTTTGTCGACGAACCCAGCATCGGCAAGAATTTGCTTAGATTTCTCAGGTTGGTAGGTATAACCTTCAATTGAGCTATCATTGTAGTCCTTGAAGAGGGCTGGAATAGTGGTGTTGGCACGTGTACGTAAGCCGTTGTAGAATTTCTCACCGATAGCAGCATTGTCAATCGCGTAACCCATGGCTTGACGGAGGGCCTTGTTAGAGACAACGCGACTTGGATCGTATTCAACTTCCTTCTTGTCAGCGTTCCATTTACCCATCTTGAAGCCGATGTAGCTCATGGCATTTTGTAAACGTCCAAGGGTCTTAAAGTTAGTCGCATCTGCATAAGTTGGGTATTCATCTGAAGACAACTTAGCGATGTCGTAGTTACCTGCCTTCATTTCTGAAACAGCAGTTGAAGGGTTGACTACATCCAATTGCATGCCGTCAACTTTTGGCTTGCCTTTGTAGTAGTATTCGTTGGCTTCGAAAGTAACAGATTCCCCTGGTGTAATGGATTTAACACGGAAAGGCCCGTTCCCTACTGGGTTCTTACGAACTGCATCTGAATCTAACTGTTCTGCCATAGGAATTTTTTCGAAGACATGCTTGGGCATCATAAATTGAGAGACACCGCCCCCTGCTTGTAACATACCAGCTGGGAATTCTTTATAGCTAACTTCTAAGGTCCAGTCGTCAACCCGCTTAAGACCTGAGATTTCTTCAGATTTACCTTCGTGGTATTCCGCCATCCCTACAACGTTCTCAAAGTCATCACCATAACGAATACCGGCATAGTCTTTGTGACCGATGACATAGTATGGATAGATAACGTCATCGATAGTTAATGGCTCACCATCATCCCACTTAGTGTTTTCAGGAATTTTGATGGTTACTTTCTTGTTGTCCTTGTCAAAAGTCAACTTAGCAAAACCACTATCGTTAATAACGAAGTTCTCATCGTAACCATATAGACCAGCCATAAAGTTATCAATAACATCTGAATCTGGACCAGTAGAATAGTAAACTTGGTTGAATACACCAGCAAATGGGTCCCCTACTAAGGCAACTTTTAAGGTCCCACCAGAAATTGGAGTGCCTTCGTTATCTACCGTAATCGGTAAATTAGCACCTTCAGCGTGAGCTAAGGTTGGCGCAAAAGCACCAGCTAAAGTAAAAGCAGCAGCTACTAAAGCTAAGCTCTTCTTCATAGACTTCTTCATATTGTACCCCCAATGGATATTATTTTATATGCTCCTATTCTACCCTTTTTGCTAGGCAATAGCAAGCGTTTTATTATAAATTTCTCACTTTATATTCATGTTTTTGTAGGGAAAAATTTATTTAGGTCAAATCTGACTATATTTGGCCTGAGAAAGTGGATTTTGGTAGACAAATCATCCTTAAATACATGCAAGGCTCTTAGTCTTCTTGTCCCTACTCATCAATATAAACTGGACGTAAGTTATTGGAGCGGCCAAACGGCAATACTTCAAATTGCTTAACCTTTGGCTTGAGTAAGTAGGCTGCACTGGCTTGATAGATAGGGGCGACCACGCCATCTTCTTTAACTAAGATTTTCTCTGCCTCAATTAAGGTCTCGCGACGCTTAGCAGGATCTTTAGCATAGTCATTGCGTGCTAATTCGACTAATTTATCAAATTCAGGATTAGCATATTTGGCGAAGTTAGTCCCGCCACCTGTCTTGTACTGTTCAATAAAGTTAACCGCATCCTGATATTCAGGCGTCCAAGTTCCATAGAAAATATCGTAGTCTAGCTTGCGTTGAATTTCTAGACGGTTCTTAAGTGGCACCGAAAGGACGCTTAACTTGAGACCTGGTAAATTTTTCTCCAGCTCTTCCTTGAGGAATTCAGCTGTTCGTTTGGAGAGGCCTACATCTGACGTTAAGAGTTGTAACTCAATGGTCTCTTGGCCTAGTTCTTCCTTAGCCTTAGCCCAATCAGCTTGTGCTGCTTGGACATCGTAGGTCAACATGGGTCCAGCCTGCTCTTGGTAATCTTCACCAGCCTCATTGACGTCGAAGGCTTTAGGCACTAAGTTGTTGAGCGGCTGAGAACCATCCTGAATAACGGAATCAGCGTAAACTTGCTTATCAAATGCCTGGGCAATAGCCCGACGGAGAGCGGCATTGCCTGTTGTCGGACGAGTCGTGTTGAAACTCAGATAACCGATTGTCGCTTTGGGAATACTGTGGAAGTCTGGCGCACCTGAGTATTCTTGGACAAATTGGTCGGACAAGGTTGTGAAGTCCAACTGATTACTATCAAATAAATCTGCCCCAGTCGAATTCTCCTTAATGACTTGTTGGTGCACCTGAGTCAGATAAACATGACTGGCATCCCAGTATTGAGGATTCTTAACTAAGTCCCACTCGAGGTTGGTCCCATTCCATCCTTGAATCGTGAAGGGCCCATTAGTCACCACATTATCTGCTGTGGTCCCATAACTATCCCCTTTTTCTTGGAAGAAGGTTTTATTAATCGGCATGTAACGCGAACCAGTTAGAATCTTAGCCAAAGCCGGCACTGGGTATTCCAAGGTTAGTTCCAGAGTTTTGTCATCAATAGCCTTGACCCCTAATTCTTCGACAGGCTTGTCACCATTGCGGATAGCCGCCCCATTCTTAAGAATTTCAATCGAAGTCACGCTCGTACCAGCTTGACGATCCGCTAGACGGCGGAAGGCCAACTCAAAGTCTTGTGCCTTGACTGGATCACCATTGGACCAATAAATGTCATCGCGTAGAGTGAAGGTGTGGGTTAAGCCATCCTCACTGACCTTAACGGAAGCTGCCTGCCCCAGTTCCACTTCTTGCGCATTCTTAATTCGATAGAGACCTTCAAAAACTTGCCCAATGACATCCATGCTGGCGATATCTGAATAGAGGCCTGAATCCAAGGTGGCCAACTCAGACGGAGCAGGAATACTTAGTTTCTGTTCAATGGCAGGATTAAGGCTTACTTCTTGCGCTGATATAGTGGCCTGCTGAGCTGTAAGGAGCGTGCTAGTCGTGAGTCCTAGCGCGAGTAAGGAACGAAAAATAGTCTTGATTCTAGTCATAAGTCAACCTCCTTAGGGCTAAAAGATATGTTAGGGACTAGTTTAAGACTTTTATTAGTGATAGTCAAAGATACTTTTACTATAAGCTACTATAGCGAATGGCTATATGACATTATCATGTCATCCCCTTAGCCTTGGAGCATAGACTTAAAATTAAGCACAAAAAAACTGAGCCCTAAGGCTCAGTTTTTCTATTAACCTAAACGTTGACGAGCGTCAGTTGTACGCTGTAAAGCTTGACCTACATAGTTAATACAGAGCATCATAACAAGAATGAAGAGTGCAGCAGGTAGCCATACCCATTGTTTATTCTCGATAATATCCGCAGTCTTAGCAGCCCCAATCAAGGTCCCTAGTGATGGCGTACCGATTGGCAAACCAAACCCTAAGAAAGATAGCCCTGTTTCTAACCCAATATTACCTGCCAAAGCTAATACTAAACGCGTAATAACGATAGAAGAAATATTTGGGAGAAGTTCAAACAACATAATCTTCCAGTCATAGGTTCCCATAGTCTTAGACGCACTAATGTAATCTTTGGATGCTTCACTTAAGGTTCTCGTTCTAATTAATCGAGCAACCCCCATCCATCCTAAGAAACCAATAGTCAAAGATAGGCCATAGATATCATTACTCTTATAAATTGTCCCAATTGCAATTATCAGAACTATCGTTGGAATGATTAAGAAGAAGTCAACCACTCGCATAATGACATTGTCAACACGACCGCCATAGTAACCTGATATTAAACCTAAGATTACCCCAATAACCATTTGCAAGCCAGTAACAATTAAGGCAATCGAGACAGAGTTACGACCACCCAAAATTAACTGTCCTAGGACATCACGACCACCTTCATCCGCGCCAAGAACATATGTATGTCCATCTACTACTGAACCAGGCGTTGTGTAACGGTTAAAAATCTGAACTTTGGTTGCAGACTCCAAATTCAAGAAATATGGAGCGACATAAAGGAACAAGAAGATTGCAATCAATACCAATAATGAAAACAAGGCTAGCTTATCCTTCATGAATTCACGACGAATGACCTCAAAGCCCATTGGTGGGAGAGATTCTGGATCTTTATTTTTTGTTTTAGCTAATTTTGCGCTTTTATCTTTTGTCATACTCTCTCACCTCCTAATCTAACCGTACTCGTGGATCTACGAATACCATGATAATATCGGACAAGAGACCACCAAGTAGTGTCAAGAAGCCATAGAACAATACTAGGGTAATCATAACACTATAGTCGCGTCCAGAAACTGAAGTAATGAATAACTGCCCCATCCCTTGATAAGTAAAGATTTGCTCAGTAATCATTGCCCCGCCAAAGAGCCCAGTAAGCTCGTAACCAAAGAATGCTGCAATTGGTAATAACGCGTTTCGAAGGATGTGTTTGTTATATACAACACGTTCTGGCACACCTTTTGCACGAGCAGTCCGAACATAGTCATCTGCTTTAGCATCTACAATCCCAGAGCGTAACCATTGGATAGTCGAAGTTGTACTTAAAACGGCCAAAGTAAAGGCAGGTAGAATCATATGGTAGATACGAGACAATACATAGTCCAAAGTACCAGGTTGCAAGCCAGCTCCAACTGTACCACGTGTTGGGAACCAACCTAAAGTATAGCCAAATAACCAAAGGAAGAATAGGCCTAAAACAAAACTAGGGATAGAGAAGGTTAAAAAGTTGTAAAAGTTAACAACTTTATCAAACCAACCACCACTATAACGCCCTGACAAGATCCCTAATGGTAAGGCAATCATGTAGGTGATAATTGTTGTGAATAGAGACAACCATACCGTTGGCCAAATGCGTTGGGCAATAATAGCCGTTACAGGCTGTTTGTGGGCAAAGGAACGCCCAAAATCACCATGGAACATACCAACCATCCAGTCGATGTATCGTTTCCAAAGCGGTTGGTTCAAACCTAATTTTACCCGCATAGCTTCAATTTGTTCAGCGGATATTTTTGGATCAACCAAACCAGTCAAAGGATCCCCTGGCATTAACTCAGCCATAACGAAAATCAGAACACTGAGCGCCAAAAGTTGCGGAATCATCAGTAACAAACGTCTAAATATCACTTTCCACATTTTAGAGCTCGCCTCCTTTATTAGTGTCTACAGTTCGAAGAGCCGTTAAGTGGGTCTCAGAAACTGGTTTAAGGTCATACACTCGACCGTTTTCGTCATAATAAAGCGACGCATTTTCACTGTATTCCTTTTCGACCCGTAAACGATTAAGCTTGTTTTGCTCACGATTATTAGGGTTCATTTCTGGAATAGCCGACAAGAGGCGACGGGTATAAATGTGACGTGCGTCATTATAGATATCATCACGTGTTCCATACTCAGTGAAGCGACCACGGTACATAATAGCAATCTCATCACACATATGCTTAACGACACCTAAGTCGTGCGAAACGAAGAGATAACTAACATTATATTCTTCTTGAATCTGCTTCATGAAGTTAAGAACTTGGGCTTGAACAGATAAGTCCAAGGCAGAAACAGGCTCATCGGCAATCACTAATTTAGGGTTGAGGGCTACAGCACGTGCTACCCCAATCCGTTGACGTTGACCACCAGAGAACTCATGTGGGTACTTGTAGAGTGCTTCTTCCGATAACCCTACGATATCTAAGAGCTCCAACTTGCGCTTCTTCTCTTCATCAGGTGTTAAGCTGAGGAAGTTCCGCATTGGCTCCCCTAAGATGTCGGTAATCCGACGTTTAGGGTTGAAGCTAGAGAGGGAATCTTGGAAGATCATTTGCACGTTGTGACGGTAGTTAGAACGGCGATGACGCGCTGCTTTAGAGACTTCTTCACCCTCATAGTAGATTTTCCCTGAGGTAATCTTCTCTAAGCCAATGATGGCCTTCCCGATGGTAGACTTACCAGAACCTGATTCACCAACCAAGCCATAAGTCTTCCCTTCTTCTAAGGTCAAGTTGACGCCGTCTACAGCATAGACATAATCGGTCACGCGGTTCAGGAAACCAGACCGAATAGGATAGTGGACTTTTAGGTCCTCAATGCGCATAAATTCAGCCATTAGTTCTCCTCCCCTTCAAAATGGAAATGTTTGTAACAAGTACAACGGACAAAGTGCCCTGGTGATACTTCGTGTAAGCCTGGGTTTTCTTCGTGGGCGTCTTCCGCAATCCAAGGAATACGTGGCGCGAAACGACAGCCTGTCCGAATCATCTTAGTTAATGGTGGTACCGCCCCTTGAATGACGTGAAGCTTATCAGAGCCACCTTCTAATTCACTGGTTTGCGGAATTGAACGCAAGAGTGAACGTGTATATGGATGTTGCGGATTGTTGAAGAGTTCTTCAACAGGTGCAATCTCAACGAATTGACCAGCATACATCACGGCTACGCGGTCAGCTGTCTCAGCTACGACCCCTAAGTCGTGAGTAATGAGGATAATCCCTGCTTCGGTCTCCTTCTGGATGTCGTTCATCAAGTCCAAGATTTGAGCTTGAATGGTTACGTCCAAAGCGGTAGTCGGTTCATCGGCAATAATAATCGGTGGCTTACATGCCAAGGCAATGGCGATGATAACCCGCTGACGCATCCCCCCAGATAATTCGTGTGGGTACTGACGAGCAGTCCGCTCTGGGTTAACAATCCCTACTTGATCCAAGAGCTCTAAGACGCGTTTTTGACGTTCTTCCTTGTTGAGTTTGGTGTGGTAGTAGAGGGCTTCATCAATTTGAGCTGCGATGGTCATCAATGGGTTGAGCGATGCCAATGGGTCTTGGAAGATCATCCCAATATCGTTCCCACGGATTTTGTTATATTGATTCTCAGTATATTCTACTAAGTTATCGCCACGGTAGTTAATTTGGCCTTCAATCTTAGTATTGCGAGGATTATGCAAACCAATGATTGAAGTGGCAAGAGTTGACTTCCCACAGCCTGACTCCCCAACAATGGCTAATTTTTCATTCTTTGATAAGGTAAAGCTAACGCCGTCTACCGCATTGTAGAAGGTATCCTTGACGCGGAATCCAACGTGTAAGTCCTTTACATCTAGAATAACTTTTTCGTTATCCATTCTAGTTCCTCCATTCGTGATCATGTTTTATGTCTTCATCTAAGTAAAAAAAGTAGCACTGCATAGATAGAGCGTGCTGACTTCATCGTCTTTTCAGTTCTTAGGGAGTAAGCTGGTCAATATAAGTGACCACGTCGCCTACATTCTTAAGGGCTTCAATACGACTATCCTCAAATTGAACACTAAAGGTGTCCTCGAGCTCCATAATCAGTTCGAAGACGTCAATTGAGTCTGCACCGAGATCTGCAAAGGTCATCTCATTGGTGACCTTGTCTTCAGTTAAACCAAATCGTTCAACAATCAATCGCTGGACTGTTTGGAAAACTTCTTGGGTCTGGGGCATCCATACACCTCCGTTCAATATGACATAAAATCTACACTTCCTTATTTTACTAAGTTTTAAGCCAATTGTCCATGGTTTTGGCAGAGAAAATTATGAAATCTCTCATTCTTCTCATTTATCCCTCAAAACTTGCTTAGACTTTGCCCATGATTGCGACTAAGTAAGCGATATCTTCAAAATCATTCCTAATAAAGCTAAAAATTACCTTCTATCAGCCATTAGTCTTTCTAAAAAGGCCACTATAATAATACTGTTTTTCAATATGCATAGCCTATTATGGGTTAACCAGAAATAGGCTATGCATATTGAAAAGCAAGATGGCGATGATGCGTCATAGGATTACCTATTTAACCTAAACTGCCGATCATCTTTTCTTTTTATTTTTTATTCCTCAATCATTTTTCAAGCTTTTTGATGGGCCCCGAACTTCTTTTGATATGCAAAAAGACCAGGCTAACAAGGCCTGGCCGAATAAGACTATTCTTCTGTTTGAGCTGGTTTTTCCTGACCAAAGTAGTCAGTTGCTTCCTGGATAATGCCAGATTCCACAATCGTGCGAGCCTGACGAATAGCATTGAAGATGGCTTGTTCGTTAGAAGATCCGTGAGCCTTGATAACAGGCGCCTTGACCCCTAAGAGAACTGCCCCGCCCTGCTTAGTATCGTCAAAATTATCACGGAGGCCTGATAAGGCGTCTTTGACTAAGAGGGCTCCTAGTTTAGCCTTCAGCCCGCCACCCAATAATTGGGATTTAATGAGACTAAAGAGGGTTTTAGAGGTCCCTTCCAGAGTCTTCAATACGGCATTACCGGTAAAACCATCCGTGACCACAATATCAACTGGGCCATCTAGCAAGGTCTTAGTCTCCACATTACCGTAGAAATCCAGACTAGTCTCAGCAGCTAAGAGTTCATAGGCCGCCTTAGATAGTTCATTACCCTTGGTAGCTTCAGTCCCATTGTTAAGTAGGCCAATCTTAGGCTGGGCGATGCCCAGGACACGTTGGGCATAGAAGTTAGCCAGAACCGCAAATTGCAGCAAGTTGACTGGCTTACAATCAGCGTTAGCACCAGCATCCATCAAGACCAAGTAAGGATGTTGACTAGAAGCAGTTGGCAAAACTGGCATAAGACCAGGACGATCAATATTCTTAATCCGGCCCACAATCAGTAAGCCACTGGCTAAGAGAGCCCCGGTGTTCCCTGCTGATAGCAAGGCATCAGCTTGGCCTTCCTTGACTGCTTGCGCTGCTAATACCATGGAAGCATTTTTCTTCTTGCGAATGGCACGTACGGGCTCATCATCCCCATTGATTTTCTCTGGTGTATGGATGATTTCGACCCGCTCTGTCGCTTCTAAATATGGGCGAATTTTGTCTTGATCGCCAAATAAGAGCACTTCGATGTTATCGAAGGCTGCAATGGCAAGGTTTACCCCTTTTACGGCTGATTCAGGCGCGAAATCCCCGCCCATGGCATCTACTGCAATTCTAATCATTCCTTGTCTTCCTCCTTATAAACTAATCATATCTATCAATATTTGGCAATCGCTATACCAATTCTCGTGCTTTCATCATAACAAGTCCCTGCCAAGCCGTCAACCTAGATCGGAATCTGGCAGTTTGGCTAGACCTCAATCGCTTGCGTCTGACTCCATTGATTAAGCGCCTGCCATTCGGCTTCCGATAGGCGTTCTGGATGCTTGAGTAAGTCCTGAACATCCTTGCGGGCAACTGTTAAGATTTTTTCGTCTTCAATCAAGTTAGCATAGTGGAATTCCGGCAAACCGCTTTGGCTGCGTCCCATTAAATCCCCCATACCGCGAATCTTCAAATCTTCACGACTAATCAGGAAACCATCTTGGTGGTCCACCATAATCTTAAGTCGCTCCTTACCCTGTTCAGTTGTAGGACTGCCAATCAGGTAACAATAGCTGGCAAGCTGGCTCCGCCCCACTCGCCCACGCAACTGGTGGAGCTGGGCCAAGCCAAAGCGCTCGGCTGACTGAATTACCATAATGGTGGCATTGGGCACGTCGACTCCGACTTCCACCATGGTGGTCGCCACGAGAATCTGAACCTGATTTTGCTTGAAGCGGTCCATGACGGCCTCTTGCTCTTCCTTATTAAGTTGGCCGTGTAAGACGTCGATCTTAAAGTTTGGGAAGCGGTCGGCCAAGCGGTCGGCCACCTCTAGCACGTTTTCTATCTGTTCCAAGTGTTCGGAACTTTCGATCAGAGGGAGAACATAGTAGACCTGGTGTCCGGCCGCTAATTCTTGGGCCACATGGTCTTCTAGTTCCTCTAATTGATCTTCCTTGAGCCAGCGTGTCGTAATGGGCTGACGGCCCTTAGGTAACTGATCGATGGTGGAGACGTGCATCTCTCCATAGAGGGTCATAGCTAGGGAGCGTGGAATAGGCGTTGCTGTCATTTGAAGTAGGTTGACAGCTATTTTGTCATTTTTATCTACTAGGGCTTGACGCTGGCCAACCCCAAAGCGGTGTTGTTCGTCAATGATGACCAAGCCCAGCTGCTTGAATTGGACCGTTTCTTGAATCAGAGCATGGGTACCGATGACCACCTGAATCTGCCCATTAGCCAAGCCTTCTAAAACTGCTTGCTTGGCCTTGGCAGTCATGGCACTGGTCAAGAGAGCGGCTTCCAAGCCCATAGAGGCAAAGAGCTGGTTGAAGGACTGGGCATGCTGTTTGGCTAGAATCTCAGTCGGTGCCATAAGAGCTGACTGGAAGCCACCACTTAAGCTGGCAAGAATAGCCAGAAAGGCTACCAGGGTTTTCCCACTCCCCACATCCCCTTGCACCATGCGCCGCATAGGGTGCTGGGCCATGAGGTCGCGACAGATTTCATTGACTACCTGCTTCTGAGCCTGAGTTAGCTCATAAGGTAAGTGACTAATCCAAGTCTTAAGCTGGTCATTGTCATAATGAATCTGAAGCCCAGGCTCTGTTTCATGCTGCTTGAGGGCCGCTTGCAGACGCCATTGGTAGAGGAAAAACTCCTGATAGATAATTTTCCGCGTAGCCTGATGATGCTGTTCTTGATCAGCCGGGAAATGCATGGCATAGAGAGCCAAAGGCAAATCTAAGAGCCGATACTGGTCGTTGAGATATTGGGGCAAGACCTCTGGGATGGCCTCCTGATACTGGTTGAAGGAAGTTGCAATACTAGCCACAATGGCACTCTGCTTAAGGCCCTTGGTAGCATGGTAGACTGGCGCAAATTCCTGGCCTTCCTGAGCCACTTGAATCAGCTTCATACCTAAGAGGGTCTGACGATTAGATTGCCATTTGCCATAAATGGCCCGCTCCTGCCCCAACTGAATGGCTTGCTTAAGATAGGGTTGGTTGAAGAAAGAGACGTTGATAATTTCGTGGTCATTGACCGCCAGCTTGAAAGAAACCCGGCTCTTCTTACCACCAAAGTAAGCTACCACCGGTGGCGTCACGACCTTGCCTTTAAGGGTGACCTTCTCCTGATCTAGGATGGTCGCCAAAGGACGCACGGCTACCGACTCAAAGCGGAAGGGAAAATGAAACATGAGGTCACGGACAGTTGAGACGCCGACCTGTTGGAAGAGCTTGACGCGCGCGGGTCCTACTCCCTTGAGATGATCAATGCTATCTAACCAATTAAGTCCCATAAGCCCCCTCCTTTCTGCTTGTCTGTCTCATTATTATAACATTTTCATAGCCAGATAGCGACTATTCAAGTCGGAGCCCAAGTTTATCTGAGCAAAGAAAAAGACCAAGGCATGAGCCTTAGTCTTTTAAGTCTTCTAATTATTCCACTGACATCATGTAGTGGTATACTGGTTGGTCACCTTGGACGATTTCAACTTCTAAGTCATTGAATTTGTCAGTTAAGCGTTCAGCCACTTCATCGGCTAATTCAGTAGTCCCTTCTTCCCCGACAATAATGGTCGCCAACTCAGAATCTTCATCCACCATGGCTTCTAAGGTTGCCAAGAGGGCATCCTTCAAATCAGGCAAGGACAAGACAATCTTGTTGTTGACTAAGCCCAGGTAGTCATCCTTCTTGATGGACACACCATCAATCTCGGTGTCACGAATGGAGTAAGTAATTTGACCAGATTGGACGAAATCACGTGATTCATTCATTTGAGCCCCATTGGCTTCTAAATCTAAGCTAGCATCGAAGGCCATCATAGCCGTAATCCCTTGAGGAATCGTAGTAGTTGGCACAACAACGGTTGGCACTTCCGCTACTTGGGCTGCTTGTTCAGCCGCCATGATGATGTTCTTGTTGTTAGGCAAGAGGATGATTTGTTCTGCATTAACTGCTTCAATAGCTTTGACGAAGTCTTCTGTTGAAGGGTTCATGGTTTGACCACCGGCCAAGACTTTGGCAACCCCTAGGTCAGTAAAGAGTTGGCCCACACCTTCACCTGCTGCTACCGCAATAATAGCATAAGGAACTTTTGGTGCAGCCTCTGCTGGTGCTTCCTTCATCGCATGTTCTTCCGCTTCTAAGCCACGGACTTGTTCACGCATGTTGTCGACTTTGATTTTGATCAGTTCCCCAAATTCTTGACCCAATTGCATAATTTCGCCTGGATTCTCAGTATGGATGTGAACCTTGACGATTTCATCGTCCGCTACGACCAAGAGGGAGTCCCCTTTGGTGTTGAGGGTGCTACGGAAGGCTTCATAGTCAAAGGCCTTCTCAACAGTTGGGCCTTGGCCAATGCGAACCATAATTTCCGTACAGTAACCAAAGGTAATATCTTCTAAGGCCATTGGTGGCTCATTGCCATCTTCGAACATAGCGTGAGAGTGGCCAGGAGCTGCAGGAGCTGCCTTAACTTCTACTACGGTCTCTCCTGTCAAGGATGACAAGAAACCTTCATAGACGCAGAGCAAGCCTTTACCACCAGAGTCGACTACGCCAACTTGTTTCAAGACTGGCAGCAATTCAGGTGTCTTGTCTAAGGCTAGTTGAGCGCCTTCGACAATAGCTTTCATAACTTCAATAATGTTATCGGTCTTCTCAGCAGCCTTCTCACCGCGCAAAGCAGATTCACGGGCAACAGTCAAAATAGTCCCTTCGACAGGTTTCATGACTGCCTTATAGGCTGATTCTACCCCACCTAGGAAGGCTTGGGCAAAATGCTTAGCGTCTAAGGCTTCTTCTTCCTTAATAGCTTGTGAGAAACCACGGAAAATCTGAGATAAGATAACCCCAGAGTTACCACGCGCCCCCATCAAAAGGCCCTTGGCTAAGGCGCCAGCTAATTCACCAACGTGACTAGCTTGACTGGATTTGAGGTTTTCCGCCCCAGAAACGAAGGTCATGTTCATGTTAGTCCCGGTATCGCCATCTGGCACAGGGAATACGTTGAGTGAGTTAATTAATTCGACATTGGATGTTAAGCGCTCCGCTCCGGCTACAACCATAGGCACAAACTCTTTTGCCGTTAATTGTTTCAATTCCAATTTTTATCCTCCTTACCGTTTTATACGGTTGACTTAATCAATTTTTACGCCTTGTACGTGAACATTGACATAGCTGACTTCGAAGCCCAGCAATTGTTCAACACTGTATTTCACGGCTTGTTGAATGTTTTGGCAGATAACTGAGATCTTAGTCCCGTAAGACACTAAGATATAGACATCCACGAGAACATCATCCCCACGTTGGGTGATGACAACCCCTTTGGAGTAATTCTCCTGTCCTAGAATCTCAATTAAGTTATCTCGGAAGAAGTTCTTACTTACCATTCCGACCACACCGTAGTTATCTGTTACGGCAGTGCCGACAACTGTTGAAATCACATCTTGGGTTAGGGACACTTGTCCATTGGGTGTTTGGATTTTGATTGTCATGCGATTTCCTCCTCACATCTAATATATCATATCTATTTTAGCATAAAACGCTTGATTGTGCACTCATTAAGATAAAGACCATTCCAAACTGGGGGCCTGTCTTCTATACTTGTCTAGACAGAGGAGGTCTTAGTCAAAAAAAAGCCCCAATCCAAGGGACTGGGATCATCGCTATTAAACGCGTTCTACTTTACCTGATTTTAAAGCACGAGCAGAAACCCAAACTTTCTTAGGTTCGCCATCCACTAAGATGCGTACTTTTTGTAAGTTAGCGCCGAAACGACGTTTTGTTTTGTTCATCGCTTTTGAACGAGTGTTACCTGAACGAGCTTTGCGCCCAGTGAAATAACATTCTTTAGCCATTCTTGTTTCCTCCTTTTCGCTGCAGGAGCTTAATGTCTCTGCTTTATCATACTGAACTAATTTATCATATTTTCCCTCATTTGACAAGTCTTTGAGGGGGATTTTTTCGGTTTTTACACTTGATTGACCCAGAAAATCATGACCAAACCCGACTCAAAGGCAATTTCCACAGGCTCCTGACTGGCTTTGTATTCATTGCTAATCAGGGATTGAGGGCTAGCAAAATCGGTTGCTGGCAGGGTGTACTTGGCCCCTTGAATGGACAGGCCTTGAACGGGTGTCAGGCTAATGACGGACAGGTAGAGACAGGGCTCATAGGCTAAGACATGGTGGCCAGGCTTTAAGAAACGCACCTTGTGGTGAGCCTCCAGCAAGGTAAGACGAGACAAACCTGCTTGGAAGCGTGGCTGATGGGCCAGCCAAATATTAGCCAAGAAATGGTCCAGCCGCCCGCCCCTTTCGCCTAGAAAACCAAGCGCCACATAATCTGCCTCCGGCCAGCGGGTCATGGCCATGTCCAAGGCCAAATGACCATCAGTATCATCCTTCTCGCTAGGAAAGACTTGAAATTCCTTACTGTGCGCCTCAATGACTTGGCGCTCTTCTTCTGACACCGAATCAAAGTCGCCCAAGGCCACATCTAGCACATAACCTGCTCTGACTAATCTTAGGGCCCCACGATCAGCCCCTAGAAAATAAACTTGGTCATAGGCTTGGATTAAATTTTCAATCTGATCAAGGGCTGGATTAGGTCCACCCCCACAGACAATGACACATACTGTCGCCATTTAGACTGCCCCCTACTTCCTATTCTGCCTAAGCTAAGTCTTTGAGCGTCTGAATCGCTTGGGCCGGATCTGAATGCCCGAAGACGTAAGAACCTGCTACTAGGATATCTGCGCCCGCCACTAGACAGTCAGCGGCCGTCTTGTCATTCACCCCACCGTCAACTTCAATTAGATAGCTATAGCCTTGTTTTTGGCGCAAAGCAGCTAATTGACGCACCTTGTCTAAGGTCTCAGGGATAAAGGCTTGACCACCAAAACCTGGATTAACTGTCATGACTAAGACTTGGTCTACTTGGCCTAAGACAGCTTCAATGGCCGAAACTGGCGTGCCGGGATTAATGACAACCCCCGCCTTTGCCCCTGCTGCCTTGATTAACTGTAGGGCGCGATGGATATGAGGCGTCGCCTCCACATGAACGGTCACCACATCGGCGCCCGCTTTGACCACTTGGTCCACATAGCGTTCGGGATTTGTCACCATCATGTGAACATCAAAGACTAGCTTAGACTGAGCGCGCAAGCCTTGATAAAGCATAGGCCCAAAGGAAATATTGGGTACAAAGTCCCCATCCATAATATCAATGTGTAGATAGTCAGCCCCAGCCTCTTCAACCATTCGGATGGATTGGGCTAGCTTATTAAAATCGGCACTCAACATGGAAGGTGCAATATACATAAAGTTTCCTCCTTAACGACGTTTTTTGAGATGGTATTGGGGTTTACGTTGATCAATTTTTTGGACTAATTGACAATAGGATTGATAGCGACTAGCAGCCAAGCTTCCCGCTTCTAATGCTTGCTTAACCGCACAACCCGGTTCTTCCAAATGGAGACAGGAGCGGAAACGACAGTCTTGGCTGTGCTCTTGAATTTCTGGGAAGAGTTGGCTTACTTGATCCTTCTCAATCTGTTCGAAATCTAGGGCCGAAAAGCCTGGCGTGTCAGCAATTAAAGCCTGGTTCATGGGATAGAGGGTCACTTCCCGTGTAGTATGGCGCCCACGCCCCAGATATTGACTAATTTCGCCAGTTTCAATATCAACTTGAGGTAGGAGCTGGTTGAGCAAGGTCGACTTGCCGACCCCAGACTGGCCCATAACCACGTAAAGACCTTGGTGCAAGAGTTGACAAAGATTAGCCAGCGCATCCGATTCTGGATCCATGACGGTTACCGTATAGCCGGCGGCCTCATAAACGGCCTGAATCTGGGCGACACGGCTTTGGGCTTGGTCGGCTCCTTCTTGAGCAAGCAGTAAGTCGTATTTGGTCAGAATCAGATGGGGCTCAATGCCATGGGAAGTCACAGAGGCTAGAAATTGGTCGACTAGGGAATAGGAGAAGTCAGGTTCTACTAGGGACATGACCACCAGCGCATCATCCACATTGACCACACTGGGTCTAACGAATTGATTACGACGAGGCAGAATCTCAATCAAACGACCTAGAGCCTGGTCGGCCTTTGGGTCTAGGCCTTCCTCCCATTCAAAGGTGACATGGTCCCCCACCAAGGGCTTAAGCTGCTGGTGGCGGAAATTTCCCCTGGGCTTGGTCACATAGGTTTGGCCCTCAGACCGCACCGAATAAAAGCCACTGAGAGACTGGGAAATAATGCCTTCTTTGATAATTACTTTGTCTTCTGCCATACTGTCACCCTCTGCTTGATACTGATTTAATGGTACCATATTTTAAGCGCCTTGTCAGTTCTGGCTGACCAAACTTTCCAGACTATCAGTCCGACTCTGCTATCAAAAAGAGGCTAGAAATTTCTAGCCTCTTAGGGTTAATTATCATTTGGATAAACTTCATTGCTCTCTGCAATGACTTCGCCATCCCGCATGACGCGGTATTGACCGACGCCGCCTTCCATAATATAGAGCAGAATCTCGATGCTACGTGATTCAGAGATCTCAAATTCTTGGGCCAGCGTATTAATATTGTTGCGACTATCGCCAATGAAGACCTGAATCTTATTCGGCAATGGGTTACGTTGGTTGACGTCCGTGCTAGCATATTTTGGCACGTACTCAATATTTACCCGTTGAACTGCCGTCAGAACCTTCTCTTCTTTACGACCTTTCGAAACGGTAACCTTGATGGTATCGCCTTGACTCAGGGCAACGCCATATTTAGGCCTTTGGCTGATGACACGCCCTTTAGGAATGTCATTGTCATAGTCTTCACTGACGTCAACCGTCAATCCGTTAGCTTCCGCGAAGTTTTGCACCATTTCCAATGGCAAGTTGTTGAAATCCTGCATGGTGGTGGACTCTGCCACCTTCCCTACGGTGAAGACTAGGGAGGTATTGCTTGGCACTACCTTGGAACCTGGCTCCACACTTTGGGCTAAAATCTTACCATTATTCTCTGGCGTAGAAGCAAAGTCACGGCGCTCTACAATAAAGTTGGCTGCGGTCAGTTGGGAGCGAACCGATTCATA
The DNA here is from genome assembly GCA_965245735.1 of uncultured Abiotrophia sp. GTDB lineage: Bacteria > Bacillota > Bacilli > Lactobacillales > Aerococcaceae > Abiotrophia. Next base: position 66,686 of record CBDFAX010000006.1, on the reverse strand, counting down.
ATCTTGACCGACATAGTTGCCAATTTCAACCTGTTCTTTCCCGTTACTGATTTCTAAATCGACCGTTGAAGCCTTACGAATCCGAGCGCCTGAGCCTGGTGTTGATTTAATCACCTGACCCTGAGGAATGCTGTCACTCCAAGTCTGCTTAATGGCTCCCACTTGTAGATTGGCTGCTTGAATTTTCTGTACCGCCTCATCCTTGCTGAGCTTGGCTACTTCCGGCACAGAAGTATACTCGGTCAAGCGCGTATAGGCGATATAGACGCCACCGCAAATGACCAAGAGACTGATGATGGCCAAGAACCAAGCTGCAATCCGCCGTTTACGACGTGGCTTATCCAAAGGTGCCACCTCGTCAATGCGTTGATAGGCATCATAATCGATGGGTTCTGGCGCTTCAATTGGAGCCGCAACCGGTGTTTTGACCGGTTTAATAGGCTTCATTTGAACTCGCGCCTGACCACTAGCATTGGGGACAAAGACTGGCTCATTCATGCGGCTAGCATTGAGCGCCGTCGATAGGTCCGCTAACATACTGTGAACAGAATCGTAGCGGTTGGCTGGGTCCTTAGCAGTAGCCTTGAGGACTACGTTTTCCAAGCTTTGCGGCACATAGTCCATCTTGTCACGGATACGTGGGAATTCTTCCTGGAAGTGCTTGAGGGCCACCGAAACAGCCGATTCGCCATCAAATGGCACAGAGCCAGTAATCAATTCATAGAGGACGACCCCTAGGGCGTAGATATCTGACTTAACAGTCGCATTGCTACCACGCGCTTGCTCAGGTGATAGGTAATGAACCGAACCCAAGAGCGTATTAGTCTGAGTAATAGAAGTATCCGACAGGGCAATGGCAATCCCAAAGTCGGTAATCTTAATAGCGCCCGTCTTGGTAATCAAAATATTCTGAGGCTTAATATCCCGGTGAATAATTTGGTTCTTATGAGCCACTTCAATAGCCGACAGGATCTGACTCATAATGAGTACCACTAGTTCTAAAGATAGGGGTGCATTTTGGCGAATATAAGTCTTAAGATCCGTCCCATCCACATACTCCATGACGATGTATTGCTGGTCTTCTTTCTCCTCGACATCATAGATTTCGACGATGTTGCGGTGTAACAATTGGCTAGCCGACATAGCTTCACGTTGGAAGCGACGGATGGCATCCTGGTTGTCTTGGAAGTCAAAACGCAGGACTTTAACGGCAACTTGTCTTTCTAAGATTAAGTCTTGGGCTAGGAAAACATTGGCCATCCCGCCCTGACCGATAAAGTCTGTCAGCAGGTATCTGCCTGATAATTTATCGCCTATTTCCATTCAGATACCTCCTCTAAGTTTTCTGTGCTTAAGTCTGAAGCAATGATAACGGAAATGTTATCCATACCTCCGGCTTCATTAGCTGCTGCAATTAATTGTTGGGCAAAATCTGCCTCTTGGCGCGATGACTGGAAGAGCTCTTCCAAGGCTTGAGGTGACACCATATTTGTCAAGCCATCTGAGCATAGGAGCAACATTTCAGCCTCCTGGCTTGGTACGGTCTGAATGGCTACCTCAAGTGGATGCGTCAAACCAATGGATTGGGTGACGGCATTACGGTGGGGATGCAGATAGGATTCTTCCAAGGTAATTTCTCCTGCCCGAATCAATTCATTGACCAAGGAATGATCCTCAGTATATTGCTGGAGCTTACCTTCCTTGTAAATATAAGCGCGGCTATCCCCTACATGGCCTAAATAAATGGTGCCATCTACAATCAAGGCCAAGACAATGGTAGTCCCCATGCCGTTCAAGTTCTTATCGGCTTGGGCTTCTTGATAAATTTGCTGGTTGACTAGCTTTAAAGTCCCCTCAATCCAAGCTGACACCTGTTCAGGTGCTAAGGCCTGGTTCAAATCTTGGAAATACTGCCCAATATATTGGGTGGTCCGTTGACTGGCCACGTCGCCACCCAAATGGCCCCCTACCCCGTCACAGAGGATGAGCAGGAGTTGTCCAAAATCATTAAGAAAATAATCCGCATAATCCTGGTTGGTTGTTCGACGTTTCCCGATATTGGAACATAGTGCAAGTTTCATTTAGTCACCTCTGTTTCCTTCATATGTTGATTTTTAGTGCAAGCTAGGCTGACTTAGTCATACGTGCAATGAAGAAGCCATCGGTCAAGTAGTCTTGTGGCAAGACTTCAATCATGCCATCTGCAGTCAGAACTGACGCTCCTTGAACTTCTTCTGGCCCTATCGGACTGAGTTGGAAGTCAGCCTGTCTTGCCAAGAAGGCCTGGACCTGGGCTTGGTTTTCAGCTTGAGCCAAGGTACAGGTTGAATAGACTAAGGTTCCGCCTGGTTTGAGCAGACTGGCAACATGGTCTAAGAGCTGACTCTGAAGCTTGCTAAGTGCTTCAATATCGCTTGCTTGCTTAGTGTATTTAATTTCAGGTTTGCGACGCATGAGGCCGAGACCTGAACATGGTGCATCCAAATAGATTATATCATAGAGTGTCCCACTTGGGGGCATAAAGTCTAAGGCATTTGTCGCATGAAGCGAAATGTTCAAGTCCTCTTGTTGGCTTAAACCTAGGCGTTCCATGTGTCCCGCCACCAAGTCTAGCTTGGCTTGAGAAATATCTAAGGCATCCAAGTGACCGTTTTGCAGTAGAAAGGCCATATGCGTCGCCTTGCCTCCAGGGGCACTGCAAGCATCTAAGAGTCGTTGTCCTGCTACTGGCCGGCCGATTGGGGCCACCAACATAGAAGATTCATCCTGAATGGTCAAACGCCCTGCTTGAAAGGCTGGCGACTCTATGATTCGACCATCTAAGCTTTCAATAGCATAAGGCGATAGGTTGCCGGCCTCAACCTGATAGCCGGCTGCCCTTAGCTGGGCCAGGATTTGGTCGCGTTCATTAGGATGGGCTTGAATTCTAGCCGTTAGACGTGGACGTTGGTTGAGGCTAGCCAATAAATCAGCCAAAATTGACTGGTCATACTGTTTTTGTAAGAGGGCCACAATCCAAGGGGCCATACTGTATTGAATGCTGAGGGCTTGAACTGGGTCTGTCACTGTGTCCAAGGAGCGTAGTTCCTGACGACGGAAATTGCGCAAGACGCCGTTGACTAGGCCAGCCAAGCCTGCATGGCCATTGAGTTTGGCAATGTTAACCGCTTCGTTAATGGCTGCATGGTCAGGGATTCGCTCCAGGTAAAGCATCTGATAGACGGTCATTCTTAAGAGGGAGCGAATCCATGGCTCTAACTTCTTGCCTTTGATGAAAGGTTCCAAGTAGAAGTCCAGGGTCAAACGATGCTGGATGCTACCATAGACTAAGTTGACTAAAAGCCCTTGGTCGACTGGCTTGAGTTCTGTCTGGCTCAGCGCCCGATTGAGAAGGACATTGGAATACTGGTCATGCCAGTCAATCTCTACCAGCAGCTGTAAAGCCTGAAAGCGAACATTATTCTTGAGCCGCTTAGTGGCTAGTGTCTTAACTTTCATTACTTTCCTCTTCTTCTACTTGTGCTGAAGCGAAAACTTGGCCCGCTAATTGAGCTAAGTCATTGCCCTTGAAATAGTCTTCCAGGCTTAGGCGCTTCTTGCCAGACTCCTGCCACTCACGGATGCCATAATAGGAATGATGACCGCACTTAACAATCAGGTGTTTACGTTTATAGGCCAGAATGGTCCCTGGTTCCGCGGCTAGATCTTCTGGCCTTGGCTCATAATCCATTGGTGCTCCTGCCCAAACCTTAATCCGCAAGTCTCCTAAGACCGTATAAGTCGAAGGGAAAGGATTGAAGGCCCGAACATGACAGTCCACCTGGTGAGCAGACTCATGCCAGTTAAGCTGTTCTTGTTCCTTGGTAATTGAAGGCGAAAAGACCACTTGGCTGACATCTTGCTCCACCGCTGTAATCTCATTGGCAAAAAGCTTGAAGAGGGTATCGAGGAGCAATTCCCGCCCGATAATAGCCAACTTACCAAAGAGGCCACCCACGGTCTCATCTGATTCGATGACACAGGAACGTTGGGCTAGAATATCCCCTGCATCCATTTCTTTGGTCATGTAAATAATAGAAATACCGGTCTCATGATCGCCCTTCCAGATGGCATAATGGATAGGTGCAGCGCCTCGATACTTTGGTAGTAGCGAAGCATGGACATTAATAGCCGTATGAGGCGTTGAATTAATAAGACGGGTGGGAATAAACTGACCATAAGCCGCCGTCACGATAATGTCAGCATCTAAATTAATCAGTTCTTCTAATTCCTCAGAACGACTAATGCGTTCAGGTTGGTAGAGGGGAATATCATGGGCCAAGGCCAATTGCTTAACGGGTGACTGGGTCAGGATCCGTTTGCGTCCGACCGGACGGTCAGGCTGGGTCACTACCGCAATGACCTGGTAGGAGGCATGCTCGAGTAAGCCTTGGAGAATTTCTGCCGCAAACTGCGGTGTTCCCATAAAGATAATTTTTTTCATGTTCGATACACCTCACTAGTTGAAAAAGAGTGGCTCGTGGTCAATGGTGATATAAATCCCCTGCTTGGCTTCAAGTTGGGATTGGTCCAAGATTGTCCCAAGAGTTTCCTTGATGACTTGACCATCCTTGTACTTGAGTAAGAGTTGGAAATAATAGCGTTCATTAATCCGAGCAATGGCGCCCTGGCTGGGACCTAGAATCTCTATCGGTGCGCCACTTGCCAAGAGGGCTTGCTTAACTTGGTGGCTCATAGCTTGGGCCTTGGCCTGGTATTTGCTAGAAATGGTAATTAAAGTGGTATAGAAATAAGGCGGATAATGGCCTAGATGACGCCGCTTCATCTCATAGTAGAAGAAGGACTCATAATCATGTTGCTTGGCCAATTGCATAACATAGTGGTCTGGATTATAGGTCTGAATCAGGACCTCCCCCTCAAAACGCCCCCGGCCTGTACGTCCGGCTACTTGGGTCAAGAGTTGGAAGGTCTTCTCCCCTGCCCTGAAATCCGGCAGATTGAGGGCCGTATCAGCATTGATTACACCGACTAGGGTCACGTTTTCAAAGTCCAAACCCTTGGCAATCATTTGAGTTCCTAGGAGAATATCCGCTTCATGGCGACGGAAGCTATCCAAGAGGGCTTCGTGTTGGCCCTTCTTGCGTGTCGTATCCATATCCATGCGGATTACACGCGCGTCAGGAAAATGTTGATTGAGTAATTCCTCAATCTTCTGCGTTCCTAAGCCAAAAGTTCTGAGATAGTCACTATGGCAGTTAGGACAGCGGTCAGGTACTGGGCTTTGGTAGTCACAGTAATGACATTTGAGCCGATGCTCATGCTTGTGATAGGTTAAGGAAATATCGCAACGTGGGCATTGAATGACTTGGCCACATTCCCGACAGAGCATATAAGAGGCGTAGCCCCGCCGATTAAGTAAGAGCACAATCTGTTGCCCCTTAGCTAGACGGTCAGCAATCTTGTCCTTGAGGACAGAAGATAATTCGTCCGTGGTATGTTGGACCATTTCCTTGGTCATATCCACCAGGGTAACGGGTGGCAAAGGCCGCCCGTTCACACGATCAGGCAAACGCAGATGTTGGTAGCGCCCCACCTGGGCCCGCGAGCGAGACTCCAGTGAAGGGGTCGCCGACCCCAGAAGCAGTGGTGCCTGGTGATAGTGACAGCGCCAGATGGCCACTTCTCTGGCATGATAGCGTGGCGTATCCGATTGCTTGTAGGTGGTCTCATGTTCTTCGTCAATGATGACTAGACCTAGATCACGAATAGGCGCAAAAATCGAAGACCGGGCCCCTACCACAATGGTAGCTTGACCGCGAATAATGCGGCGCCACTCATCGTATTTCTGGGAATTAGTCAGGCCTGAGTGCAAGACCGCTACCCCAGTTTGAAAGCGACTCTTAACCTGACGCACCATCTGCGGGGTTAAGGCAATTTCAGGGACTAGGAGAATGGCGCCCCGGCCCATTTGGCTGGCCTTGGCCATGAGCTGGAGATAGACTTCGGTCTTACCACTACCAGTGACACCTTCTAGTAAGAAGGTCTGGTCCTGATGTGCTTCTAGTGCCTGGGCAACCTGCTCATAGACTGACTTCTGAGCCTCCGTCAAAGTCCGACTATGACTCTGCTCGACCTCCAGATGAGCCAAGGGATCTCGATAGACACTGACTTTTTGGGACTTGATATATCCATGTTTGAGAGCTGTCTTAAGGCTACTAACGCTGACTTGGCTAGCGGCCAAGAGAGTTTGTTGTTCCCACTGGGGCTGACCCGATGCTAAGAGATAGGTCAAGAGCTGAGCTACTTTCTGACTTCTAGCGGGTAGCTCTTGGATGACCTGTTGGATGGCCTCAGCCGGCATAGCCAGCTCAATCATAGTCTGAGTCTTAGTAGTGGTCTGGTCTTGGACCTGATAGACCAACTCCAGTGCGCCTTGGTCTAATAGTTGCTTGATTTGCTTGCGACTTAACTGCGCCTCTAGCTGGTCCTTGTCAAGTTGACTCTGATTGAGCCAGTCACTTGGTAGCTGATAGTCACTGAGAGCTTGGGGTTGATGAATTAAAAAGATATTCTGATATTTGACTTTGAGCATGGCAGGCAACATAGCTTGCAGAACATTAATGCGGAAGGCATGTAAGGTCTGGGCCAGATGCTCACTCAAGTCTAGTAGCTCCTCGTTAATAAAGGATTCATAGTCTAGGACTGCTGTAATGGGCTTGAGTGTCCCTTTGAAGTCACTGGTATGGTGAATGCCCACCACAAAGCCAAGTAATTGGCGATTGCCGAAAGGAACTTGTACCCGCATGCCGAGTTGTAGACTATCCTGATAGGCCTCAGGGACTTGGTAATCAAAGGGTCGATTGACTTGGGCAGCCGGAATATCGACAATCACCTTGACAAACATGGGCAGGCTCCTTTCTCCGAATGAATTCAGGGGAATTTGTAGAAAAAACTACTATGATATGAACTGCATACACACGTCCTCATAGTAGTTTCTTGACTAGTCTTCTTTGATATATAATTTGCCGTCAATGACTTCTTCGAGTGACTTACCTACGGCCTTAACTGACTCATACTTGTCTAGTTGTGGGTTCTGGTAGACTTGCAAATCGTGTGATCGTTTGCTAGCTAGAATAATCAAGCTGTATTTGGAAGGTACCTTCTCTAATAATTTATCAATTGATGGGTATAGCATCATGGCTAAATCCGCTCCTTTACGTAATAAGTTTCCATGTCGTGTCGGATTTGATCCACTACACGTTCGACTTTGAGATGTTCTGATTGAATAATGGCATTAATCTTATCGACTGCATGTTGAACTTGGTCATTGACTACGACATAGTCATAATGCTGCATCAATTCGATTTCTTCCTTGGCTGTCGCCATGCGCTCTTGGATGACATGAGCGGCGTCTGTTCCCCGCCCCGTAATTCGGGACTCTAACTCTTCCAAGTTAGGTGGTGCTAAGAAGATAAAGATCCCTTCTGGCATACGTTCCTTAACCTTCATGGCACCTTGAACTTCAATTTCTAAGAAAACATCATGACCGGCAGCCAGGTTCTCTTCAATTTTCTGAATTGGTGTGCCGTAATAGTTGCCGACATATTCAGCATATTCTAGTAGATCCTCATTTTGAATCATGGCCTCGAATTCTTCGCGACTTACAAAATAATAATCCTTGCCATCAACTTCCCCTGGGCGCTGAGCGCGTGTAGTGGCTGACACTGAGTATACATACTGAAACTGATTATTGGCAAAGACTGCTGCCCGCACTGTCCCTTTCCCTACTCCGGACGGGCCAGATAAGACAATGAGTAACCCACGACTTGCTGACATTTCGAACCTCCATACCTTCCATTACTTGCAGTAAATCAATAGTTTTATTCTACCACAAATGGCCCCAATAGAAAAGTTTCTAGCCCTATTTTTAGGGACTTTTTTGGCCATCTGATTTCATGTTGCTCAAGCCTTTTTTCTAGGTTAGCCTGTCTTGTGACAAAAGAAAAAGAGGCTGAAATTTGTCAGCCTCTCATCTTATAATTAACGGCGTGTTTGTTTACCTGCATTGCGGCGTTTTGAGCCTGCAGCCCCAACGCTTTCCTTAGTTGGCACCAGACGGTTACGGTTAGCTTCCTTAGTTGCTTGGGCCGTTACATCCTTACGTGGACGGCGTGGCGTTGCCTGAACGTTGGCCATGTCTTGGTCAATGATTTCTTGAATCTTAGGTTTGACCACATGGTTAGTGTAGAGCTGTTGCCCAATCATGAAGACTGCCCCCGCCAAGAAGTAGAGCCCTAAACCAGCATCTGTTGTCCAAGTCATCCAACCAAAGAGGATTGGGTTCATCCAGAACATAACTTGACTTGTTTGACCGGCCTTCTCATTACCTGGTGTGCTTGGCATTTGTTTTTGCATGAGCCAGCTTTGAAGAATAGAGACAGCAACCACCAGAATCACAATTAGGGTTGAACGTTGCCCTAACTGGATGCCTAAGAAGGTAGAGTTTTGAATAGCTTGCGAAGTCCGAATCGCGGCATAAACAGCCGAGATGACTGGCATTTGTAAGAGCAGTGGCAAGCAGCCAGATAAACCACCTAGCATGTTGATGTTGTATTTCTTGTAGACACCCATCAACTCTTGTTGTAAGCGAGCACGCTCTGCTGGATCTTTACTTGCATTGATTTCTTCTTGAATCTCGTTGATTTCTGGTTGGGCCACCTTCATACGAGCCTGGCTAATCATGGTATCACGCGTCATTTTTAGGGAGGATGGCAACATAAAGACCCGTGTCAGCAAGGTCACAATGATAATAGCTAAACCATAGCTGTTGAATAAGAAGCCAGCTAAGAAGTCTAGAAAGGCAGCGGCTGGTTTACCCAGATATTCATAGACCGCCCCATAAGGTTGACCATTAGCATCATAGGACACACAGCCTGATGCAATCAATACAACGACGACCAAGAGGGCCATCAATTGCCAGTTACGTTGTTTTTTCAAAGTTACTTCACTCATTTCCGAAAGTTTTCACCTTCTAACTATATAAAAATACGGACCCTTTTTCAAGTATTTTCGTCTCGTCCAAGCTAAAATCATCCTCTAGCCCTAGGACTAATCAGCTTAAATTCAGGCATGAGAAAAGGATGGGAAACCTCCCATCCTCTCTAAGTTATAGACTCTTGGTTAAAACCTTCTTCTTATTCTTCTCAATTTCTGCCTTGTCCAGCAAGATTGGGAATTCTACATAGAAGATAGAACCATGATGGAGCACACTCTCCACATAGATCCGACCCTTATAACTATCCACTAATTGCTTGGCGATGCTAAGTCCTAAGCCATTTCCACCTTTCTGGCGGGAACGTGCCTTATCCACACGGTAGAAGCGTCCGAAGACTTTTTGCTTGTCTTCCTGGCTCATGCCCTCACCGAAATCTTGAATGGCGATTTCGACCGTCGTGAAGGAAGCACTAACCGCGATATGGATTTCTTGGCGATCGGTACTATACTTGACCGCGTTATCCAGGAGAATAATCAAAATCTGCTCAAAATGATTGCGGTAGATTTTAACGTAAAGCTCCTTGTCCTCCCCTTCCGAGTCCAGATAAAAACGGAAGTTAGGATAAAGCATAACGAAGTTGTTGAAGACCTGGCGAGTAGTAGCATAAATTTCGGTCATTTCATCCTTATAGTCGACCTCAGCATGTTCTGCCCGCGATAAGTCTAACATCATTTGGACCAGGTCTTTCATGCGGGTTATCTCTTGCAAGGAGGCATCAATGGACTCCGCTAGAATCTCAGGATCATCCTTACCCCAACGATTGAGCATCTGCAAGTGGCCTTCAACAATGGCGACTGGCGTACGCAACTCATGAGAAACATCTTCCACAAATTGCTTTTGATTTTGAACATAGCCATCAATTTTGTCCAGGAGGCGATTGACGTGAATGTTCAAGTCACTCCACTCGTCATTACTGCGCGGTTTACGAATCCGGATGGTCGACAAACTCTCTTCTTCCACCAAGTCCAGCGTATTATTAAGATACTCCAAAGGAAGTAAAAGATAACGCGCTAAACCATAGGCAAAGACAAGGGAAAATACTAAAATGGCGAGCAAGACCCAATTACTTAGTTGCTGTTGCTTAGCTAACCAGTCCTGATATTGAAGGGGACGATAGATATATTGCAGGGTTCCCCCAGTCGCCCCATCCCTTCCTGGCAAACTAACTGTTCCAATGACTAAAAGTTGCTTTTTATAAGGATAGATATCCACTTGTGGCGAGGCTGCCACAGTCGGCACATCCAAACGGCGTGTCTCATAAACTAATTGATTGGCACTATTATAGAGACGCAAACTAGTTTCAGGATTTTCCAAAGCCGTTAAAAGTGATAAGTCATCAGCCCTTGCATTCTCTGCATTGGTCCCCAGTCGATCAATATCTAATTTGGCTGCCTTGAGCACAGACTGCGTTTGATCCAAGCGCATCTGGCCATTAGCCTTAATAGCAGCGAGGGCTTGTTCTTGACTCAAGTGCCGGTAGCCCATCAAACTGGCAACCCCAATAAGATTAAAAACTAAAAATAACAAGATACTCCACTTCCATTTAAGCGAAAGTGGCTGTTTAAGCTGGAAACTTGGTAATTTCATAGGTTAGGTTCTCATGACATAGCCTGTCCCACGAACAGTCTGGATATAAGAGTCCTTACCAGGCACGTCAATTTTGTTGCGGAGATAACGAATGTAGACATCCACCACATTGGTTTCGACTTCTGTCTTGTAGCCCCATACCTTGTCTAGCAGGACTTCACGAGACATAACCGTATTGAGGTTTTCCATTAAGTAGAGCAAGAGTTCGTATTCGCGTTTGGTCAAATCAATGACTTGATCGTCACGTTTAACGATTCTGCCCTTCTTCTCGATAACCAAGTTGCGGTATTTAACGGATGACTGCTGGGATTGATTCTTCTCGTCCTTGTTATGGTCAATACGACGGAAGAGTGCCCGCAAGCGCGCCAATAATTCCTCAATGGCAAATGGCTTAACAATGTAGTCATCTGCCCCTTGGTCTAGACCAGATACGCGGTCAATAACGGAATCACGCGCTGTCATGATAATAATAGGGGTGTCCTTAATGGGACGAATGCGACGGCAGACTTCTAGACCATTCAATTCAGGTAACATTAAATCTAATAGGATGACATCCCATTCCTGATTGAGGGCAGTCTCCAAACCCTTACGCCCATCATGACAGATGGCTGTTTCATAGCCTTCATGCTGAAGTTCTAAGTCAACGAAGCGGGCTAGGTTTTTCTCATCCTCAATAATCAATACGCGGTGTTTCTTTGTATCTTCCATTTAATCGCCTCCTAATGCAATTTAGATACTCTCTTCCCTATTTTACACAATTATGAGAAAAAATTCTAGTCCAGACGCTGATTATTCTCATGATTTTGCCACTTTTTTAAATTTATCTGCTTATTCCCCATTATTTGTACAAAAAAAGAGGTGGAGTATTCACCCCCACCTCTTTATTACTATGGTTGCCAGTAGTAGGCCCCGTTAGTTAAAATTTCTGCGATTGTATTAACATTCATGCCTGAATTCAACTCATAGGTCCCTGCAATCAGAAGGGTTGATAAATCCCATTGATCTACCACTTCCAAGAAGACATCTGGTGAGCTAATAATACCAGCATCATACAAGTTTTGAGCAACATCTTCAGATGTGTCCCCTGGGTTAACAGTGAAGTTACCACCTTCAGTGGTCCATTGCCCATCGCTAGGTGCTGTAGTACCAGTAGTACCCGCATTGTGAGTTTCTTCTTGACTTGCTTCTGTTGTGTCTGCTTGGCTTGCTTCATTAGAACTTGAGCTTGAACCTTCGCTTGAAGTGCTTGATGATTCATTGCTTGAACTTGAAGATGAAGTTGAATGACTCTTCAAGGCTTCTAACTCACTGCTTTGACGTGAAGCTTGTTCCTTAAGCGAAGCTAAGGACGCGTTCAAGGTGTTTTGGGTTGATTCCAAAGCTGACTTTTCGCTTGATAAGGCATCAAGACGCGCTTGTTGATCAGCGTTGGCTGTCGTTGTCCCGCCGTTCAAGACGTTAGTCCCATTGACACCTTGGACAGGCAATTGACCTTGTGACAGGGCAAAAGCAGCCGTAACCACTGCTGAGGCTAAGACGCCGACAGCCAGTGAGCGTAAGGTGTTACGCGATAATTTCATACTATTCCTCCTTGTCGTCTGTTAACGGTTCTCAATGTAATCGTCAACGATGGATTGGATAATTTCTTGAGATAAGGCCACATGGTGAGAAATCTCATGCATGGTGTAACCTTGTGAGTAGAGACGGATTACTTCTTCGCGAGTTAAATCAGACACGTCGTCAAGATTAACTTCTAAAGCTGGTTCCGCTTCAGCTTCCACATAGTGGTTACCTGTTTGTTCAGGCACTTCAACTTTGACAACTTCTTGCTCACGAGCTGCCTTTTCAAGCTCAGCTAAACGCGTCTTCATGGCATAGAATTCTTGTGATTGTTGAGCCGTAAACTCGTCCAATTGATCCTGAACGTTGTCATCTTTGACATAAATGGATAAGGCAAATAAGACGATGGCTACAACCAGTAAAATACATACTAAAATCCAGAGTTGCATACGACACCTTCCTTTCGATAGTTACTTCATTCCTATTGTATCAAAGTCACGGAAACTTACAAGGGTTGGCGGATAACAAATATGTTACAGGCATATTGTAGACAACCATAATTAAAAACCGGGCATGTGAGCCTAACTAATTTTGTATAAAATCAACCTATTTCGCTTCCTATCTTCCCTCCTTCTCCTGTTATATCTCAAAACTAGCCTAAAAAAGCAAACTAAAAAGCCTAAATCTAAGATTCAGGCTTTTAATTTTTACTTTCGGCTTTATTTGAGTCCATCAGAGAAGACGTAGCGGGCATGATAAAAATATTCCAAACCCGAGTAAATGGTGAAGAAGAGGCAGAGATAAAGCAAGAGATTAGCCAGAGAGAAGCCCCAGACTGATTGCCCCATATCTTGCAATAAGAAGCAGATAATGGCCAGCATTTGAGTTGTCGTTTTGATTTTTCCTGGCATGGCTGCTGCCATGACCTTACCATTGGATTGGGCAATCAGCACTCTTAAACCAGTCACCATCAATTCTCTGGCTAGAATGATAAAGACTATCCAGCCCGGAACAGAACCGACTTGAACTAACAAAATCAGTGCCGCCATGACTAACAATTTATCAGCCATAGGATCGAAGAAGGCCCCAAAAGAGGTTACCAAATGATATTTACGAGCTAGGTAGCCATCTAAAAAGTCCGTAAAGCTTGCTAGAGCAAAAACCAAGGCAGCCCAGACTTGATTAATAGGAATGGCGGTTCCTAACCACATAACTTGGTCAGCCGAATGGTTTAATACCAAGAAGATAAAGACCGGAATCATCAGCATGCGCAAGAGCGTTAACTTATTGGCGATATTCATGACTATCCTCCCTCTTGATTAGGACTTACTGCCCATTATTATCGTTGTTCTGTTGGCGATTTGGATCCAGAACGGCTGGACCTTGATAAGATCCTTGACCTTGGGCTTGATTTTGGTTTTGGCCTTGTTGATTTTCAGCGCCTTGATTAGCTTCATTAGTGCTTGAGCCAGTTGGCTGGTCGGCATGTAGGCGGAAGACAATGGAATCTGTGATATAGTCGTTGGCGATTTTCACAGTCTTACCATTCACCTGAATCTCGGCCCCTTCAGGGTATCCCAAGCGTATGCGGACACTACGGGTTTGACCTTTGACCTTAATATCTAAGGTTTCACCTTCAGTTACCGTCGTATCCATGGTGATTTCCTCATCTTCGTAAACCCCAACCCAGACATAGTTTTTACCTTTGACTGTAAACTTGTAACTAGACATTGGAGCATAAAGTTCGTAAGTGGTCTCTTCTCCTTCACCAGAAACGCGCTTAGCTTGAACATCGCCAAAGAATTCAGCGCCGTCAATCTTAGCTTGAGAAGAAGTCTCGCTACTGCTGCTAGCAGCATGTTGGGCAGCTGAACTTGGTTCTACTGACGATACTAGGCTAGTTGCACTAGAGTTATTGGCCTGTTGTTGACGCTCACGTTGGGATACGGAATAGATGGTCCAAGTAATAAAGGCCATAACTAGAATGAAAACCCCAGCCAGCGTTAATACAGGTAAGTGTTTAGCATAGCGGTCTAAGAGGGATTGCTCAGATTGCGCTTGATTGCGATTCAAACGACTTGGCATTTCCTCCGTCTCTTGCTCTTCGTATTGCGATAAACCATGTTCAACCGCTTCAAGCTCACTTTGATAATCTAAGAGTAGACTATCCCCATCTAGGCCTACCATATCAGCATATTGTTTTACAAAAGCTCTAGTATAGAAGTTACCAGGAATTTCTTCGAAGCGTCCTTCTTCAATGGCCACAAGGTATTTTTTTTGGATTTTTGTCATTTGTTGTAAGGTATTTAAGGTATAGCCTTTTTCAATGCGGGCATCGCGTAATTTTGTTCCTAATTCACTCATCGCCGTTCATCCTTTTCTTTCTACATTCAAGAAGTATTATATCATATTCTGACTAGGGGAGTTAATCTTTTTCTCCAAAACTTACAAACCTTCTGCTAGAAAATCAAAAGGCCAAGTCCCACTAAGGACTTGGCCCCTCGGCTTATTCAGTTATGGGATTAACTAGGACCTCAACTGCCTCTGAGGCTCCTGAAAGCACTTGATGACCAAATTCCTGGAGGTCTGATAGTTTGATTTCCTGAAGGCAAGTCAGGATATCAGCTAATTCGTAACTATCCATCACGGCTTCAATCAGTTCATAAGCAATGAACTCCAAGGAATTTAGGTGCTGTAAGAAATCACCAATGCGCCCTGTCACCACTTGTTTCAACTGCTCCTCAGTCAAATCCGGGTTATGTTGCCAGTTAGCCAAGAGCTCCTTGATTGCAGTAATCAAGTCCGATGTATGATTACTCTGGGCATGAATAGCCAAATGGTGCATCTTGTGGTCTAAATGATAAGACTGGTAGAAATTGGTATCTACCCACTGTTGCTGGTACCAGCTAGCATAGGCTGACGACATAGGTCCCATTAGTAATTCGAAGAAGACTTCCCCAATAATACGTTGGCGAATCAATTCTATGCCCGATAATTTTTGTGGTGAAAAGCGCCAAGCCAACTCGATAATTGGCTGACTGATTTCCCGCTCAAGCTGAGTTTTAGGCTGAACGGGAGCTGTCACCTCTTCTACTACCCTTTGATAGCGAGGTGGCTCAAATGTTTTGCGGGCTTGATTAGCCTCAATGACAGCGAGTAAAGCTTGTGGGTCAAAGTTCCCTACCACAATCAAATTCATATTGCTTGGATGGTAGAAGGTATCATAAGCCAAGCGTAAGTCTTCATAAGTGGTGGCCTTGATGCTTTCTTCCGTTCCCAGGATATCTACGCCTAAAGGATGGTCGGGATAGAGGGCTTGATGCAAGGCTTGATAAGAAACCCCAAGTGGATCATCTTGATACATATAGAGCTCTTGCGTGATAATCCCCTTTTCCTTCTCGATGCCTTCTGGTGTGAAATAAGGCGTCTGCACAAAATCAAGCAAGGTTTCGACATTGCGTTCAATATAATAGGAAGCAGAAAATAGATAGGAAGTCTGAAAGTAGTGGGTGAAGGCATTGGCCATAGCCCCCTGCTTCATAAAGAGCGCAAAAGCATCTAGCCCTCCTTGCCCTTCAAACATCTTGTGTTCTAAGAAATGGGCAGCTCCCGCAGGAATGGTCTTTTCTTCTCCTGTTTCCTTGTGTCGCACCACTTGATCCACCGAACCATAGTGTGTCGTCAGAATTCCGTAACTGCGGTGGTAACCTGGTTTAGGTACCAAGCGAACGGTTAAACCATTAGCTAGCACCTTTTCAAAGAAGGCTTCGTCCAAAACTTTATGATAGTGTTTTTTCATCTTGACCTCCTACTAGGGCATAAGCCCCCACCAAATGCCATTGACTTAGGCAAGCAATGACCTCTTGAGCCTTAATGGACTTAACCACAGATTCAAAGTAGTCTGTCGACAAATCGAAGTCAGGATACAAATCCTGGGCAATCATCTTATCAGTCTCCAAATGTTGATAGTCTCGCGACTGTACATCGGCACTCAAGAGAGTCAGTTTTACTTCCTCTAAGTACTCCCCTTCTTCCAAGCTCAGTATTAGGTCAGCCAACTGAGCTTGGACTTCCTCATAAACATGCCCCACCTTATCGGGACTAATGCCTGCTCGGACCAAGGCAAAAGAGCGATGAAAATCTAGACCAGAATGAATGGCATAGGCCAAACTCTGCTTCTCCCGAATTTCTGTAAAAAGACGCGAAACCGGTAGGTAACCAAAAATCCCATTGGCCACTTGTAGTATAATACGTTCCTTAAGGCTCTTGGCCGGCGGAAAGGCAAAAGCCATAGCCAAATTAGCTTGCTGGCCCTGAACCTTTTCCTCAATCAATTGCCCTAGATTATCAGTTGACAAAGGCTTATCTAAGGCCAGATAGTTATAACCATAATCCCAGTCAGCCTGGCGACCCTTTAGCGACCAGCTCTCTAGCCACTTAATCAAGTCACTATCGGTCAAATCACCATTGCTGACTAGATAGAATTGGGCTTCCTGGCATATTTCCCTATGAGCCTTAGCCAGGTCAGCTAGGGTCAGGTCTCGGACTCTGGCCTCATCTCCTAGATTGGCCAAGGCATTGTCAGGGGTCTCACGGTAAAGCTCCTGGTAAAGTTTTTGAACCACCAAGCGACGTTTATCATCGCTCATCCGCTTAATGCGTTGTAGCTGAAAGGCCTGCTCTCGTTCAAAACGAGCCTGAGCTTGCGGCAAGGCTAGGGCTAGCGACTCCTGTTCAAACAATAACTGCCCCATTAGGTCTAGCCAAGCCGGCATTAAGTCAGGCATTTGGACTAAGCTTGGCCGAACACTTTGGCTTGCCATAACAAATTCTAGAAAATGCCCCTTACGTTGGACCCCTACTGATAGAGAGGCACCATAGAGTTGGGCCAAAATGCCTTCCAAGACCGCCTTACTTGGAATACGATCACTCCCGTCTTCCATCATACGAGCCAGCAAGGACCAGGCCGCTGCCCGCTCAGCTTGATAAGGTAAGATAGCCTTTATAATGACTTGGTTGGTTTTATATTTAGTGGAGGCAACCGCGTGATAGTGGATGCCAGCTTGCCATTCTTGCATGGCTTTCTCTCCTTCATTAGGAAAAAAGCCCCATGCCAGCCCCTGAATGGAGCCAACACGGGTCTTTCTCCTCTTATTTTGATTTGATGTAGGTTGTCCCAACGGCTTCTGGCGCCTTGGAGCGGCCAACGAAACCAATCAATACAATAATTGTAATCACATAAGGTGCAATTTGCAAGTAAACTGACGGGATATCCCTAATAACTGGAATGGAAGCCCCGATAACGGCCAAGGACTGAGCTAAACCGAAGAAGATAGCTGCTAACATGGCCCCAATTGGGTTCCATTTACCGAAAATCATAGCGGCCATGGCCATAAAACCTTGACCGGCAATGGTCGATACCGCAAAGTTTTCTGAAATAGTATGGGTGTAGGCTGCCCCACCAATCCCACCTAGTAAGCCTGAAAGCAAGACGCCAGAATAGCGCATGAGGTAGACATTAATCCCCAAGGTATCAGCAGCTTGTGGGTTCTCCCCGA
The DNA here is from genome assembly GCA_965245735.1 of uncultured Abiotrophia sp. Lineage (GTDB taxonomy): Bacteria > Bacillota > Bacilli > Lactobacillales > Aerococcaceae > Abiotrophia. The sequence goes on along the minus strand of CBDFAX010000006.1, from coordinate 48,926 downwards.
CTGACCGTAAACGCAAACCAAAGCGCGTCTTAAAGACCAGATACCAGACCACAAAGGCTAGCACAATCCCTACGTAAGCCAAAATAGAAGTTTTGGCGAAGAAGATTGGCCCGATAACTGGAATGTCTGATAAGACTGGGAAGTCAAATTTACCAAACTTGGTTTTGATTGAGTCTGTTTGACCCTTACCTTGGAAGAGTACCTTGGTTAAGAAGATAGCCAAGGATGGTGCAATCAAGTTGAGCACGGTCCCTGAAATAATGTGGTCAGCCCGCAAATTAACGGTCGCTACCGTATGAATCAAGGCAAAGAGCAAGCCACAAAGCCCACCGACTAGGAGAGCTAGCCATGGGGTCAAGTTGCCAAATTGACCGGCAAAAGTCAGGTTGAAGACAACTGATGAGAAGGCCCCAATGACCATGATTCCTTCCAAACCTACGTTAACAATCCCACTTCTCTCAGAGAAGACGCCACCAAGGGCGGTAAAAATCAGCGGAGTTGCGTACAAGAGCGCATTGGATATAACTAAAGCGAGTATATTTTGCATTAGGCTCCCTCCTTGCTGCTGACTTTATTGCTGCGAACCTTCTCCATAATGAAGCGGAAGATATAGCTACATCCGACGAAGAAAATAATACAGCCAATGACGACGTTGACGATTTCACTCGGAATCTTAGCAGCTAAAGGCATCAAGTTCCCACCGGTCTTGAGACCACCAAAGAGAATACTTGAGAAGAAAATTCCGATTGGATTGTTCATCCCTAAAAGGGCAACGGCCATACCATCAAAGCCAATATCTGGTGCTTTACCGTTCATCAAGAAGATGTTACGGAACTCACCTAGCCCGTTCATGACACCACCTAGACCTGCAAGAGCACCAGATAGCACCATGGATAGGATAATATTGCGTTTTGCGTTCATGCCCGCATAGGCTGAGGCAAACTTGTTCATCCCTACTGCCTTGAGTTCAAACCCAAGGGTCGTACGCGTCATTAAAATATGAACGACTAGGATCATTAAGACTGCAATGAAAATACCCGCATGTAAGGTAGACCCATTAGTCAAGTCTGACAACCACTGCATTTTTAAGGTAGCATTGTCTTTCAAGATAGGCGTTGCATCCAAACGATTGGTAATGACATTACGCAAGAGATAGTCTGATAAATAAATCGCCGTATAGTTGAGCATGATGGTCACAATGACCTCACTGGTATCAAAGTAAGCCTTAAGGAAACCAGCGATAGCTGCCCAGAGGGCACCTGCCACCATCCCAGCTACAATGGCAATTGGTAAGACGATAAAGGATGGTAAATCACCTAAAGTCAGCCCCACCCAAACGGAGACTAACCAACCACAGAGGGCTTGACCAGCCAAACCAATGTTGAAGAAGCCAGCCGTATAGGCTACTGCGAAGCCCAGTCCTGTTAACATAAGCGGAGTGGCCGCCCGTAGAGTCTGACCAATATTGAATGGTTTACCAAATGCCCCATTGAAGAGGGCCTCATAACCTTTAATCGCATCATAACGGAAGAGCCACATAATCAAGGCTCCCACGATAATCCCAATCACAACAGATGCAATAGGAACAAAAACGGCACGTAGTTTATCCTTCATGATTAGCGTCACCTCCTGTTTGACGATGGCTTAATACTTCTTCATAAGAGGTCCCCGCCATCATCAAGCCGATTTCTTGTTCATTGGTTTCAGATGCCGGAATATCTGCCATGATATGGCCGTCGTGCATGACAATAATGCGATCGGATACATTGAGAATTTCGTCTAATTCGAAACTCATCAAGAGGACAGCCTTGTGATCATCACGTTCAGCAATCAAGGCCTTATGGATAAATTCAATGGCCCCTACGTCTAAGCCCCGAGTTGGGTTAGCTGCAATTAGGAAATCAGGGTTCAAGCTTAACTCACGGGCAATAATGGCCTTTTGTTGGTTCCCGCCCGAGAGTGACTTAACTGGGACTTTTTCAGAGACGGTCCGCACATCATACTGCTCAATCAAAGCCTTAGCCTTCTTCTCAATAGCTTGGAAACGTAAGAAGCCTTTTTCAGAGTATGGTGTATGATAGTAGGATTTGAGCACTAAGTTTTCCTCAACCTTCATAGGCAAGACCAAGCCATATTTGTGGCGGTCTTCAGGAATATGACCAAAGCCTAACTCCGTAATTTGACGTGGTGATTTACCTACAATATCCTGGCCGCCCAATTCGATCTTACCTGATTCAATTGGAATGAGGCCCGCAAGTGCTAGAATTAACTCGGACTGACCGTTCCCGTCAATCCCGGCAATCCCCACTACTTCGCCACGTCTTACTTGGAAACTAAGATTTCTGGTCGCCACAATGCCACGTTCATCTTTGACCACTAAGTCTTCTACATTCAAGAAGACCTCGCCAGGAGTGGCTGCTTTCTTCTCGGTCTTAAAGGAGACGGAACGTCCTACCATCATATCGGCTAATTCCTTAGCAGAAGTTGTGGCTACATCGACGGTATCAATGGATTCCCCACGACGAATAATGGTACAACGGTCGGCCACCTGCTTAATTTCAGCTAACTTGTGGGTAATGATAATGATAGACTTACCCTCACTAGCTAAAGACTTGAGTGTGGCCATCAATTCATCGATTTCTTGTGGCGTTAAAACAGCTGTTGGTTCGTCAAAGATCAGAATATCGGCACCTCGGTAGAGGGTCTTAAGAATTTCCACCCTTTGTTGCATACCGACCGTGATATTGGCCACCTTGGCATCTGGATCAACAGCTAAACCATATTGCTTAGATAAGTCCATAATATGAGCTTTGGCTTTCTTGTAGTCCAGACGTAATCCTTGAACCATTTCATTCCCTAACATGATATTCTCAACGACCGTAAAGTCATTCACTAACATAAAGTGCTGGTGGACCATCCCGATATGCAAGTCGTTAGCGACCGTCGGATTAGCAATGTTAACAGCCTGCCCATTCATATAGATCTGCCCATCAGTTGGTTGCAGAAGCCCCGAAAGAATATTCATTAGGGTTGATTTGCCCGCCCCGTTTTCACCAAGTAAGGCGTGAATCTCACCCTTTTTGAGCTCGAGGTTGATGTTTTTGTTGGCGAAAAATGTCCCAAACTGTTTGGAAATGCCACGCATTTCAATCACTGGATGCGTCACTGTTTCCATAGAATCCCTCCTTCTTAATTAATACTTCCCCTATTTTATAAGTGCATTTTACTTTCAAAAAAGGAGCCAGGTTGCCCCAGCTCCTAGTACCTAAGCCTTTATTAACGATTTGGTTTTTCAGGTACAGTGATTTCACCTTTAACGATTTTAGCTTTGTATTCTTCAACAGCCTTTTTAGCCTCAGGTGATAATTGGGCAGTTGTTAAGTCAACCCCGCCGTCTTTCAAACCGTAAACGGTGTTGCCGGCTTTGAATTTACCATCTTTGGATTCTTGAGAGAACTGTTTAACCGCAGCCCCTACCCCTTTAAGCGTAGATGCTAAGGTTAAGTGACGTTCTTTGCCATCTACTGTAACCAGACCTTCTGCATCTTGGTCTAAGTCAACCCCGATAACGTATACTTCACGTTTAGGGTCGTTAGTTACGATATCCTTAGCTTCAGAGAAGACACCGTTCCCGGTACCACCGGAAGCGTGGAAGATTACATCGGCGCCGCCAGAGTACATAGCAGCAGCTAATTGTTTCCCTTTAGCCGCGTCAGCAAAAGAGCCAGCGTATTGAACTTCAACCTTGATTGAAGGGTCAACTGCTTTTACCCCTTCAACGAAACCAGCCTCAAAACGGTCAATAACGAAACCTTCAACACCACCGATAAAACCAACTTGTTTGGTCTTAGTGGTCTTAGCAGCAGCTACCCCTGCTAAGAAGGCTGCTTCATTATCCTTGAAGGTCAAGGAAGCAACGTTTGGTAAGTCTACTACAGAGTCCACAATAGCAAAATGCTTATCTGGGTATTGGGTTGCTGCTTCTTTAACCGCAGCTTCTAATTTATAACCTATCCCGAAGATTAAGGAGAAGTTTGCTTGGACTGCTGAATTAAGGTTAGTCACATAGTCAGAGTCGCTATTGGATTGTAAGTAGTCATAACCACCTACCCCTTTTTCTAACTTGTTTTCTTTACCGAATTGCTCAAGACCTTCCCAGGCGCTTTGGTTGAAGGACTTGTCGTCTACCCCACCTACGTCTGTGACAATCACTGCAGAAAAATCAGCCGCATTTACGGCAACAGGTGCTACCAAACTTGCTACTGTCAAGGCTGTAGCTGCTAATCCAAAAGCTTTCTTCATTAAAACATCTCCTTTGAATATTTCTTACTTGTGAACTCACTCTGAATTCCCTTACATTATATCATTATTAGGTCAATCTAGCAAGAAATCAGCTGATCTTTTACGAAACCCATTCTCAATCGTTCGTGTATTTTCATGAAAACGTCGGCATGTCGGGGCATTCAATTAGCAGTTTGCTTAAATATTGACCAAATAATTCCATCCTGGCCTACACAAGTACAAAAAAAGCGAACTTTTTAGGTCCGCTTGTTTTATTCTTAGCCTTGTCTCTGGCGCTTAGTTAGTTGTAAGGTCACTTGATAGAAAATTGGGGTTAGAATAGCTGCCACAAAAGCTTCCAATATCCCGTTGGTCGCAATAATTCCGCCTAATAATTGCCAAAAGCCGGTCTGGTCTACCCCTTTAATGGTCATATAGGCTTCTTGTTTAAATAAAGCAATCGCTCCTAAAACCAAGAAAGTATTGAGAAAACTACCACTAAAGCCAGCCAAGGCTCCCACTAGACGTGGATTTTTACTCCAAGACTTGAAGACCACAATCAAGCCAGCCAAAATCAATGGCATGAGCATACGTGGCAAGACGCTGACCATGATATCACTTAAGACTTGGGCATGAATTGGTGACATAGGCGCAGCTAGGGCACGAATCCAGGAATTTAAACCCCAAGCCGTCCCAACAAGAACGCCCTCTTTCCAACCTAACCAGAGAGTTGCTACAATGACGGTAACATGAATGTAAGTAATGGATAAGACAGGTGTCGGAATGTTGCCCAACATAGGCACCCATGTTTGGATAATAATCAAGGCCACAAAAACACTTAATTTAACTAGTTGGTTGGTTTTATTTTGCGAACCATAGCGTTGATTTGGAGTCATGCCTTAAGCCTCCTTCACTAGGGGATTGACCGCCACCCCATCTTTGACAAAAATATAGGCCGGCTCACCATGACCCTCATCAAACTCAACCGACAAATCATGTCCATCGAAGAACCATTCGTCACGACTCTCAATATAGAAGAGCACGCCGTCTGCTTCATAAGTGACACCGGGTTCACTCGGGTAGTTGGTTTCCATAGCTAGTGAGAAGCCGCTATTGATAGGGCTACAGCCATAGACCTTGACTAAAAAACGTACGCCAGCCCCTTGAGGCAATCCTACTTCTTCCTTAAACCAAGCAACTGATGCTGGATCTACTTTTAATTCCATCCCTTACACTCCTTCTCTTGACTTGCTAATTTTATTATAGCATGGTCCTTAAGACAGGACCTAACTGGGTGCTCACTGGCCATCCAAATGATGATGGACCGCGTAAATAGCCGCCTGGGTCCGATCCTCCACTTCCAACTTGGTGAAGATATTGGAGACATGGGTCTTAACCGTCTTAAGGGTAATGACCAGTTCCTCGGCAATGGCTTGATTGGAGTAGCCTTGACCTATCAGACGTAAGACATCCAACTCCCGATTAGTCAACTCATCATGAGGCTTAGGACGCGCTTGGTCCAGTCGGTGCTCGATAATCTTCTCTGTCACGGCCGGTTCAATCACCTTATGCCCCTGATGGGTAGAGCGAATGGCCTGGGCAATTTCAGCAGCAGACGAGGTCTTAAGCAAATAGGAGCTAGCTCCCGCCTCCATAGCCGGATAGACCTTCTCATCATCTAAGAAGGAGGTCACGATAATAATCTTAGCTTGTGGCCAATCTGCCATAATCTTCTGAGTGGCTTCAATTCCATCCATGACATCCATGACTAAATCCATGAGGATAATGTCTGGTCGTAATTCAAGGGCCTTATGATAGCCTTCTAAGCCGTTACTGGCTTCCCCCACTACTTCCATGTCAGACTGAATCATTAAATATGATGAGACTCCTAGTCGGACCATTTCATGGTCGTCCACTAGTAATACCTTAATCATCTACTTACCTCCTTAAAATCTAATAGGCAGGGAGATATCCAGAACAGTCCCCTTACCTGTCATACTGAGAATCTTACACTCGCCCCCAAGATTGGTCACCCGTTCTCGAATATTACGCAAACCATAGGATCCGATCTTGTCAGCCTTATCCATGTCAAAACCTAGGCCATCATCCACAACCTTGAGTTGAGCCGAGCTCTCATCCACCTGGAGGTAGACCTCCAGACGGTTAGCTCTAGCGTGTCTTAAGGTATTAGAAATAGCTTCTTGTACAATGCGGAAGAGATGGTCCTCAATACCGGATTCCAAGCGCACATCGGCCAAGTCCCAGACAATCGTCGTCGGAATCTTGGTTTTGAGCTCAAGTAGTAACTGTTCAATCCCCTGCTTAAGGGACCGATCTTCTAATCCAATCGGTCTCAAATGTAATAAGAGGGCTCGCATCTCAATTTGAGCCGTCGCAATGACCTTATCGACCCGAATAATTTGTTGGCGGATAGGTTCTGCAATCTCAACCTGCTCTTGGTCTTTGATGGCTGAAAGCATCATGGTGGCTGCAAAGAGCTGCTGACTTACCGAATCATGGAGCTCCCGCGCAATACGATGGCGTTCAGTCTCGATAATTTCTTCCTTGGTTTCTTCCCCTACGAAGGTTGGGGAAGCAGCAAAATCCTGCAGGTCTCTAGACAGCTGGACGAGCTTGTCACGGATACGGTTGAGATCCGATGAAACCACACCACTATAATCGTACCAGGCGTGCAGCCCCTTGCCAGAATCCTTAAAAATAGGATGCTGATATTTTCCTAACAAAAGCCAATTAATCTTAGCCCGAAGCTCTTCATAAGGGCCACTGAGGAAGAAAGTCAGGAAGCCTGATACTACCAGGGCAATACTGAAATTAGCCCCTACTAAGACCAGATAAAATGGAATTTGGAACCAGGTCAACTCCCAGAGACTAGCCAAACTCATGGTCTGGAAGACGTAGACTTGAAGACCCACCATAATGCTTGTAATGGCCAAATTAACCAAGAGTTGATAGAGGAAGAGACGGCGCCATAAATGTAGGTTCATAGCACAATCACCTCCACTTCACCAAAGCCAACAGAAATCATGATATTGAGACGACGTGGCGTTGCGGCATATCCTGCAGTCTCCCAACGAAAGTTTTCCCCTACTAAGGAATAGCTTTGGTTCTCGAAGACCACCGCACCTGATACAGCTGAGATATTGAGCCGGAAACCTACGTCACGCGGAATAATCAGCCGCGTACGGCCAAATAATTTACGAATGACAATGGTCGATTGTTCCGGTGGTAGGAGGGTATTGCCCAAGTCGACAATGGAGCTCCCCCCTAAGAAAACAATATTGATATCATCCCATTCATAATAGTTGGTTTTAGATTCCATAGAGGCGATCAGGGATTCACGCTTGATTAGGGTCCGCTGGCCACTCTGAGGTTGAATTAACTTAACCCCATGATAGGCTTCCTTGGCACCACCGAAGGGATGGAGTAGCGACTCTCCCCAAACTAGGAACTCATTGCCGTTAGATCCCCGGAAGAGCCAGTAAAAGAGCACTAAGACCATGAGCACTAACCAGATAGACTGAGTCATAAAAATGGCTACGAAGAAACTAGTCAAGGCCAAAACCAAGGTCATGCCCCTAAAAATTCCGATGGGGATGTAGACACTTGCGACTAGCAAGACTAGGCTGCCTAAAAACAATAGAAAGGTGACTCCCCGCCCCATGAGTTCAAAGACCAAGGCTGTCCCAGCCAAAGCCAAAATCTGGAAAATATGGCGCTTTAAAAAAGCAATCATCTGTCCGCCCTCCTTTCTTAGCTTACGCTTCTTATTATAAACAATTTTAAGCCATAGGAAAACCCTTAACCCCCATCCCCTAGGAAAAGTTGCTCCATAATTCGGCATAAAGAAAAGAGGCTAGCATCTCATACTAGCCTCTAAGCAAGTTAATTTTTCTCGATTTTGGTAATCTTCAAGTCAAAAGATCCGCCTGGTGTTTCCACTGTTACGACATCCCCTAATTTCTTACCAATGATTGCCTTAGCAATTGGTGAATCATTAGAAATCTTGGCTTCCAAAGGATCAGCTTCAGCAGAACCCACAATGGTATACGACTCTTCGTCACTACCTGGCAATTCAATGAAGCTTACCGTACGACCTAAGGTTACTACATCATCTGCCACATCACGATCATCAATGATTTGCGCAAAACGAATCATTTTCTCAATGACAGAGATGCGGCCTTCAACGAAGGCTTGTTCGTCCTTGGCTGCATCGTACTCTGAGTTTTCAGATAAGTCACCGTATGAACGGGCAATCTTAATACGCTCGATAATCTCCTTACGTTTATTAACTTTTAAATCTTCCAATTCAGCCTCTAATTTGGCTTTCCCTTCCAGGGTCATTGGGTATACTTTTTCTTCCATATACGTCTTAACTCCTTATTTTTAATGGATAGTTGCTTCTCGTCCCCTAGGAGAAACAAAAGAACACGAGCGAATTGGCCTTAAGCCAACTCACTCGGTCTTGCCTCTGTCAGAACAGAAATAATATAACACTATCTTGGTCATTTAGCAATCATAATTTGACAGTTAGGCATAAAAATTTATAGAGCATCTTTTGCTTAGGCTTCTTGTTTGGCTTCGAGAGCCTTGCCTTGTAGAATAGAATGAATCTTGGTGGCTAAAAGATCAATCGCCACTTGGTTATAGCCCCCTTCTGGGACAATAATATCGGCGTAACGCTTGGTTGGCTCAATAAATTGGTGGTGCATTGGCTTAACCACGTCCACATATTGGTTAATAACCGATTCTACTGAACGGCCACGCTCTTTAATATCGCGGAGAATTCGACGAGCCAAACGAATATCATCATCGGTATCAACATAGACCTTAATATCCATCAAGTCGCGCAGGCGCGGATCTTCCAGAATGAGGATTCCTTCCACGATAATGACATCCTTAGATTCTTGATGAATGACTTCACTGCTACGCGTGTGGTTGGCAAAGTCATAAACCGGCTTATCGATGGCTTGCCCCTCTAAGAGACGATTAAGATCGGCCACGAATAAATCCGTGTCAAAAGCCAATGGATGGTCATAGTTGGTTTTAAGTCTTTCTTCAAAAGGTAGGTGCGATTGGTCCTTATAGTAGAAGTCATGTTGGAGCATCATGACAGATAAATCGGCGAAAATCTCCATGAGTTTCATACTAACGCTGGATTTTCCACTCCCGGACCCCCCGGTTACGCCAATTACAATCGGACGATTTGACATACTATTTTCCCCTCATTCTATTCTTATTCTGCTTGACTAGATGATACGCTAGATTCTTGACTGCTGTTCTTATTGACATACTTAGCTACCAAAGCTTCATGCTCTTCCAAGGTGGTCGCATAGTAGACATTCCCGGTCTCGATATCTGCGACAAAGTAGAAGTAATCAGATGCTGTTGGGTAAATGGCAGCTTGGATGGCGCTGAGGCTTGGACTATTGTAAGGCCCTGGTCCTAAGCCAACATGTTTATATAGGTTATAAGGTGAATCCACTTCAGTATCTTTAATGGTCACCAGTTCCTTATGTTCACCTAAGGCATAGAGGACCGTAATATCGGATTGCAGTGGCATATCGTTGTTCATACGGTTATAGAAGACACCCGAAATGAGCTTACGGTCTTCATCCGTGACCCCTTCCTTCTCTATAATAGAAGCTAAGGTCAAAATTTGATGGAAGGTCAAGTTGGTATTACCCATATCTTCCTTGAGTTTTTGGTATTCAAGGTTCATCTTGCCGACCATTTGTTTAATCAGGTCTTTAACATTGGTACCAGCGATATAGTCATAGGTTGCCGGATAGAGGTAACCTTCTAACTTATATTTGAGCCCTTCTACCCCATCCAAACCTGAAATTAAGCTCGGATATTGAGATTTTAACTCTTCGATGAAGCTAGCATCATTAGCAGTTGCTAAGAAATCTGCAGCCTTAATCGGGGTGTTTTCTTCCACCATTTGGGCAATTTGTTCCAGTTGCATACCTTCAACAACGGTTAGCTTGGTATCCACATCGACTTCAATCGGTTTACCACCCTTTTGAAGGGTTGCAATAATGGTATCTGCATCCATGGAAGGACTTAAGTCATAGTGACCGGCTTGGAGACCATTGACACTTTTGGCCTTCATATAGAAGCTAAAGATATCGGCATTCTTAATCAAGCCTTGAGACTTAAGTAAACGCGCAATGTCCTTACTGCTAGAGCCAATCGGAATGGTTACTTGCACAGTCTCTGTCTTTTGGTTGTTAACTGCCTTTAGGGAATCGTTATAGTACCAGAAGCAACCTAAACCTACAACTAAGGCTAAGGCTACTAATCCTAAGATAATGTATTTGACGATGCGTTGGGTCATCAATTCTTCTTTTACTTGATGATCTTCCTTAAGTTCTGCATCTTGTTTGACTTTGTCCCAATCTACTTTCACTGAGGAACCTCCTTCGCTATGTGATAGATTCAATATATCCTATGCATTATATCAATTTTTCTGTTAAATAGCCATTATTATCCCTTTACAAGTCGGTTAAGCTACTTCCTTTTATTTGTAAACCAAGGATAGACAAGGAAGAGGTCAATAAAATAGTTTGAATATCAAAATATTTCATAGTTCAATAAAGTAATACCTCGGATTCGAGATTTTTGATGTATAATAAAGTTAGCAATTTTCGTATATTTCGGATTTTTAACAAACCCTTCCCTATTGATAATATAGGGTTCTTGTTTTTATTAACCATTTTCTAATTCTAAATTTAAAATTTTCATCAAACTATATTTGTCTTTGAATTTTATTTTTGCTATAATCGTCTACAGTGTTGGAAATCCGTATTGAAACTGAAACATTGGACACAAAAATGTTAGGGGCGTTCATTGGCTTTGGTTTTCTCGGCAGGACGACCAACATATAAAAAAACTCTATATTGAGAGGGGAAACTACCTATGAAGAAAAAACTTCTTTTTGGGTTAGCGGCTGCAGCCTTATTAACAGCCACTGCTACTAACTCAGAAGTTTCTGCGGCTCGTTCGCGGAACAACTATTATAGCTACAACAGCTCTCGTAGCTATAACACCCGCAACAATTACTGGAACTACGGCTACAACAACTACAGTAATTATCGCAACAACTATTGGAACTATGGTTACAATAACTACAACAATGGTTATAACAACTATTACTATGGCTATAACTACGGTAATGGCTACAATAACTACTACTATGGTTACAACTATGACTACGGTTATAACTACAACAACAACTCGACTCGTCGAATTACTTATTATAATGGTCGTTACTGGTATACCGACCGCAACAACGTAACTTACTACTACAGCAATGGTCAATGGGTACGTTACGTTGAAGAGTCTACCTCTAATGACTACTTCTACTACAACGGTCGCTACTACAAATTGACTAGCGACAATAAATACCTAGTATGGGAAAACAACCAATGGGTACCTTTAGAAGAGGAAGATAACTCTTCATCAGAATCTTCTTCTGAATCATCTTCTGTTTCATCTGAAGCATCTTCTGAGTCTTCTTCTGAATCTTCTTCTATTTCATCTGAAGCATCTTCTGAATCTTCATCAGAGTCTTCTTCTGTTTCATCTGAAGTATCTTCTGAGTCTTCATCAGAATCTTCTTCTGTTTCATCTGAAGCATCTTCTTCATCATCAGCTGAAAACATCTTCCCTGGTCTTGAAGAATCTTCTTCAGAAGAATCACACAGCGACTTTGACTTTAACAGCTCAAGCAGTTCAAGTGCTGAAAGCTCTTCAAGCAGCCAATTATCTTACCCAGATCCAACTTCAACTAGCGAATCTACAGATATCTCTTCTGTATGGAGCGGTAGCGAATACCCTATCCCTCGCGAAGGTTATGCTCGTGTAAGAACTGCTGAATACCCTCCAGGCTCACCTACTAACCCTAAAGTCTACAACGACCCACGTTACAGCTATGTCAATGGTAAACACTACTTTGTTGAAAGAGACAAAGATGGTAAGGACATTTACTGGTGGACATGGGATAAGGGTAGATGGTTCCTTCACGGTGAAGGCTACTGGCCAGGTGACCCAGGTTTTGAATCAGGCGTTCACGAAAATCCAAACAACAGTGACGAGTACGGCTACACTTACGATGAAACTGTCTCTCCTAAACTCTACTCTGATATCATTGTAGGTAAAGGTAAAGCAGGCGATCCTCTTCCATTCAGCAACACTGAAGAATTCAAGAAGTATGTTTTATCCAAAGTTAACCACGTCTTCAAAGATAACTATGGTTACGACTTAAAAGTAACCTACTCTGTTGAAGATGAAGACAAACTCAAAGGTAACGCTGCAGGCGCTTGGGGTGGCCGTTACATCTTAGAAGCTAAGATTACTAGCACCGGTAAAGAAGAATACGAATGGGGCTATGTCAACTACGTCTACGAAGTAGAAGGTATTGCACAAGACGAAAATTCTGAGTACGGTTACGAAGACATGGACAAGGCTAAAGAAGCCTTTGCCTTAATCAACCAAGCTCGTACCTCTAAAGGCTTACCTGCCTTGACTTGGGACGATGCAAGCTACTCAGCTGGTCAAGAAGCCCTCAAAGGTCTCTTGAAGAACTGGGATTCTAGCGGTATGGTAGCTCGTGCAACTGCGTCTCCTTCTGACGTTGTAAACAAATTCTTAGGTAATGCACACGCTCAAACCTTATTAAGCTCACGTGCAGTTTCTGGTTCTGTTTCCTTATTACAAAAAGCAGACAGCACCTACTACTGGAAGATTACCATCAACGAATCAGCTGATGGTGGAGCAGCAAACGATGGTTTCCAACCATTACCAGCACAAGACGACGAGTCTGCTACAACAGCTTCATATGAATCTTTGATTGAAGAATTAAACTCTCGTCCAATTGAATGGAGTAACTAATATTACCATTTACTAGAGGGCTAGGATTACTCCTAGCCCTCTTCTTTTTTCACTTCTTGCTTTGCTAACTACAAAAAAAGGGAGTCATAATGACTCCCTTTTTTGTTAGCTTAGAAATTGCCTTCTTCGTCTAAGAAGGTATTGAGGACTTCCTCAACCATATCCCATTCTTTCTCATCTTCGATCGGCAATAATTCACCGGACTGCCCGTCCTCGCCTTCCGTAAATGAGTAAGCTTGAAGTTCCACGTCCTCATCGTCAATAGCACCCGCTGGGTAGAGAATGACGTAGTTCTTACCATAATCTTCAGATTCGAAGGTAAAGAGGATTTCATATAAGGCCTCATTGCCGTTCTCATCCACAATGGTAATATGTTCGTGGTGGTCGTGGTCATGATGATGATCATGATCGTGATGGTGGTCGTGTTCGTGTGGCATAGCTATGCCCCCTTCCTTAATTAATTCGATCTAAATAATTCTGTAGGATAATGACCGCAGCTAGCTTATCAATGACTTGCTTACGTTTCTTGCGGCTGACATTGCCCTCCGTCACAAGCATACGTTCTGCTTGCGAAGTGGTAAGGCGTTCATCCTGATAGTGGATAACCAGGTCAGGTCTTAACTTACTAATTCCCTCTCCATAGGCCATTGAGGCTTCTGCTCTTGGCCCCAGACTATTGTTCATATTCTTTGGTAAACCAATGACAAGTTCCTTAACCTGGTGTTGGTCAATAAGTTCCAGCAGACGGTCATAACCTAAGTCCCCTACTGCTTCGTCAATACGAATAGTTTCAAGACCTTGTGCTGTCCAGCCCATTAAGTCGCTCACTGCCACTCCTACTGTCTTAGATCCTACGTCCAAGCCCATAATACGTTTATGCATGGTTTAGCGATTTCCTTTGACATAGTAGCGGACTAAGGCTTCCACAATTTCATCGCGCTCATAACGACGAATTAAGTTTCTGGCGTCACGGTGACGTGGAATATAAGCTGGGTCCCCTGACAAGAGATAACCCACAATCTGGTTGGTTGCATCATACCCTTTTTCTTCTAGGGCGCTAAATACAATCTCTAGTACTTCGCGAATGGTCTGCTTATTGAGATCATCTAAGCTAAATAAGATGGTTTCATCTAATGATTGCATACTATCACCAATCCTCTCGTTTAATCTTATTGTACATGACTCTGTACAAGATTGGAACCTTTTTGCAATAATTCCGGCAAAAAAGCCTATAATTGTTCGCTAATGATGGTGCTGACTTGCCCCAATAACTCAGGAATCGCTTCTGGTTTCTTACCACCGGCTTGAGCCATTTGTGGCTTACCACCACCGCCACCGCCGACAATTGCCGCTAATGGCTTGATGAGGTTACCTGCTTTAAGACCAGCTGCTAAGCCTTGCTCGTCCACTTGGACCATAAGGCTCACTTTTTCCTCTTGGCTAGCAACTAAGACCAAGATGTTAGATGGTGCTTCTTTCTTCCAGATGTCAGCCATTTGACGCATCCCATCAACAGATTGATTACCTAAGTTAATGGCTACATAAGTGACATCACCTACTTGTTGAACATCTTGGAAGACTTGCCCTGCTTCAGCCTGTAAGAGCTTAGCGTTGAGCGACTCAACCTGAGCTTGGGCTTGACGGAGTTCTTCTTGCAATTGCTCTAAACGTGGTAAGAGTTGGCTTGCTTGAGCTACTTTGAGATGATTTTGCACTTCTTGGAGGAGGTCAGCTTGAGCCTGATAATCCGCAACAGCAGCTTGACCAGTCAAGGCTTCAATCCGACGAATCCCGGCCCCAATCCCAGACTCAGCTAGAAGTTTGAAGGTGCCAATTTCGTTAGTATTTGAGACATGGGTCCCACCACACAACTCGATAGATTCGCCTGCAATATTCACAACCCGTACAACATCACCATATTTTTCCCCAAAGAGCGCCATAGCACCTGTTGCTTTAGCATCTTCAATGGACATTTCAGCGATATCCACATTAGCAGAGTTGGCAATCCATTGGTTGACAAAGGCTTCAATTTGCTTGAGTTCCTCAGGTGTTACTTTACCAAAGTGGGAGAAGTCAAAACGTAGGCGATCTGGCCCAACGTAAGAACCTGCTTGGTTGGCATGGCTACCCAAAACAACCTTTAAGGCACGGTGTAAGAGGTGGGTTGCGGTATGATTTTGGTTGGTCTTCAGACGCGCTGCCCGATTCACTTCTAAGGTATAGGATTGACCGACAGTCAATGGCATACCCCCCGTTTTGATGCGGTGCATAAACTGACCTTGAGGTGCTTTCTTAACATCTAGGACTTGACCTACTTCTTGATCGCCATCTAGGATGATCCCAGAGTCCGCTACTTGCCCCCCCATTTCTGCATAGAAAGGACTGCGGTTGAAGAAGACCCACCCTTCTTGATGAGCCGGTAACTGATCTACCTTGGCTTCATCCAGCACAATGGCCTTGATAGTCGCGTTGGTAACAAGCGTTTCGTAACCCACGAAATCAAAGGCATCAGTAATGTTTTGTAAGAGGTCGCTTTGGACTTGCATGCTCTCTTCCTTAGAACGAGCTGCACGAGCCCGTTGACGTTGGGCTTCCATTTCTGTCTCAAAACCTTCTTGATCTACTGAGAAGCCTTGGCTATCAGCCAATTCAACCGTTAACTCTAATGGGAAACCAAAGGTATCATAGAGTTGGAAGGCTTGGGCGCCCGGAACCACGGTTTTGCCCTCAGCCTTGAGGTTAGCCATCAAGTCATTCAAGTGAGCCTCCCCACCTTCAATGGTCTCGTGGAATCGCTCTTCTTCATTTAAGATGACCTTTTGAACAAAGGCTAATTGTTCTGTCAATTCTTGATAATAAGCCCCCATAATGTCCGCAATAACAGGGACTAATTCACTTAAGAAGCTACGGCTAATCCCCAATTTTCGACCATGCATGACACTACGACGAATGAGACGACGTAGGATATAGCCACGCCCTTCATTGGAAGGCAATGCCCCATCACTAATCGCGAAGGAAACCGCGCGAATGTGGTCGGCAATGACCTTGAAGCTGACTTGTTTGTCACCAGCTGAAGCAAAGTCTACACCAGAGACTTTTTCAATGGCTTGAATAATTGGCACGAAGAGGTCTGTCTCATAGTTGGTTTTGGCATTTTGAATGACAGAGACTACCCGTTCCAAGCCCATTCCGGTATCGACGTTCTTGTTAGGAAGTGGTTGATAGGTGTCATCTGGTAAATGGTTGAACTCAGAGAAGACTAAGTTCCAGATTTCTAACCAACGCTCATTCTCCCCACCTGGGTAATTTTCAGGGTCGTCTGCTTCCAAGTTGTTAAAGTCTTGGCCACGATCGTAGAAAATCTCGGTATCTGGACCACATGGGCCAGCCCCGATATCCCAGAAGTTATCCGCTACTGCTACCAAATGGTCAGCAATAAAACCTGGTTGTTGTTTCCAGATTTCGGGCGTTTCCTTGTCTTCTGGATAGTAGGTAGCATAGAGTTTGTCTGCTTCAAAACCTAACCAACGCTCGCTCGTTAAGAATTCCCAAGCCCAAGCAATAACCTCTTTCTTGAAGTAATCGCCGATAGACCAGTTCCCTAGCATTTCGAAGAGAGTATGATGGCGGGCAGTGTAACCTACGTTCTCAATATCATTGGTCCGGATACATTTTTGTACGTTAGCCAAACGACGGTTGTCTGGCACTTCCGTCCCGTCGAAGTATTTTTTGAGGGGTGCCACGCCAGCGTTAATCCACAAGAGGGTTGGGTCATTGACCGGAATCAAAGAGGCACTTGGAATAATTTGGTGTTGCTTCTCTGCGAAGAAATCAAGATACATTTGGCGAATTTGCGCACTCGTCAATTGTTTCATATACGATGAACTCCTTTTCTAATAAAAATAAAAAACACATTCATTACATGCAAGGGCGATAAGTCGCGGTACCACCTTGCTTATAACGAATCTGCTTCATTACATCTTTAATGATTGTTAACGCCAATCCTACGCTAGTGTTGCCACTAGTCAGACCTAAGGGAGCATTGAGACCCGTGACTTCTTCCACCAAATGAAGTCTCTCTGAGGCTGGGTTCAATATAGCCTTATACCTCTATCATTATACGGCTAAAAGCCCCTAAAAGTCAAGGTTCTGCCAGAATAAATGGATAAGTCAACCAATCAATGGTCAGTTGACGTGGCGCCGCCTCCTGAACTTCCCCATCCACTTGACCTAGAATGGCTTGTTTAATGGCCAAATCAAGCTTTTGCCCGGTCCAACGACTGACTTGAGGCGATTGGTCCTGCTTATGACTGACTAAGACTCGCCAAATCAAGCCTGGTAAATGTCTTGCCTTGATACTGTGAAAGGCCATAACACTAATCTCTGGATTGCGAGCCTGGCCTAGATTATCTAATTTTATGCCTCCACCCATATAAGGATTTTTGAGGACACTGAAGAGATAGCAGTCAGACACTAGTTGAGGCGACTGATTATCTAGGCTGAGACTAACCTCAAAAGCCTCTAATTTCGGTAAACTAGCAAAAACAGCCACTAAGTAGGACAACTTGCCCAAATGCCACTTGGCAAGCAAACGCCCTAGTCTCAAAGCCTTGGATTGCTGATTAACCATAGCATCAAAACCTATCCCTAGGCTATTAATCCCATAGCTAATTTGTCCACTGACCTGATCTTGCAAACGCAGAATCGGCACTTGAAGTCGGCTACCTGCCTGCAATTGATCTAAGGCTTGAGCTAGCTTCCGTTTAGCCTGCCAGGCTCTAGCAAAATCATTACCACGTCCCGCCGGCAAATAGAGAATGGCAGGTGGCTGTGATTGTCCAGCTAGACTGGCCACAACTTCGTGCAGCGTCCCGTCACCACCAATGACTGCAATGACCGGCTCCTGAGCCAATTGCTGAGCCAAAAGCTCACTATGGCCAGCATAAGTGCTAATATAGACTTTAGGCGCTATTTGGCGTTTGTTCAGGGCTGCCAGAGTCTCCTCCAAGACTTTAGCTCCCTGGCCACCGCCTGCCCCTTGGTGGGCGATAATCGCTAATTCTTGCATCTGCTCTCCTACCTCCTTATGCCCTATCTGGCGCTTGCCTTAACCTATTAATTGTAACTCAGATAGTTGTCATTTTCTAGGCTTTCCGATACAATAAATCTAGCAAATTGATTAAGGAGTCCACTTATGACAGATTATCAAATGCTGGTCTTAGATATTGATGATACTTTGATGACCAGTAAGAACACAATCTCTGATGCCACCTACCAGGCCTTGATGAAGGCTCAGGAGCAAGGCAAGAAAGTCGTGCTAGCTAGCGGCCGACCAACCCCTTCTATGATTGAAACGGCTAAGCAGCTGAAATTAGACCATTTCGATTCTTACATCATTTCCTTCAATGGCGCTGCCATCACCAGTATGGCAGATGGCCAGGAACTCTTCAGCCAACGCCTAGAAGCTGACGCTCAAGATGACATTGTCCAATATATTCAAGCTAAGGGGCTGACTGTCCTAACCTATATCGACGAGTACGTGGTCATGGATAAGTCCAATGACTATAGCCACATTGAAAGTCAATTAACAGGTATTCCCGACCGTTATGATTCGGAGGCCATCGCTAACCTGTCTCAACTAGCTAAAGCCCGGATGAAATTCATTGGAGTTGGTGACCCAGACCTAGTGACAGCTGCAGATGCTGAATTGAAGGGACGCTTCGGCGATTTAACCTATGCCACCACCTCTAAGCCTTATTTCCTGGAGTTCGTTCACCATCAAGTCTCAAAAGGCCAAGCCATTAAAGTCCTTTGCCAGCACCTTGGTTTGACTCTGGACCAGGTTATTGCCTGCGGCGATGGTAATAACGACTTGACCATGATTGAGACAGCCGGTTTGGGCGTTGCCATGGCTAATGCCACCCCACTGCTTAAGGAAGCAGCCGACCATATTACCCTCTCCAACGACCAAGATGGTCTAGTTCCCATCATTCGCGACTTTATGGGAGTTAGCCTCTAGTCCAGTAAAAACTTAACCGCTTTTAGGCCTTTGTCATTTCCTTTTTCAGCAAAATGTAGTATAATACATTTTGTGTTAAGCGGAGATGGCGGAACGGCAGACGCGCATGCTTCAGGCGCATGTGTCCAATAGGACGTGAGGGTTCAAATCCCTTTCTCCGCATCATAAAAGAGCCCTATCAGGGTTCTTTTTTTGTGTTTAATATTAAGAAAAAAATCCAGGGATTGAGTCAGGTTCAATCTCTGGATTTTGCTTATTTTTCTTTTGAATCGATTAGGATGGTCACTGGTCCATCATTTTCAATTAAGACCTGCATGTCTGCTCCAAAGCGTCCTGTTTCCACTCTGAAACCTGCTTCCCTAAGAGTCTGATTAAGTGACTCATAGAGTGGTTCCGCCACTTCTGGCCGAGCCGACTGGGTAAAACTTGGCCGATTACCCTTGCGGACATCACCATATAAAGTAAATTGGCTAATAGATAGAATGGCGCCGTCCGGCAGAATATCCAAACTGGCATTCATCCGCCCCTGCTCATCTTCAAAGACACGTAGTTTGCTGATTTTTCGGGCGCAATAGGTCACATCTTCTGGGCCGTCTTCGTGAGTCACACCGACCAAGAGGACAAAGCCCCTATCAATCGCTCCTACCACTTGACCGTCAATTGCAACCTGCCCCCGACGGCAACGTTGAATAAGTACTCGCATTCAGGGGCCTCCTACTTATTATTGACCCGGGTTACTTCATAAACGTCCGGAATGTTACGTAATTTGACCATGAGATCTTCTAATTGAGCCGTATTAGAAATCGCAACCTTAATGGTGACTGTCGCCGTTGAAGTCTTGTCGTCAACTTTCCCATTAACATTGCGTAAGGTCTTAACTGAGTGGTTGACCACATGCAAGACTTCATTGATTAGCCCATTGCGATCAAAGCCCACTACCCGAATCTCGGTGACATAGTCGGCACCAAGCTGGCCGGTGCTTTCCCATTCAACTGGAATCGTACGTTGTTGCAAATCAGGTTCATTGAGTAAGTTAGGACAGTCCTTACGGTGAACTGAAATTCCCCTCCCTCGTGTCACGTAACCCACAATTTGGTCACCCGGAACCGGACTGCAGCAACGACTGAGACGAATCATAAGGTTGTTAACCCCACGCACCATGACGCCATTTTCATGTTGAATCTTCATGGCCTCGGTCTCAGGTTTGTTGAGGGTTTGCTCATTGGTTAGTGGCTCTGCCGGTGGGACATCCTTCTGTTCCTTGCTATGCAAGAAGTTATAGACACTAATGGCAGATACTTCTCCCAAGGCTACGGCTGCAAAAAGGTCAGCCAAACTCGGCACATTATAGCGTTCAAAAAGTTCCTTCTCATAGGCCTTCTTAGCCAATAGTTTAAGGCTATAGCTATTTTTCTTGAGTTCTTCTTCCACCATGGCTTGACCACGTTCACTATTGCGATCACGATCAAGTAGTTTGAAGTAACGTTTGATTTTGTTACGTGCCTTGGAAGTGGCGGTATATTTCAACCAGTCACGACTTGGTCCATTGGAATTCGGGTTGGTTAAGATATCAACGATATCGCCGTTTTTGAGCTTGTAGTTAAGTGGGACAATCTTGCCGTTGACCTTGGCCCCAATTGTTTTCTGACCCACATCCGTATGGACATGGTAGGCAAAGTCCAAGGGCCCCGCCCCATTAGGCAGTTCGAAGACATCCCCCTTTGGTGAGAAGACATAGACTTGGTCCTTGAAGATGTCTTCCTTAACGAAATCCATGAACTCACCGGCGTCCTTGGCTTCATCTTCTAATTCTACAATATCGCGGAACCAAGTCAGTTGCTTCTTAATGGCTTCATCTTCGCGGACTTGCTGGGTCTTACCTTCTTTGTAGGCCCAGTGAGCTGCAACCCCGTACTCGGCCACTTCGTTCATTTGGAAAGTCCGAATCTGAATTTCAACCGGTTTGCCATGCGGCCCGATAACTGTCGTATGAATGGACTGATAGAGATTAGCCTTAGGCATGGCGATATAGTCTTTGAAGCGGCCAGGCATTGGTTTCCACTTGGTATGGACCGCCCCTAGGACAGCATAACAATCCTTAATGGTCGGTACCAGGGCACGGATAGCTAAGAGGTCATAGATTTCATCAAAATCCTTATTCTGCTTGACCATCTTACGGTAAATAGAATAAATGTGCTTTGGACGCCCATAAACATCGGCCTTGATATGTAATTCTTCAATGGCCTCGTTAATATCCTGAATGGCTTCTTGAATATAGGTCTCGCGCTCTTCCCGCTTAGACTTCATCAAGTTGACAATCTGATAGTAGGCGTCTGGATTGATATAACGCAGTGCAATATCTTCCAGTTCCCACTTAATCAAGTTCATCCCTAAACGGTCAGCTAGCGGTGCATAAATCTCAATCGCTTCTTGAGATTTTTCCACTTGCTTGGACGGCTTTTGGAATTTAAGGGTCCGCATATTATGAAGGCGGTCAGCCAGTTTGACCATGATAATCCGCATGTCTTTGGCCATGGCCAAGAGCATCTTACGGTGGTTTTCTGCTAAGGCTTCTTCCTTACTCTGGAACTTAAATTTCCCCAACTTGGTGACGCCATCTACCAAGAAGGCTACCGTCTCAGAAAATTCGCGGACGATATCTTCTAGGGTGTAGTCAGTATCTTCCACCACATCATGGAGGAAGCCGGTCGCGACCGTATCAGGGTCCATCTTGAGTTGGGCGAGAATTCCAGCAACTTGAATAGGATGCACGATGTATGCTTCTCCCGATAAGCGAAATTGCTCCTTGTGGGCTTCTGTGGCGAAATCCAACGCCTTTTTAACGAAGGCCACATGCTTTTCATTCATGTAGCTTTCGCAGAGGGCCATGACATCTGCGGCCGTTAAATCTGGTGCTTGTGCCATCCTACTCTTCCTTTCTTACTTGCAATTACTAATAGCTTCCTGGTGCATTGCTTGTAGCCTGGCCGGTCACAATCGCAATCCCCTTGGAGGCGCCAATTCGGCTAGCGCCCGCTTCAATCATAGCCAAGGCATCCTCTCGGTTTTGAACACCGCCGCTGGCCTTAACTCCCATGTCAGGGCCTACGGTTTCCCGCATGAGGCGGATATCTTGGACAGTGGCACCGCCAGTTGAGAAACCGGTCGAGGTCTTAACGAAGTCAGCCCCAGCTTCCTTAGCTGCTTGGCTGGCTTTAACGATTTCCTCCTTGGTCAGGAGACATGTTTCTAAAATCACCTTAACTAAGGCTTGATGATTAGCTGCCTCTACTACGGCTTGGATATCCCCTTTGACTAGGTCCCAATTGCCGTCTTTTGCAGCACCAATGTTAATAACCATGTCGACTTCATCCGCTCCCTCTTGGATAGCGGTGCGAGTCTCAAAGGCTTTGACAGCTAAGCTATTAGCCCCCAGAGGGAAGCCAATAACTGTGCAGACTTTTACGTCTGAACCTGCTAGTAAAGTATGAGCAGTCGCCACCCAAGTAGGGTTGACACAGACTGACATAAAGCCATAGTCACGGGCTTCTTGGCAGAGAGTTTCAATGGCGGCACGGCCAGTATCGGCCTTAAGCGCGGTGTGATCAATGTATTTTGCTAATTCCATGAGATAGACTCCTTCCTTATAGTTCAAGTTCTAGGGCATAGGATAAGGCAGATAAGAAATAAATTGGGGCCGTCTCCGCCCGGAGAATACGAGGCCCTAAGGCGACCGTTTGGAAGCCAGCTTCACATAATTGAGAGACTTCCTCAGGAGTCAAGCCACCTTCTGACCCAAAAACGACCAAGACCTTGGCGCCTGCTTGCCCCTTAAGGACTTGGCAGGTTTGTCGCAAGCGACTATGTTCGCCTTGTTTGGCGTCTTCTTCGTAGGCTACTAAGCAAGCATCATAGTCAGCTGACCTAGCCAGTAATTGAGCTAAGCTTAGGGGCTGCGCCACTTGAGGGATGTGGAGGCGGTGGCATTGCTCGGCCGCTTCTTTGGCAATTTTTTGTAGGCGGTCTAGGCGTTGGCCAGCCTTCTTATGATCCCATTTGACGACATCTCGATTGAGGGCCAGGGGTTGAAAATGACTGGCGCCACATTCGGTTCCCTTTTGGACAATGTAATCTAGCTTATCATTTTTGGACAAACCACAGGCAATGGTGACCTCAACAGGCAACTCTACTCGGTTATCCCCTTCCTGGAGCTCTAAGAGGCGGAACTGGGCTAGGCGGTCCACTTCCCCTTCTAATTGAGCCAAGTAACATTGCCCGTCTCCAGTCACTAGCCAAGCCTTAGCCCCAGGCTGAGACCGCATGACCCTTAGGAAATGTCGACTGTCATCAGCCGATATGGTTACCAATTCCTGAACCAGTAAGCCAGTTTGGTCGATAAAATAACGTTGCATGATTTAATCCTCTTGCTTCTGGGTTACCAGACCCGTCCAGCCCTTAAGTTGGACTCTTTGAACAAGGCGGAAACCATGTGCTTCTAAGTCTTCTAACAGTTGATCAGCCTTTTCATTGAGAATTCCGCCCAGAATGAGATAACCATCTTCTGTTAGTAAGCGATGGGCATCTTCTAACATATTAACTAGAATATGAGGCAAGATATTGGCGACAATCACCTCTACTGGCCAGTCTACCCCTTTGAGCAAATCCTTAACTTGGAAATGAATCGGCGTGTCCTTGAATACCTTTGCCAAATCATCTTGACGTTCCTGCTGGTGAACCAAGTTTTGCAGGGCGCTATCAACAGCCTGAGGATCTAAGTCGTAGCCCCACACTTCTTTGGCACCTAAGGCTACCGCTACAAAGGCTAAAACCCCCGACCCCGTACCGACATCTAAGACACGTTCGCCTCCACGCAGGTACATTTCAAGTGCCTGAACCCCTAGTTGAGTAGTTGGGTGATTGCCTGTCCCAAAGGCCAAACCTGGATCCAAGTAGATAACTTGTTCACCTGCTTGGGCTTGGTAGTCTTCCCAAATCGGCACAATGGTTAGGTAGCGACTAATACGCTCAGGCTTATAGTTAACCTTCCAATTTTCCTGCCAATTTTCATTTTCAATCTCGCTGGCTTCAAGGCGAAGCGGATCACTATATTGGCTCTCCAACTGGGTCTTGAGGCTATCTAGATCTGGCATTTCTTCGAAGAAGGCGATTAGCTCTGTCTCGTGCTCCAGACGTTCTTTGGGCAGTGGTTCCGCTAATTCTCCAAATAAATTAGGGTGGTTCTCCAAATAACCTTGGGCATAATCCACTTCCACCCCAATGGCACCAGCTTCAAAGAGGAGATGACTGAGTAAGTCAATCATCGCTGGATCCAGGGTGTCGAGTGAGACTACCACCTTAGACCAGGTTTCAGCCATATAAACACGTCCTTTCACGATTATCTATGTTCTTTATTATGAAACAAATACGCCAAAAATTCAATGACTAGGCTGTTAAAAATGCCCAAAATCAGGAATATTAGTTGATTTTTAAGCACTCGTCCCAAGATATAGGTCTGTTTATTAGCTTTTATGCAGCATCTCTCCCACCAGTGGCTAGGCAAAACTAGCCTAGTTTGAACTAGAAGTGCTATAATAAAAGTGTATAAGACCTAAGTCCAAAGGAGTGACTGTCATGTTTCAGCCTTTAACTTACGATGGGCTAGCCCATCGTTTACCTAAGCGACCTATCCAATCCCACAAGGGAACTTTTGGCCGGACGCTCTTAGTAGGTGGCAATGCTCAGCTAGGTGGCGCCATTATTCTAGCTGCTCAAGCGGCTGTCTACGCAGGTAGTGGTCTCACGACTGTTGCCACTGACGTCGCCAACCACACGGCCCTCCATGCTCGTCTGCCTGAAGCCATGGTCAGTGACTGGTCTAACCTAGCTCAACTTAAGTCGTTAACGCAGGCAGCTAATCTAGTTTTGCTTGGTCCAGGCATGGGACTGGACGCATTTTCCTGTCAACGTCTGCATCGGATTTTAGATTGGCTAAAGCCTGGACAAAAGTTAGTCTTAGATGGCGATGCCTTAACGCTTTTGGCTCGTCATCCCCACCCTTTACCTAGTGGAGTGCCTGTAGTTATCACGCCCCACCAGGCTGAATGGCAACGCCTATCTGACCTAGCCATTGAAGACCAGATCCCTCAAGCCAATCAGGCCGCTCAAAAACAACTTGGCTTCAACCTAGTACTTAAAAAACCGGGTACAGAGCTCTATCTGACGGATGGTTCCTGCTACCAATTGACAGTCGGTACACCTGCCATGGCGACCGGCGGCATGGGCGACACTCTGGCTGGAATGGTCGCTGCCTTTTTGGCTCAATTTCCAGATGACTTTAATTTAGCCCTATGCAGTGCCGTTTTCCTCCACTCCTACCTGGCACAAGAAATGGCTCAGAAACAGTGGGTGGTCCTACCCCATCAGATTAGTGAAAAACTTCCTAGCCTAATGAAGGATTTCATTGGCTAGAAAGCCTAATAAAAACAGCAAGCCTGAATGATTCAGGCTTGCTGTTTCTTATTTATAGACCTGATTTACTGAATCAGAACTAGTAAACCTAGGACACAAATGCTAACAAAGAGTAAAAGGAAGATGACAATGGCACCGACTAACTGCCAGGTCTTGAGATTTTTTTCAGCCATGGCTTGATAAAGGGCATAATAATCGCTAACCCAAGAGCGACCATTGAAGAAGTAAAGCTGAGGTAGTCCCTTTACCAAGAGCCAGTAGAGCACTTCACCCAACAAGATTACTAAACTCACTTGTAACCAGAACGGGCCGTTTGGCAGCCAGAAAGTCACAAAGGCATAAGCCACATAATAATGAATGAGACGATGCCCCAAGGCTACACAAGCTGAAAACTCAAGAACACGACGCAAGACAGGTGTCCCAGCCACGTAGGACAAGATAAGCCAAGTAGTAAAAAGTGGCACAGCTGCAGTCCATACCAGACCCATGAGCGCTGTTGTCCAAGTTTGGCTAAGGAAGAAGGCCAGAAGCATTAAGCTACCGGCTAGGCCTAAACCCATTAATAAGACATACTTACTAGACAGACGGTAAATTTGATTGAGCAGAACCGGCACTAGGTAGACCATGGAAACCCCAGCCACAAAAGCCAAGGCATAGAAGGCTAGCTCAATATAAGCGAGTGGGCTACCATTCATAACAGCAAAACCAGCCAATAGCCATAGGCTAGCCTGAACAACCATCCAGACCATGCCCTTACCTAGCAGGCTTAGACTAGCACGACCTAGAAGCCAGCTAATAAGTGCAACTAGCCCCGCTACTTGTACCCCATGGCCTAGATACCATAAACTCTTGAGACCACTTGAGGCATCAAGACTTAAGCTAGTCACCCCACCTAGCCAAAGCTGTCTGATATTTTCGATTAAGAGAGGACTCAAAATCAAGTCAAATTTACTCTGATTTAAAAGCGAAAAATCTAGCGCTAAGAGGCCAATCGTGGTGATAGAAGTCAACCACAGAACTGGCAGCCAAGCAGACCAGACGGCTTGCCAGTGACGCCAAAAGGGGACATCCTGCTGCCGTTCTATACGATAGGCCCATTGATAGCCGAGGACAGTGAAGAGACCGAGGGGAACCAATTGGCCCGCCAATAAATCACCTTGAAAAATCCCAACGCCCATTAGAACTAATAAAAATAGACCTTTAAGTCCATCTAGTCCTCGTAATTTTACCTCCTGTTGCATACCATCACCTTATTCTTTGCTTAAATATATAGACACTTCTATTATAGGAGATTTAAGCAAGAATGGAAAGACTGATTTACTCAAATCTGCCGAATTTTATCAAAAGATGCCAGTAAATTTACCTACCTGCCCTGTAAATAGTTCAAAAGGCAGGAAGCGATTCCTGCCTTAAGCTTATTTATAGGCACCCTTAAGTTCCATAATCATGTCACGCAGATCGGCGGCTGCTTCGAAATTGAGATCCTTGGCGGCCTGACGCATTTCCATCTCTAAGCGTTCCAACTGCTCTTCTCTTTGTAGACGAGACAGCTTGCGGAACTGCTTGAGGAGGGACTCCTGCTTGTCCTCGTTTTCTACATCGTGGGTAATTCGGATTAAATCGCGAATCTCCTTCTTGATGGTTTGAGGAACAATCCCATGTTCTTGGTTGTAGGCCATTTGGATAGAACGACGTCGCTCTGTTTCTTCAATGGCATACTGCATAGAGGCCGTAATCTGATCTGCATACATAATGACGCGTCCATTAGCATTACGGGCTGCTCGGCCGATGGTTTGTACCAAGGAGCGCTCGCTTCGTAGGAAGCCTTCCTTGTCTGCATCCAAAATAGCTACTAGGGTGACCTCTGGCACGTCCAAGCCCTCCCGTAAGAGGTTAATCCCGACTAAGACATCAAAGACACCTAGACGAAGGTCGCGAATAATTTCCGTTCTCTCCAGGGTCTTAATATCACTATGCAGGTACTTGACCTTGATATCTAGCTCCTTGAGGTAGTCGGTCAAATCTTCCGCCATTTTCTTGGTTAGGGTAGTGATGAAGACCCGCTCATCTCGCTCAGTCCGAGCCTTAATTTCAGCCACTAAGTCATCAATCTGGCCTTCAATTGGCCGCACTTCAACCACTGGGTCCAAGAGGCCCGTTGGCCGGATGATTTGTTGAATGACCTCACCACCCGTATGCTCTAGCTCATAAGGTCCTGGCGTCGCAGAAACATAAATAATCTGGTTCACATGTTCTTCGAATTCTTCTAAGCGCAAAGGTCGGTTGTCAAGCGCACTTGGCAAACGGAAGCCGTAATCAATCAACTGCTGCTTGCGGCCCCGGTCACCATTATACATACCGCGGATTTGCGACATGGTGATGTGGGACTCGTCCACTACAATCAGAAAGTCATCTGGGAAGAAGTCCAAGAGTGTATAAGGTGCTTGACCTGGTGCCCGGCCATCAATATGGCGAGAGTAGTTCTCAATCCCACTGCAGTAGCCCATTTCTAGCATCATTTCCAAATCATAGGTGGTTCTTTGCTCTAGGCGTTGAGCTTCTAATAATTTATTGTCTGCCCGCAATTCAGCTAGGCGCTCTTCCAATTCCTGACGAATGGAGTCGACCGCCACTGCTGTCTGTTCTTGGCTGGCCACAAAGTGAGTCGCAGGGAAAATAGGATAATGGTCTACATCGTATTTAATTTCGCCGGTTAGGAAATCAACAACGCGGATGCGTTCTATCTCATCCCCGAAGAATTCCACCCGAACCACTTCCTTGTCGCGCGAGGCCATGAAGATTTCTACCACATCGCCTCTTACTCGGAAAGTCCCCCGTTGAAAGTCAATGTCATTTCTAACAAATTGCATTTCAACCAAACGCGCCAGGAGAAGATTACGAGCTATCTCCATACCTTCTCGCAAGGACAAGACATGATTGCGGTAGTTCTCAGGGTCAACCAAGCCGTAAATACAGGAAACAGAGGCCACCACAATGACATCACGGCGTTCAATTAAAGCTGAAGAAGCCGAGTGACGGAGTTTGTCAATTTCATCGTTAATGCTGGCGTCTTTTTCAATATAAGTGTCAGACGATGGCACATAGGCTTCAGGCTGATAGTAGTCATAGTAGGAGACAAAGTACTCGACCGCATTGTTTGGGAAAAATTCTAGGAGCTCGCTATAAAGCTGCCCGGCTAGGGTCTTATTATGGGCCAAAACCAAGGTCGGTCTACCCGTTTGCTTAATAACATTGGCAATGGTGAAGGTCTTACCTGTCCCTGTCGCCCCTAACAAGACCTGTTCTTTAACGCCATCATTGACCCCTTGGACCAAGGCTTCAATTGCTTCCGGCTGATCCCCACTGGGGCTATAGGGAGATACTAATTGAAAATCCATGCCCTCTCCTCCTTCTGACTGCTCAATCCATGCGCGAACAAATTTTCGCTTCATTTCTCATGATAACAAAAAGCTAGTCCCCTGTCTAGTCCAAGGACTTAGAAATAAAGCTAGACGAATTTGAATTATTTTCCATCTTTTTATTGCATACTGACCGGGTTTTCATGTATAATAAGGCTTGTTGACTTAGTCCTTCGGACTATAGACAAATCGCAATGAAAGAGGTGACTCAAATGGCTAACAACCCATCAGCAAAAAAACGTATCCGTCAAACAGCTACTAAGACTGAAAGCAACCGTGCACACGTTTCTGCAATGCGTACTGCGGTTAAACGTTTCCGTTCTGCAGTAGAAGCTGGCGAAGCAAACGTTGAGGAATTATTCCGTCTAGCTGCTAAAGAAATCGACAGCGCAGCAACTAAAGGTTTAATCCACAAAAACAAAGCAGCTCGTGACAAGTCACGTTTGGCTCGTTTACTTAAAGCTAACTAAGAAAGTAGGCTACCTTGAGGGTAGCTTATTTTTTTGCCCTTGAAGCATAAAAATTACTGGAACAGCTATCTGCTCCAGTAATTAGGGACTTCCTGTGATATAACGACTCACTAGCAAGTCAAATTGTATCTCCTTGACGCCAATGCCTTGTTTGAGCTGAAAATCAGCCTCTGCAAGGGCATCGTAAAAATCATAGAGCTGTCTTAAATCTAAGCGTCTGACCGTCTCTAGGGCTAATTTAACACGGTAAGGATGGACGTTCAATTGTTGCGCTATCTCAGCTTGCTGATAGCCCTGGTGTCCAAGTAATTTGACTTGAATCAACAAACGAAACTGACTGACCAAGAGCGCGTGCAAGGCCACGGGCTCGTGTTTGGCTAGGAGTAAATCTTGGTAGATTTGGACTGCCTGACTCAACTTCCGCTTCAAGACTGCCTGCGACAAGCTAAAAACATCCGTCTCAAGGCTTCTCGGCACCAAGTCTTTGATGACTTCTAGGGTGATAGGCTTGCCTTGGTTGCTATATTGAGCCAATTTGTGGAGCTCCGCCATAGCCAAGGTCAAATCATCATTAACCCTCATACGTAACTCCTCTAGCCCCTCACGGCTAATCTGGAGCGTGCTGTCTGCCAGATAGGCCTGTAGGTAAGCTCCCATTTCCTTAGCGTCTAAAGGCGCCACATCGACCCATTTGGCATGCGTCTGAAAAGCCTTGGTCAGCTTCTTGCGTTTATCAACTTGGTTGCTGTCACAGAGCCAAATCAGCAAACTGCCAGGATTAGGATCTGCTAAGTAGGCTAGGAGTCGCTTCTGGTCTTGGTCATCGACCTTAATCTTAGAGTTTGAGACCAGGACCTGGGCATTATCAATCAGGACAACACGCTTATCTGCAAAGAAAGAGAAGGCATCTGCCTCGTCCAGAATGGCGGCTAATTCCGTGTCATTCAAGTCAAAGCGACTAACTTCAAAGCTACCTGCCTGGTCAACTTGGTCAATCAGGGCATCCTGCAACTGTTGCCGCAAATAACGTTCAGTACCAGCTAGGAAGTAGTTTGTCCCCA
Source organism: uncultured Abiotrophia sp. (assembly GCA_965245735.1). Classification (GTDB taxonomy): domain Bacteria; phylum Bacillota; class Bacilli; order Lactobacillales; family Aerococcaceae; genus Abiotrophia. The sequence goes on along the minus strand of CBDFAX010000006.1, from coordinate 18,295 downwards.
ACTGACCTTTACGAATTTGGCTGATGCTAGCTTGAAAAGTCATGCCTGTTCCCTCCCTTCTATTTACTCCTTTGCTTTACCTAGGCTTGCTTAGCCTCAAGTGCGCGCTCGATTAAATCTTGGAAAATCGCCATGCTGCATTCATCGTGTTTGGTCAAGCGCTCTGGATGCCATTGAACTCCTATAATAAGAGAGTTATCTTGACTTTCAATGGCTTCAATGACCCCATCCTTACTACGGGCGGAAACGATTAAGCCCTCCCCTACTTCTCGTATAGCCTGGTGGTGAACAGAGTTAATCAGACAGCCATCGGCCACAAGTTGTGATAAATAGCTACCGGCTTTTACCTTGATAGAGTGGGTTGCCATGCTTGGGCGTGATTTTTGGACGTGCTGAATGGTCACATTGGCTTGACCCGCTAAATCCTGATAGAGGTTACCGCCTAATACAACATTGACTAGTTGCATGCCTCGGCAAATAGCTAAAATAGGTTTTCCCTGAGCCAAGGCCTCCTTAATAAGCGCCGTTTCGACCGCATCTCGTGTTGGCGAAGTAGCTTCAATATTGACATGTGGCTCTTCATTATAGAGATATGGTGAGATATCCTCCCCGCCAGTCAAAACCAAACCATCAATGAGACTTATATAGTGGGCTGCACAAGTCGGTTCCGTCAAAGGTAGGATGACCGGAGTCCCACCGGCCAGGCGCACTGCCTCCGTGTATCCCCATGGGGAATAGTTAATTTTAAAGGATTTGAATTTATCTTCAGGGGCTTGCATAATGTTGCCCGTTACGCCGATTACTGGCCGCATGGTCATTCCTTCTTTCTATATCTAGCCATAGAGCTAGTGAGTGGGGTTATTCCTCTTCTGCGAGTGCCTCAAAAGCTTGAGTATCCACTTGGCTTAATTCAATTAGCCAGTGGTCCGCCGGATTCTTAGAATCCAAGAGGCTAGTATTTGTCTCCGCTGCCTCGTTCCGCGCTACTACCTGACCTTTGAGGGGACTAGCGACCTCAATGGCCGCCTTAGAAGCTTCTAAATTAACTAGGGTATCATCGACATCTAATGCTCCTAGTGGGGCAATATTGGCGTAAGAGATATCGCCCGCATCACATTGGAGCTGGTCTGTCATGCCGATACGGTAACGGTCAGGTCCAACTACTTGAACCCAAAGTTGATTGCCATAACGTTTCATAATACTTAATCCTTTCTTCAACGATTAAAATTCCGAGTCGTTCTGGCTAGAGAACATGTAGGAGCGATGGTGATAACGCATGGAAAGTATCAAGCCAATCCCTATCATATTCCCCAAGAGTGCAGAACCCCCTTGCGAAACGAAAGGTAGCGGAATCCCAGTAATAGGCAAGAGCCCAATATTCATCCCAATGTTTTCTAAGATATGGAACATAATCATAGTGATAACACCTGTCGCAATATAGGTGTAGAATTCATTCTTAGTCTCAAAGCATGTTTGTACCATTTGGTAAATCAACATGAAGTAGACAAAGAGTAGCACCCCTGCCCCAATGAAACCAAAGTTTTCGCCAATGGTTGTAAAAATAAAGTCAGACTCACGGACTGGCACCGGTACTTGAGAGATACCAAATCCCTTACCAGATAACTGTCCTGATCCAATGGCCTTAATGGATTGAGCCAACTGATAGGCATCCCCACGTGTATCATCGAAAGGACGGAACCAAGAGTCAATCCGGGCAATTTGGTATGGTCGAACTAATCCAGTGCTTAGTAAGAAGTCACGTTGAAAGGCAGCCAAGTAGATGAGCACCCCACCAACGATAGTAACGAATAAGGTAATTGGTAATAGAATCTTCCAAGAAATGCCTGACATCAACACCATCCCCGCAGTAATGGATAGCAAAACTAAGTTGGTCCCCAAGTCGTTTTGGCGTTGAATCAAGAAGAGTGCTGGAGCAGCAAATAGCATGATTTTTCCTAGTAGTAGCCAGTCGGTTTTGAGGCTACGGTTGGTGTATTCATTATTATGTTCCGTAATAATTCGAGCCATAAAGACAATATAGGCAATCTTAAAAATTTCCGAAGGTTGGAAACTAATCGGTCCTAAGCGGAACCAGGAACGTGCCCCTGTATCAGCCGCCAAACCTCGGTCGTGGAAGAAGAGGACGGCAATCAAGAGGACTAGCCCCACTCCATAAAAAATTGTAGACAGCTTCCAATATTGCTCACTATCAAATTGAATTGCCACTATAATCGCAATAGCCCCAATACAGTACCAGAGTGCATGGTAGAGTGTCGGCAAAATGGATTTGTTCTCAATCATGACGGTTGTGGCATAAAGGCTTGCTAACCCAATAATGGCCAAAATCATGACGTTCAGGATAATCCCATAGTCAATGCGCGACTCTGAATGGTTATTCAGGCGTCTCACTGTTCTCATTAATAATCATTCCCTCGTTGTTTATAGTTTAATGGTTCTCTGCATTTTTACAGAGTAGAATAGACAATATTAAGGTTACCACATTTTGGCCTAAAATGCACTTACTGGCCAAGTCTTTTAGATGATTTTATTCCTATAGTTGGTTATAAGCAAAAAACATAACCTCAGATGACAGTCGGGAGTCAGAATGATATAATGAGACTGTATAAGATAAGGAGGCTATCCAATGACTAAAGGTGTTACTTTCTACTTCGTCAGACATGGCGAAACCTATCTCAATCGTTTGGGACGTTTCCAAGGTTGGGCTGATGCCCCTCTGACCCCAGAAGGTTTGGAAATTGTCCACCAATCAGGCCGTGGACTTGCGGACGTCAAGTTCGATGCTGTCTATACGAGCGATTTGGGTCGGACCATCAAAACGGCTCAGATTTTATTAGAAGAAAATCACCATAGCCAAGATTTAACCATTACTCCCATGCCAGAATTCCGGGAAGTCTTCTTCGGCTACTACGAAGGACTCGAAGCACAATCTATCTGGCGGGACATGATTGCTGAAACCAATCATGAATTGGGATTACCACGTGATGCTGGCATCCAAGTAGAGGCGACTATGAACAAGATGAAGGCCTCCGATCCAACTGGCTTGGCAGAAAACTATCTAGAATTCTGGCAACGTGTCGAAACAGGCCTCTTAGAACTCTTAAATCGTCATGCTGGCAGCGACCAGACAATTTTGGTAGTCTGTCATGGCCTCACCATTCAGAACCTCATTTATGGTCTAGTAGCGGATTTCGAGTTGGGCGCCCCCTTAGCTAACGCCTCCGTAACAACCGTTAAATACCTACATGGCCAATTCCAGCTCATTGCCTATAATCAGACTGAGCACTTTAAGGACATGGTGGATGTCATGGAGCTTTTGTAGCATAAAATAACTAGGGACCTGGGTTAAACTCCCAGGTTTTTTTTACTATCAACTTACTTATTCTAAACAAAAAAAGAGGCTGAAAGCTAAGTTTCAACCTCTGTTACTTACTTATGAATGACTGTTATTATTTAACAGCGTCTTTCAAGGCTTTACCAGCTTTGAAACCTGGAACCTTGCTTGCAGCGATTTTGATTTCTTTACCAGTTTGTGGGTTGCGGCCTTTACGAGCTGCACGTTCACGTACTTCGAAAGTACCGAAGCCGATTACTTGAACTTTTTCACCTTTTGATAAAGTTTCTTGGATGGTTTCGAACAACGCTTCAACAGTTGCCGTTACATCTTTCTTAGTTAAGTTAGTTTTAGCTGCTACTTTTTCTACTAATTCAGCTTTGTTTGCCATAATAAAACTCCTCCTAAAGTATGCGTGGTTACGCGTTTTTCCATAGCAGATTGCTATTTCTTGTATAGATTACCACATAATAGGCTTTAATACAATAGATTCGCCCTTTAAAATTTGATTTTTTAGTACTTTTTGCCTTATTGTCGCGCTCTCGTAATCAATTTAATCGGGGTTCCCTCAAAATAAAATGATTGACGCAATTGGTTCTCTAAGAACCGCTCATAAGAGAAGTGCATGAGCTCAACATCATTAACAAAAGCCACGAAGGTTGGTGGGTTGACAGCCACTTGAGTTAAGTAGTAAATCTTGAGGCGACGGCCTTTATCTGTTGGGGTTGGGTTCATAGCGACTGCATCCATTAAGACATCGTTCAAGACTGAAGATTGAATGCGGCGGTGACGATTATCGTAAATGGTCTTCAAGAGCTCAGGCAATTTATTGAGACGTTGGCCTGTATGAGCACTAACGAAGAGGATTGGTGCAAAAGTCAAGTATTGGAAATGCGCACGAATCTCCTTGGAAAAGGTCTCAAAGAGTTTATCACTCTTGTCTACTGCATCCCATTTATTGACCAGAATGACCATGCCCTTGCCTGCCTCATAGGCATATCCGGCTACCTTCTTATCTTGTTCCCGAATCCCAGTCTCAGCATCTAAAACCAAGCAGACAATGTCAGAACGTTCAATGGCGGACATGGCCCGTAGCACTGAATACTTCTCAGTGTTCTCGTAGACCTTGCCTCGCTTACGAATACCGGCAGTGTCAATCATGGTATAGCGCGTCCCCTCTTCATCTGTAAAGTGGGTATCGACTGCTTCACGCGTGGTCCCTTCAATATTGGAGACGATGACCCGCTCTTCCTTAAGAATGGCGTTAACTAAACTGGATTTACCGACATTAGGACGACCAATAAAGCAGAACTTGATGACATCTTCTTCCTCAGTTTCAGCCAAGTCTGTTGGAAAATGACTCACAACTGCATCCAAGAGATCCCCTAAACCCGTCCCATGGGAACCGGAAATAGGATAGGGATCGCCATGCCCCAAGGCATAAAAATCATAGACCATTTGGCGCATTTCTGGGTTATCTGCCTTATTGACAGCCAGGACAACTGGCTTATTAGTTCGGTGCAAGCGATGGGCAATGGCCTCATCTGCATCCGTCAAACCTTCTTGCATACTAGTCAAGAAAACAATGACATCTGCCTCTTCCATGGCAATATCAGCTTGGTAGCGCACTTGATCCATAAGGGGCTCATCAATCATATCAATCCCACCGGTATCAATGACACGGAATTCACGGCCTAACCATTTACCCGTCGCATAGATACGGTCACGCGTCACCCCTGGATAATCTTCAACAATGGAGAGTCTCTCCCCCACCAATCGGTTAAATATTGTGGACTTCCCCACATTTGGGCGGCCTACGAGGGCCACGGTTGGCATGGACATAAGGTCTCCTCCTTCATTTATGGTTTATGACACGAAAAAGACTGACACTCAGGCCAGTCTTTCGTGGTTACAGTGGCTTATTCTTCGGTGTTAAGGTCGCCGAAAGCACCAGCTAACACATCACCTAAAGTGAAACCTTCAGCTTCTGCTACGATTGTAGGAGCTGGTTCAGCTTTAGCTCTAGGTTTACGTGGTTTTGATTCGCGTTTTGGCTTGTCGCTTACTTCGCCTTCAGGGCGTGCTGGACGTTCCAACAAAGCCTTGATAGACAATGATAAACGTTGGTCTTCTGGGTTAACGCTCAATACTTTCACGTCAACTTCTTGACCTTCTTGTAATTTCTCACCTGGAGTTGCAATGTGCTCGTGAGAGATTTGAGAAATGTGCACCAAACCTTCTACGCCAGGTAATACTTCTACGAAAGCACCAAAGTCAGTCAAGCGTTTAACAGTCCCTTTGAGGACAGTCCCTTCACCGGCTTTTTCTTGGATGTTATCCCATGGACCTTCTAAAGTATCCTTGATAGAGAGGGATACACGGCCGTCTTCTGGGTTAACTGAAAGTACTTTAACATTTACTTTGTCGCCTACGTTCAAGACATCGCCTGGTTTGCGGATGTGAGAGTGAGAGATGCGGCTCAAGTGAACCAAACCATCTACATCGCCCAAGTTAACGAAAGCACCGAAGTTAGTTAAGCGAGCAACTGTCCCTTCAACGATAGAACCTTCTACCAAGTTAGCTAAAGCAGCTGCACGTTTCTCTGCACGTTCGCGTTCAGCGATTTCTTTGTGAGAGAGGATTAAACGGTTTTCTTTTTCATCAAGTTCAACGATGACAAAGTCTAAGGTTTGACCTACGTATACTTTGAGGTCTTCTACGTAGAAAGAATCCACCATAGAAGCTGGCACGAAGGCACGCAAGCCTAAATCTACTACTAAACCACCTTTAACAGCTTCTTTAACAGGTGCTGTGATGATTTCTTTGTTATCGAATTTTTCTTTGAGCTCTGCCCATACTTTCTTAGACTCAAGACGTTTTCTTGAGAGTAAGAAGTTCCCGTTTTCTTTATCACGGATTGGTTTTAAAACCACTACTTCAACCTCGTCACCGATGTTTACCACTTCAGTAAATTCGTTGAATGGTTTTGCTGAAAGTTCACGACGTGGAATTACACCTTCTAAACCGCCACTTTCTTTAATTGAGACACGTACTTGGTTATCTTCAAAAGCCAAGACGTCCCCTTTTACGACATCACCAGGTTTGATGTCTAAGACGCTATCCAAAGCATCCTCCATTGTTTGTAATTGTTGGTTTTCTACAGTTTCTGTCATCTACCAGTTCCTCCTAAGGCAATACTCAAGCGTTGTTCAGAAAATTTTTACGATTTGTGAACCTACTTAGCATCTATTTTATCAAATTCTAACCGATTAGTCTAGTCATAATTGCAATTTATTCTTTAATAGTCGAATTTTGCCTGGCTTTTAAGGCCTTACATTCGCTTTTGAATCATCTCCGTCAGTTTGGTCAAAAGCGAATCCAAGGTCTCATGGCTGGTATCAACTAAGATGGCATCTTCTGCCTGTTTAAGCGGACTATGTTCCCGCGTGCTATCGTATAAATCCCGCGCTTCAATATCCGCTTCAATTTCAGCCAAGGTTTGATCGGTCATGCCCCGCTCTAAGTTTTCCTTATAGCGACGCGCAGCTCGAACGGCCACATCAGCGACGAAGAAAAACTTAATGCTGGCATTAGGCAATACCACGGTACCAATGTCCCGCCCGTCCATTACCACGGATTCTTTGGCGGCCATGGCTTGTTGCATGGCAACCAAAGCCTCACGAACTTGGGGCTGAGCTGATACTTCAGAGACCGCTTGCGTCACCGCAACACTACGAATAGCAGATGAGACATCTTCCTCCCCTAGGTATACATGTTGTACTCCCTCTTGGCGACGGAAGGACAAATCAAGTTGAGCTAATAGGTTCTCTAAGGCCGCTTGATCCTCTACACTCACTCCTTGTCGCTGAGCAGCTAAAGTAACTGCACGATACATGGCTCCTGTATCAATGTAGGTAATGCCTAATTGGCCAGCCAATAACTTAGCGACCGTACTCTTGCCTGAGGAAGCAGGCCCGTCAATTGCGATTGTCAAATGTGTCATCTATGCTTCATCCTCTTCTATCTCTCTACAAAAAAATAGAGCTTAGTTTCCTAAGCTCTATTCTACCCTAAAACTAGGGAATTCTCAATTTTTTATGGGATCACAATGGTTTGACCAGGTAAGATGGTTGTTTCAACCGTCGCACCATTAGCAGCTAACAAGGCATCCAGAGAAACCCCATTATTGGCTGCAATCCGGTACCAGGAATCCCCTGCTTGTACCACATAAGTCGTACCACCTTGGTTTTGCTGCTGTTGACCTTGTTGGTTTTGACCCTGTTGTTGACCTTGCTGGTTTTGGCCCTGTTGTTGACCTTGTTGGTTTTGGTTAGGGTGTTCACCTTGCTGGTTATTCAAGCTATGACCAGATTCACTAGCTTTTGACTCAATGCTTGAAGCTGAGGCTACAGCTGAGCTAGATTCGCTAGCGCTGCTAGAGCTTGCACTTGAACTTTCAGCCCGAGAGATAGACACTTGTGAAGCCGTCCGTGGTGATGGATTCTGTGGACGTGACGCATTGACCCAGAAGAAAAGGATAAATGGTACGATACATACGCAGATAACCATAAAGAGCAAGACCTTGGACAAGGTAGTTGCTTCACGTTCTGGCTGGTTACGAGCCGTCCGAGAGTATTGTCGATTTTTTAAGTTTTCGTCTTCGCCAAATTTGTTGTTCCATGGCATTCTAAACTTGCCTGACGTTTCCGATGATTGATTTGATGATTCATTCAAATTTTCTTGATCGAAATTTGATTTTTGTTCTTCAGACATCAAAATTCCTCCTAAAATATGATACAATGTGACTAGATCCATAAAGGGCACATGTTGCACATATTAGTATTTACTAGTTTATAGTACCATATTCTAAGCGACCTGTGCTAAAAATACGGTGGAAGTAAACGCTTTTATATGAATTTGATAAGGCTCTGTAACATTTTCGTAACATAAAAGGAGGTTTTTGTATGTCTAAGTTAATTGTTCAATCGGAAAAATGCATTGCTTGCGGTAAGTGTTATCTCAATTTTCCACAAGTCTTTGATTGTGAAGACGATGGAATTGCCTTTGTGCAAGAAGATGCCACTGAGCAAGCACAGGTTTTAGCGCGTTCTGCTATCTTCGATTGTCCGACTCGAGCGATTGAGGAAGTAGACGACACCTCTACCTCTTCACACTAAGTATAAGCACATAAATAATGACCGGGACTAGTCCCGGTCATTTTCCTTCTTATTGATAGTTTGCTAGTATGAAGCCCCTCTTAATCAGATATGCCTTGAATTGATTGTAAACTAAGGAAAGAAGAACCCCCAAGATAGCTCCCTTGAGTAAGTTAAATGGCACAATGGCTACTAAGACCATTTCTATCATATTTTTGATTGGCCAATGCATGACCTCTACATAGATAGGAAGCGCAATGAAATAATTGAGCAAGCTCATGACCAAAGTCAAGCTAACAGCCAAGCTGGCACATGTGAGCACAATCTGCTCAAGTTGCCAAGTGCCCTTCTTGCGACGCAGGTAAAAATGCAGAATCAACATCATGGTCATGGTGCCAATGAAACTCATGCTGACCCCTAGCGGAATCCCTGCTTCTCCTCCCTTACGCAGATATTCAATAAAATCTCGGATAAAGGCTACCACTGCAGCCCCAATCGGACCATTGATTAAAAGCCCAATGAAGACCGGCACATCACTAAAGTCGAACTTAAGAAAAGGTGCCGATGGCAACAAGGGAAAATCGAGCAGTCGGAAAACCACTGCCCAGGCCCCTAAAATAGCCAATAATACTTGACGTGTCAATCGCATGTTTTTCATAGATATTCCTCCTTTTATTCGTCTTCTAGAAGCCAAAAAAATACGCTTACTTGGGAAAGTAAACGCAGCAAAGACAAATAAACCCTGTGAATCTATCTGTTAATTAGCTTACTTCTCCCATCCAGACTTTACTGTCGGTACTGGAATTTCACCAGTTCAACCTAGACCCTAAAGTACTAGGCTCGTGGACTTTACCACCGGTCGGGAATTTCACCCTGCCCTGAAGACTAATTGTATTATTCGATTGATACCTTCATTATAGCACAAGATGCCCGACTTGACTAGCCGGGCATCTTCTTATTTAAAATTTCTGGCAGGCATGGACTTGGACTGCCCTTTTCTTGCCTTACGGTCTGAGCTAGATGCAGGCGATTTACGAGACGGCTTTTGACCAGTTGGACGTCCCATTATACGCTTAGGTTTAGCTTTCCTTGCTTCTTGCCCGGCTTGTCCCTGGCTCTGACTCATTTGCTTAAGCTTATTGACTTCATGAGCTGTTAACTCTCGCCATTCTCCTGGTAAGAGATTACCCAAAGTCAAGAAAGCATAACGCTCTCGTTTGAGTTTGTTGACTGGGTGCCCCACCGCTTCAAACATACGCTTAACTTGGTGATTCCACCCCTCACGAATGGTCAATTCTACAATTGCCGTCTGGTTGTCCAGATTCTGGCTTAAGAGCTGAGCCTTGGCTTTGGCTGTTTTCTTACCATCTAACACAATACCGGCTTCAAGTCGAGCAAGTGACTTTTCAGATGGAATCCCTTTGACTTTGGCAACATAGACCTTATCAATTTGGTGGCGCGGATGCATAAGTTGGTTGGCAAAGGCTCCATCATTAGTCAGGAGCAAGAGCCCGGTCGTATCATAATCCAAACGTCCAACTGGATAAATCCGCTCTTCAATCCCTTGAATGTAGTCCAGAATGACTTGTCGATTCTTGTCATCGGATACAGCACTTATGACATGTCTTGGCTTATTAATCAGAATGTAGCGAGGTTCTTCCCGATAGATTGGAACGCCATCTACTTCTATACGATCCTTATTGGATACCTGAGTCCCTAATTCACGAACTGTCTGGCCATTAACGCTGACCCGGCCTTCTGTAATCAAACTTTCGCATTTACGACGACTAGCAATACCTGCATGGGCCATTACTTTCTGCAAACGATCCATCTAATCCTCCTCCCCTTCTTCTAAATCGGAATCAAGAAATGGCGCATCCTGATAAGACGCCTCGTCATCTAGACTAATCTGCCATTGCTTAGTATTAAATAATTCATCCGAAGTGACCTCATCATTGAGGTTCAGTGGCTCAATATTTGGTAAATCTTCTAAAGACTTGAGACCGAAATAGTCCATAAAGTAATCTGTTACCCCATAGAGAACTGGACGCCCCGGTGCTTCAAGTCGACCAACCTCACGAATCAAGTCGCGGGCAAGTAACTTTTGTAGCATAGTAATACTGGACACGCCACGAATCTCATCAATCCCCATACGGGTAATAGGCTGGCGATAAGCTACAATAGCTAGCGTCTCAACGGCAGCACGACTGAGCTTCTGGGTAAAGGGCGAGTGAGCATAGGCCTCCACATCAGATGCCAGCTCAGACTTAGTCACCAGACGGTATTGGTCATTGTAGTTAACCAATTCTACAGGTGACAGTGGGTCTTCCTGTAAATTCAATTGCAGTTGTTGCAAGGCCTCTGTCACTTGATTTAAGGGCACCTGAAGGCTAGCCGCCAAATCTTTACGACTGACTCCTTCAATTCCTGTTACAAAGATAATGCCATGCAGGCGGGTAATTAATTCCATCTATTCGACTCCGTCTATTTTTTCAATTTCAATTGGTGCCAAGGCTTCGGCCTGGTAGAAAACAATGAACTGCTTACGGACTAGCTCCAGTAGCGCCATAAAGGTCGTGATAATCTCCGGGCGACTGGCCTTGTCAATCAACTGTTCAAAAGACAAGCGTTCTTGCCGCTCTAGTCGTCCCAAGCGCGCTAAAATATCATCCATCTTCTGCTCCACTGTCAAAGGATCATGATGAATTTGGCGTTCCAAGGGCTGACGAGCTAGTTGGCGGGCCAAGACATCTTGCATACGCGCCACCAGTTGATCCAGGCTAATCTCACCTTCTTGAAGCGGAATCTGCTCCTGGTAGTCCGACAAGTCATCAGCTTGTTTAGAGAAGAGCGCTGCCCGAGCCTCTTGACGCATCTCTAGCAAGGAGGATACATCTTGGAATTGTTGATACAAGAGCAGTTGTTGCACCAACACTTGACGTGGGTCACCAGGCTCATAGTCGCCATCCAATTCAGCATCCGGCTCGATAGGTAGGAGCAGACGACTCTTGATTTCCAAGAGCGTGGCAGCCATCACTAAGTAATCGCTGGCTTGGTCTAACTCTAACTCTTGCATGGAGTGAAGATAAGCCAAGTACTGACTGGTAATTTCAGCCATAGGGATATCATTAATATCCACTTTCATCTGTTTAATTAAGTGCAATAACAAGTCAAAGGGCCCCTGAAAAGAGGCCAATTGGAGCTTGAGCTGCTGCTTGTCCTTGGTCACGGAGCTATCTTGCCCCTGATGACCTTTAAGATTCTTGGTGTTCTTGGGCATAACGACTGCTCCATTTAACAAGAAGTTCTGAGGTCAGACGAGACCCTAAGAAGGCGCTATTAGGATAGCGTTCCTTAAGTTCACAGAAAATCTGATAGCCTACAGACTCATTGCGGAATGATGGTAAGAGGGCAATACGGTCAATAACGACTGACTCAGGATCTTCTGACTCGTTGCCAGGCGATTGAAAGGTTTCAACCCCCACCAAGCCAATGAAATTATCTTGGTCTTGCTCTCGATAGAGATAGATTTCCTTGCTATCAGATTGCCGGTAGGTTTCCAAAATCGACTGCAAGAGGTCGGTTTGGTGCTGCCCTTCTTCTAAAGTATAGGACAGTAAGCCGAGAATAATCTTTTCATTTTTATTTTTAGATTGAATGAGCACGGCGTACTCCTTTCTTCCCTAGCAATCTGTCAAGTCGCTTAAAGTAAAGCTAGGGTATTTTTAATTAAGTTCTTAAAGCGTGGTTTTACCTTAGCAGATATTTCCATGACTTCCTCATGGTTGAGGCTAGACTGCATGCCACTTGCTAAGTTGGTAATGCATGAAATCCCTAAGACTTCCATACCACAATGTTTAGCCACAATGGCTTCTGGCACGGTTGACATTCCAACTGCATCACCACCAATGGTCCGCATGTAGCGAATTTCAGCAGGCGTCTCATAAGATGGACCTGTTACCCAAGTGTAAACCCCTTGTTGGAGATGAATTCCTTCTTTGGAAGCAGCTTGACGTAAGATGGCTTGACCTCGCAAGCTATAAGTCTCCGTTAAGTCCACAAAACGTGGGCCATGAGCATCTAAGTTTGCGCCAATAAGTGGATTGTTGCCTGCCAAGTTAAGGTGATCCGTAATAATCATTAAGTCGCCTGGTTGGAAAGAAGTGTTAATCCCACCTGCTGCATTGGTTACAATCACAGTTTCTACCCCAAGTTCCTTGAAGATACGAACTGGGTAAGTCACAGTATTCAAATCATAACCTTCATAATAATGGAAACGCCCTTGTAAAATCAAGACTTTTTTACCAGCTAAGTCCCCATAAACTAATTGCCCAGCGTGGCCAGCAACTGTTGAGACTGGGAAATTAGGAATATTTTCGTAAGGAATGCGGATAGCATTTTCCACATCTTCAGCAAGTTCCCCGAGTCCACTACCTAGGATTAAACCTACTTGTGGATGAGTCAAACCCTGGTCTTTTAAGTACTGAATAGTTTCTGTAAACAAATTATTTTCCTCCTTGCTGAATTTGACTTAGTTTAATTGACTTAAGAATGAAGTGCCCTGCTCAGTTTTAGCAACGCCGAAGTTATCAGAAATGGTGGCTGCGATATCACTATAGTAACGCGCCTTGAGCTCACCTGCTTGCGTAAAGGATGGGCTGTAAGCCAGAATTGGCACATATTCACGTGTATGGTCGGTCCCACTATAGGTTGGATCGTTACCGTGGTCGGCAGTAATCAAGAGTAAATCATCTTGACGTAGCTTGCTATAGATTTCTGGCAAGCGGTTATCGAAATCTTCTAAAGCTTGGGCGTAACCTTCTGTGTTGCGGCGGTGACCATAGATGGCATCGAAGTCCACTAAGTTAGTGAAGGACAAACCGGTAAAGTCACGGTCCATAATCTTCAGCAGTTGATCTACCCCGTCCATGTTAGACTTGGTCCGAACGGCATCCGTAATCCCCTTAGTATTGAAGATGTCGTTGATTTTCCCGATGGAAATCACATCATATCCGCCTGCCTTCAGGAAGTCCAGCGTTGTATCCGCAAAAGGACTTAAGGCATAGTCATGACGGTTGGCAGTACGAGTCCAGTTGCCAGGAGTCCCAATGTATGGGCGAGCAATAATACGTCCCAACATGTAAGGATCTTCTAAGGTAATCTCACGAGCATACTCACAAATGCGATAAAGTTCTTCTAATGGAATAATGTCTTCATGGGCGGCAATTTGCAAGACAGAGTCTGCAGAGGTATAAACAATTAGGTCCCCTGTCTTCATTTGATGTTCCCCATATTGGTCAAGCACTTCAGTACCAGAAGCCGGGGCATTGCAGACCACCTTACGACCAGAAAAGGCTTCAATACGCTCGATTAGTTCATCAGGAAAACCATCAGGGAAGACGCGGAATGGTGTTTCAATTTTAAGACCCATGATTTCCCAGTGACCGGTCATAGTGTCCTTACCAGCTGATACTTCTTCTAACTTAGTCCAGTAACCCTTGGAGGATGCCACAGGTGTCAAGCCAGCTAGGTGCTCAATATTCGCCAAACCTAATTCAACCATGTGAGGAACTTTGAGACCCGCAACTTCTGCGATATGGCCTAGGGTATGGCTCCCTAAATCATTAAAGGCCGCAGCATCTGGGGCTTCACCAATCCCAACAGAATCTAAGACGATTAAGTGAATACGTTTGAATTTCATATTTTTTCCTCTTTCCCTAGACGGTCAATGAGTGACTGCCATTATTTTTTTAATCCATCTCTGCAGATGGAGGACTACAAATCAAGCACGTGGGAAGTACTTACGGTAGACTTCCTGCAAACGTTGCGTACTGATATGGGTATAAATCTGTGTCGTTGAAATATCCGCATGGCCCAGCAGCTCCTGAACCATACGCAAATCAGCGCCATTTTCTAAGAGATGTGTTGCAAAAGAATGGCGCAACATATGGGGTGAGACGGTTTGTTTAATGCCAGCTAAGGCCACATACTTATTGAGATTTTTCCAAATTCCTTGACGGGTGAAGGCCTTGCCCCGTTCTGTCAAAAAAACTTCTTGCGGACTAGCAGAGCCAGCTAATCTTAGGAAGCTAGGACGGACCTGTTCCAGATAGGCCTCTAGCCATTCAATGGCTTCATCAATCAAGGGAACTAGACGCTCCTTGTCCCCTTTACCTAGGGTTTGGATAAAGCCTAATTCTAAGTGCAAATCTTCTAATTTAAGCTGAACTAATTCTGTTACCCGCAGACCCGTGGCGTACATGAGTTCAAAGATAGCCCGATCACGCAAACCATGTGGACTGCTGGTGTCGGGGGCTTGAAGCAAGGCTTCAATCTCCCTAGCAGTTAAGACTTTAGGTAGATGTCTCCCTTGTTTAGGCCGATGGACTAGGGACATGGGATTCGTTTCCAGAATGCCCTCTTTGCGTAAAAAGAGGAAGAACTGCTTCAAACTGGATAGCATACGACTAGTCGAAGATGCTGCATAAGAGGCTTGGCTGAGTTTTGCTAGAAAGGCTCGAACCGTTAGCTCATCAATCGCCTCTACATTGTCAATCCCCTGCTCCGTCAGATAGGCCTGAAACTTAGCCAAATCGCGCCGATAACTCTGAATGGTATTAGCGGACCGGTTCATATCTAAGAGAAGATAACGTTCAAAGTCCTGGACAGCCTGGCTAAATTTCATAGTCATTGCCTGCTGAATAAGTCTCAGGATTCTGGTCTTCCGTCAAATAAAGCCCGTCCCCCTTGACTTGGCGAATGAGGCCTTGTTTCATTAGGGTTCCGACGGCACGTTTAAATTGGGCCTTAGAAATGCCAAGCTGAGTCTGGATACTTGCTGGATCTGATTTATCATGAAGTGGCAAATAATGGCCTGGCGATTTTCTTAAGATAGCCTGAATCATACCGGCATCATCATCCAAGGCCTCATAAGCCCGTGGCTTGACCGATAAATTAAGGCCGCCGTCCTCACGAACGCCAATTATGCGAGCTTGTAAGACTTGACCGAGACGTGGAGTATCAAGTGTCTCACTTTCATGCAAGAAAGCCGAGTGTCCACCGTCTGTAATACAAAGTGAACCCGCTAATTTGACCTTATAGACGGTAGCTGTGACATTGAGATTCTTCATGGCACGGGCTGCCCGCTTAAAATAGGCTTGCATCGCTTCGGGTTCAATCAATTTACCCCAGAAACGATTCTTAGCATCCACTTGATAGGTCAGGAAGAGTCGGTCACCCTTCTTAGGCCAGAGGGCTGTATTAAGGGGTAGGTCATCCAAAGATACGACCACTTCCTTATCCTGCAAGCCAATGTCCACAAAGACGCCTAAATCCTTACGAGTGCTAACCACGCTACCCCAACCATAGACTTCAGGTCGAATAGCGGGTAAGTCAACTTGAATGACTTTCTTACGGGCCTTAGTCTCATAGATAAGGCCTTCGACTTGGTCACCAACTTGGTAATTTTGTATATCTATCTGCCCCGGCAGAACGGTGAAGGTCTCACCTTCATATTGTGCGAAAAAGTGACGCTCATTTTTGTCACTGATGCGGGCCTTGACTATTTGTCCGTAACGAACCACCTCATCGCCTCCTTTTTTTCTTCTACATTTTAACACAAAAAGGTCAAAATATAAAGGAAAGTCCAAGTAATCCGACCAAAGCCTAGCCCTAGTGCCTTAAGGGAAGTCTAAAAATCCAGCTTAATAGTAAGCGCCATCATAAATTGCTTGGCTATTACCTCCTAAGCATGTATAAAAAGAGAGGCTGGAACAAGTTCCAACCTCTCCATTAATTATTTGGCGTATTCAACCGCGCGCGTTTCGCGAATAACGGTTACTTTAATATTGCCTGGGTAGTTCATTTCTGCTTCAATCCGGTTGCGGATATCACGAGCGATTCGTGAGGCGCCAGCGTCATTGACTTCATTTGGACGAACCATGACACGGACTTCGCGCCCAGCTTGAATAGCAAAACTATTAGCCACGCCTGGGAAACTATTAGAGATTTCTTCTAATTTTTCCAGACGGCGGATGTAGCTTTCCAAGGATTCACTGCGAGCACCTGGACGCGCTGCTGATAAGGCATCAGCGGCAGCTACCAAGATAGCAATAGTCGAAGTTGGGTCCGTATCGCCATGGTGGGAAGCAATAGCATTCACTACTACTTCTGGCTCGTTATATTTCTTGGCAATCTCTGCCCCGATTTCAACGTGTGAGCCTTCAATCTCATGGTCAAGCGCCTTACCAATATCATGCAAAAGACCTGCACGTTTGGCTAAGGCCACATCTTCACCTAACTCACCAGCCATTACACCAGCAAGTTTAGCAACTTCAATACTGTGGTTCAAGACGTTTTGCCCATAACTGGTTCTAAAGGATAATCGACCAATAATCTTAATTAAATCTGGATGGAGGGAATGAATCCCCACATCAAAGGTCGCTTGCTCCCCGATTTCACGGATTTTCTCGTCAATCTCGCGACGCGCCCGATCTACCATTTCCTCAATACGTGCTGGGTGAATCCGGCCGTCTTGAATAAGTTTCTCTAGAGCCAACTTAGCAATTTGACGGCGAATTGGGTCAAAACCACTTAAGACGACTGCTTCTGGCGTGTCATCGATAATTAAATCAATCCCGGTTAAGCTTTCCAAAGTACGGATGTTGCGGCCTTCTCGCCCGATAATCCGACCTTTCATGTCATCACTTGGTAAGTGTACTACGGTCACTGTATTCTCAGACACAATGTCCGGAGCACTCCGTTGAATGGCTTGTAAGATAATGTTTTTGGCATTACGATCTGCTTCATCTTTAGCTTTTTGCTCTGCATTCCGAATCATGACTGCAATTTCTTGGGACAAAGCTTGCTCTGTCTCAGTCATAATGATGTTTTGCGCTTCTTGGCGCGATAGGGTTGCCACCCGTTCTAATTCACTTTGTTGGGCAACGACCAATTCTTGAACCTTCTCTTCCTGTTGAGTCAAGGCCTTTTGACGTTTTTGATAGTCTTGCTCCTTGCTCTCAAGGTTGAGTTCGCGTTTGTCTAAAATCAGACTCTTTTGGTCCAAGGTCTCTTCCCGTTGAAGGAGACGTTTTTCCATTCCCGTTACTTCGGTCCGGCGTTCCTTCAGTTCTTGTTCTAATTCATTACGGAACTTGAGATTTTCTTCTTTGGCTTCAAACAAGGCTTCCCGCTTGAGGGTCTTAGCCTGTGCAATAGCCGCATCAACAATGGATTCTGCATTTGCCTTAGCATTTCCGATGTGCTTTTCATCGCTTTTCTTCTTGAAAATATAGCCGATCACTACCCCGATAATTAAAGCAACGATTACTGCGAAGGTGAGCTGCAATAGGTCCATCGTATCACCTCCTATTAATCTATTCATTATTATCGTTATTCATTTCAAATTTTTGGATGATTTCAAAATAAATAATGTGTCAACCACACCCTCTATCATACGGTTTTATGGGCCGTCTGTCAATCCCTAGGCATGGCCAGATAGACCTAACAAATCGCCCGTAATCCCCATTATGAAAGCCTTTAGACATTCTTAATCAATTTATAGTGGAAACAATTCATTAAAAAGAACACATCATAAACACATTTGTCTTAATTATTTAATCCAACTAATTAAGACAATAAACTTATTCGATATACTTGTCTTAATTAGCATCAGCGCCTATCTTCTCTACAAATAAAATAAAAGGCGCCCCGGAGGGCGCCCTATCCTCTGCTTAGAGAATACCCTCTCTGATGAGGTGCTCTGCGATTTGAGTAGTGTTAGTTG
>CBDFAX010000005.1:0-90372 GCA_965245735.1 uncultured Abiotrophia sp. | reverse complement strand
CTCTTTTTGAAGTAAGCCCGGCTTCACCGGGTGAATTAATCAAAAGGAGTTGGTAAATATGAGTACCACAATAAATGAGATGTTGAGTAAGGTAGCCAAACTCATGAATGATGATTATGAGTCATTCGTCAAAGCGCTGATTAAATATGAGTTGGAGATTAGGTATACAGATGAAGTTGACGATAGTAGGTTGGATGCTATCTATCAGAAATACCTTAAGAGTGATGAGCCATTACTGAACGAGATGATTTTATACGGAATCCCAGAACTTGATTTTTAGGCCTTGACCTCTTGCCAATTTGGCAAGAGGTTCAGTAAACACTGAGAGCCCCTGGTAGCCATAAGCTACCAGGGGCTCTTATCATAGATTAAGTGTTTGGTTCAATTTGGATAAGTTAGGGGTGTTTGTGGTAATGGAGTAGAACTTCTGAAGGTCTTTTCCAATTTCTAGCACTTTATAATGGTTGAAGTTTGAAAGGTCTCTGTTCCACGATGCAGAAATTGGTGCATAACTGTCAATCGCCAATTGCGTTAGAGCTGACATCCCTACGATAATAGATAAGCTATCACTCAATGAATAGCTATCTTTACTATGAGTCCTACAATCAATCACTTTCTGAATATCGCTTTGCTGTGCGTACGCCTGTACTTTCCGTGCGATATATCTCTCATCTTGATTGTCGCAAATAGCCACATAGTTCTTTTGATTAGGGTGTAAATCAAGATAAGCTAAAGACTCCTGAGGCGAAGAAAAGACTCTCACTTCCTCAGGATGCCCCACTGTGTAAATGAAGCTCTCACGTTGATGAGTCGATTTATCTAATTCGACAACTCTTGTTGGGCTACTGTATTGACTGATTATTTCACCGCCGACTACATTGCCATTCCGACTCCACAATATATATAGTTCACCAGATTTAATATCTTTGCGAAGCCATCCTTTGTCGTTAAAGGATTCAATTACGCGCCTATTAAGCCCGCTATCCTCCATAAATAGCACGATATCCTTATCGGTTAACCGGCGGGTATTAGCTTGAATATACTTCTCAAATCCCTCTAAGGTCGGCCTGCTATTCTCACTATTTAATTTTACATTCTCCCTATTTTCAGTTAAAGAGGGCTCTTTGGTGCTTGAGCCGTATAAAAGGTAGTCGTTCCAATCCTTGCGGATTTCCTCAACTATAGGATAATTGGTGTTATAGTAATAATCCGAAAACCGTTTCTCACGTTCTAGAAACTTGTTATAGAGGGGGTGTTCTTTATCGAATCCCCAAAGCTTGTCGGCCGTTCCCTCTTTAATCGCATAGTATCGTTCGACCAATTCTGGATATCGAATGGGATTACTAATGAAGAGCGCATCCCTTTCTTGAACATCGTCAAGTTTAGCAAGCTCATAGGGCCGTTCGGCTAAGTAGACAGCTGTAACAAATGAGACAGGTAACCTTAGTTCAGAGGCTAGTCTCTGAAGCCGGCTCTCTTCATCTCTCGTGACACTTCTTTGATAAGGGACATTTTCTGTATAAGTCATTTTCGATGAATCTGTTGGCCTCATTACATTATCTAGAAATCGATGCCCCGCCAGGTCATTATCTACGCAAAGTTGTACGTCTAGGTCGTAGTCCGGTTGTTGGCTCTCAGAGCTATTTAACATGCCGGCTTTGGTCAAGAAGTTATGAAGCGTTTGTTCCTTTAGGCCTTCCATTTCGATTAGCCAAGCGTCTTGCAATTGATTTCGATGCAAATCTAGATAGGATAGTAGGTCAATGGCCGCCTCGAAAACATAGATTCTTCTTGGGTGTGGCCCTGTACGGATATTGAATCCCCAGTTCCCTTTTGAATTGGCCATAATCCATTTTTTTAATTGCCCTTCTTTGGGTTGTGTCAAAGCGATGGTGGCTCCTATAATCTTGTCTGAATCGTCTTTAGGAGGAAGCCCGTCCTCAGTCCAGTTAAAGACTACGTTATTCCGGGTATCTTGTGTTAAGTACCCTTCTTCAAATAATCGCTTCACTAGCTGTTTGCTTAACCCACGGCCTTTAGTGAGATAGGTATAGGCGCGACTATTATATTTTGCTTTCACTACGTCATATTTGAAGCGCTCTTTCTCTATAACGCTAGGAATATACTCTCTGTTTTCACCGAATGCCAAAAGTTTTTCGACAGCCTCCTGGAAAGTGCAATCCTCAAAGTAGCGAATAAAATTGATAGCATTACCCTTTGCGAGCTTCTCATAAGGATTTGAATTATGGACAAAGTAGTTATTCTGCTTGTCAATGACAATTGAGTCATGCTCCTTAATAGAGACTTTAACGTACCGCGGACCTTCATTTACTACCTGCCCAATACCTTGATTTGAAAAGTAATCCATAATGCTGACTGCGGAAGCCTGGTTAATTTCTGCCGTAGTAAGTTTTTTCTTTACGTGATGTGATTTCCGGCGTTCGTTCACGAGTAATTCCTCCTTTAAAAAATCCACCATTTGCGAGTCAGGCAAGTGGTGGATAAATTCTAGTTTGAAAGATCTAATCCTTGTTGGTATTCTAATTGACGATACTTTTCTTTGTTTAAAAAGTCTTGCTTAGTTTCTCGGAGACTATATTTTAAGTCGCTTATAAGTTTTGATTTCACCAAAATCTTTTGAGGATGATAATAGCCATGCCCCTTTACACGAGGATTATATTTTGGAAACTCCTTCTTTAAGTTGGTCAACAACACGTTACCTAACGATGCTTTAAGCGTGGACAATTGTTTCTCAGCATAGTTGTTAGTGCCACCATATAATCTCTTTCGAAAAGCTTCTTCTTGTCGGTATAACAACTTTAATTCACTGAGGGCCGTTGCATATTTTTGGTCTACTAGCCGCTCAGTAATTGCATCAATTTGCTCCCTAAAAGGCGCCATCGCATTCATATTGTATCGCCATAGGCGTCGATCATCTGGCAATTGCCGAACTAGCCCTTTAATCTGTCCACGCACGCTGACCTGGCGTTTTAATTTAAGTTGCTTAAAGGGTTCTCGTATTTGATTACGTGCAAGATTGCTAGCACGGGTTAGTTCCTGGCTACGATCGACTAGGGTATTAGTAAAGGTGCTACGCGTTTTCTTAAAGGTTCCCTTCGGCGCCTTTGCTTTTCGTTGACCTTTATACTTTCCTGACTCAATAATTTCGCGACTACTTTCAGCCTCGACTAGCGCAACATGGACATGTATATTATCTGTGTTGTAATGGATAGCTCCCACCCAACGAGCGGTATCATTAAACCCCATTTCTTCCATAAATACAGTCATAGCATTTTCCGTTGCGTGCTTGATGGGCACATCGTTCAGTTTACCGTCTTCTGATAAATACCCTTGTTGTTTTAAAAAAGCATTATCAAAACTAAAAACTGTTTGCCATAGCGGAGATCCATTTTCTTGAGCGCGCGAAAAGTAGTCTTTCATACTTTCAATATCCGCCATCGATAACGAAGGGGTACCTTTCGTGAAGGTATTGTTTGTTTTCTGAGGGTCTCCTAAATAGGTGAGGGTTTTATTTCCAGACCAGTGTGTTTCGCGACTGTTCGAGTGTTTCTCCAAATCGTACTCGGATATTTCTTTAGCATCTTGCCGATCCATATAGTTGACGTATTTATCATAGTTGATTACCTGCCAACCAGACGCAGAGGGTTGTTTGGCATTCGGAGTTTTAAACTTAGACATCATCACGATTGCAGGTTTAACCATTTAATTCACCTAGTAATCTTTCTTCTCTCGGTACTCACTAATTTTTCGACCATACGCCTTTTCTGCTTCACGAATGATTAATGATTTTTCGATATCAACTAATTTTGCTTCCTCTCCAAAAGTCATATCTAAATCGTTCGTGATTAGATAATGATTCATGACATCTAACATAATCCGCATGTACTTTTCTGTGTACCCCGTGCGCAAACGTAAGACATCATATAGTGGCTTGAGTTCCTTCATCAATTGGGTGACGATTTGGTGATTTTCTTGACTAGTTTTTTCAGCGATTAAGAACGCGATGGCAGCACTGATAGAAGGCAAACGCTCTTTCTTTTTAATTTCGAGTAATGCCTCGTGGTCTGATTCAGATAATACTATGTGCTTTCTAATTGTCATTCGTGTTCCTCCATTTCTTCTGTTAGCAATGCTAAGACTTCGGTATTCTCTTTAATCACGCGATTAAGTTCATATTCCTCTTGGTTTACAGCGGATAGGTATTGATTAAGTTTGTCTGGTTGCATCGGTTGGCTAATCAAATGCAGCAATAATTCTTGCAAAGACACGCCCTCTTTACTTGCTAGTTCAGTCAGCTGAGCGTGCAAAGACTTAGGGACATTTCTTATCAAAACATCTGGCATTATTCTCCCTCCATTTTGTTTAGGCAATCAATAGCTTTCAAAATCGCCTCAGTATTTTTTTGAATATGCGTAGCTACTTCAGAATGTCGTTTATAGATCTCTTTTTCTAATGGTAACATCCCGTCTGATTCAGCCAATTCTGTTAATACAGAAACTAAATACTGATTAAACGACTTATGATATGACCGTTTCGATATTTCTTGTAGCCTAGAGATTACATGGCTCTCTAGGCCTCTGATTCTGATTTCCTTCATATAGCCCTCCTATATAGTTTGTTTCGGCGCAAACGGTAGGCTTCTGACGAAGCTATTGGACGCTCCCTACGGTCGCTAGCAGAGCAAAAATCCCGCGTCAAGGGCAAGCCTGACGGTGGTAGGATCTAGGCAGCTAAAGCAGCGAGACCTACCACCCTTGACGCAGGATTTCCGCCCTGCTCTTTTTGAAGTAAGCCCGGCTTCACCGGGTGAATTAATCAAAAGGAGTTGGTAGTTATGCCACTTGTAAAATGGAACATCGATAAACTCGATATGATATATTCTAAAGTCATCCGACTAGTAGATAATTTAGTTGGAAAATCAAATCTCCATGTTGTGGTTTGGTCTTCTGGTTCAATTAGTTTGATTGATGGAAGTCTGATAGAGGAACATGAAATATTGGACTCGAATCCATTGAGTTATCCTAAGAATGATTGGGAGCATAAAATTAAAGCTGTGCGTATCGAAAATGCTACTGATGTCGTATCAGAGGTTTACCTTTTGCCTGATGGAAATCTAGGATTTCTCGTGATAGGTTCCTGGCCTCTTAGCCTGGAATATTGGCAAGAGCAGATTCAAATGGACAGTATGGAACTGGCGCTCAATGATAATTGGCAATACAGTTGGCAAGCTCCAGTAAAAGCGGAAGATGTCAGCTTAGAAAAGGCGAAGAAGTTGATACCGTGGTTCGTCGGTGAAGACTTCATGTACATGGTTTAAGACCCTAAAACACGTCGATATATCGGCGTGTTTTAATATGCCCGGAGGGCCATTCTCCAAAACGAACCACCCACCACCAGGTGGGTGGTTCAAAAATTTAGGGCGGACGCCCCTAAATTTTTGTAAGAGCATAAGGGGTTTTGTTCCCACGTTACGTGTGAACCCTTGCAGTGCAAGGGAAACCGGTGATATCACTATTGAGTAAATTGCCCACTAAATGCCCACTCTATTCAGGCCAAATGTATCACCTAATAGGTGATTTTGCCCACTAAATGCCCACTCATTGGATGACTGCTTCATCGGGGTTCATGTTGTTTTTTTGCGTGTATTCTTTGAGTTTTTCAGATAACAAAGCAAGCTTTTCTGTCACTTCCTCTTTCCTTTTTTCTTGAACTAATCGATCTGATTCAGCTTTTGTTTTTCTAGATTCCAGGACGGCAATATCCGTTTCTGTTTGCTCTTTTTCTTTCGCTGTTTCATATTTCATTTTGTTTTTTAGCCCTTCGATTTGGACTTCAGTGGCTCGTATATCTTCGTCTAACTCTGTCATTTTTTCTGGAATTTCTTTATTCAAAATATCGGATTGTTTCGCAATCTCATTTTGGATTGATCGAGTAGATGCATATCCTTCTCCGACCTTTACGTCATCTGGAAGAAGCATAAATTCCTGATTATTTGGATGTCTATGTAGGATTAAATCAACAGACTGGTTAGTAGATTGATCTGTTAATACGAGCATCATTGATGCCCATTTATCAGGGAGGTTATCGACTTCGATTTCATAGTAATTGCTATCTCCTTTGAAGACAGAGGTCATCGTATTTTTTGACGAATCTCCTTTAATTTTTGTTTGGATATTCAGCTTCACTTCGGACTGAACACCACGATTATTACCTGTTAAATATGCCATTAACAACATTCGTTTTTGATCTCTATTGAGATATTTTTGCTCCACCCTTAGTGAATATGATCCTAGATTCAGCGAAGTATTCAGAGCATATTCCTTAGCGCTCAAGGCCGGTTTATAGAGCATTCCTACAACCAGAATAAACAGCAATGTTAAAGTTGCAAATATAGCGAATGATTTGTATCTAAGCGTAATTGATTGGTGATAACCATGCATCATTCTGTCGAAAATACTATGTTTTTTGTCTTTGTTTCTCTCGCTCATATGCACCCTCCCTTAAAGAAATCTAGCTGGCTTCTCTGACGATTTTTCTTTGAGCGCTAGGAGATAATTAATCATTAAGTATTCTTTAGATGTCATTGTTTACTGTCCTTTCTTTTTGGATATATCGGGCCGCACAGCGAAATCAAAGTCTCGCATTGGATGAATCCCAACAGGATTTCCTGGAGTGCTTGATTCAATTAATTCGTTATTTCCGATGTACATAGCAACATGATAGGTAGCTCCAGGAGGGCCCCAAAATAAGAGGTCACCAACTTCTAAAGCATCCTTGCTAACCCTCTTTCCGGAACTTTCTTGTGGTACAGTCCAGTCCCCAATATCGACTCCGTAGGTTTGCCAATAGATGTACTGCATGAAACCTGAACAGTCGAATCCGACGATATTAGTTGCATCTTGTACTGAGGGGTCATAGATACCCGTTGATGGGCCTTCTTTGCCACCTCCACCCCAAGAATACGGCAATCCAATTTGAGATTTTGCAACTTCTACGAGGTCTCCATTGGCACGATTAGAAGATGTCTTGTTACCCGACTCTTCTACGAATTTGTTGAAGAGATATCGCTTCTTTTTCGCGGCTTTCTTGGTTCCCAAAGGGCCATCACCGCCCTGTTCCGCTACCCTTTTAATCTCATCCGTATCAAACCCTAAGTACCACATAGCTTTTGGGACATAGTGGAAATTTCCTCCGTTTCGATACATGTAAGGTATTCCTAACGCGGTAGAAAGCTCGTTAACATAAGGCAGTGTCTCGCGTGAAGTATTGCCAAGACTGGGAGCTACAACGGTAGCTGAATACTCCTCCGCCACTTTAATAGTCCAGTCAAGATTGTTTTTGTTAAGGTAGTCTAGAAAGGCGTGTCCAAAGTTATAGCCTGCTAGCACCGCCCATATACTCTTGCCATATGTATTAGCTTTTTCAAGTGTGTTCTTGAAGTGGGTAATACCCTGAATAATGGATTCCTCCGTAGATAAGGTATTAGGAGGCAACCCCTTTGATTCAGAGGATTGAAAGATGTCTGCAACGCCCCCTCCTCCTGACTCTACAGCAACAATCGCTAGTACATATGGAAGGTATTCCTCAGAGACACCCTGGGCGCTCATTTCCTGTGCAATTCGGTCTTTCCACTTCAATACCCCCTCAGGTAATCGCGTATTCTCTAAATCAATTTTTGATGTGATTCCACCACTATTGGTGCTAGTAGATCTAGAACTAGCTGAATTATTTGAAACTACACGCCCATCGATTTTCCCGTCTACGGTCTCTGATTTTGAGGCATGGTTCGTTTTCCGTGTAGTATCCGCAATGTCATAACCAAAAGATTTCAACATCCCCCACATAAGGCTCTTAAAGCTCGTGTGATCGTTGCCGTCACTCGCAGGTGAATATTTGTCGAGATAGTCCTTATAAACTGATTGGCCAGTGTCAATATAATTATTTCTAACAAGGTGAAAGTAGGACTCAATCCCTGTCTCAATGTCTTGTATATCTTGGAATTTTCCATACGCAGTATCTACCGCTCCAAATTTTGAGCCTTCATACCAACGGATACACCCAATATTATAGCGCCCACCACATGAAGCACGACCAAAGGTTGTCTCCTTGGCAATCTGACCCATGAAGGCCCCAACCGCGACTCCGTAATGATCTGCATAACGCTTAATAGTATCGCCATAGCCAATTAACGGTGAATCCGGATAGTTAGCACGTAGCCAATTATCAATGTATCTACCTGTTACAAAGGGAGGATCAGCAGCATCTAGGCGGAACTTATTCACCCAAGTAAGATCAGCCCCATTCGTTTGAATTGGGATTGTTTTATCGGCCTTCGAAGCATCGTAAATCTGAGCTTCTTTTTGATCGCTTGAGCTCTGTTGGTAGGTTTCTGGTGTATTAGTAATCAGACCTAATGCCAACGTAGAAATGATAATCGCAGTGATAATCAACGATAAACAGCCGCTACAGCCAAAGAACACTGCCAACTTTCCAAATCGCTTAATCATTTATTCTTGTAACTGAACAAATGATACAATCGCGTCTTTTGAATCATCAAATGTTACTTGATAGACCACTTGTTCCTTTTTGTTATTTTTGTTGCCGATAATCGTATAGTTAACTGTGAATGGTGACTCTGACGTGATAGTATAAGTTGTTAAAGATTCTTGGCGCTGCACCTGGTTGTCTACCAAAGCTTTATATTGGTCGTATAAGGCTGTCGCCATACTTTCCGTTTTGAAATATTTTCGAAAGAACGATGGATCCGGGATGACATCAGGTTTCACGTTATAAAACCCAATGGCTAACTCTCGCCCTTTCAGAATAACAGTTTCATTATCATACGCAACTTGGATATTACTACTGAACTCTTGAGGTGCTGACGGATTAGGAGTATGTTTAGCTATAGGTGTCTCACTCACATTAGATGCATCACTCGAGGAGTGCTCAGACCCAATAATCGTTGTTAACGTGGTAGATGTCTGTTGGTCTGCTTTTCCCGTTAGCCAACCCCTCAGACTGTTACCTGCAAAAACAAAAATACCAGTTAATATCACTAGAACAATCATTAAGACCAATCGCTTATTTTCATCAAATATTTTTTTCATTATCCAATCCTCCTATAAATCTTCCGCCTTACGGCCACCACCTCGGAATAGCGTTAACTCGCGACTACTTGCTTCAACATCAAATTCAAGACTGTGACTACCTGATATACTCATCAAGCACCGCCCCTGAGGATAACGAGGGACACTTTCAATTTGTCCTTCAGCGATATCAAAGGAAGTCAGATCTTTTAGGTGATCCACATCAGAAGAATCGATTCGAAAGAAGAAGCGGTATTGACTAAATTTGTATATTTCTCTCAGTAGTTCGGACATATGGTCATCGTTTTGTTTTGGAACTAATGAAGTTGGTGATTGAGTCGCTAATCCGACACCAATGAAATACTTTCGTCCCTCACGCTGCATCGTGTTAATGTACTCTGTAATATAAGGGTTATGCCAATTGATTAAATTATGACATTCATCGATTAACATGAGACTTCTCTTGATAAAATCAAATGCTATTTCTCCACGTTCGTATAATCGCGCCTGTTTCTTGCCGTGATTCAGCAGAGTTGCCCAACAGAGACTTAACGCATTAAACAACTGAGCAGTTTGAATATTCTTATTGTTCAATGCCATTAGGCCATCGATGTTGAAGAATAAAATCTGTTCTTCAAGCAGATTTGAGATGCTTGTATATCCATTGAAAATGTGCCCGAATGACTCTAGGTATTGAGTTAAATTAATAACGAGTTTTTCATATAGTGTGCGCTCAAAACTTCCTTTTTCGGACTGGCTGAGTCGCTCCTCAAGATGCGCCACTACTTCGCTTAAAATAGGATAGGATTCTGGATGCTGAGTCGTATAATTACCAGTCAACTTATCACCATGGAATCCTTTTTTCTTATAAAGAGCGGACAGTGATGTTCGGAATAAAGATACTTCCTCTTCGCTTGCTTTAGGGTTTAAAGCTTGATACCAGATCCCTAGCTTTGAAAGATGTTGTTCAAATGAGGCTTGTTCGTTAACCTGATGAGTCTCATCGTTTACAATAGTTGGGAATACCTGAAAGATATTAATTCTCCCTTCTGTCCCATCCAATGCAATCTCCTTCCCATCGAGGTACTTAATTAACTGAGAATATTCACCAGATTTATCAAACCCTCTGATAACGTACCCTTTAGCTGCCATGTTATACATAATCTTTTTTAAGAACGTCGATTTCCCGGATCCCATGTGCCCAATTAATAAAAAGTTATAATGCATTCGATACACGCCATCAAGTTCATACATATCTAGGATGATATTTCCGCCAGTTCTAGAATAGCCAACTTGTTGACCTCGCTTGTCATGCATAAATACATGATTAGCCGGGAATGTAAGCGCCGCTTTGTCTGATGGCACATCTAGGCCGATACGGTGGTTCGGCAACTTACGTTGTTCTACGTGGTCTAAGAAGAATGATTGATATTCATATTCTTGTTCCATTGCTAACGGGGTGGCGAGAAACTGGTCTTTTTGTAGAGTACGCCGCACTTCTTCGATCCTCTTTTCCAAATCATACCGAGAATCTGCATAAACAATAATTCGATTAGTCATGTATTTCATCGTGTTGTTATTGCGCCGAATATCTTTGGCAAGCTGATTCAGGAAGTGATATTCTTCCGCAGCGATGTCACGTTGATATTCCTCACGTTCCATAACTGCCTGAGAATACTGTTCGCGAATTGCTCGCTGAACCTTATTCATTACCTCATCAGACTCTTGATTGGAGATATCTGTAATCACGTATGTATTGGGAATATTATGTAAGTTACTCTGCCAAAAACCTTCGACATCAGTGGGATATCGATAAATGTATAGGCTAGTCATGAAAGTATTCCCTACTTGAATCATAGTATCAAGAAATACAAGATTCCCCATAGGTTGCGTATCAGTTAAAAATTCAAGATTGCGATTTTTTTTGAGCTGTTTCAAATCCATCCATTTTCTCCTTTCTAATAATCAAAAAAAGCGGAAGATGTCGGGTTGTTTAGCCGGAAGTAGAGTTCTCGTTTCTGCTTAAGCGGTACTGGTAATAGTTTAATGGAACCCGCAAAGTTGATAAAATCTTTCCGGCATTCTCTGAGATCTTGTACCGTTTCACCTGAAAGGAGCACAAAAAACTCCTTATTGAGTTTATGTTCCGAGAGCCATTTCATTTCAAAATAATTTTCCATCAAGATTTCTTTATGCTTTGGTGTCTCGGTCAAACTCGCAAGTTCTGCATAATAATGCTGTGTAGCGCTAGTTTCTAAAGGTGTGTAAATTGTGATGACCTTAAAAGGCATCACATAGAGCTTCAGAAGGGCTTCATACTGATAAACAATATCCCATAAGGCCCGTTGACTCAACCCATTAAAGTTAACCCCCACTATTCGCAATAAGTCATAGAACTTATTCTTCCCAACAATAAAATGCTCCTTTGATCCGATGGTACCTTTGTAAGGCATAATATCTAACGTTGTTTTTCGGAGGGAAGAAGTGGGCCCCTTTTTCTGAAAAAATGGCCATAGTCCTTTCTTACTTGAAGGCTTGCCCTTTTCCTGCTTAATAATTTTTGCTTTGACTAAAGCCTTTTCTTGCTTATTTAAATCAAGGTGCATCTAAGGTATCCTCCTCTAACTGATTAAGATCGATATACCGACTATCGGCCTCACGTTGTTTTAAATCCTCATATAGGAATCCAATCTCAGATCGCGTAATTGTATGATAGACAGACTTATCACGGATAAATGCGTATCGCAACACTTGGTAATTCCGTCGACGTGGATTTCTGCGTGGCTGATAAATTGCGAAAAATGTGACGATAAGCAATGCCACCAAATAAATGGCATTCACCCAGATCGAAGCAATCCAATCTTTTGTCACATTCCAGAAGATTATTGCACCACCGAGGATGGCAACGTCAATTACATATAGGAAACTATTTAATTTCATCTCGGTCGCTAACGACGAATTTAGGCGGCCATTATATTGACTCATGATAATTCCTCCTTTAAAAATCCACCTTTTGCCAAATTGGCAAAAGGTGGTCTACGTAAATTATAGTTTTGGTCGTTCTGAATTTTTTGATGATTCATTCAGATTCGTTGGCTTAGGGATTGCTGACTTCGTTTGTTGATTACTGCTATTGTATATAGTTGCTTGACTGCCCTTTTGTGTCTCACTATTTGGGTTCTTTGTATGAGATAAATGTTGATAGGATAGTTTCTGTGAGTCAACCTCACTAGATCTAGCACCTTCAGTATTGCTCGAAAGATTAGTCTGACTAGTTTGTAGAGAACTGCTGATCTCACGACCTACTTCAGGTGATTGTCCAGATGTGCCGGCTACTGATTTAGCCATAGATTCTTGCACGTATTCGCTACGCTTATCGGCTTCATTCTCATTTGAATTCAATTCAGCACCACTACTACTAGCAAAGCCAAGTTTTTCCCGTGCCCACTCTGCGGCGCCTTTCCCTGCATTAAATCCACCTTTTACACCACGTACTGCATTTTTAACCAGACTCGCAGCACCTCTGGCTCCGGTATATAGACCGCCCGCGAACCCTAATAAAGCTCCTGAGGTTGATTTTAGCCCTGCATCAATACCTGTTAGTTTATCAATAATTGTGGGACCGTCCATCACTGCAAGTCCAAGACCGACCTGCAGAAAGACACTAACGTAGGTTTCGAGGTCTTTATTCTGAATATAGGCGACCAAGGTGATATATATCTTGACGGATATCGCCGAGAATACAAGTGCTAAACAGATGTTTTTGAAATTGTTCAGAATCATTTTGAGTGAGGTCGCTTTTTCAAAATTAAGAAAGTTGAAAATCGGCAAGATAATACGCATAATAACAATTTCAAAGGAGAGTTTAATGATTTTTATAGTACTTACAGTTAGTACGATAATCATAAAGATGGTGAAGATAAACACCGCTAAGTAATTGAAGTTGAATCGATAGTAGCGCTGTGGGATATTCAACCATGTTCCTTGATCCACCTTAATAAGTTCTAACTGTCCCTTACGATCCATCCCTAGTTTATACCCATAGATTTGCGATGAAATAGAGTCAAAATCTATTTCACGCGCCGGATGGTGGCTTTCCCAAAGTTCCTTCTCAGCCTGCTCTTCCCATTCTGGCAGCACTTCATTGGCACTAGCCCCTTTTTGTTCTAGAATCTTATTTAAAAAAATCCGATATTCTGATGGGTGATCATCTGCATATACTTTCATGTTCGCAGGGGTTGCTTCCTCAGACTCTTGATTTCGAATCTGTTCTTTGACTTCTTCCGCAGTATTAATTACTTCAGCATAATCGAAAAATTTAACGCTTCTACTATCAAGATGGAGCATCCTTTTGGGAGTACCATCATCATAGGCTATCTGAAAGTTTGAGTCGACTAATTGTGGTAGGTCTGTGCCCGTTTTGTTGATTAGGTCATACACATAATCTCCAGACGCGACCGAGTTTTCCCAAATACCTTGTGTTAACTCTTTAGTATAAGTTAATACATTCATCATCACCGTTGTACTGCAGATAAACACAATAAATCCCAAGCAGGCATTTTCTACTACCTGAGAAATATCGTGTTTGGGGTTAATAATTTTCCGAATGCACAAAACAATAACTGCGATAGTCGCAATAGCCCACCCAAGTCGTTCAAACCACGGTAGCATTTCTTGAATTTCTGGATTTTCCAAAAATCCGGTAATAAAACCAATTGCAAGATATAAGGACTTCTGAAGGACTTGCAGGATTCCTATTAACCACTTGATGATAGCCCACCCCACCCATCTCGCCATAGTGGTAAACATATTGTCCAATTGAAAGTATTCGCTATGATTGAGCAGAGTGTCAAAGATTTGTTGTTGTTCCGGTGTCATAGATTCCCCCCTCTCTTACACAAGATCTTCAAAGGCGTTAATGTGCCTTCTAATAAATGAATTCAAATCTGACTCCGTCACTACTTGGTTAAGTTCATCCATTAATTCAGGATAATCCTTCACTACAGCTTCGCTAATTAAGATGTACAATGGCGATGCATAGACTGTTTCATCGGTCAACGTTTGGTCTGTCAATTCTTCAATCGTAGCAACATCACTCTCTGTGCCGTAGCGGTCATTATAGGGTTCTAGTTGTTTCATTTGATCATCACGCTCCTTGTGTACTTGTGTGAGTTTAACGCTAGCTTCGGTTGGCGCTTCAATAATTCGGGCATCAAGCATATCCACAAATCGCGTTAACATCGATTCATCCCAATCCTGATTTCCGTGGTATCGTAGGCCAAGACTATCAAACGGTTGCCGAGTAAATACATCGGATAGGTACTGGTAGGCAAACATAAATCTGTGCGGCCCTGTGTTAAAAATTGGATAAGGAATAGCATCCTCAAATTGATCGCTTTTCCGTTTGGATCTCATGATAACATTCTCGCCTTCAAGTAACCTAGAGAGTTCATCAGGTGTTAGTAAAGGTCTTGAATCTGTCTTTTCGCTAACGCTTTTGTTAAAGCTCCATGGATTCCCTGACCGGGTTTTTTCTGTAACTTCTTTTTTACCAAGAGATTCTGAAAATTTCTTCCGAGTTGCTAACGAAGAAGAGGCAATAAAGCCAATATTCATCACTTGATCTCGAATGAAATCAGCCGTTTCTTTACCGTATTTAATCGTTAGCTGTTCATCGGCCTGTAAGAACATCTCGAATAACATTCCGCGTCCTGCCCCAACCGATAGCATTGACTGAATACTCTTAAAAGCGGGTAAATTTCCAAATTCGTTTAAGTAAAAACGAACTCGCTTTGGTAATCTGTCACCATGCAGCGTAGCATAGCGAGATAGATAAAAGTAGCACTGCTCAATCCAAGTTGTTGCTATAGTGTAGTTATTATCCGTATAGTCAGGTAAGACTATCATTACAAAATAAGGGGTTTCTGATTGCGTTAAATTTGCGAAATCAAAAGTTGTGCGACGAGTCATGCGATTCAATTTTGGTGTCAAAAAATCCAAAAGCGCAAGGCCTGTTGAGGCCATGATGGATGAACGCATCTGGCCGCCACTTAACCCTACTCCTGAGAACTGTTGGCGAGCCACGCTTGTTAAAGGGAGTGACTCGAAATATTTGTCGGCCTTATATTGAACTGAATTATCGTCTCCAACCGTCTTACCTGAAAGTTGAATCATCATATTCGCAATTCCGTAAATACTAATGGTTTCTTTCATATCTGAGAGAAGAGGTTTTTTTAATATAATTTCGCACAGCCCTAGAATGTTTGCGTTGGTTAACCCTCTACTACCATTTTGCCAAACTTTTTCATGTGCGTTTGGTTCGTGGAACTGGGAATGCGTAAAGGTTTTACATAATTCGACAGCATCGTCAATGTCTCCTTGGTCGTAGGCCTCAACTGCTAAACTAAGCGGGTTGAATCCAAATGATTTATCCGGGTCCACAAGATTTAAACATTCTACTCGATAACCACGACTAATCATTTCTGCTTTTACTTTTTCGATGGTTTCGTATTTAGTTGTTGTACAAACGATATGCGGTTGTTCTTCGCTTCGTGACGCTAATTCAATTTCCGGTAACAATATTGACTCATCCTTACCTGATCGCGTACGACCATACCAAAGAACATGTAAATCCGACACATCGATGTAGGCAATGCCTTCGAACCTTGAGATCAGTACGCCGCTATCTCCTTTATACTTAAAAATATGCCCATATTCATCTTCCTCTGTTGGAAAATACGGTACACTTTTATAGGTATGCTTAATTTCTTTATAAGATGAAAACCGACTCGTCGCCTTATTCCCGACGCGTAAATCACCATACAGTGCATGCCATTTGATGTATAAGCCAAAACAGATAGCCCATACGATTTTGAACATTAATAAATATACCAACCATAAATTGAATGATGGTCTAAGTGCCACCCAACTAAAAGGTCGCTTTTGAGTAAATATCTCTTTAAAATGGAACGTGATATTCAGCATGATGTTAGTAATAATAAAGCTAGGACCTAAGGCGATTAAGGCAGTAATCCCAAACCAAATTCGATCTGCTCTTTTTTTTAACATAGACATCCTTCCTTTCTGAGGTATCGAAATTAATAACCTTTTGCCAATTTGGCAAAAGGTTATCCCCTTAACTCTATCTCTGGTTCTTTAGTAATACTTAGGTGGTTGCTCTTTTCTTTAGCTTGTTCCTTGATTGTGCTTAGAAACTTTCCGTCAACCTGCTGATCAACAAACTCTGTGTAGTCTTGTACCATATCAAGCGTTCCCTGTATGAGTTCAAGTCGCTTTTCAGATGATAGTTTTTTTGAGTAGCTTGATAGATAGGCGTAACTAACATCCATTTCTTCTGCACCATAATAAGCCATTGTCAGGGCAGCCACCCCTTCTGCTTGCACTTCTTTTGCGGCCGTCTCGAGTTTTGAATAACGATGCAGTTGACTATGTGCTAGCTCGTGGGTCAGGATAGAAAAATATCGGTCGTTTTCTGCATGAGCGTTCATCACAATTCGGTGATCTGCCGGGTAATAAGAACCACCGTGGCCGGGGGCTAACTCTTTATCTGTGACCACCACTCCCTTTTCCAAAGCGTAAGCCTTGGCTGCTTCAATTAATGGGCTGTAGTCCTTAACGGTTCCTGATTGATAATTTCGTCTAATGAATTCTGGATATCGTTCTTTCGGGAAAGTCGTTTGAGTGACATCAAAGACGTAACTTTGTTGATATCCCACTATGTGATCCCTTGAAGCAATGGCACCGGTTTTTACCTGGGTTTTGATTGCATCTGAAGCATCCCTGAGGTTTTCCCATTTGCCTGAATTATCTCTGTATTGTTTGACAATCACAGGACGAAGTACAGCAATTCCCTTTTCTCCCTTTTTTATACTAGCTCCCTTTTGCTTCCAATGAGAGAAACTCGCAACTGCTATCGCTCTAGGGTTTTGACTTCTTATTAGCATCTGATTTCGGATGGAGTATTCATAGAACTGTTTTCTGAAAGCAATGAAATCAAGTGCTAACTTGGGGTCTACAACATATTTGTCGACCTCTGAGTCAATCATTGAGGTTAGTTTTTTAAGCTCTCGTTGTCTTTCTTCAATAGTTTTTTTCTTAAAAGCCATTAATCTACCTCCTTATCCAGTTTTTCAAGAATGTACATACCTGAACCTTGATCGTTTAAGTATAAGCGTCTTTCTTCGGTGTCAATGTATAATAGGTGGTCAAACTGAATACACTCGTCAAAAGCACCCTTATCTTGATTAGTAAAAGGTTCTTGAACAGTTGCTCGGTATACCGAATCTTGTGTTACAAGCGTTAGTGTTTTATTTTGCCGTTCGATGCAGAAACATAGTTTCATCTGCACACCTCCTAGGAGTATTTTTGATGGTTTAAGACCATTTCTATAGAAGCCTAATACTTTTTTATCAGACTTCCATAGAATGGGCTCAAATAGCCTTATTTTTGTGCGTTCTGCGTAGGCTCTACTGGTGGCTCAACAGGAACCGAGTATGCTAATGGCGCAGGTGTTTTACTTTCTTTGTGATAAACTGACTGGTTATCTTCTTGGCCAACGTATTTATATCCGTTGGCTAGAAATCCTTCGTGCGTAGCGCGTTGGTCTTCACCGACACCTTCTGGCAATGGTTGATTCTCTTCTTTAGTCACAGGCGCTTGTTGTTCTGATTTAGCAACTGCTTCTGTAACTGATCGCTCTTCGGTAGTGGAATCAATCGTTTTTTCAACAGGCTTCACTTCTTCACCATTAACTGTCACGTTAACATCAACTTTATTATTTACAGTTACGTTTACCTCTGGTTTAGTCGCCTCTGGTTCCTTAAATGTCACATCAAAATAAACTCGACCATTACTGTCTGTTTTCTGTGTGACTTCATGTTCTCCCGGCTGACCTTTATGGTACTCTTTAGCAAACGCTTCTGCTTGTTCTTTAGAGGTAAAGTACTCTGCTTTTTCGTACTTTGCCTCCTTTACAGGAGGTTTAGATGCCTTATCTTTAGGGTTAGTTCCAACTGACATTTCCGTACCGTTTGTTACACCGTCCCCATCATCATCTGCTAATGGATCTAATTGAGGTTGTTGATTGTGGTGCCGAACGATCCCATAGTAAGGAACCCCGTTCGGCAAATAACCTGCAATATAGGTATCAAAAGGTGTATCTCCTTGAGATTGACCTGTTGCAATTGCCTCTGCTTCTGACGCAAAGAATCCGGCAGGAACTGGATAGTATGGAGTGACTGGCTCTTCTGGCACCACTGGCTGAATTGGCTCCTCTACAGTCGGTGGCGTTACAGGTGGTTCAGGAGCAGAAGGCACTTCTTCTTTCGGTTTTTCAGGTTTCACAACAGTAATTTGGTTGTTGTTTTCAATAGGTTTATTTACCTCTTGAGTAGCTTGTTGATCGGCGATTGCCACAACATTCGTTACTGTTGGTTTAGAAGGTTTTTCTTGGCTCAACTCAACAACCTTTTCAACGGATTCAGTTGTTGACTCACTAAACGAAACGATTTCATCAATCCGTTTCTGTTTTGTATCTTCCGTAGCAACATTCTGGTCTTTTTTGTAGACTAGTGCGAATTTGTTGAGTTGGTCTGTTTGAAAGACGGTCTTATCATCTTTGGTAGATACTGGTAAAGTTTTATATTCACCATCTGGTGTTAGAAACAATACTTTTTCTAGCTCGCCACGCAAGTTCTGTTTTTTAACTGAGATTTCTGCGGGGGTGTTTTGAAGCGGCTTGCCGTCTTTATCCAAAAGCTCTACCAACAGCAAATCATACAATTCGCCATCTAATTCAACGGGTAGATGTTGTACTAGCTTTTGAATTTGAGCGGAATCCCGTACTAACTCAATCTTAGCTTCTGAAACATCACTGCGGTTCAACTTATCATGAGCAATTTTAACAGTCACACCAAATGCTTCGTTTTCAAATAAGCTAGACTGCGCCATGGTTTGTACTTCTCCAGATTCAGTCGCATGAACAACAACTCCAATAGGGGCACTTGACAACGCTAATACCGCAAAAGCTACTAGCGACTTCTTTAAATTCATATTGGTTCCTCTCTTTCTGTTTAGTTCTCTTTATAATTTATTAAGAGCCTATTTTAAATTATCGTTAAGTTGTTTTAACGAATCTTCGTTCTGTGTTTTGGCTGATTCCACAGCCGCCTTACTTTCATCACTCAAATCGCTACTTTCTAATGTGGACTGCCCTTCAGCAATCGCACTTGATAAAGCATCGTACTGTTCGAAGTAAGACTTCAATTTTTCAGAATTAATCTGCTCTTGAATGGCCCTAGCTTCATCAACGCTGCCTTTCTTAATTAATTCGATAGCTTGATTTTCTTTTGCTAGGAAAATTAATTTTGAAATAGCTTCTGACTTCAAAGAATCATTAAGTTTTTCAGCTTCACCTAATTGATTGGTCTTAATAAAAGCTACCGCCAATTGCGCGAGTCGATCATCTGAATCTGCTTCATCCTTTAAATCAATCACTGTTTGGTAATCGCGCTTGAGATAAGCCAAATCAAATCTACCTTTCACGTAATCTTGTGTCTTAAGAAATTCCTCAAGATAGGGGATACCTTCGGTTCCAAGGTAGAAAATTGATCGTTCTATTCGAGCGTACTCCTTTGGATATAGGGTTAGCGCCTCATTAAACCGTTTGTCCTCTAGCAGGGTGGTAAGTCTTTCGTTAGAAGCAACAGATGTTGCTTCAGCCTGAATTTCACTTTTTGTTGTCGACGGATTACCTACAGGGATGTGTTGTAACAAGTAATATCCAAAAGATGCAGTAATGATTACAGCTCCGGCCACTACCAATGGTCGCCTATAATTTTTGATAAGAGTACGGCAAAATTCTAAATAATCTTGCCAACCCTTTTTGGTTTGATCTAATGGGCGATGATAGTTAGATACCTTTTCGCCATGTTCACGTTTCATTGACTGCTGTTGATACTCTTGTTTGAGTCGAGTAATTAGTGACGCCAAAAATTGATATTGTGGATTTTCTTCAACATCATTTTCGGTCAATAGGCGATACTTGTTTTCTAAATAGGACGGATAGAAAACGACATCGCCGTGGCCAAGCTCGACAGTATAATCTAATACAGATTTATTGTCGCCATCTTCGAATACCTGGATTTTGAGTTTTGCGGAAATACTATTCGTTTTGCAGTACTTATCTAGCTTGCTGATTAAGTTTACCCCTCCAATAACGGAGTACTCGGCCGCATCTTTGACCATCGATTTCAGACGACGATTTCTTGTCCTGAATTTAAAAAACATTGACTGCCTCCTTTAATTACTGATAACCACTGCCATTCGCTAATGAAGCGACATAAGAAATAATACCCGTAACAGATGCGACGATAAATACCTTAACTAAGATACCCATAATTCTCTCTTTCGATTCAGCGGAAGCCCGGCTGCTTACAAACCCCATTATACATGCGACAATAACAGCGATTACAGCACAGGCATAGGCTAATGATTGTAAGCTAGGCGTAATACTGGTTAATGCGCTTGTTATTTTTTCAATGGGGTTACTCGCCTGAAGTAGAATTTTCTGCATCTTTTTTCTCCTCCTTACTCTTTAGCGTCCTAACGATGAACTTAGCATTTTCTGATACGAACGCTAAGTCTTGCTGATAACGAACAGCCACTGGGTCAAGTCCTTTTGCTTTCATGATGGCTTCCGCCATCTCACGCATTTGGGTTGCCTCCTGCTTGCTAATTTTCTGTGACATATAAAACCTCCTCGAAATATCACCTCTTGCCAAATTGGCAAGAGGTAAGTCTAGATTAAACTTCCTTACGTTTAGGTAGTACAAACATACCTAACATAAGTAATAAACCTCCAACCAAAATAAACGCATTTGTAGATTCTCCTGTTTTTGGTAATTCAGGGGTATGCGGTGGTGTAGGTGGAGTTGGTGGTGTTACAGGTGGAGTTGGTGGTGTAAAGGTTACTGTTTGACCGTAGTCTTTGTAATCTTTATGTTCTGCTACACTCTCACCTTTAGCTTTCTTCACTTCGTCCTCAGTGGCATCTTTAGATACTAATAAGCGTTCTGCTTCTTCTAAGATAACTGCTGATTTACCTGACAAGTGTTCCGTGCTTTCAAAGTAAATTGGAACGGTAACTTTTCCATTTTCTGATTCAGCTTTAAAAGTAACCGTACCTTTTGGAATAGAACCATTAATTCTAATGAGTTCCTTGGTATCTGGGTACACCGCTAAGCCAGATAAGCGATAGTATTTGCCCGGGCTAAAATCTTCATATTGGACAACATCCTCAACTGTGTAAGGCTGACCTGCTTCCACTTCCTTCTTACCATTAATGGTAGCAGTAGTGTGGATTTTAGGGTTTCTGATACGGACAGTTTGACTTGGGTTATCTAGCTTTGCTTCACTTGCTACATGACGGCCATTAGTGTAGAGGTCTTCAAATGCAACTACTTTCTTGCCTTTCAAGCTGCGAGCATCAAACTTAAAGAACAATTCGGCAAAGAAATCTTTAGTCTTGGCTTGCACTCTTGTAGAAGCCGTTACCTTCTTACCGTTATAAAGTAAGTCTTCGCCTGTTTCTACATCTTTAAGCGTCCCTACTAAGTCATAGAACTTGCCAACAATAGCACCCGCTACTTTGACAACGTCCTTTAATACTACCTCTTGCAACGGATCTACTTGTTTTTCGCCTTCACTGTCAGTTAAAGTAGTCCCGATAGTCGGTGGGACCTCTTTGTTTAAGATTGTTTTAGAAACCTCAACAAGAGGGGTTGCTTTACCTGTATTGGTTAGCTCCACTTCATATTTTTTATTATCCAAGACATACTGTCTTGGCGCTTTCACTTCAACTACTTGGTAATGACCTAGTGGCAACTTTTTACTGGTTGCCTTACCATTTACATCAGTAGTTAAGGTATCAACTACTTTTCCTTGACTGTCTAATACGTTAAACACAGCCCCTGATAAATAATTGTCCACTTCGTGGTCTTTCTTAATCAAGGTGATTTGCCCTTCGCTCGGCAAAATATTCAGATTAAACAAACCTGAAACAGGATCTCGGAAAAATAGGCTAGCAAAAGTTTGCGCTCCTGGACGCTTATAAAGTAGCGACACAGGATCAGATAAAGTAGCAGGGTCTTGTTTTAGCAAAAATTCGCCTGTTTTAGCGGTTGCGGTTGCGGTTAAGGTTAAATCATTACCTTTGCGTTCTAAGGTCACACCGTTCATTTCTGATGGCAATTTCAACTTGTTAAATACACCATTGGTATCAGTCAATGTTACTGACTTACCAACCTGTAAATCTACTGTCTTGCCATTCCAACTTGGTGTATTTTTCCATGCTGCAATCTTAGCATTGACTTTTTCTTTGAAAGAATCGTAAGCTTTTTGATTTTCAGCAATATAGCCTTCATTCAAAAGTTTGAAGCCCATATTTTCCCACAATAGCGCTTGAGTGAATCCGGCATTCTGCCGTGAGGGTAAATCATAGTAACCGTATTGAACAATTTGTTCAAGCTTTAAGCGAGTGTTCTTATCAATATTCACTCTACCTGCATCTAAAGTAGGTGTTAGAGTGGCTTTGTTTTCTAGCGTCACATTGTCTGGTAAGGTTTCAGCAGAATATTGAGTGCCTGCTACCCACTGTGTCATAGGTTCAATACAGAACACTACTTTGCCATTGATTGTAGTCACGTAGATATCATCATAATATCTACCAACCTCTCCTCTAGAATAGTAGATAGTACCTAGCTTGGAACCCTCTACCTTTAACTCACCATTTTCAGAAGTAATAGCATTCCTAAAGCCTGAATAGTTACTCCCTGCTAATACCTTAGCTTCATGGTCTGTCAACTCTACCTGCCCTTTTTCAGACAGTTCAGATTTTAGTCGATCTTCAATATCAGAAACCTCTTTCTCTTCTGACGGTTTTTCTGTACTTTCAACTTCTGATGATGTCAAACTTGATTTAGTTTCTGTTGATTCAGATTCAACCACTGATTGAGATTCAGTATTCTGTTTAGTCTCTTTATCTGCCTCAGAAACTTTAGTCTCAGGTTTCTGCTTGACTGACTCTGTTTTTAATGGTGTGTTTTGAGTAGCATTCACACTCGCAACCTTTGGGGTGGCCGCCAATACGCTAGCACTGGTCAGAGCAACCAAAGATAATAGGACAATCGCGAAGAGCACTAGTGTTCTCTTAACATTTCGCATACTATAAATTCCTTTCTGTTAATTTAGCTGTTGTGTTAAATAAATTGTGGAGGCTCTCGCGAACCGTATAATGGATTATTTACCATCTTTTAATCACTCCTTCTATGTTTAGTGTATAGAAAAAGCCTCTTAGAAGAGGCTTAAATTAGTTATTCGAAGACCAAAAGTCAACCCCATAATACGGGATGCCGTTTGGCAGATAGCCTGCTAAATAGACTTGACAACTTGCTTTGTCTTTTCCATTTAACTGTGAGTATCCATAGGATTCGGCTTCGGCAAAACTTCCAAAATAACCAGGTGGTATAGAATAAAACTCTTGCCTTTGAAAATCAGATTGTGAGGTTGGGACTGAACCTTGTTGCTGATAATCATTTAAGTTTCGATTAGATTTTGAATCGGCAAGCACCTGTTCATCAACTTGATCGTTTGTTTCGGTAGATGCTGATACTGATGAAGCCGCAGCCATTATGTGAGGCTCTAAATTTTCAACAATTGGCAGTTTTGGTGTTATTGTAAGTAAAAGAGTTAGTATAGTGATTAGGGATATGATATATTCCATTACTTTCCTCCTGTTCTTAATTCATCTCATAGTTATAGCTAAGGTGTTCAACAACTGCTTTCTCGATGCTTGTTGCGTAGTAAGCAGTTTTGTTCCAAATTTCTTGGTGTTTGGTATGCTTATACGCTCTTACCAAGGCGTGTCGCGTAACTTCAGCGATTTCGTAGCCTCGGTAAAAGTCTAATTGTTCTAATAAATCACTGATACGAGCGCTAAATTGACGCGCATCTGGGTAATAATGATATACGCCGTATATCATATCCTCAATAGCTTTGCTTAGTGACATATGAAGAGTTCCTAAATCTTCGCTCTTCGAAAGCACTTTTAGCGTAGCGATAATAATTGGGTGGTATTCTTTATTATTTTCCAAATCGAATAGGTACTGTTCTCGCATTAGGCTTTGTAATTCATCGTCAGTAGATAATTCATAATTTTTACTCACCTGTTCAGATAGAATTTTTTTCTGGGAATGGTCAGGTAGTGATCTATATTCATCTATAGGTAATCTTGTATTTACTAAGTCAGTCTTACTAGGGCGCAAAAAACGACGACTCTGAGTCGCAAAATTTGCGACCCGTTCTCTTCTGTAGCGCCAAGATTGCCTATATAAAGGCTTTTTTGAGACGAGTCGCAAATTTTGCGACTCGTCTTCTTTGGCCCGATGAAGCATCTTTTTATTGAAACTCAATATTTTAACTTTAGGCCCTCTAGATACATTCCTATTTGACATTGTTTTCGACAATTTCTTTATTGATTCTTCAGACCACTTCGTCTGATCTTCGTCAGGAGCTTCAAAGATTTCTAGTTGATCACTTTGAATATTAGAGTAGTTTAGTTCTCTGACATACATCTGTTGAGCACGCCCGGTATTTATGATATCTAGTAACCCGAATGACACTAGCTCTTTTTTTATAGCAGTAACTTTCCGTTCGCTGCATCCTAACATCTTCGCCAATGATTCGTTTGAAAAAAAGAAGTACGGTTCATTATCCTTATTTCGAAACCCTCGAACATCACTTAATCTTGCCCTGTCCATAAAAAAAGAATACGTGACCTTCGCCGTTAAAGACAAGTCAGCGTATTCTTCGCTTACGAAAAGTATTTTCTGAAGTTGGTAATATTGTGTTCGTGCAAAATCACCACTCTTTATACGTGGCATCTTTCCCATATTTTCCTCCTATACTAGTGACTCAACCGATTTTAGTTTAAAGAGGTCGATTCCTTTTTTGCCCCGTTGTGTTAAAAGTCCGATTGTCATTAATTCACGTAGTGCGCGTTTATATTTATATGGTGTAATGCGCAAATAGTTAGGAATTTTCTTTCCCAGAATACCTTGTAGCTCTTCGTTTGGGCTATGCTGTTGCAGATCCCATAATACTGAATATACGACAACGGCCGTCGTAGACAGCCGTTGATGTGTATCGTGTTCGAAAAGAATGGAAGGCATTTGAAAATGTCTTGTATATTCTGTCATTTATAACGCTCCTCGTGCTCTTGTGCTGCAAGCTTGTGGTTTTTACACGCTTGATAGTATTTTTGAAGATATCGATTATAGGCCTGAGATGTTAGTGCTCTGTCTTCAGAATAACCATTTAGAATCTGCGCTTCTCTTTCAGCTAAATCCTTATAGCCACTCTTTATTAGCGTGTATCCAAGTTGCTTCAGGCTATTCGCAAGGATAATTGGGCCAATAACTATAACCGCTACTAGAACTAGCTTCCAGAAATTATCTCGGAAACCACCTAATACACAAGCGATGGATAAAATAATGATCGCTAATCCACCTATCCCCATCCATAGCCATTCAAAGAAGATGAATAATCCTCTGAATATGTCAGAGATAATAGATAAC
Source organism: uncultured Abiotrophia sp. (assembly GCA_965245735.1). Lineage (GTDB taxonomy): Bacteria > Bacillota > Bacilli > Lactobacillales > Aerococcaceae > Abiotrophia. Next base: position 64,613 of record CBDFAX010000005.1, on the reverse strand, counting down.
GCAACGAGTATATTTCCAATGATAATTTTAGTCCTTGACAACATCGTTGGCGGCCTCCCACTCTGAATATTCGGTTTGCTCTGAATGGGCTGTGGTCTCTTGGCATTTGAAGCAATACAAATGCTTAATATGATCTTCTTTGTGACGCCACCCGCTGTTTCGCCACATTGGATATACACTACCACATTTGGTGCATTTGAGTTTAGTCTGAGTCATGGTTGGCATTTGAATCACTCCTTTCGGATAGTATAGCAGATTATGTTATTGAAGTGAATAATTCACTGAGGGTAAGCTACTTCAGAATACCCTTTTCTTTTAGAAATTCGATAACTGAAAGAAACACATCCTCATTCACATCTTTTTTTCTCTGATTATAGTCGGCATAGAGACCTACATAGTCAGTGGAGGGAACTCCTTTTGAAGGATGCTCTAATGCTTTTTTCAGCCCCTCACCCGTAAGTGTCTTTTGTTCCAAGATATTTTTGGCGAGTTTGTCTGTTAAACGCTTTTTGCTGACTTCCAAATAGTCATCCACCAACTGTTGAGCTTCTGGCTCTAAAACTGTCAATTTTTCCGCTACCGACAATGATAGTTTCCCTTCATCGAATCGTTCAAATAATCCTGGGATGAGGTTGTTTACGCGAATATAACGAGCGATAGTCCTACCAGAATCCGCAGACTCCTCAGATAGCTTATCTAAAGAATTTCCTGCTCCTTTCACGCCCTGGGATTTAATAGCATCATGACGCATTTTGTACGCCTTAGCTTTTTCACCAGGAGTTATCTCCTGGCGTTGATTTAAGTTGCTGTTAACTAAAGCAATGGCTGCCGCTTGGTCATCCATCTCTTTGATGATAGCAGGAATCATAGATTCGCCGTTTGAAATAAAGGCATTTACCCGGTTGTGTCCGGCGATTATTTGATATCTACCTTTTCCATACGGTCGTACGATAATCGGATTTAATAGTCCGTTCACCTTGATGTCTTCCGCCAGTTCTTTAAGTTTGCTATCTGAGTATAATTTGAACGGTTGGTTTTGATAGGGGTCAAGTCTAGTTAAAGCAATCTCCTTGATTTCTGGTTTTGCTTCGGAACCAGGAGAGAAGAAGGCATCTGTCAAATTAGGTGAATTAAACATGACCCATCCCACCTTTCTCCAGAAGTTCATCTGCTAAATCAGAATAGTTAGCTGCTAATTTGCTACTTTTCATTTTGTTTAAAGGAATACGATCCGCGTATGACTTGCGCGCCTCTACTAGCTCTTTAATCTCTGCCTTCAGCAGCAATCCAGGGTATTTTTCCAAAAGACGTTCACGGATTTCTTTGGCTAGGTTGTTATTTGGTACCTTTGTAAACAAGATACCTTCTACTTCAAGCCCCTTGTTGAGGCGCCGTTTTACATTCTCAACGTGGGTAAATAACTGTCCAAGACCTTCGAAGGCACCATGCGATGCTTCCACAGGTACGATAACAGAGTCGGAAGCCGTTAAGGCATTGATCATCAGAAGGTTAAGAGCAGGCATTAAGTCCACGATAATATAGTCGTAAATCTCTCTAGCGTTGATTCTTTCGAAAATCTCGTTCAAGTAATACTCGCGCGCGCTCGCGACTACTAACTTCATATCAATAGCCGACAAGTCTAGGGATGTTGGAATATAATCCAAATTTTCGGAATGGTTTCTCACAAGACGGCTAGCGTAACTTTCGTCACCCTCTAGCTCCATCCAGAAAGCTTCAGCGATTGTTAGTGAAAAGTCCCGGCAGTCTAGATAGTTACTCAAGTTGTGTTGTGGGTCTAAGTCAACCAATAAAACCTTATACCCTTTTTTAGCAAGTGATGCTCCTAGGTTCATGGCAGTGGCGGTCTTGCCAACGCCCCCTTTTTGATTTGCAATTGAAATTACTCTTCCCTGTTTCTTCATAGTACCAACTCCTTTTTAAAGTAATACCTCTTGCCAATTTGGCAAGAGGTTGAGCGTCATTTACAAATATATTCGTGTATCAGTAACAACAACACAAATATGACGTGAGGAATCAAAAAAAGTAATACTTTCAAGTCTTCTTTCTTTCTTGTCTTCCACCACAGATACAAGCTTGGGAAAAACAATAAAAGTATTAGAATCACTGCTATCCATAATAAGTATTTCTGCAAAGTCATTAATTTTTCTCCACTCTATCGGGCAATTTACCATCATTATAGGCAATTACCTCTTGCCAATTTGGCAAGAGGTGTAATGTTATCTGTATTTTATTTCTAGCATTAGCAAAAGCAACGGGGCTAAGATGAAAGGGATTTGGTAGAGTGACAACCACATATAGAAGCGCTTTTTCGTTCTCATCCATTTAATCAATGTGTAAAATGAAACAACGATTGCCAATAGTATGGCAATAACGAGTAATGTTTTCGACAACATTCGAAATCCCCTATCTTGTCAGTCTAGCAAATTCTTCCTCAGTTACAACTTCCTCAAATACACTAGCGACCTTCAGTGCCCTTTTTTTAATCATAAATACCATCTCCTTGTTGGTTATTTGTAATATAAAAGAAATAGAAGTTTACCGGTTTTTGTGGTAAACTTCTATTTGCAGTTTTTCGTGAAAGCCTTTGTAGTTGCTCGATTAATCAATGAGTGCCTGCAAAGGTTTTTGCCTTTGAAAGAGTGTATATTATGTTAACTCATGGATATCAGAAAATATCTAGGTCTCTACTGACCCATCTCCCTTCCACTAGAAAGGATTTCTAATATGAATTTTGAATTTACCAATCAAGCAATCGACTTTATCCAACAAGCGCTATCTCAACATGATAGCAAATCTTACCGCATCCTTATGGATTATGTGGATGGCAATAGCCCTTATAATGACGACCCAGTTGGCTGTCACTGTAATGTTATGGGCAAGTATCGTCTGCTCATAGTAGCTGACAATGACCCCAAGGTGCCTTTTGGCCTTTATTCAAGCAAGTTTGAGACTAATTTTGAGCCCATCTATCTCAACCCTCTCTATGACATGATGTTTGATCATCAACATAAGATTGGCTTTGATCCGGCTTATCCAGCCTTGACTTTATCAAGTGATGCAGGTCAGATTACACCTAAATTACCTTTAATTCTTGCCCTGCCGGCTTCGTGAAAACGATGACAAGTGGCCACTATCATGCTATAATAGAGTCACTTATAAGCGCAATATTTAGGAGGTTTCCTCTATGGATATTCAGTTATTTATTCAACGGCGCAAGTCATTAGGGATTTCACAGTCTGAATTGTGCCAAGGCATTTGTACCCAAGCTACGCTGAGTCGTTTTGAGAATCAAGGACAGGTCCCTTCTGTTAAAATTTTACTGGATTTGTGTCAACGATTAGACATGAGTTTAGGTGAACTCTTCCCACGTCAAGATGTTCAATCAACAGCGCTTTACCAGCATATTGAAGCGGCGGAAAGTGCCTTTGTTCGAGCGGACTATAAGTTAGCCAGTCAGGAATTGGTGGCTGTGGATGCCAAGCAAGTCAGCCCCCTTTCGCTTAAAAAGCGCTATCTTTATCTTAAGGGCTTCTTGGCAGCCTTGGCCAAGGCTTCGATCAATGATAGTTTTTTCTACTTAAATCAACTAATGACTGATTTACATACTGATTTTGAGCCGCTCTACAGTTCCCTAGCTGCGGCCGGCTTAGGATTGGCTTATGCTAATGCGGGAGAATCCGAACGGGCCCACCACTACTTCCAAAAAGCCCAAGACGGGCTGCTAGATTATGAGCCAGCTAATAGTCAGGAACTATGGCGCATTCTCAATATTGTCCTGCATTCAGCTAATTTTTATGCGACAGCCCAGGAATATGACCAGTCTAACCGTCTCTTGCTACATGGTATTAGCCTTTCTAGCCAAGCTGCGGTATCCCACTATGTCGATCGCCTTTACTTCCGCCTTGCACAGAATGCAGAAGCTCAGGGCTTAGAAGTGGACCAAATCAAGGAATATAGCGCAGACGCTCTAGCCTTTGCTAAATTCAATGGCAATAGTCAGTTACTGGCACGGATTAAGCAATTCCAATCTCATATCTAAAGCAAAATTCCCATTATATCATATATGATATAATGGGAATTTTTATAGTCATAGGTTTTTACTGAAGGCTTTTTGGGTTTTGTAACAATCATAGCCTATGGACTGATAAAAGGCGTGTGCCCCAGTGCGATGGCTACCAGAATTGAGGCGAATGTGGTGGATGCCCTTTGAAATAGCTTGGGCCTCCAGATTTTGCATTAAAAGCCGCCCTATTCCTTGGTGCTGATAGGCCTGATCGACCGCCAGTGCCATGACATTATAGGCGGGGTCGCCATAAAAGGAATAATAGTAACTGGCGTGGACAATGCCCAAAACCTCTTTAGGAACTTCTTGACTGCAAGCCACTAGAAGAATCTGCTGGTCGTCCGCCAAGAGAGCTTGCAGTCGTTCTCGGCAGGCTTCTAGCGGATAATCATAACCTAATTCTTGCCTAGCTAGCTTTTGCAGGGCTGCCGCATCCTCAACTTGAGCTGGTCGAATTTCAATAGTAGCAGCCATCTTATCACCCTTCCTGATTTGCTAAATTTTCAGCTGGCGATAAGGCTTGATCGGCCCAGGCCAGTTTGATGTGACAGTAGCCACCGGGATGTTTATCTAAGTAATCTTGATGATAGTCTTCAGCTGGCACAAAGTGAGCCAATGGCACCACTTCAACAGCGGTTGGTCGCCCTGCTCTTTGCTCAAAAGTAGCCACTAAAGCCTTAACAGCTGCCTCTTGGCTGGCGTTAGTGGTGTAAATCCCCGTACGGTACTGACGACCGATGTCACCGCCCTGCTTATTTAGGCTAAAAGGATCAATGACGCGGAAGAAATGGCTGATTAAGGTCGCAAGATCGACCTGGCTAGGATCATAATGTATGGCCAGGGTTTCCGCATGATCTGAGCTTTTGAGGCCTTGGTAGCTGGCCTGTGGGCTTTTGCCGTTGGCATAGCCAACTTCTGTATCCACCACACCAGTCAAGCGCTTGTAATAGCCTTCCATGCCCCAAAAGCAGCCTCCTGCTAAATAAAGTGTTTCTGTCATCCTCATACCCCTCTCTTGACTCTTGATGCTTCTATTATAGCACAAGCCTAAAATAGACGTCCTCAAAAAAGCACCAAGTGCCTGGCACCTGGTGCTATAACAATTAGCTACTTGCTATTATTTGATACGTCCTGGACGTTCTTTGTAACCATAGTAAGCGTCTTGGAGGATTTCCACCATGTCAGCTACCATTGGTAAGCGTGGGTTAGCTGGCGAACATTGGTCTTCGTATGCTAGGTAAGCAATTTCTTCGACTGTTGCCATATATTCCTTCTCATCCACGCCTTGACCCTTGATGCTCATGTCGATCCCAACACGTTCACCTAAGTCGTAGACTGCTTTAGCTAAAGCGTCGACAGCCTCTTCAGGTGTTGAAGCTGGCAAGCCTAACATCTTAGCAATGTCTTGGAATTTAACATCGGCCTTGTAGTAGTTGTATTTTGGCCAAGTGGAAGCCTTAGCTGGACGAGTCCCGTTGTAACGGATAACGTATGGCAAGAGGATGGCGTTAGTGCGGCCGTGAACTGTGTGGAAGAAACCACCAATCTTATGGGCCATAGAGTGAGACATCCCTAAGAAGGCGTTGGCAAAAGCCATACCTGCCATGGTTGACGCGTTATGCATCTTCTCACGTGACTCAAAGTCAGCATTCTTAACAGAGCTTTCTAAGTTTTCGAAGACTAACTTGATTGCTTGTAGAGCCAAACCATCTGTATAGTCGTTAGCCAAGGTAGAAGTATAAGCTTCCACTGCGTGGGTCAAGACGTCCATACCAGTATCAGCTGTAACTGATGCAGGAACGGTCAAGACAAAGGCTGGGTCCACGATGGCGATGGTTGGTGTCAAGGAGTAGTCAGCCAATGGATATTTACGGTTATTCTTCTTATCAGAGATAACGGCAAATGGTGTTACTTCAGACCCGGTACCAGAAGTGGTTGGAATCCCGACGTATTTAGCCTTTTTACCTAATTCTGGGAAGCGGAAGGCACGTTTACGGATATCCATGAATTTCTGTACTAAATCACGGAAGTCAACTTGAGGTTGTTCGTAGAACATCCACATTACTTTAGCCGCGTCCATTACAGACCCCCCACCTAGAGCGATGATGGTATCTGGTTGGAATTCACGCATGAGGGCTGCCCCGCGTTCAACGGTTGTAATATCTGGATCTGGTTCAACATCTGAGAAGATGGTGTAGGTAACTTTCTTAGGACGGAGGGAGAGTTGTTCGATGACACGGTGAACAAAACCTAATTTGAACATAGCATCATCCGTAACAATCATAACTTTCTCTACATCCTTCATCTTTTGCAGATATTGGATGGAGTCACGTTCGAAGTAGATTTTTGAAGGTACTTTAAACCATTGCATATTATTTCTACGTCTCCCCACTTTTTTGATGTTTAACAAGTTAACGGCGCTGACGTTGTTGCCGACAGAGTTGCGACCATAAGTCCCACAACCCAAGGTTAAGGATGGCAAGAAGGCGTTATATACGTCACCAATCCCCCCGAAAGTAGATGGTGCGTTCCAGATAACACGAATTGCCTTCACTTCACGACCGAAGTCTTTAGCCAGTTGCTCGTTACGTGTATGGATAGCAGCAGAGTGACCCAAACCATGGAATTCAACCATTTGACGAGATTTAGCAATCCCATCTTCCGTATTTTCTGATTTCAATACCGCAATAATTGGAGAAAGTTTCTCGCGAGTTAATGGTTCTTTTGGACCTACTTCAGCCACTTCGGCAGCTAGGATATTAGTGCCTTCAGGTACACTGAAGCCAGCTTGTTCAGCAATCCAAGCAGCTGGTTTACCGACGATATCAGCGTTCAATTTACCTTCTGCGCAGTTCTTGCTGTTGGCTTTTACGCCGAAGCAGTAGTTTTCTAACAAGGCTTTTTCTTTCTTGTTAACGAAGTATACATGGTAAGACTCAAGTTCTTTCTTGAATTCAGCGTAAACTTCTTTATCCACGATGGCAGCTTGCTCAGAAGCACAGACCATCCCGTTGTCGAAAGACTTAGACATGATAATGTCGTGTGCAGCTTGTTGAATGTTAGCTGTTTTTTCTACATAAGCAGGTACGTTACCAGCCCCTACCCCTAAGGCAGGCTTACCGCATGAGTAAGCGGCACGAACCATGGCGTTACCACCAGTTGCTAAGATCGTCGCAATCCCTGGGTGATTCATAAGCGCAGAAGTTGCTTCCATAGATGGTAAAGTAATCCATTGGATACAGTTCTTAGGTGCCCCTGCTGCTACTGCTGCATCGTAAACAACTTTTGCTGCGTGAGCAGAAGATTCTTGGGCAGATGGGTGGAAGGCAAAGACGATTGGGTTACGCGTCTTCAATGAAATCAAAGATTTGAAAATCGCGGTAGATGTAGGGTTGGTAGTTGGGGTAATCCCAGCTATAACCCCGACTGGTTCAGCAATCAAGGTTAAACCAGTCACATCGTCTTCTGAGATGATGCCAACTGTTTTGGTGTGACGCATGTTGTTAACCACGTGCTCGCAGGCGAAAAGGTTCTTAGTGGCCTTATCTTCGAATACGCCACGACCCGTTTCGTCTAGCGCGTGTTTAGCCAAGACCCCGTGTTGGTCTAAGGCTGCAACTGAGGCTTTAGCCACAATGTAGTCTACTTGGTCTTGGTCCAAGAGACGGAATTCGTCAAGAGCTACTAAGCCTTTTTGGACAAGCTCATCAACATGGGCTTGAGCCTCTAACTTCTTATCTTCTTTTTCAACCATGGATGTTCCTCCTAAGTTCTTTTTATTTACATCTTCATCATACGCTTTTGTTTTCAAAAAGTAAAGCACTTGTTCAAGTTCAAACGATAAAAATTTTATATTGACGGTCTTTTTTTGTAAATGAGCATGTATGAAAACAAGTCACAATGTGAAGGTTGTTTTCAAAACGTTTTCAAATATTGACTTATCAGTATTTTAACTAAATGCTTATGTGAATAGAAAACCTTATCATTTTAAATAAAATACTCGGGTTATCCATATAAAATATTATATATTCTCTATTCGTTTTTTAGATTCACAAACACTTTGTGAATATGAGTTTATAGAATTATCTTGATATATCGGCATTAATCCATGAAAAAAAGCCAAAGTGAACAAACTTTGGCTTTGGCTTGTTAAAATTGATTGAAGTCCCAAATTTGGTCGACCCAACCTTGATAAAATTCAGGTTCGTGGCAAACCATGAGGATACTGCCTTTGTATTCTTTGAGGGCACGAGCTAATTCTTCCTTGGCATCGACGTCCAAGTGGTTGGTCGGCTCGTCCAAGATTAAGACATTATGGGGAGCATTCATCAGTAAGCAAAGGCGGACCTTGGCCTGCTCTCCCCCACTTAGGACTTGAATTTGGCTTTCGATGTGCTTAGAAGTCAGGCCGCAACGTGCCAAGGCAGCGCGAACTTCAGCCTGGTTCATAGCTGGGAAAGCATTCCAAACAGCTTCTAATGGCGTTTGACGGTTACCTGAAGCAACTTCTTGTTGGAAGTAACCAATTTCCAAGTAATCTCCCTGCTCTACTTGGCCTCCTAAGGCCGGAATAAGCCCCATGAGACTCTTGAGTAAGGTTGTCTTCCCAATCCCGTTGGCCCCGATAATCGCAACCTTCTGGTTACGTTCAAAGACTAGGTCCAGCGGCTTGGTTAGCGGCTGGTCATAACCAATCTCTAACTGACTTGCTTCGAAGATGAAGCGACCAGGGGTCCGGGCAGACTGGAAGTCAAATTTTGGCTTAGGTTTCTCGCCTTGTAGCTCGATGACTTCCATCTTATCTAATTTCTTCTGACGGGACATGGCCATATTGCGCGTTGCGACTCGGGCCTTGTTGCGGTTAACGAAGTCCTTGAGGTCCGCTATTTCCTTCTGTTGGCGTTCATAGGCCGCCTCTAGCTGGGCACGCTTCATGGCGTGGACCGCTTGGAAGTTCTCATAGTCGCCAACATAACGGCTGAGCTTGAGGTTTTCCACATGATAGATAATGTTAATGACACTATTAAGGAATGGAATATCATGGGAAATTAAGATAAAGGCATTTTCGTAGTTTTGCAAGTAACGTTTAAGCCACTCGATATGTTCTGCATCCAAGTAGTTGGTCGGTTCGTCTAAGAGTAGAATATCGGGCTTTTCTAAGAGTAACTTGGCCAATAAGACCTTGGTCCGCTGTCCCCCACTCAGTGAGGTGACGTCTGTGTCTAAACCAAAGGCGGTAATACCAAGAGCACGAGCCACTTCTTCAATTTTAGCATCCAAGGTATAGAAATCGTGGACTTCCAGGCGTTCTTGTAGCTCCCCTACTTCCTCTAATAGGTCTGCCATGGTTTGGTCATCAGCAGTCGCCATCTCTTCATAGGCCTCGCTAATGCGCGCTTCAATGGCAAATAAATCATCAAAGGCCATGCGCAAGACATCGCGAATGGTTTGCCCAGGCTTAAGGACGCTGTGTTGGTCTAGGTAGCCAGTTGTAACATACTTGGCCCACTCTACCTTGCCTTCATCTGGCACTTGCTTACCTGTTACAATGTTCATGAAGGTTGATTTCCCTTCACCATTGGCCCCAATTAGGCCGATATGTTCCCCTTTGAGTAGGCGGAAGGAGACATCTTCGAAGATGGCCCGATCGCCGAATCCATGGGTAAGATTTGATACGCTTAAGATACTCATGTCTTTCCTCCAAATTGACAGTTCCTACCTATTATAGTCTATTCTGTCAGCTTTGAATAGGGTTTATTGCTCTGGTAGCACTAATTGACTGAAAACTTGCCCAATAGGGGCATGAATGACTAAGTCAGCCCAGTCATCCTGAGGAATAGCCTGTTTATTAATAACCACCAAATGCTTTCCCTTAAAGTATTGCAGTAGACTAGCTGCTGGATAGACGACTAAAGAAGTTCCTCCTACAATCAAGGTATCTGCTTGCTGAATGGCTGAGATAGCCTGGTCGAAAACCACCATATTAAGTGATTCTTCGTAGAGGGTGACGTCTGGTTTAAGCACGCCACCACAATGGGGGCAGCGCGGAATACCCTGACTATCATAAGCGTCAAGAAAGCTCTTAAGGTCATAGATTCTACCACATTCCTGACAAATATTACGGTCAATCGTTCCGTGAAGCTTGAGGACGCCTTGACTACCTGCAGCTTCATGTAGGGTGTCAATATTCTGGGTAATGACAGCTTCTAAGTGGCCACTGGCCTCTAACTGCGCTAGAAAGATATGGGCAGCATTTGGCTTAGCATGAGGATAAATCAAATGCTTACGGTAAAAATCATAGAAAAGCTGGGGATATTTACCATACATGCTATGACTAATCAGTTGTTCGGCTGAAAAGTTTCTACCTAAATCTTGACTATAAACGCCTTGGGCACTGCGAAAATCAGGGATACCTGATTCTGTTGAAACACCTGCCCCACCGAAAAATACCAGGTGTTGGCTGTTGTTAATGATGGTTTGTAGAGCCTGAATGTCTTCTTGCATAGGCTTCCCTCCTATCTTCGGTTGTTACATAAAAAAGTGACCGAGCCAGAGGCCCCGTCACTTAGGCTTAAATGCTATCCATCTTGCCCTAGCTTTGTGGGCTAAGGTCATTTTCAATCAGGACCTTAATAGCATTATTCTTAGAGGCATCCCGGAAGACTTCATAAGCCTCTTCGATTTGAGACAATTTGAAGTAGTGGGTAACGAGTTCTTCAGGATGAATCTTTTGCGCTTCTAAGGCTTGCAGCAGTTGTGGTGTGGTATTAGTTGATACCAAGCCGGTAGTCACGGTAATATTGCGAATCCAGAGACGGTCTAAGTCAAATTGTACAGGAACCCCATGGACACCTGCGTTAGCAATACGGCCGTCAACTGCAATAATCTTTTGGCAGAAGTCAAAGGATGCTGGAATCCCCACTGCTTCAATGGCCACGTCAACCCCACGACCACCCGTTAAGTCAAAGATTTTCTTGATAGCTCTGTCAGTATCGGAATTATTAACCTTATGGGTAGCGCCAAACTTAAGGGCGGTATCTAGGCGGTGATCATCAATATCCACCATGATAATCTTAGCAGGAGAATAGAACTGCGCGGTTAAGAGTGAGCCCAAACCGACTGGGCCAGAACCAATAATGGCCACATTACAACCTGGCTCTACCCGACCTTTTAGGACCCCAATTTCATAACCCGTTGGTAGAATATCTGAAATCATTACCAGGGCTTCATCGCTAAGGCCTGCTGGTGGGTTATAGAGGGTATTGTCTGCGTGTGGAACGCGGAGATATTCAGCCTGTGTGCCGTCGATTAAGTGGCCGAAAATCCAACCACCCTCGTCTTCACAGTGGGCATAAATCCCCTTCTTACAGTAATAACACTTACCGCAGGAGCAGACGCAAGAAACAATGACTTTATCGCCAGGCTTGAAGTTAGTCACGCTGGAACCAACTTCTTCGACAACCGCAATCCCCTCGTGTCCTAAAATCGTCCCATTTTGGACAGCAGGTACATCACCCTTGATGATGTGTAGGTCTGTCCCACAGATGGTCGTTTTAAGCATACGAACAATTGCATCCGTTGGCTTCAAGATGACAGGCTTTGGCTTGTCAACGAATTTTGCTAGGCCAGGTTCAACATAGGTGTATGCTTTCATAGTAAAATCCTCCTTATTGTGAAATTTGTGAAATATACTACACTTATATTGTAAACCTTTTCTTAGGTGATTGCAAGCGATTTCTTAGTTGTTCTGAGCGGCTACTATACAAAAATGCTCCCAACAAATCGGTTGGGAGCTTGATAGATATTAATCTTCGTCCATTTGTAGGACAGCCATGAAGGCTTCTTGTGGGACTTCCACGGTCCCAATTTGTTTCATCCGCTTTTTCCCCTCTTTTTGTTTCTCGAGGAGCTTCTTGCGACGGCTGACGTCCCCACCGTAGAGTTTAGCTGTTACGTCTTTACGTAGGGCCTTAATGGTGGTACGAGCTAGAATCTTATTGCCGATAGCAGCCTGAACAGGCACTTCGAAGAGTTGACGCGGAATGATGCCACGAAGTTTTTCTACTAATTCACGGCCACGACCGTAAGCAAAGTCCTTGTGGACAATCATGGAGAAGGCGTCAATCAGGTCACCATTGAGCAGGATATCCATCTTAACTAGGTTAGATGGCTTGTAGCCAATTAATTCGTAGTCAAGGGATGCATAGCCTTTGGTATTGGATTTGAGCTTATCGAAGAAGTCATAGATGATTTCTGACAAGGGTAACTCATAGACCACATTGACTCGGTAATCATCCAGATAATCCAGGGTAATGAAGTTGCCCCGCTTACGCTGGCCGATATCCATGACCGCCCCAACGTATTCATTAGGCACCATGATAGAAGCCTTAACGTAGGGCTCGTAGATTTCATCAATGACGGTTTGATCTGGCATAGCGGACGGGTTATCCACGATGATTTCCTCACCATTGGTCTTTTTGACCTTGTAAATAACCGAAGGCGCCGTGGTTATCAGGTTGATGTCGAACTCACGTTCCAGACGTTCCTGGATAACGTCCATGTGCAGCAAGCCTAAGAAACCGGTACGGAAGCCAAAACCTAGGGCTTGAGAAGTTTCTGGCTCAAATTGTAAGGCCGCGTCGTTAAGTTGGAGTTTTTCTAAGGCATCTCGCAAATCATTATAGTCGTTAGACTCGACTGGATAGAGACCGCAATAGACCATGGGATTAAGCTTACGGTAGCCGTCTAGGGGTTCTTGGGCCGGATTGTTGGCCAAGGTAATGGTATCCCCTACTCGCGTATCTTGGATGGTCTTAATGGAAGCCGTAATATAGCCCACATCCCCTACCATGAGATAGTCGCGTTGGACCGGTTTAGGACTGAAGACCCCTACTTCCACTACATCGAATTCTTTGCCGTTGGACATCAAACGAATCTTGTCGCCAGGTTTCACGACCCCGTTAATGACCCGGATATTCAAGACAACACCACGGTAGGAATCGTAGACAGAGTCGAAAATCAAGGCTTGAAGCGGGGCTTCTAGGTCGCCCGGAGGGGCTGGTACCTTGTGGACGATTTGCTCCAGGATTTGGTCAATCCCAATGCCGGATTTAGCTGACGCGAAAACTGCCTCACTAGCGTCAATCCCAATGACATCTTCAATTTCAACTTGAACACGCTCAGGATCAGCGGCTGGCAAGTCAATCTTGTTAATGACCGGCAGAATTTCTAAGTCGTTATCTAAAGCCAAATAAACGTTGGCCAGAGTCTGAGCTTCAATCCCCTGGGCGGCATCGACAACCAAGATGGCCCCTTCACAGGCTGCCAGTGAACGTGACACCTCATAGGTAAAGTCCACGTGCCCTGGGGTATCAATTAGGTGGAAGATATACTCTTCCCCATCCTGAGCCTTATAGGTCAGTTCAACAGCGTTGAGTTTAATAGTAATGCCTCGCTCCCGCTCCAAGTCCATGGAGTCCAAGAGTTGGTCCTGCATTTCCCGGTCTGAAACCGTCTCGGTCAATTGCAGAATACGGTCAGCCAAGGTTGATTTACCATGGTCAATATGAGCGATAATGGAGAAGTTGCGAATTTTCTCCTGGCGGGCTCGGAGTGCTTGTAATTCTTGTGGATTCATAGGCTTCCTCTTTCGTACAAATTTATCTAGATAGGAGTGCCATCTGGCACTAATACACTGGTCTATTGTACCAAATTTTTGGCTCTAAGACTAGGGTTAAGCCAGGGAATGCTAACTAAAATTAAGAACAAAAAAGGCTGGAATCTTCCAGCCTTTAGACTTATTTGCCTTCAAACATATCCTTCATCTTATCGAAGAAGCCACCTTCATGACCCTTGACAGATTCACCGCTAGATTCAGCCAGTTGCTTGAAGAGATCTTTTTGACGATCTGTTAATCGCTTAGGTGTCACGACTTTGACGGACACGTGTTGGTCCCCATTGCGGCCACCGCGAAGACTTGGTGCTCCCTTCTCACGTAGACGGAAGGTGGTACCAGTTTGGGTGCCAGCTGGGATTTTAAGTTTGACGTTACCATGAACAGTTGGTACCTTGACTTCATCCCCTAGGGCTGCCTGGCTAAAGCTGATAGGCAGTTCGTAGAAGATTTCGGTACCTTCACGTTCAAAGATATCACTCTCTTCGACCTGGAAGACCACATAGAGGTCGCCGTAAGGGCCACCATTGGTTCCGGCTTCACCTTGACCAGACACCCGCATTTGTTGGTTGTCCTCTACCCCTGCAGGGACTGTGACTTTGACCGAATGCTGTTGGGTTTCTGTCCCAGCACCGTGGCAGGTCGTACATTTTTCCTTGATTTCTTTACCAGTCCCGTGACAGACATCACAGGTTGCCTGAGACATCATGGCGCCAAATGGGGTATTACGTTGAACATTGATTACCCCAGAACCATGACACTTGTGACAGGTTACGGGTTCGGTCCCTTCCTTGGCACCTGAACCATGACAGGTGTGACATTCTTGCCTACGGTTGTAGGTGATGGTGACTTCCTTACCAAAAATAGCTTCCTCGAATTTGAGTTTAACCCGGTATTGGAGGTCATCACCCCGACGGGCTGCATTGGCTCTTGCGGAACCGGCGCCGCCCATACCGCCACCGAAGAAGGACTCGAAGATATCTTCAAAGCCACTAAATCCTCCGCCACTGAAGCCACCAAAACCGCCACCACCGAAACCACCGGCACCGTAAGAACCGTCGGTAGCTGCGTGACCGTATTGGTCGTACATGGAGCGCTTATCGGCGTCACTTAAGACCTCGTAAGCTTCGGTAATTTCCTTAAATTTATCGGCCGCGTCTGCTTCCTTGTTAATGTCTGGATGATATTGTTTGGATAGTTTACGATAGGCTTTCTTGATTTCGGCGTCACTAGCATCTCGAGAGACCCCTAGGACGTCGTAGTAATCACGTTTATCTGCCATTTTCCCACTCCTTTATTCAAGCCCTAGGGCTTATGACACAGTTAGATTAGAAAGCAAACGCCAAAGACAAGCTCTGGCGTTGGTCCTTACCTCTCAAATTAGTCGATTTCTTCGAACTCAGCGTCTACAACGTCATCGCCAGCGGCACTTGTATCAGCTTGAGCTTGCCCATCGCCTTGAGCTGCTTGCGCTTGGGCAGCGGCTTGCTCATAGAGTTTAACAGTTAAGTTTTGGACGATTTCATTGAGGGCGTCACGTTTAGCCTTCATTTGATCTAGATCATTGGCCTCGATGGCTGCCTTTAGTTCGTCACGAGCTGCTTCAGCCTTCTTGACTTCTTCTTCTGAAACCTTGTCTTTAAGGTCAGCTAAGACTTTGTCAGTTTGGAAGACTAATTGATCTACTTCGTTGCGGAGGTCAGCTTCTTCACGACGTTTCTTGTCGGCTTCAGCGTTTGCTTCCGCGTCTTTGACCATGCGGTCGATTTCTTCATCAGTCAGACCTGAGCTAGACTTGATAGTGATGGTTTGTTCTTTACCAGTCCCTAAGTCCTTAGCACTTACGTTAACGATCCCGTTCTTGTCGATGTCAAAGGTAACTTCGATTTGTGGGATACCACGTGGTGCAGGTGGAATATCGGTCAATTGGAAGCGACCGAGGGTCTTGTTGTCAGCCGCCATTTGACGTTCCCCTTGGAGGACGTGTACGTCTACCGCAGGTTGGTTGTCAGCTGCTGTTGAGAAGACTTGTGACTTGCTAGTTGGGATGGTCGTGTTGCGGTCAATCAACTTAGTGAAGACGCCACCCATGGTTTCAATCCCTAATGACAATGGTGTTACGTCTAAGAGGACGATGTCTTTAACATCACCGGAGATAACCCCACCTTGAATAGCAGCACCCATGGCCACCACTTCGTCAGGGTTAACAGATTTGTTAGGTTCTTTGCCAGTTTCCTTACGAACCGCTTCTACAACGGCTGGAATACGAGTAGAACCACCAACCAAGATGACTTCGTCGATATCGGATTGAGATAAGCCAGCATCTTTGAGGGCTTGACGAACAGGTTGTTTAGTACGTTCTACTAAATCGTGTGTTAATTCTTCGAACTTAGCACGCGTCAAGGTCAATTCCAAGTGAAGTGGGCCTTCAGCTGACGCCGTGATAAATGGTAAGCTGATTTGGGTAGTAGACACACCAGATAAGTCCTTCTTAGCTTTTTCCGCAGCGTCTTTGAGACGTTGAAGAGCCATCTTGTCTTTAGAAAGGTCTACACCATGTTCTTTCTTAAATTCAGCAACTAAGTAGTCCATAATCTTTTGGTCGAAGTCGTCCCCACCTAAGTGGTTGTCCCCTGAAGTTGACAATACATCGAAGACGCCATCACCTAATTCAAGAATGGATACGTCGAAGGTACCGCCCCCTAAGTCGAAGACCAGGACTTTTTCTTCTTTGTCAGTCTTGTCTAAACCATAGGCCAAAGCAGCGGCTGTTGGTTCGTTGACAATACGTTCAACTTCTAAACCAGCGATTTTACCAGCATCTTTGGTTGCTTGACGTTGTGCATCGTTGAAGTAAGCAGGTACCGTGATAACCGCTTTGTCGACTTTCTCACCTAAGTAGTCTTCTGCATAAGACTTCAAGTATTGCAGAATCATAGCAGAGATTTCTTGTGGTGTGTAGTCTTTACCATCCATGTGGACCTTATAGCTACCATCACCCATGTGGCGTTTGATAGAGCTTACGGTTGATGGGTTGGTAACGGCTTGACGCTTAGCTACTTCCCCTACTTGGATTTCACCATTTTTGAAAGCTACAACAGATGGAGTTGTACGGTTACCTTCTGGGTTTGGGATAATTTTCGCTTCGCCGCCTTCTAAGACAGATACGGCAGAGTTTGTAGTCCCTAAGTCAATACCAATAATTTTTGCCATAATAGTTTCCTCTTTTCTTTTAGTTTGATTTTTTAGTCTGGAATATTCGTTAAATTGTTACTGAGCGACAATGACCATAGCGGGTCTTAAAACCCGGTCTTGTAACATGTAGCCTTTTTGTAAGACATTGATGACTGTATCAGCTTCTTGACCTTCGCCTGCAGGCATCATGCTAACGGCCTGATGGAAATTAGGGTCAAAAGCTTGGTTCAATGGGTCAATAACGCTAATGCCTTCTTTTTCAAAGGCTTGTTGGAACTGCTTGTAAACCATCTCGATGCCCTTATGGATGGCTTTGGCATCTTCAGACTCAGCTGGGGTTGCCAAGGCGCGTTCCAAGTTATCAGCTACATCTAAGAGATGGCTGGCCAAGCTTTGCGAGCGATATTTGGCTGCATCTTGGCGTTCACGTTGGTTAATGCGTCGCATGTTCTGGATTTCCGCCTGTAGACGTAAGAGTTGGTCGGATAAAGCTTCTTTTTCAGACTCTAACTGACTGACTTGGTCTTCCGCTTCCTCAATGGCTTGATCTAGGCTGTCGCTTGATTGATCAACTTCAACCTCTTCTTGATCAGCACTGTCTTGAATCTTATCAAGCATTTCATCTTGAACAGGCGTGTCTTGCTTGAGTACTTCTTTTTCTGTGTTTGACACGTAATCGCCTCCTTTAAGGGTTTGGTAATTCTGGGTGTGGCTACTTAATAATGGGCCAGTTCATGCGTGATGTGATGCATCAAGCCCAGTACACGCTGATAAGGCATAGTAGCGGGACCAACTAGGCCGATGATGACCAGTTGTGCTTGATACTGATAGGATGAGGTCACCAGACTGACGTCTGCTAGGCCTCCCAATCCCAGTTCAACTGCTAAGCCTTGCTTGGCTTCAAGTAGCTGGAACATTTCAGCTGACCCATCGATTAGGTTGAAGAGTCGCTTGTAATCTGACACTTCTACTGAATCGAATAGATTATTCTTACCACTGACATAGTAACTACGCCCCTTCAAATGGCGCATTAATTTGGTGATAACTGACGAAAAGTCGACTTGGAAGCCAACTAAGCGCTGCATCAAGAGTGGCAAGGTCAATTTAAGTCGTTGCTGTGCTTCTAGTAAGGGTAAGCCAACAATTTCTTGGTTGATGGCTTGAGTCAAACGACCCAAGTCCTCTCGACTTAAGGATCGTGGTAAATCTACTAGATCACTTTCAACGCTTCCCTTGTCAGTCAAGACAATGGCGACAATCCGACTCTCGCTGAGTTGTATCAAGCGGAACTCACTTAAATGATATTGTTCCTTGGATTCTCCCAAAACGACGGCCGTATAGCCAGTCAAGGAGACCAAGATATCAGCCGCCAATTGGGCATGCTGCATAGCGTCAAAATGGCGATCTCGGAAGATAGATTGAATTACCTCACTATCTTGCTTGGCCATTTGAATATCTGCTTGATCTTCGATCAGTTGATCTACATAGTAGCGGTAACCATCAAAGGATGGAATCCGTCCACTAGAAGAATGAGCCTTCTTGAGATAGCCAATGCGCTCAAGTGCCAACATATCGTTTCGTACGGTTGCCGGTGAGACATCCAATAGACTCTTCTGAAGCAGGGTCTTAGACCCAATCGGTTCTTCATACTGGCCATACAGCTGCACAATCAACTGTAAAATTTGTTGTTGCCTAGCTGTTAACATTGTTCTCACCTCTTTTTTAGCACTCTTTTACCTCAAGTGCTAATGCTAGTATACACCCTATTTTAGCCCTTGTCAACCCTTTTGAGCATAAATTTTAGCACTCTTTTTATTAGAGTGCTAATTTTACCTAGAATAAAAACTCGCACTAGTCAAAAGCGCGAGTTTATAAGCTTTTTAGCGATGAGGAATCTGTTGACCAGTCTCAGCATCTAGATAGAAGGAGAAGCCTTCCCCATGTACTTGTTGGACATTGGAGATAATCACAAAGGCAGTTGGATCAATCTCAAGCACCGTCCGTTGCAGAGGTAGAAGCTGGTTACGGCTAACTACAATGAAGAGGACATCTTTCTCATTGCGGGTGTAGTAACCTTGCCCTTTTAGAATGGTAATCCCACGCTGAATACGTTGGGAAATAGCCTGAGCCACTTTATCCGAATCCTTAGAGATAATGGTAACGGACTTCTTAGGGTTGAAACCTTCTAAAATAAAGTTCATGATGCGGGTAAAGACAACCAACATGGCTAAGGTTAAGACCGTCTTCTCTAAGCCGATAACAAAGGAAGTTGAAAGTACGACGACCGTATCAATCATGAGGAAACCAGCAGAGGTGTTAATCCCAAAGTATTTATTGAGAATCATCACGATAATGTCAGCCCCAGCGGTAGTCCCGCCGCCTAGGAAAACCAAACCAAGCCCTACCCCAATCATGGCTCCCGCCATAAGCGGAATAATCATGGAATTTTCGGGAATAAAGCCTGTGGAAGGCAGAATCTTCTGGAAGACGGAAATACACATAACCGATACAATGGTCAGATAGAGGGTTTCCCGCTCTAGATAACGCCACCCAATAATTAAGAGGACCACGTTGATGATCCAGTAAGTAATAGCGTTATCCCAACCTAGCGTATACTTGAGTAGTAATGTGACCCCGGTCACGCCGCCCTCCCCCATATGGTTAGGTACCAGTAGCAAATTAATGGCATAGGCAAAGATTAAACTCCCTAAAACTACTAAAAAGAAATTCTTCAAAAATTTACGATTCATCAATTAATCCTCCTTATTCATTATTTGCGGCCTTTCCTTGAGCCAACCAATCAAATCCCGAAAAACTAGATCGGCTAGGAAAAGGCCTTTTGTAGTTAAATAAATACGGTCACTTTCTTCTATTAAAAGTCCACGCTCAGCTTGCTGTCTGAAGAAATCAGCAAACAAGACTTCCGCCCGATAGCCAAATCGTCTTTGAAAGTCTGTTAGGCAGACCCCTTGTGTGGTCCGCAAGGCCAAGAAGAGAAATTCTTCCATCTGATCAACTAAGTCCAAGGGACTAGCATCAATAATAGGCTTATTGCCAGCTCTTAATTGTTTAAGGTAATGGTGAACGGGCCCGTGATTGTAATAACGCGCCCCATCTAAGAAACCATGAGCACCCGCACCAAAGCCATAGTAAGGCGTATAACGCCAATAACCTAGATTGTGTTGCGATTCATAGCCTGGTTTGGCGAAGTTGGAGACTTCATACTGGTGGATGCCGGCGTCTTTGAGCCGGTCAATAGCCAATTGAAACATATCGGCATCTACATCCTCGCTAGGCAGGGGCAACTTGCCCTGGCGCATGAGTTGCTGGAAGACTGTCTGATTCTCAATAATCAGAGAATAGAGGGAATAATGAGGCAAATCCAAAGATAAGGCCTTGGTCAAACTCTCATCGAAGTCTGCTAAAGTTTGTTCTGGCAAACGAAAAATCAAATCAATACTGAGATTTTCAAAGCCTACCTGGCGAAACCAGTCGATGGACTGGTAGATTTGTTTTTCCCGATGATTACGTCCAATTTT
This sequence comes from uncultured Abiotrophia sp., assembly GCA_965245735.1. Classification (GTDB taxonomy): domain Bacteria; phylum Bacillota; class Bacilli; order Lactobacillales; family Aerococcaceae; genus Abiotrophia. The sequence goes on along the minus strand of CBDFAX010000005.1, from coordinate 44,122 downwards.
ACGGAGTAGTCGGTCATTGAAGGTCTGGACCCCCATACTGATACGGTTAACCCCCTGGTCTTTGAGCAGACGGCATTTTTCTAGGCTAAGTTCACCTGGGTTAATCTCAAAAGAAAATTCGGTCTTGTCCGTCAGGGGCAAGCGCCGGTGAATAGAGGCTAACAAGTAATCCAACTCTGACAGAGACAAGCAACTTGGGGTCCCACCCCCAATATAGAGGGTGTCTAGGGGCTGCGTCTGATCTAACTCGTAGGCAGCCATTTCCTGGTCCAAGGCGGCCAGATAATCCCCGACTGGTTGGCCATCATAGAAAAACTTATTAAAGGCACAATAATGGCAAATTTTCTTGCAGAAAGGAATATGGATATAGGCGGCCTTGGCTTGCATGCTAACCCTCCTTATTAATTTGCTGGAAGTAAGCTTGCGAGGCTGCTTGGTCAGCCTGCAGTTGTTGAATTAGGCCCTGAACCGATTCAAATTTAACTTCGCCACGTAGATAGTGATGCCAACGAACTTTAACGGTCTCACCATAAATGAGCTGGTTGAAGTTAAAAATATGCACCTCGCAGGTCAGACCTGTCTCCGTCTCAAAGGTCACATTATAGCCAATCGAAGCCATGCCTTGATGCCAAATGCCATTGACTTGAATCTCGACCACATAGATACCCGGCCCTGGTTGGACTTGGTCAGCTTGGGGACGAATATTAGCCGTTGGAAAGCCAATGGTTCGCCCACGCTTCTCACCATGAACGACCACACCGCTGGTCTCGTAGACATAGCCTAGAGCCAAATTGGCCTCATCTATTTTTCCTTCTCTTAAGAGTTCCCGAATGGGTGTCGAGCCGATTTTTTCCTGATTAAGCACCAGTTCAGGCACTTCAATAATTTGGAAGCGACCAGCTGCGTGTTGCGGTAAGGTGGACATGTTGGCTTCTTCTTTAGGACCATAAGTATAGTCAAAACCTGCTACCACCACCTGAGCCTTAAGGCCGACAATGTATTTTTCAACAAAAGCTTGAGGAGACTGGGAGCCAAAGGGATAGGTAAAGTCTACTAAGAAGACCATGTCCACCTGATTAGCTTCAAGCAATTCCATCTTACGGTCTAAGTCTGACAGGTAATCCATTTCAGCAGCTGTCAATCGACTGTATACGATTTTTGGATGTTGGTTGAAGGTCATGACCGCCAAAGGCAGGCCTAAGCGGTCGGCCTCTCGACGTCCGGCTTGAATGACAGCCTGATGTCCCCGATGCACGCCATCGAAGAATCCTAAAACCAAGACAATGGGCCCCTTAAGTTGCGGAAGATTTGGGTGGTGTATACGAATAATTTCCATGTTGTCTATCGTGACTCCTCTTCATAGGTAAACATCTTCAAGGGCTTGACCATACCAGCTTTGCTTGGATGTGGCCCGTAAATGGCACGAACTTTGCCTTGGTAGTAGCAAGCGGTAGCCTGTTTAATAGTTTGGCTAAAGGCCGCGCTTGGCACAACCTGCCCATTCTTGACTATGGGCCACTCTGAATCTTGCAAGTGGTAATGTGGGCAGAAGTTGATTGCTTGATCCAGCGGGACTAGGATATGGCTAACTCGCCCTTGATCTGCCGCTTGGGCTACTTCTTCTAGGCTATGGGCCTGAGACAAGCTATAGCCACCCGTCATGTAGCGAACCAGTTGAGACATGTGACTTGGATAGCCTAGCTTAGCGCCTAGATCAACTGCTAGGGTTCTTACATAGGTTCCCTTGCCGCATTGGACATCAAAAGACCAGTGTTGTAGGCCTTCTTGTGGGTCGAATTCACTGGCCCCTAGTCGTTCAAAGCGATCAATCCGAGCTATTCGGCGCGGGCGCTCTACTTGCTGACCTGCACGCGCATATTCATAGAGACGCTTGCCGCCTACTTTAACGGCTGAGTAATAAGGCGGAATTTGAACAATCTCTCCTAGAAAAGTTGCCATGGCGGCATCAATTGTGGCATCAGACACTGGCTCTTCAAGTCGCTTACGCTCGACAGTCGCTCCATCCGCATCTTCTGTCTCGGTAGAAAAACCCAAGGTGATTTCACCCCGGTAGCCCTTTTGACCATCCATGAGGTCTTCTACTAACTTAGTTGCTTGGCCAATACAACAAACTAAGACGCCCGCCACGTTAGGGTCCAAAGTACCGGTGTGTCCAATGCGTTTCGTTCTGAGAATTTTGCGTAATTTAAAGACAACATCGTGACTGGTCATGCCAACTGGTTTATTAATTACCAAGATTCCGTGATACATAGTGTGCGACGCTCCTTTAAATTTCATAACGATTTATTATATCAGATTTAAGGCCAAAAGACTAACAAAGGGCTTAGATAAGGGCTTGAGAAGTGCCATCAACCAGAGTTACGCAAGCCAGTCGCAATCCCATTAATGGTAATGTGCAGAATCTTGCTAGCCAAAGGACTGAGCGGTTCTTGACGAGACCGTCTAATCAGTTCCACCTGCAAGTAATTGAGGGCATTGAAGTATGGCAGACGCATGGCTAAGGAATCACGCAGGTAATTATTTTGCGCCAATAGCTGAGCTTCCCCTTCTATTTGTAAGAGGAGATCCTTGGTGCGTTGCCACTCTGCTTCTAAGATTTGGAAGATGGCTTGACCATTATCATCCTCAACTAGTTGGCTATAGTAACGCGCCACTTCCATATCAGACTTAGCCAAGACCATGTCTACATTAGACAGTAAGGCCCGGAAGAATGGCCATTCTGCATACATTTCTTGCAATAAAGCTAAATGACTAGGGTCTTCTTCAATAAAAACTTGGAAGGCAGTTCCTACACCATACCAACCTGGGAACATCATGCGACTCTGTGACCAAGAGAAGACCCAAGGTATAGCCCGCAGACCATCAATATCGGTCACCTTCTTACGTGAGGCAGGACGAGAGCCAATATTAAGTTGGCTAACTTCCTTAATTGGCGTTGCTTGGAAGAAGAAATCGGAGAAGCCAGGAGTTCCAAAGACTAATTGACGATAGGCTTGATAGCTCCAATCAACCAAGCGATTCATAACTGCTTCATAAGGTTTGCTATCCTGAACTTCATGGGCTAACAAGACGTGAGACAAGGAGGCCACTAACATGTTTTCTAATTGATAATAGGCTGTGTCAGGATTACCATACTTGGTCCCAATGACTTCGCCCTGCTCTGTTACCCGCATGAGGCGGTTAATCGTCCCAATAGGTTGCGACATAATGGCCTCATAACTTGGCCCACCGCCACGTCCGACGGTTCCCCCACGACCGTGGAAGAAACTAATGGTAATGCCCTCTTCCTTACCTAAACGGGTTAATTTATTCTGTGCTAGATAGAGAGCCCAGCCAGAAGCAAGGTAACCCCCGTCCTTGTTGGAATCCGAATAGCCTAGCATAATTTCCTGACACCAATCTTGGCTTTCTAGCCATTTCTGAACAACTGGTAAAGCTAAATAAGTGGTCATGACGTCCAAGGATTCTTCCAAGTCTTCAATGGTCTCGAAGAGTGGCACTAGTTGGACATGTGCCCAGTCAGGACCGATTAAGCCTACTTCCTTGAAGAGCAACGCCAACTCTAACAAGTCAGAAACGGAAGTAGTATGAGAAATAATGTGGCGTTTGATGATGCGGTGGCCCAAACGATTTTGTAGGTCAGCGACGGCTTGATAAATAGCCATCTCACGTCTCAGAATATCTGATGGTTGATTTAAGGCGCTCGATAAGCGACGAGGTTCTTGGGTTAACTGGTGTAATAGGCACTGGATTTTGCTTGCTTCATCTAGCTGACTATAATTTTCCTCAACCTTGGATTGTGCCAATAATTCAGCCACGCAGGCCTCATTGATACTGGAGTCTTGTCTTAGGTCGATACTGGCTAAATGGAAACCAAATACTTCTACACAGACAATTAAGGATTCTAGCGGAGCTAATGTGTGTGCTTCCTTGCCATCGGCTATAAGCGCCTCTAAGACAAGGTTTAAGTCAGCCTTGAAGGTCTCGGCATCTGGATAGGCTTGGACTTGAGGCTGAGAATCCTCCCCTAAAATTAAGGATTTGCTAGCACAAAGGCGATTCTTAATGGTGTTTAAGGCCTTACGATAAGGTTCCTTCTGGCGGAAAATAGAGTAATCTTCAGAAACTTCTGCTAAAGCAGCCAATTCTGGGGTCACAGACACTAAATCACTAGAGAAAGAATAGCGGCGATAAAGCTGGTCCAGGCTGTTTAAGTAATGGTCTAAGATAACTTGTGATTGAATGTGGGCGGTCAGGCGTAAGGTTTCCGCAGTCACATAAGGGTTGCCATCCCGATCCCCACCAATCCACATGCCCATGGTAATTGGCAGAGCTTGCTGAGGCTCTATCTCTAAAGCAGACAGGGCTTGGCGATAATTAAGGGTAATATCTGTGATACTTTCAATCAGAGATTTCTGATAATAGGTCATGACATTGGCGATTTCATTTGCGACTTGTAGCTTCTGTTCGCGAATCAAATCTGTTCCTAAGATAATTTCAATGACGGCTTCAAGCTCGTGTTGCCAAGCTTGTCGGTCTAAAAATTCAGGTCTGGTGTTGCGATAATCCCTTAAAAGGCCATAAAGCTTATCCATGAGATCTAGCATGGACTTACGTTGAACCTGAGTAGGATGAGCCGTTAAGACTGGCTCAATGGTCATGGGACGTTCAAGAACTTGTCCCTTGCCTGCTTGCTTGATGGCAGCCAATGTAGCCGGCAACTCCCCTTGAAAATCAGTGTGACGACAACGTTTCATTTTGATCTGACTAGCCAACTCCACGTCTTCTGCGATGTTAATCAGAAATGGCAAGGCCGAGAAGTAACGGGCTACTAGCGCTAAATCTTCTTCAGCCAGTGGCTGAATAGCTGCCACATAAGCCGAGTAGTCCCCTTGATCCGCTAAATTCTTAAGCTTGGCTAATAAGGCTTGCTGCTGGGGTGAGGTCATGGAAGTAAAGGCTCGCTCAAGAGCATCTGTAAGAAGCTGAGATAAATGCGTAACTTGACTCTGTTGAATCTGATTTTCAATATTCACGGATGTCACCTTCTCTTTGGCAAAAATATCTAACTCTTATTATAGGTTAAATAGACTAGTTAAACAAGTCGCCCTCTTTATACTTGTGCTGACTAGGTCACTTTTTGACCCATCAAAAAAGAGACTAGGCTAACCTAGTCTCTTTGGCTTATTCTGCTTGATCTTGTTGATGAATTTGGTTGAGTAATTGATCAATACGATTTCCGTAGTCCACTGAACGGTCACGTTCGAAACGGATTTCAGGTGTCTTGTAGAGCTTGAGGACCTTGCCCAGTTCACTGCGAACCAGACCTGTTACTGCCTTGAGCCCTGCTTCCGTCTTCTGACGCTCACCAGCTTTATCACTCAGTGTTGAGTAGAAGATGGTCGCCTGTTGCAAGTCGCCTGTTAAATCCACATCGGTAATGGTCACCCCTTCGATACGCGGATCTTTGGCTTCGCGTAGCAAAATGCGGTTGACTTCACGCATAATTTCTTGGCGGACACGGCCTACACGATAGTTTGCCATAGGCTTGCTCCCTCCTAGCTACGTTTAACTTCAACCATACGGTATGGTTCGATGATGTCGTCAATCTTAATGTCGTTATAGTTTTCAATCATAATCCCGCACTCAAAGCCCTTAGATACTTCTTTGGCATCGTCTTTGAAGCGTTTGAGGCTAGCTAGTTCGCCTTCATAGATGACAATGTTATCACGGATAATCCGAACCTTGCTGTTACGTTGGATGAAACCATCCAAGACATAGGAACCTGCAATGGTCCCAACCTTCGAAACGACGAAGGTTTCACGTACAACCACTTGACCGGTAATTTCTTCCACGTACTCAGGATCCAACATACCCTTCATGGCTGTTTCGATTTCCTCGATGACATTATAAATAATGCGGTGGAGGCGGATGTCGATTTCATTATCGTTGGCCAAGGAACGAGCTTGTGGCGTAGGACGTACGTTAAAGCCGATAACAATAGCACCTGAAGCTTGAGCTAGGGTAATATCACTTTCGTTGATGGCACCTACCGCTTGGTGGATAATGTCTACGCGGACGCCTTCAACATCAATCTTCTGAAGACTAGCGGACAAGGCTTCAACGGAACCTTGCACGTCCCCTTTGATGATGACATTAACAGACTTGAGCTCGCCTTCTTGCAGGCTCTCGAACAAGTTGTCCAAGGTCACCTTCTTCTTAAGGTCACGCATAGCCAATTGAGCACGCTTAGCACGTTCTTCACCTGCCGCACGAGCAGATTTTTCATCTGGGAAGACTACAAAGAGGTCACCCGCTTGCGGCGCGTCATTCAAACCAGTAATTTCAACTGGCGTTGCTGGACCTGCTTGGCGAATGCGACGACCCGCGTCATTAACCATGGTACGAACTTTACCGAAGGCATTCCCGACTACAATCGGATCGCCAACATGAAGGGTCCCTTGTTGTACCAAGAGGGTTGCAGTTGAACCTTGAGACTTATCTAAACGGGCTTCGATAACGGTCCCGATAGCCAATCGTTGAGGATCAGCCTTCAATTCTTCCACTTCAGAAACCAAGAGAATCATTTCTAAGAGTTCTTCAATGTTTTGATTGAACTTAGCAGAAATTGGCACGAAGATAGTTTCCCCACCCCATGCTTCTGGAATCAAGCCGTGCTCGGTTAATTCTTGCATGACGCGATCAGGGTTAGCCCCTGGCTTATCAATCTTGTTAATAGCTACAATGATTGGAACATCTGCTGCCTTAGCGTGGTTAATAGCTTCAACTGTTTGTGGCATGACGCCGTCATCCGCTGCAACCACGATGATGGTGATGTCAGTCACATCCGCACCACGGGCACGCATAGTGGTAAAGGCCTCGTGACCAGGTGTATCCAAGAAGGTAATTAACTTGTCGTTAATCTTCACTTGGTAGGCCCCGATATGCTGGGTAATCCCGCCGGCTTCGCCTTCAGAGACATTGGTGTTACGCAATTGGTCTAAGAGAGTAGTCTTACCATGGTCGACGTGACCCATAATGGTGACAACTGGTGGACGTGTTACTAAGTTTTCAGGCTTAATTTCTTCTTGGGCGAAGTGACGTTCCAAGTCAGCATTATCAATGACCACTTTTTCTTCCGCTTCTACCCCATATTCCATGGCAATTAATTCAATAACTTCCTTGGAAAGTGCTTGGTTTTGGTTAGCCATAACCCCTAACATGAGGAGCTTCTTGATGATTTCACTGGCGTCACGGTGGAAGAGTTTAGCAATCTCTTGGATATTCATGCCTTCCGTGTAGACTAACTTCTCTGGCAATTCCTTATGCTTACGAGCAGTAATCCCTTTGGATTCGGTCACGTTAGCATTTTGACGGTTGTGACGGCCACGGTTCTTACGACGACTACCACCACCTCGGCGGTTAGAATCAAAGTCTGCTTGGTTATGACGTTGATTTTGGTTGTTAGACTGTTGGCCATTGTGGCGGTTGCCTTCAGGCTTAGCCTTGGCTTGGCCTTCGTGGTTTTTAGCAGACTCTTGGCCATGTGGCTTCTTAGCTTGCTTGTGACCTTGGTGGGCTTGATTTTGGCCTTTGTTATCAGACTGTTTATGGCCTTGCTTAGCTTCAGGCTTAGCCTTAGGCGCGGGCTTGTCTTGTTGTTTTGGTTTAGATGCTGCTTTCTCTGCTGGTGCAGCCTTTGGTTGACGCAATAAGCGTTCCAGTTCTTGAGTTTGGCCCTCAGTCATAGAGGACATATGGCTATTGAATTCAATACCATTTTTCTTTGCCAATTCTAATACAGCCTTGGAGCTCATATTATGTGCTTTAGCAAATTCATATACGCGACTAACTGTCATTGTCTCACCTTCCTATTCCTAAGAATTGGTCAGTAGGGCTAATAGGAAAGATAGGTCTTAGCCATTCCCTGGTTGGTGATGGCCACTATCGAACGCGTCTTTCCCACAGCGTGACTGATTTGTTCTCGGTTAAATGTCATTTCTAGTGGAACATGATAGCGCTGGGACCAATCCTGATAACGTGCGCGGGTAGCGTCACTAGCGTCTTGGGCACAGATGACCAAGGCCACACGCCCGCGTTTAATGGCTTTCTCAACGAGTTCGTCACCACTAATCAGGTTACCCGACCGGTTGGCCAGACCTAACATGTTCAGTTTCTTTTGTTCTGGTGTCATAGTAATTCTTTACGCGCCTGTTGATGATCAATATAGGCATAGAGTTCATCGTAGAAGGCGTCTTCCACTTTCATACTGAAAGCACGGTCAAAGGTCCGTTTCTTCTTAGCTTCCAAGGCCAGATTACGGTCTAGGCCAATATAGGCACCACGACCATTTTGACGACCACTTGGATCAATCGAAATCTGCCCTTCTTTGGATTTGACCACCCGGACCAGTTCCTTCTTAGGGAACATAGTCTGGGATACAATACATTTACGCATTGGCACCTTGCGGGGTGCTTGCTGTTTCTTCGTTTGCATCGGGTCCCCTCCTTCGCTCAGCCTTATTGTTCGTCAGCAGGTTCAGATTCAAGCTTTAGATCTTCTACTTCAACTGCTTGGTCCAGTGTTTCAGCTGGAAGTTCTTCTGCTAAATCCTCTTGACCGGCTTCAGCTGCAGCTTGAGCCTCCAGCGCTAAGGCTGCTTGCTCTTTTAAGTAATCAGCATAAGAAGATTCTGACTTGATATCTATCTTATAGGTCGTCAAACGAGCAGCGAGGCGGGCATTTTGACCCCGTTTACCGATGGCCAAGGATAATTGGTTATCCGGTACTACCACGATGCAGGCATGCGCTTCTTCGTTGAAATCAACCTTGAGAACTTGAGCAGGACTCAAAGCATTTTGGATGAAGACAACTGGATCTTCATTCCATTCGATGATGTCCATATTCTCGCCGTTGAGTTCGTTAACGATGGCTTGAACACGTTGACCTCGTGGGCCCACACAGGTCCCGACTGGGTCGATATTCTTATCACGTGAACGTACTGCAACCTTGGCACGGTCACCTGCTTCACGAGCGATGGCCATGACTTCAACCGTACCATCGTAGATTTCTGGTACTTCCTGTTCGAAGAGGCGGCGCAAGAAATCATTATGTGCACGGCTGACTACGATTTGTGGGCCCTTGCTTGTCTTATCAACCTTGGCTACATAAACCTTAATGCGTTGATCAGGTTCAAATTGTTCACTAGGGATTTGTTCCCCAAGTGGCATGATAGCTTCCACACGGCCAATATTGACGTAGATAAAGCGGTGATCTTGACGTTCTACCGTCCCGGTCATGATTTCATCTACATATTGGCTAAATTCCTCGAAGATATTCTCCCGTTCAGCTTCACGAATACGCTGCATGATGACGTGCTTAGCTGTCTGAGTCGCAATACGACCGAAGTCCTTAGGTGTCACTTCGAATTTGATTTTGTCGCCAATTTCGTAAGCGCGGTTAATCTTGAGCGCTTCTTCTAGGCTGATTTCTAAGGTCGAATCATAGTTGGTTTCTACAACTTCTTTAACCGAGTAGACCTTAATGGTGCCCTTATTCTCATCGAATTGGACCTCCACGTTTTGGGCTTGGTCATAATTTTTCTTATATGCTAGAGCTAAGGCAGATTCCAGGGCTTCTTTGATGATTTGACGAGAAATCCCCTTTTCTTCTTCTAAAACCTGCATTGCTTTAACAAGTTCCTTACTCATTGTCTATCCTCCAGTAGTCTATTAGAACTTAATAGCCAGACGCGCTTTGGCGATGGCTTGGCGTTCGATTTCTAGTTGTTTTTTGACAGTTTTAATTTGGACAGTCAGCGTAACTTTATCATCTGTCACAGCTTCTAAAGTCCCTTCATGGCTCTTAGCACCGTGTTGTGGCGCATAGTAGTCTAAATGCACATACTCACCTATTGCCTCTCGCAGGGCTTGATCAGTTTTCAATGGCCGTTCCGCCCCTGGTGATGAGACCTCTAAGAAATAAGCCTCAGGAAATGGATCAGGCTTAATACTATCCAGATGTTCGCTGATTTGCTCACTGATGGCCGCACAGTCATCAATGTCAATCCGTCCTGGTTTATCCGCATAGATGCGAAGGAACCAAGACTTACCTTCCTTGACATATTCCATGTCAACCAAGTAGCAGCCGTTGGCTTCTACTATCTCGGTAATGGCTGGTGTCACCTTATCTAAAATTGCACTCATAGTTCACCTCATTCTCTCATGCAAAAAGAGCAAGCGTCACCGCTCACTCCTTTCCAACTTGATTTCGACTGTACTCATTATACCATAAAGAACCTAAGTGTCAAGCCTTTGGCCTTAGTTACTAGGCGCGCACCCCAATTTGACGCTCCTTAACATGGATGAACTCCGTCACCATCTTGCAGTAAGGTGTATCAATGCCTAAATCGGCCCCCATACGTGCCACAGCCCCATTGATGTAGTCAATTTCAGTTAGGCGTTTTTGTTGAACCAGATCTTGGTGCATTGATGGATAGTGACCTGCTAACTTAACCGACAAGTCCAAAAGATACTGGTAGATTTTCTCCTCATCGAGGACAATACCTTTGGCTTTGGCTACAGTGATGAACTCGTGCATGAGTTGACGAACAATTAAGCGTCCCTCTTCCGAAGAGAAGAATTCTGCAATGGTACAATCTGTTAAGGCACAAGTAGAGTTCATGGTCCCATTGACACAGGCCTTAGTCCAGATAGCCTTAAAGACTTCCTCGTCATATGTCGCATTAAGCCCAGCTTGGTTAAGTAAAGCTTCTACCTCTAGGCCAAGTTCTTTACCGCTTGGGTCAAGCGCACAGAAATTAATGGTCCCGGAATCTTTGAGACGAACTTGCCCCGGACCAAGAAGGACAGCAGTCCAAACGGTTACCCCCATCATAATATTATGTGGATCCACGTATCGTTTAATAACTTCTTCATGTCCTAAACCATTGAGTAAACAGAAAACCTTGGTGTGCTGATCACGCAAGTGAGCCGTTTCCTTCAAGGTTGTCTCCAATTGGTGGGCTTTGACGAAGAGAAGCATGAGGTCACAGACGGGCGCATCTTGACCAAAAGGCCGAATATCCAAGGCTACTGTCTTGTCTTGGTCGCCAGTAATAATTAAGCCTTTTTCTTTGATTGCTTGAATGTGGTCTTGCCAGCCATCAAACAAGACGACCTTTTGGCCGGCTTCAGCCATTTGGTAGCCGAAACGGCACCCCATTGCGCCGGCACCTACAATATAGGTTAACATAACAAGTCCCCTCCTATGTAAGTTTATTAACTAACTTCATTATAGCACTTTTTAGGTAAGAAAAAAAGACGCAAATCCTGCTATACAACAGAATCCACGTCGATAAAGTCTTATTTTTCTAAGATTTCTTTTTCTTTTTCAGCCGTTAATTTTTCGATTTCTTTGACGAAGTCGTCTGTTAACTTTTGAATGTCTTTTTCCAGACCTTTTAAATCATCTTCGGTGATTTCCTTGTTCTTCTCTGCCTTCTTAGCATGGTCAATGGCATCACGACGGATGTTACGAACACGGACCTTAGCCCCTTCTTGTTCCTTACCAACGGTTTTAGCCAATTCTTGACGGCGCTCTTGAGTCAAGGCAGGAATGACCAAACGCACCACAGACCCATCGTTAGATGGCGTAATGCCCACATCACTCATTAAGATCGCTTTCTCGATATCCCCTAGGGTTCCTTTGTCATAAGGGGTAATCAAGAGCATACGCGCCTCTGGAATGGTGATGGATGCTAATTGGTTGAGGGGAGTTGGCACGCCATAGTATTCAACACTAATACGGTCTAAAATGCTGGCATTAGCACGCCCAGCCCGAATAGAACCTAACTCGCGTTGGTAGGCGTCAACGGTCTTTTGCATACGTTGCTTAGTATCTTTGATTAATTCAGTAGTCATTGAGACAGCCTCCTGCATATTTTGTACTAACTTATTATAGCATATTTAAGCAAGCTTGAGTATAGCCTATTTTATCCAAAAAGAGCGCCCTAGAGACTAGGAGACGCTCTTAAAAATCATTATTTGCCGCCAACGACCGTCCCGATGGATTCACCCAAAACTACCCGACGAATGTTACCAGGTTCATTCAAGTTGAAGACAACCAATGGAATATCGTTATCCATGCTGAGCGAGCTAGCGGTAGAGTCCATAACCTTTAGGCCCTTAGCAATAACATCTAAGTGGGACAAGTTGTCGAACTTAGTTGCATTGGCATCCTGGCGTGGATCAGCATCGTAGACACCATCCACATTGTTCTTAGCCATCAAGATAACGTCTGCGTTCACTTCCGCAGCGCGCAAAGCGGCTAGAGTATCAGTTGAGAAGTAAGGGTTCCCGGTACCTGCTGCAAAGATAACCACGCGGCCCTTTTCTAAGTGGCGGATAGCACGACGACGGATAAATGGTTCCGCAATTTGGCGCATATCGATTGAGGTTTGAACCCGAGTTGGCACGCCATTGTTCTCCAGAACATCTTGTAGGGCTAAGGAGTTCATAACAGTCGCTAACATGCCCATGTAGTCAGCTTGCGCCCGTTCCATGCCCATCTCAGCCCCTGTAATCCCTCGCCAAATATTGCCACCACCGACAATAATAGCGATTTCTACGCCTAGGGCGTGAACTTCTTTAATTTCCTTGACCATTTCTTTGATGGTTGCTGGATCAATACCAAAGCCAGATTGTCCAGCCATGGCTTCGCCGCTTAATTTCAAGACGACACGTTTGTATTTCGGTTCTACCATTTTCCTTACTCCTTACCTTGATTTGCCTGAAGAGACCGTTTTTCAGAAAAAGCCCCAATCACTTGGGGCTTAGTCAATTAGACGAGCTTATTTACCCATTTGGGCAGCCACTTCGTCTGCAAAGTTATCTTGACGTTTTTCCATACCTTCGCCGACTTCATAACGGACAAAAGTTTTCACTTTGCCGCCCTTAGAAGCTACGAATTCAGCAACTGTTTGGTCAGGATTCTTAACGAATGCTTGTTCAGTTAAGCTGATTTCAGCTAAGTATTTGTTCATACGACCTTTAATCATTTTCTCAACGATGTTAGCTGGTTTGCCTTCGTTGAGGGCGATTTCGGTTTGGATTTTTTCTTCGTGTTTGTAGTCTTCTTCAGATACATCTTCACGGCTTACGTAACGTGGGTTAATCGCTGCAACGTGCATGGCAACGTCTTTAGCAGCTACAGAATCGTCAGAACCTTCGATAACAGTTAAGACACCAATACGGCCACCCATGTGGAGGTATTCACCAAAAGCATCGCCATCAGCTTTAGATAATACTTCGAAACGACGAAGAGAAAGTTTTTCACCGATAACGGTTGTACCTTCTAAGATTAATTCTTCGATTGTCTTGTCGCCAACTTTAACAGCTAAAGCTTCTTCCATAGTAGCTGGTTTTGCTTCAGCAATAGCCTTAACAACAGTTGCAACTAATGCTTGGAACTTGTCGTTCTTAGCAACGAAGTCAGTTTCAGAGTTCAATTCGATTAAAGCAGCAGTGTTGCCGTCTACATAAGTAGCAGTAACCCCTTCAGCTGCGATACGGTCAGCTTTTTTAGCAGCTTTAGCTAAACCTTTTTCACGCAAGAAGTCTACCGCCTTGTCGATGTCGCCTTCAACTTCAACTAAAGCTTTTTTAGCGTCCATCATACCGACGCCAGTCATGTCGCGTAATTCTTTTACTAATTTTGCAGTAATGTTTGCCATTGTGTATGTTTCCTCCTCAGGTCTTATAAAAAACTGTCTCAACACAGGTCCCTAGCCTTGAGCCTATGGTTATCCTCCTGAATTAAGACAGTTCATGCTTATACTAAGTTAAGTAACGCTTAGGCTTCTTGGCCTTCGTTTGATTCAAACAAGTTGTCGAAGAAAGCTTTGTCAGTTGATTCTTCAGTGACAGCTTCTACAACCCCTTGGTTGCTTTCGATAACAGCGTCAGCCATAGCACCAGCGATTAAGCTGATAGCGCGGATAGCGTCATCGTTAGATGGGATTACTACGTCGATTTCATCTGGGTCACAGTTAGTGTCGACCATAGCAACGATTGGAATGTTTAATTTTTGAGCTTCTTGAACCGCGATGCGCTCTTTACGTGGGTCCACGATGAAGATAACATCTGGAATTCTTGGCATGTCTTTGATCCCACCTAAGAATTTTTCTAAACGCTCTTGTTCTTTACGGATTTCGATAACTTCTTTCTTAGGAAGTACTTCAAAGGTCCCGTCTTCAGCCATTTTTTCGATAGCTTTCAAGCGACGGATACGGCCTTGGATAGTATCCCAGTTAGTCAAGAGACCACCCAACCAACGGTGGTTGATGTAGTATTGACCTGAACGTACTGCATGTTCTTCAACAGCTTTTTGAGCTTGTTTCTTAGTACCAACGAAGAGTACTACACCGCCGTCAGCTGCTGCTTCACGCATGTAGTTGTATGCTTCGTCAACTAATTTAACGGTTTTTTGTAAGTCGATGATGTAGATACCGTTACGTTCTGTAAAGATGTAACGCTTCATCTTTGGGTTCCAACGACGAGTCTGGTGACCGAAGTGTACACCAGCTTCTAATAATTGCTTCATAGAAATTACTGACATTTCTATACCTCCATTTGGTTTAATATTTTTCCTCCGAACGTGTCACCTAGCAAGGAAACTTGGTTAGCCAAGCACCGTCCTCACTATCAACGAACGTGCGAATTGGCGCATCGGGTGATGCAACCTTATATAATATACACCATCCCATAAGAAAAAGCAAGGCCTAAGTTAGGTCAAACCTTGCTCTATATCTCTAAGAGCTCAACTAAATATCTGTTGGCTAAGCGCTAATCGTAGGACCTTCATGGTTGCGGTTCGAGGAATCTCCCCCCACTCCATAATAATTGGTTGGTTGAGGTGAGGCATATCCGCAGTCACTTCCCACCAGGCTTGCCAATCCATGTTCATGCCATCATTGACTGCAATAACCGGCTGGGCATAGCCCTTTGGGTCTCTAATAATGACCACTTCAGCCAAAAAATCCAGTTTATCCAAAAGAAGGTCCTCTAATGCAAGTGTACTTGGTAAATCCTCAACTAGGTCAACTTGGCGATCTTGCAGATAGAGATGGCCCCGCTGATCTATATAACCGTAGTCCCCACTATCCCACCATTCACCATAAACATTTTCAGCAAATCGCTCTTCTTCTTGATAATAAGTTAGAGCCCTGCCCTTGGAATAGAGTTGGATATGTCCTGGTTGGCCTTGCTTGACTGGATTGCCCTCAGCATCACATATTCTGGCCTTGGTTAAGTCGCCTAGGCCTAGCCCCATGTCTCTGGCTTCCAGATTAGCTAAGCTTCTTAAGCGATGGGCTCTTAGAATCATAGGCCCACATTCACTTTGTCCGTAGACCTGCAGGAAGACAGGATGATTAGCCTTAGCTGCCCTCAAGAATGCAGCCATGCTATCGCCATTAATGGCATCAAAAGTCGAATGGAAGTACTTAGTCTCCTTAAAGAGAACCGGATGGCCCTGTGCTAGGCTGCGCCACTGAACAAAATGATTAGGATGAGTTTCCACTGCATAAGGTGGGCGTGCTCTGAAAGCAGCCTCAACTGAAGATAGGTCAGGATTCGATAGCGGCATCATGGGAAAGCCCAAGGACATAAGGCTAGAAACCCCAATATTATAACGTGAATGCACAGGACTAACCAAAAAGCTACAGAGTTTTCTCTCTTGCATCTGGTCTAAGATCCTCTTCTGCCAAAGGGTCCGCCAGCCCATAGTTCGACAAGAGTGACAGATAAGCTTTGGATTTCCAGTTGTGCCCGATGTATGGGTCATATAGGCAATTGCATCTAAGTCCAATTGTCTTGTCTTAAGCTCACTTTCTTCTTTCACTTCCAATATAGACTCAATACTTAGATAAGTTGAGCTATTTGGGCTAGAAAGTTGAGAAACTGTCTTGCCTGTTTTATGGTCGTAGAGAAGAAAATGCCCTTGTCCCAGTCTTTGACCAAAAACACGGATGACTTCGGCCGACAAATGATAGGACACCATGACGGGTACCGCTCCAAGCTTGGTCAGCGCCACCGCTAAAAGATAACTATCAAATGCAGGTGACTTGAAGATCATAACCTTACTGCCTGCTTCAATTCCTAATACAGCTAGCTGCCTAGCACGACGGTCAATAGCTTCAAGAACCTCACAATAGTGAGTAGCCAACCCTAATTCTGGGAATGTAGGTAAGACTTGGTCAAAGTAAATCGGGACATCCGGCCATTTCCGACTAGCAGTAGCAAAGTTATCATAGAGATTGAGAGGCTCATAATCAAAGTGTGCCATGATCTGGCTCCTCACTTGTTACTTGCGACTCCCCTTCTTTCTCAAGGTTTTCGTCTTCGGCTTTGCCAGGTAATAGGGCATCAGGAACTAGGTCCTTGATGAAGTTCGCTGCACTACCTATCTTGCCTTGGACAACTTCCAAGAAATTGGCATTTGTTTCATCGCCCTGCTCCTTATAGATGGCTTGGAGCTGAGCGAATCCTTCTTTAAGCAAGTCACTATCCTCTGTATCACGGATTTCACGTTGTAGAGAGATAAGAAACATGAGGAAATTGTCGCCTATCTCATTCAAGGTCTCAATACCTGTCGCCTCAATAATGCCAAATATGGCACCGAAAAATTCTTCTAACTCTTGGGCAGAGTGCTGGTCAACCCATTGACCAAGGGTAGCTTGAAGACGCTGACTGCCTGGGGTTACCGACTCTACTTCCTTGAAACTCACCTTATCAATTTGCCAGTTCTCTAGCAAGTGTTGCATCATGCTAATGCCTTTGCAGGCGACCACCTTGGCTTGAACTGTATGGAAGAGAATCTGACTGACCACGGCATCCTCTGGCTGGAAGGCATGAATCTTGGACTCAATGGCCAAATAGCCCTCTGTTTCTAGAAAATCCCGTTGGTAACCTGGCCCATCGTAAGCATAAATGGCCGACACTTGATTCTGTAGCTTTTTATCAAGTTGACTAGCGGCATAAATTGCTAAGTTGGCTCCTTTGGAGTGACCGGCTATAATATATTGACCATCAAATTCGGTCATGACTTTGGTCAGGTATTCTCTAGCAGCATCCTGAGCCGGCACCTGGGTTTGGTGGCTCATATTGAAGTCTTCTTTCCAACCCACAATCGTTTCATCTGTCCCACGGAAGACTACCAAATAGGTATTAACCTCCGGAATATAGAAGGTTGCCGCCGCAAACTGCTTCTCTAACTTGAGGTCTAAGTCGGATTGAAAGCCAAAAATCTGAATATTGCGATAACGTGATGCTTGGGCTGCGGCCTTGGCTACCTCAAGCCTTCCCTTGGAAATTAAGAAAGGATTCTCTTCTTGAATTTCTTTTTTGTCTTGAGCAAACTGCTGGTAGAAATCCATCACAGAAATGGCTTTTGATTCGGATATGACATGACTGACGTAATCATCTAACTTGAGATAGACCATTTCAACCATAACTGCAATATCTACCTCATTGAGAGGTTGGAGCCCAAAATCAACATGGCCGATATTCTTGATATACTGTTTAAAATCTGACATAAGGGCATCCCACTTTTCTGAACTTAGTAATCCTACTTTCATCCTAACACTTTGGTCAATAAAAGCAAGCTTCCTGATTATTTTGTGTCGAGTTAGACACAAAAAGAGGCAGGAAATACTTCCTACCTCTCCTAGTTTATTACTTAGACTTATATTTTGGCTTGAGAATCTCGCTGTAGATAACCGCATCCTTAAGGGTCTTGCGATTGAGTTTGATAACTTTAGATCCACGGCTTGACTGCTGACGATTGGAAGCTAAGCGTTCTAATTGAATGGTATCAGCTTCTGTGTCAGTTAGCGCCCATTCTTCTTCATAGTCAGGCACCTGATCAGCCAAGGATGCTTCCATTTGAGCCTGCGCTTGGTTAAACTCGGCCTCATCCAACATGGACTGCCCAGCTTCACCTCGTGCCTGCAAGGCATTATCCGCCTCGATTTCTTGGGCCCCAAGAGCCTGGTCTAGTTCTTGGTTAAGGTAATCAATCTTATCCTCTAATGAAGCTCTCTCCTGATCAGTCAGATTAGGATCCTGCGCAGCAGACATGAGCAGATTTAATTGAGCAGACAGATTTCTTAGTGAATACTGAGAGGCCTCTTGAGGCTTGGGGTTCTGGCCAAGCCTGGTCTGTTTACCTACCGCATTATCACGAATCATGTCCCTAATTTTAGGGATGAGGAAAGACGCCAGGAAAATCAGCAAAAAGATATAGCTTCTCATTGGTTGGCTCTCCTTTCAACATGACTGGATACTACTACTCAGAAATCACAGTATCGCCAGCTGGTTTATCATCCTTAGCAATAGATTCACGCATAGCAGTATCCGCTTGGATGTTTTGTAATTGGTAGTAATCATGAATGCCCAGGTTACCTTTTCGGAAGGCTTCAGCAATAGCTAATGGCACTTCAGATTCCGCTTCAACCACTTTGGCGCGCATGCGTTGTACTTCAGCCAACATTTCTTGTTCTTGGGCTACCGCAAAAGCACGACGTTCTTCGGCCTTAGCTTGGGCAATTTTCTTGTCAGCGACAGCTTGATCGGCTTGCAATTTAGCCCCAATGTTACGGCCCACATCAACGTCCGCAATATCAATGGATAGAATCTCAAAGGCAGTCCCTGAGTCTAGCCCTTTACGTAAAACCGTTTGGGAGATAGAGTCTGGGTTTTCTAGGACAATGGAGTGCTTAGCGGCACTACCTACAGTCGTAACAATCCCTTCACCAACACGGGCAATAATGGTTTCTTCACCCGCACCCCCGACTAAGCGTTCAATGTTGGCACGCACAGTCACCTTGGCTTTTGCCTTGACTTCAATCCCGTCCATAGCGACACCCGCAATAATTGGGGTTTCGATTACTTTAGGGTTAACGGATACTTGCACGGCTTCGAAAACGTTACGCCCTGCCAAGTCAATGGCAGCAGCTTGTTCGAATTCCAAGTCAATATTAGCACGTTGGGCCGCAATTAAGGCGTCAATAACCATGTTAACATTCCCACCTGCTAAGTAGTGAGCTTCAAGTTCATTGGTATTAATGACTAAACCTGCTTTGGTTGCCTTAATCATAGGGTTAATGATCATTTTTGGCACAACCCGGCGCAAACGCATCCCGATTAAATTGCCAATCCCCACTTTAACACCAGAGAAGTAGGCGGTAATCCATAAACCTACTGGTACAAAGCGGAAGAAGAGGCTAATCAATACTAATAAGACGATAATTAATAAACCTAATGGAATCCATCCATTCATTATGCTTCTCCTCCTTTTCTAACAACAAGTGTCCCTTGGCTAACAGCCTGAACCGCAACCGTCGCCCCTTGACTAATAAAGTTGTGGGCACTCCGAGCTTCATAGACTTGGCCATCCACTTCGACTTTACCAATCGGCTTCAAATCCGAAATAGCATGACCTACATGACCAATGAGCGGATGATCAGCGCTAGCTGCCTGGTCTCCTTGTCTTCCTCGAGCATGAGACTTAATCTGTGCATCTAGAATTAAGGCTTCATTGACCTTAATAGACAGGCCAAACTTCAATAGTACGAAAAAGACTGTCACACCGACAAGTCCAATCCCGAAGAGTAAGAGCCAGGTCTCTTGCCAATTCTGCGTATGGTATTGAAGTACCAAGCCCATGACAACGGAGCCAATAAGGCCCGCAAAACCTGTTTGTGGTAAGTAGAACTCTAAGATGACCATCACTACCCCAACTGAGAAAATGATAAAGGGTAAGAGTCCATCAGACTGCCAAGCTTCAAAATACCAAGCAAAGGAAGCTAATGCTAAAAGTGCTGTCGGCAACTTCTGCTTGAAGAAGAGCGTCGCCGTCGCAAAAGCAACCCCCAACAAGATAAGTAGATACACGAGTTATTCCTCCTCTCAAGTTTCTAAGTCTATTATAGCACTTTCACTAAAGTCTGAAAACTATTTACACAAGCTTACCAATTCGATTCTTGAGAAGATGAGAGCTCTTCAATTGGTCTAGCATCTTTGGCCTCGCTAGGAAGCTCAAATTTCATATCTGAGACCTTATTATGGCGACTAAAGGAAATTTTAGCATGTTGGATTTGAGGGTTCCCTCCTATTTGGGTCTCTACCTTCAAATCAAGTGATTGGAGATAATGCTCCTTTTTAGAAACCTCTACAGTCAAACTAAACTTGCCTTGCCTTTCATTTAGGACTGTCCCCGTCAAATCCATTAGCAAGTCTCTTGACAAATCACCAAGGAGCCCAAGTTCATGGCCTTCCAATTTCAACAAGTAACTTGTTTCCGATTCTTCAACGGTCATTTTTTCAGTTAGCTTTTTATCTGCTAAGACTGTCAGCAGGCGCTGGTATTCTGGTTTGATATCCTCTGTTTTAGCTGTCGATATCGTGTACCATTGGCTATTGAGACGCCCATAAAAGGTTTTGTCATTCAAGCTCTTTATGATTTCAACGAACCGGCCATCAGGATAGCCCTGATCTAGAATACCAAAGTAATGAAGACCGACGATTTGCCCAACCTTATTATAGGCCATATCACCTTCTAAGGCTGTGACATTGGTCTTGTCATCTGATAGGACTATTTTCTCGAAGGACATGAAGACTGAAGAAAGTAGCCGCTCTCGCCATACTTCTTCCATGATTTGGCTAGCCTTAGGAGAGGACTCACGACTTTGGCTGGAGTCAGCTGTTTCACTTGTTTCATCACTTAATTCAGACCTATCAGAACTGCTATCCTCTTCCAAGACAGCGTCTTGCGTCCATGGAGCCAAGGTCAGATCTTTCTCAGAGACTTGATTAATATTTTCTACCGATAGCTCTGCGGACCGCTGTTCCTGATCGTCTTGATAGTAATAGGTTAAGCCCTTAAGATTAAAATCCTTCTGGTCGATTATGAGCTCAAGACTACTCTTTTCTTGACCGACTTTATCTTGCCCAATACTAAAGAGGAAAAGGTGGGTTAAGGACTGGTCCTTGTCACTGATGTAGACATGATAACTCGAATCTTTAAGTTCAACCTTAGCGTATGGGGCGTCAAGTAAAATAATGGACGTAAGAATATCCTGGTAATTGACTTCGGCAAAGGGAGAACTTATCTGCCTATAGCTAGCCCGATCATTCTTTGATTTCGTATACAAAAGATAGTCATCTTGAGCTCTCTTAGTCAAAAAATACTCAAATTTAAGTATGCCAGCCAAATTCAATTCTTCATGATTAAAGGAAAGTACCGGCTCACTCTTCTGGTCATCACTGACTTCAAATTTATTCCAAGCTATATACGCATCTTCACTTGGCACAGAAAACTCCTTAGTTTTTCGAGAGGTCTTTGCTGTGATTTTAACACTTAAAACCTTTTGTCGCGCTTGCTCTAGCTTATCCTGTAATTCAGGGAAGGTCATACGCTCAGTCTCTTCAGATATCAGTGAACTTCCCTCACTTGCTTTAGAACTTTCCTCAGAGGAAGTATCTAAAATGGGTGGGCGTGCAGCGACACTTTGGCTCGTATAGTTGACAAGAAAACTCAATCCTAAACAGCCAACTAACAAATGCTTAGTCAAGTGTTTCATATTATTAACCTCCTTACCCTCGAAAAGGATAAAATTGATAGTTCAATTATAACATAAAGCCTCTCCAGTCACCAAATAATCCTATCAAAATAGCGAGAGCAGCCATGCTCTCGCTATCTAACTTATTCAAGAATAGTCAAGGTTTGACGCTTCTCCCGCATGAGGACATCTCGACCCAATAGTTTGTAGAGGGTCGCCGCTAATGGGATCCCCAGAATCATACCTGAGATTCCCATTAAGCCGCCACCGACTGTGAAGGCCACTAAGACCCAGAGACCTGGTAACCCAATAGATCCCCCGACCACACGTGGATAGATTAGGTTCCCTTCCAGTTGCATGATAATGATGACCATAACTAAGTAAAAGAGTGCCTGGCTTGGTGAAACAGCCAACAGCATCAAAGTCCCTACTGCTGCTGAGATATAGCCACCAATAATTGGAATTAAGGCCATAACCCCAGCAATCACGCCTAACATACCCGCATAGGGCAGATTGAAGATGCTGGCAGCAACGGTCACTAGGCTGCCCAGAATGATGCCCTCTAAGGTCATGCCCACGAAGAAATTGGTGAAGGATTCGTTCATTAGGCGAATAATGTCTAAGAGAGTCTGAGCGTGGCCAGGTTTCAAGTAGGCCATAATGACCCGCTTGCTCTGTAGCAAAAGACGTTCCTTAGAACCCAAAATATAGAGGGCCACCATCAAAGACAGGATGGAGTTAATAGTATTGGAGGCCACTCCGGTAATGGTGTTGAAGGTAATATTAAGAAAATTAGACGACAAGGTATTGAGCACCGTCATGGACTGTTGAATCAGACTCCCCCAGTTGATATTAAGCTGGGACATCAGAGTTTGAAGTTGTGGGAAATAAGCATCGTATTCTTCAATCGCTCTTTGAAGCCAGGTGCTGACACCTGGAATTACCTCAATGAAGCGGCTGATGGCTGTTGACAATTGAGGTAGAACCAGAACCAGAATCATAATCACTGCTAGGACAAAGGTCAAAAGTGATAAAAACATAGATACCGGGCGTTTGATTGATTTGACACCAGGTACTTGCCCTTGAACTTTGGTCAGTAAACCTTCATAGCGCACCATGAGTAGATTCAAGATATAGGCGAAAATCGCCCCATTAATAATAGGCCCTAAGGTCTTATAGATGGATCCGACAAGACCCATAAGGGAGTTCCAGTTCCAGACCCCCAAGACAATCAAGGTCACTAAACCAATGTATTTCATTATATATTTATCGTAGCGTGCCATAGCGCTCCTCCTAGCAATCCTAAGCTTGAAACCAGGCTCGGGATTGGAATCATCGTATAAAATAAACTCTTTCTTCTTAATTTTACCTTACGCTAGCTAAAAAGGAAAGTCAAGTAAATTAGAAGCTAGCTCAAGCAAAATTTAAACACAAAAAAGATGACTAAGTTAACTTAGTCATCTTTTTGGACCTTATTCTTGATTAGCTTTAGATTCAAAGACTAGGTGGTCATCCTCTAAGTGCACCGTCACATGAGAGTTAGGTTGAATGTCCCCTGCAATGATGGCCTTAGCTAGTGGCGTTTCTAATTCACGTGTCATGTAGCGCATGAGTGGACGCGCCCCATAGACAGGATCATAGCCATTATGAGCTAACCAAGTAGCCGCTTGATCATCTAATTCGAGGCTAATGTCTTGGTAAGCCAAACGTTCTTGCAGGCCTTTCAGGAGTTTGAAGACAATCTTATTCATGTGGCTTTGTGCCAATGGTGTAAAGAGGACAGTGTCGTCAATCCGGTTGAGGAACTCTGGCTTAAAGTGCTGACGCAAGAGTTGACGTACTTGAGCTGCTGTCTCTGGATTAATGCTGCCATCATCCTCTACCCCTTCTAACAAGAGGCTTGAACCGATGTTAGAGGTCATGATTAAGACCGTGTTCTTGAAGTCAACGGTTCGACCTTTTGAGTCGGTCAAGCGACCGTCGTCAAGAACTTGTAGCAGGATATTGAAGACGTCTGGGTGAGCCTTTTCAATTTCATCTAATAAGACGATGGTATAAGGTGTCCGACGTACGGCTTCTGTTAATTGGCCGCCCTCTTCATAACCTACATAACCTGGAGGAGCCCCTACTAGACGAGAGACATTATGTTTCTCCATATATTCGGACATATCAATCCGGACCAGATGGCTTTCTGAGTCAAAGAGAGTCTCAGCTAAGGCTTTGGCTAACTCTGTCTTACCTACCCCGGTAGGTCCTAAGAAGAGGAAGGAACCGATTGGGCGGTTAGGGTTTTGCAAGCCGGCACGAGAACGTAAGACAGCTTCTGCTACCTTATCAACTGCCTCATCCTGACCAATGACGCGTTCATGTAGGGTATCGCTAAGCTTGAGTAATTTCTCCCGCTCACCTTCAACCAGTCGATTAACCGGAATGCCTGTCAATCGACCTACCACTTGCGCGATTTCTTCGTCAGTCACTGATTCTTGAGTCAGACGTTCATGACGTGGCACCGTTTCTTTGGCTTCAAGTTCTGCTAATTCCTTCTCTAACTGCGGAATTTTACCATGACGGAGTACGGCTGCTTTTTCCAGATCATAGCTAGCTTCTGCTTCTTCGAGTTGGTGGCGAGCCGCTTCTAACTCAAGTCGTTTGTCACGCATTTTGTTTGAAGCTTCTTTTTCAATTTCCCAACGCATTTTGAGCATGTTAGCTTGTTCGCGTAGATCTGCCAATTCTTCTTGTAAGTTTTCTAGGCGTTTCTTACTTGCTTCGTCATGTTCCTTCTTAAGTGCCGCTTCTTCGATTTCAAGTTGCATGAGACGACGATTGACTTGGTCCATTTCTGTCGGCATAGAGTTAATTTCCACCCGAATGGTAGCACAGGCTTCGTCAACTAAGTCAATGGCCTTATCAGGTAAGAAACGATCAGTAATGTAGCGGTTGGACAGGATAGCTGCTGCCACCAAGGCATTGTCATGAATGTTAACCCCGTGGTGGATTTCGAAGCGTTCCTTAAGCCCCCGCAGAATGGATATGGTATCTTCCACGGTCGGCTCTTGAACAAGTACCCGTTGGAAACGACGTTCCAAAGCCTTATCCTTTTCAATGTTCTCACGATATTCGTCTAAAGTAGTGGCACCAATACAGTGCAACTCACCACGCGCCAACATAGGTTTAAGCAAGTTACCGGCGTCCATGGCACCGTCAGTCTTACCAGCCCCCACAATCAGGTGAATCTCATCAATGAAGAGCAAGATTCTGCCTTCTGACTGTTTCACTTCCTTAAGAACGGCCTTGAGACGTTCTTCAAATTCACCGCGATACTTGGCTCCGGCAATCAAGGCCCCCATATCAAGGCTGTAGATTTCCTTGTCTTTGAGGTTCTCAGGTACATCGCGTCTTACAATACGATGGGCTAAACCTTCCACAATGGCAGTCTTACCCACACCTGGTTCCCCGATTAAGACTGGGTTGTTCTTAGTCTTACGTGATAGAATTCGGATGACATCCCGAATTTCTTCGTCACGTCCGATGACTGGATCTAGTTTATTTTCTCTTACGGCTTGGACAAGGTTTGTGGCATACTTGGCCAAAGCTTCATAGGTTTCTTCTTGATTTTGTGATGTCACGCGTGATCCTCCTCTCAATTGATCGATACGTTCTTTTAATTTAGACTCACTGATATCATGTTGATTCAAGAATTGAGTCAAGGGATTGCCCTTTTGTTTGTAAAGCGCTAATAGAACAACTTCAGTAGATAAATATTCATCCTGATTGTCCTTAGCAATCTGATTTGCTGCTGCAAAAAGCTGGTTAAGTCGTTGACTAATGGCTTGGCCATACTGGACATTGCTTCCTGATACGACACTGATTGCGTCAATCTCCTTGTTGACTAGTTGGCGAAATTCTTCCATAGGAACGCCAATTTCTTCATAGAGACGTGCCGCAAATTCATTAGGTTGAATCAGAACATGCCAGAGATGAGGAATATCAATTTCCTGATGTTGCCGGGTTATGGCAATCTGTTGCGCTTGACCCAAAGCTTCTTGCATGGTTGTTGTCATTTTTTCAATCATCTTAGCACCTTCCTTTATCGTTATTTGGTCAAAAATAGTCAGTGTTTTTAGTGTTTAATAATAGCCCAATCTTGGGCACATTTTTAGTATAGACCAAAAGTCAAAAAAGGTCAAGAGTTTTATCTGACCTTTTTTGACTTTAAACTTTTCTTAACCTTTTAAACCAGGTGTATAGTTATAAATGTTGCTGAAGCCAGCTGCTTCGAGACTTTGTGCCACACGGCGTGACTTAACACCTCGGTTACAGTAAACCGCAATTGGCAAAGTCTTATCTCTATCAGCTAAATCCGTCAAGATAGTTTCCTCAGGATGATGAAGTGCTCCCTCCATATGACCTTCTTCATAATCCGCTTGAGACCGGACATCAATGACTAGTCCTTCCGGATTTTGTGCTTTGAAATCCTCAACGGCTTGTAAATCTGCTAACTCACGCATAATATCCCTCCTATAATTTAACGCCTAAGGCGATACGGGCATAGCGACTCATGCGACTTGGGTCCCATGCTGGATACCAAACCAACTCAATCTTAACTTCTTTAATTTGGTCAATCTTAAGCAAAGCCTGTTTGACATCATTGATGATAACGTCTGCTAAAGGACAACCAATTGTGGTCAAGGTCATCTGAACTTCACAGACCCCTTCTTCGCTTAAATCGACTTCATAAACCAAGCCAAGATTGACGATATCAATTCCCAGTTCTGGGTCAATCACTTCTTCCAAAGCGGTTTGAATCTGGGTCTGTAGTTTTTCTGTTAGTTCTTGACTCATGGTCACAAGCCCCTTTCCTTGGCAATTACTCCTTCATTTTAAGCTATTTAATAGAAAAATCAAGCATCTTGCTTGTCATTAAGAGTTGAAAGCCAAGGCAGAAATGGCTATACTAAGATGATAAGGAGGATTTCCATGCAAGCCTATCTCATCGCCATTGATTTAGATGGCACAACCTTAAATAACCAATCACAATTAAGTCCCTACACCATTCAAGTACTGCAACAAGTACGGGATATGGGACATCTCGTTGTCATCGCTACTGGGCGACCTTACCGCAACAGCCAACAATTTTACAAGGCACTTGACCCTCAGGCTCCCATTCTTAACCTAAATGGAGCTTATGGCCACTATCCTGGTCGTCCCAACTGGCAAGCACGCTATGAAGCAGAAGTCCCACGGGAATTAGCTCTCAAAATTATGGATCAAAGTCGAGACCTAGGTGTTTCCCTGGTCTGCGCTGAGGGTCCCGGTTACGTCTTTGTTTCTAGTTATGATATTCCGGATAGTCCCTTCTTCCAAGTTGATCCAAATGATCTTACCTTGATGACTCCAGAAAGTTTGACCTTTGGCCCGACATCACTTAGCGTCTTTTCAACCGCTGAGACTCAAGAGCCAATTAAGAAATTACTCTTAAAAGAATATGGACAACAGGTAGATATTGATACTTGGGGCGGCAGCCTTCCCTTTTTGGAAGTGGTTCAGAAAGGCGTCAATAAGGCCTATGGGATTGATCGCTTAGCCCAGTTCTACCATATTCCCAATTCTCATATCATGGCTTTTGGTGACCAACACAATGACCTATCGATGATAGCTTATGCTGGTCGTGGTGTAGCCATGGCAAATGCCATTGAACCACTTAAAGCAATTGCTAACGATATAACACCTTACTCAAATGATCAAGACGGCTTAGCTCGTTACTTGGTTGAATTCTTTAAACTATAAGCAAATCCCTCCCCTATACGAAGGGGAGTTTTTTTAGGCCCTAAGCACAAAAAACTCAGAGCTAGAGCTCTGAGTTTTTACGCATTTAGGGTTTGCGTCTATTGGTCGACATAGCTTAGTTACGACGACGTACTGGAGAAATGACATAAGCTGCTGCTAATAAGAAGCTTAAGCCTGCCAAACCAGTTAAGAATGTATCATGTTCACCAGTCTTAGGTAATTCACGCTTACCAGAAGGAGTTGGTGGGGTTGGTGGTTGATCGACTGGCTTACGTGAGTTAATAACCGTTGCTGAAGAAGCGGTTAAGTTCTCAACCTTCCATTCATAGCCACCTTGATTAGTTGGATCTAACTCATCAACAGTGTAGACACTTGGCGTAGTAGTCCCATCTTGATAGAGTGGTAAATCAGTCCAAACAACTTGACCGTCTTCTTTTGGCACATCACGAAGTTCGCCATAAGCTTGGCCATCACGTTTTAATTGGAATTTAGCATTTGGACGTTTCATGTCAGCTTCAAAACCACGCCATTGCTTATTAACTGTGAAGTTAGTTGTTTTGTTTTGAAGTGTGTTAGTTACAGTCACAGTGCTTGCTGTTTGATCAGCATAGGTCGCTGCATATGGTGAATCCACTGCTTGTACTTCTTGAACAGTGTAGACACTTGCTTCATTCTTACCTTCTTGGTAGTAAGGCAAGTTAGTCCAAGCAACTTGACCATCAACTGTTGGAACAGCTTGCGGTTGGCCATAAGCTACCCCATCACGGTAGAGTTGGAATTGAGCTTGAGGGCGAATAGTTTGGTCCTTATCACCTTTCCAAACTTTGCTTGCAACAAAACCGGTTGTCTTGAAGGTGTTTGTGACGGTCACACTTCCATTGGCATCAGAAGTGTAGGTAACTTCATAGCCATTTGGTGTTTCAGTTAATTCTTCGACAGTGTAGACAGAAGGCTCGCTCTTGCCATCTTGGTAGTATGGTAAGTTAGTCCAAGTGACTAAACCGCCTTCTTTTGGTACATCCTTAGCTTCACCATAGTTGGCACCGTCACGTTTTAATTGGAACTTGACAGACGGACGCTTAGTTGCATCTTGGTCACCCGCCCATACCTTGGTTACTTTGAACTCAGTAGTACGGTAAGTATTGGTTACAGTCGCTCTTGTAGCGGTTTGGTTGCTATAGGCAACATCATAGCCAGTACCTTCTACGCCTGTTTCTTCAACAGTGTAGACAGATGGGTCAGTCTTACCATCTTGGTAGTATGGCAAGTTAGACCAGCTTACTTCCCCGCCTGCTTGAGGTACGTCTTTGGCATCACCATAGTTAGCACCATCACGTTTGAGTTGGAATTTGACAGACGGACGCTTAGTTGCATCTTGGTCGCCAGCCCATACTTTGGTTGCTTTAAATTCAGTGCTGCGGTAGGTGTTGGTTACAGTTGCACTGGTTGCGGTTTGATCGCTATAAGCTACTTCATAGCCAGTACCTTCTACACCTGTTTCTTCAACAGTGTAGACAGATGGGTCAGTCTTACCATCTTGGTAGTATGGCAAGTTAGACCAGCTTACTTCCCCGCCTGCTTGAGGTACGTCTTTGGCATCACCATAGTTAGCACCATCGCGTTTGAGTTGGAACTTAACAGCCGGACGCTTAGTTGCATCTTGGTCGCCAGCCCATACTTTAGTTGCTTTAAATTCAGTGCTGCGGTAGGTGTTGGTTACAGTAGTACTTGTTGCGGTTTGATCGCTGTAAGCTACTTCATAGCCAGTACCTTCTACTCCTGTTTCTTCAACAGTGTAGACAGATGGGTCTGTCTTACCATCTTGGTAGTAAGGCAAGTTAGACCAGCTTACTTCCCCACCTGCTTGTGGCACGTCTTTGGCATCGCCATAGTTAGCACCATCACGTTTGAGTTGGAACTTAACAGCTGGACGCTTAGTTGCATCTTGGTCGCCTGCCCAAACTTTGGTCGCTTTAAATTCAGTATTACGGTAGGTGTTAGTAACAGTGGCACTGGTTGCGGTTTGATCGCTATAAGCTACTTCATAGCCAGTCCCTTCTACGCCAGTTTCTTCAACTGTATAGACAGAAGGCTCATTCTTGCCATCTTGGTAGTATGGTAAGTTAGTCCAGCTTACTTCCCCGCCTGCTTGAGGTACGTCTTTGGCATCACCATAGTTAGCGCCATCACGTTTGAGTTGGAACTTAGCGTCAGGACGTTTACTTGCGTCTTGGTCGCCTGCCCATACTTTGGTGGCCTTGAATTCGGTTGAACGTTTCTTGTTCTCAATTGTACGAATGACACCTGATTCAGTTACGGTTACTTCTGTCACGTCAGTAGATAACTCATAACCTTCTGGGGCAGTTTCTTCTTGAATCTTAAAGGTACCTTTGGCAGCTAAAGTATCTTTAATTTCATCAGAAATAGTAGAACCATCCGCACCAGTAGGCGCTAAACGGAACTCATTACCATCTGGATCTGTTACTTTAAAGACAGCACCTGCTAAAGGTTTCTTAGTTTCAGCATCTACCTTATTAATCACAATACGGTAGGCAACATTCAATTGAATAGCCCCACCTTCAGTCATACGACTGCGACGACGCACTTCTTCTCTGGTACTATTATTATAAACGTTGTTCACAATAGGTTGGTCATCACCTTGAACAGAAATCACATTCCCTACATTAGTACCGTCACCTGGCGCCGTAGTCTTATAATCAAGAATAAATGGCTTGCCAGATGGATCAAAGATGGTCATAGAAAACTTAGTGTAGTTATCGCTGAAACGAATAGAATAGTCAATACCTTCACGTAACATGTATTCACCATCTAAGCCCCAGTTCTGGTTAATCTTGCTACCAGACAAGAGACGGAAAGTTTCAGGAATGAATTGCATGCCGGCGCTATCAGCTGAAATTTCATCATTAACTACATATTTGTTGTAATTAGCTTTACTTGCATTCAGACGCACACGCCATGGGTGGGAATAGGTACCAGTAGTCCCTAAGGCAGCAGATTCCCAAGGGTCTTCAATCATGACACCCCAGTATTTGTTAAAGTTCTCACCTTGTAAGTATGGACCATTGTCCGCAGCTGGACCACGAGGATCTACCTTTAAGGCGATGTCAACACTAGCCGCCACACCTTTTTCTTTAAGGCGCACAGTAATAGGGGTTTTAATGGTATCAGATCTGAACTGCACAAAGAAACTCCCTTTTACACCGTAGGCAGCGTCTGCTTTCTTGGCTTCAAGGTATTTTTCTAAGTTTTGCATACTAATATGAACGGAACCACCTTGGCCGTTACCATTAGATGTTACTTCAGCAACACCAACAGAGATGCCCGTTGGGCGGTCGATTAAGGCAAAACGACCTTCTTGAACAGTGAGGGGTGCTGGAATTTCATACTCAAAGTAGTCTCCGTTGTTCAAGTTATAGTCATAATCTGCTAAGTCAAACTCCATTTCGAAACCAAAGAGAGAACCTTCTCTTAAGACATAGTTACCATCCTCGTCTTTGGTCGCTTCACGTGCATTGTTGTAGTCCCATACTATGGCACTTTTAACCGCATTGTGTAAAACCTTAGGAGTCCCATTAACATTAACAGCTTGAGCCTGAGGTAAGGCTGCTTCTTCTTCAGTTTCTGATGAAGAGTTTTCGGTAGCATCATTAGTTGATGCCGAACTTACAGACGAAGAGACCAACTCCTCGACGTCGGATGCGCTACTGACATCCTGGGCAAATGCCTCTAACGGACCTGTTAAAACACTAAAAACAAGCATTAAAATAGCAAACAGCTTTGTCCATTTAACATTTTGCTTCATTTATTCTCCTCCTTTTGATTAAGACATTCTTATGGCAACAGAACACTCTTTGACGAAGGCCCTTGTGGGGCAAAGCCCTGTTTCTATCAGAATGAGTAGCCAAGTTCTTAATCGCTATTCGTTGACTAGTTACATTCAGGTTGCCTGAATTCACTAGGTTAACCTAAATACCTATTCGTTATATATCGTTCTCCTGCAAAGAGTGCCGACCCATCTTATACAGTTTCAACTCCCATAAGACTATTTAAAGGTCCTCCCTAAATGCAACAATGGCCATTATCTTTCTTAGTTAGATATTAACATCGAACGAACATGGTAGACATCTCAGGACTTCAAGACAGTCTCATGACAATTACTGTAGAAAACTATTGCATATATAACTAGTCACAGATATTATAACAAAAAGGTTACGCTGTGTAAATGAAAAATACGTTAATTATCACTATATCTTGTTATCATCATTCGGAATCCGCCCCATATATAGCTGTTACCCTCTATATATAGGGGTTTTGACTCTCTTGTTTCATAGCTGTAGTAATGCTGTTACATTACACGCAAGAAAACACGAACTTTATGCTAATTACTCCAAAATATCGTACGCAACTTGTCTAGATATTTGGACAGGTGTCTATTCCATATATAATTGTTCAGACATTTTTGATAGACTAAACATCTATATAGAGGTGTTTGCCTGTAAATGTCATTGTGATTTCATATATATTTCCCTGCTTAATATGAACATTAGCTTGATCAAGATGCAATTTATGGCATAAAAAAAGTAGCTAAACCATCCGTTTAACTACTAAAGCTGAAAAAGCTATTCACCTAGAATTCTCATTTTAAGCCACTGTCCAGTTGCTTAGCATCTAAGGACATGGATTTAGCTTGGTGGTAGCCTCTTTCATAGGCTAAGGTCTGTTCATTAACAACAGGCTGCTTAAAAACAATCTGTCCTTGAACCTGAGCACGAAAGGCTTCCTTAACCGCTTCAGGTACTTGAATGACAAGGGCATAGCCGGCCTCTTCTGCCACCATACTTTGGCGCTGCTGCTCATATTTAGCCGCTAAACCATCCATAAAGCCTTGGTAATAGGCCCGACGCTGATTCTGCTTTTGCGAACTAGTCAAGCCGTCATGGTCTAATTTTAGGTGTTGTCCGGCATGGAACTTCATAGCATTAGCTGCTAGTTGAAAGACATGATAGGCCAAGTCCACGTCAGACTGATAGCCCATATAAACAATTTTACGTTGTGTTTTTGACTGGTGTGGCAATCGAGTACTCTGAACATAGAGCAAGATGCGAAAGTTATCTGCAATGGTACGCGCTAGAATTTTTTCCCACCAGAAGAGGGTTTTGTATACAGATAAGGACCGCGTCACAATCGCATCCAGACTAGTCGCAGCATCTAACTCTTGTTGCGAAATTTTATGCTTAAGCATGAGTTTCTGTGCCATCAGGAGGGCTGTCTGACTCTCCTCATCCTGGTTACCATCTTCTGCTAGTTCAAGCAGATTGCGGATTTTATCCAGAATCTTATCATTTGGATTCATGACATCCCTTCCTTTCTGTCTTAGAATCATTGGATTTTATCTTAACTGGTCTAATGCCTCTTCAAATCGTTTTGGAAGTGGCGCCTTAAACTCATGCCATTCGCCACTTCTAGGGTGTTGTAACTTTAAGGCATAGGCATGCAGCAGTTGGCCAGACATATCATGGACTAAGGAGCCCTTGATATGGTCTAATCCTTTGCGGTAAACAGGATCTCCAACTAGTGGATGTCCAATAAACTCTAGGTGAACACGAATCTGATGGGTCCGCCCTGTTTCAAGTTCAAGATCTAGTAAGGTCGCATTCTCGAAGTTTTCCATGACTTGGAAACGAGTTAAGGCATACTTGCCCTCTTTGGCCACTGTCCAACGTAGGCGATTAGCAGGATCGCGTTGCAATGGCGCTTCAATGGTCCCCTGGGGAGCCTTGACCTGGCCATGTACCAATGCCATATAAGAACGGCGCATATCATGATTGAGTAACTGCTCTGCCAGGGCTTGGTGAGCAGCATTATGTTTGGCTACAACTAAAAGGCCTGAAGTATCCTTATCAATTCGGTGAACAATACCTGGACGATAAAAATCCGAACCAGTGGATAGATTGCCATTCAGATAATGGAGCAAGCCATTAACAAGGGTTCCCTTGAGATGCCCCTTAGAGGGATGTACCACCAGCGCAGCCGGCTTGTTAATGACTAGGATATCTTCATCTTCATAAATAATGTCCAAATCCATTGCCTCAGGCTCTGGCATTGAGTCTTCTTCTACTACTAAGCTGCGGCGCTCTACTAAGAGGGTCTCATTCCCCTTTAGTTTGAAGTTGGCTTTTTGCTCTTGACCATTGACACTTACCAGGCCGTCTTTAATAATTTTTTGAATAGTTGAGCGGCTTTCACCTGGTAACAAGTCAGTTAAGACCTTGTCCAAGCGCCCCGCCTGCCCTTCTAATTGAAATTTTTCCTTTGTCATACGATCTCCTTTAGACTTTCTTTTAGTATAAACTTAAATCATGGTCCTTGGCCATCAATAAGAGTATCAAGACACCCACTGTTAAAGCCGTGTCCGCTAGGTTAAATATTGGGAAAGATACAAAGTCTAATTGTAGCATATCGACCACATAGCCGTTTAGCAAGCGATCAAGGAGATTCCCCACAGCTCCTCCCACTAAGCAGGCATAAGCTAGATTGACCCAAGTAGAACTAGCTTGTCGACGGTAGATTTTATAGCTAAAGAAAGCCACTGCTAATAAGCTAATGCCGATAAACAAGCCTTGAGCTCCCGGCAATATGCCCCAAGATGCGCCTCTATTCTGTATATGAGTTAAACTTAAAAAGCCCGGCACTAATTCCATCTGTTGACCTAAGGCCAAATGAGTTAACACCCAAAATTTAAGTCCCTGGTCCACTATCAGAATGCCTAGTACGGTAGCAAATGCGACTAACATAGCGTTCTCCTTGTTAAATGCGTTTTCTTTTTGGTATAATAAAGAAGTATAAGTACTATTATACCTCAAAATGGTGAAGAAAACACCTAGGTGACAACCAAAAAAACTAAAAGCAAAGGAGTCTTTATGAAGCGAATCAAATATCTTTTGATTTTGATCTGTAGCTGTCTTTTCCTCGCGGCCTGTGATAATGCCTTGGCCCGCGTCGATCGAGCAGTTGGCTTGATTCAAGAAGATACTACGGGCATCATCAATGATTTAACCGAAATTCAAACGCAAGAAAAGAATTTGCAAGCAGCTTTTGAAACAGACTTAAGCCAAAACAATTTGGCACTTTTCAATTCTAATGATAGCCAAGTTGAAAAAAACATTCAGGAACGTAAATCACGTCTTGAAAGCATTAATAAGAAACGGACCCATCTCCAAGAGATGCTCAAGGAATTAACTCAAGGAACCGATAATAAAAATCTCCCTACTGACAAATTCCAAGACATTAATAGTGCCATCAACCAATTAGATCAGGACTTAGCTACCTACGTTAACGACTATAGCGCCAACTTAGCCTTGGAATCTCAGTCCTTTAAATCCATTGCCAACCCTGAATCTAACTACCAATCATTCTTCGATGTCTTAAAGAATGTTAACACACTCTCTACGACTAATCTGATGAATCTAGATAAGGTCCTCCCCCATTTTGAGAAACTCAATGCCAACTTAGTCAATCTTAAGGTTGACCTAGTGAAGCTGAAAGAACAGAAAAAATAGCCTCAGGAGGTAACGCATGAAATATGTCAAATCCGGCGCTCTCTTGCTGCTCTTGATGCTCTTTTTGACCGCTTGTCAAAAGCAAGAAGCCAACCAAACGACTTATCAGTCGCTTCCCCAAGTTCAGTCTAAATACTCTACTGATGAGATTGCAGACTTCAACAATCGCCGTAACCAAGGCAAAACTAACCGTTATGAAGGGATTAAGATAGAAGAAGGACGTATCCTAGATACGCCAACCAATCTACCAAAAGCCCTCTTCTACGATAGCGGGATTAATATCGCCTACCCGCAAAATGGCGTCAAAGGTATCTATCTCTCACCAGAGATTATTGCCAACGAAGCCAAATTCCAGAAAGTCATCGCTATGATGAAACGCAACGGCCTTAACACAGCCGTCATTGACTTCAAAGATGACTATGGCCAAATTGTCACCCAAATCGACACTGATAATGCCATGGTCAAAGAAAATATAGTCCAAGTGGCCGATTTAAAAGCCGCGCTCAAGACCTTAGAAGCTAACCAGATTTATCCAATTGCCCGTATTGTTACCTTCAAAGATAACATGATGGCGGAAAAACACCCAGAACTCTCCTTCCACTCACGTGAGACAGGAGGTATCTGGTCGGATGGCAATGGCTCTCAGTTTATTAACCCCTACCTAGAAGAAGTCTGGAAATACAATATCGACGTTTCCATTGCTGCCGCTAAGATGGGCTTCAAGGAAATTCAGTTTGACTATGTCCGCTTCCCAGAAGGATTTGAGACCTTTGCTGAAGATTTGCGTTTTGACAAAGGCAACTACAGCAATTATGTTTCTGCCAGTGGAAATAAGATTGAAGGTGAAGACCGGGTTGCGGCTATTACCGACTTCTTGAAACTCGCCAAGGAACAACTTGCCCCTTACGGTGTCAAGGTTGGCGCCGATGTCTTCGGTATTACAGCCGTTACCAGTGGTCAAACCGAAACAACCGGGATTGGTCAGGACTTTGCTAAGATGGCTGAACAATTGGACGTTATCTCAAGTATGATCTACCCTTCTCACTGGGGTACAGCCTTCTTCGGAATTGAGCTACCTGACTTACACCCTTATGAGTTAGTCGATGAATATATGTTCTCAGAGGAACAGGTACTTAAGAACGTCCAAAATAAGGTGATTAGTCGCCCATGGATTCAAGACTTTACCGACTCAAGCAAACCAGTAGGTACCTATCAAGAATACGGCACCTTACAGGTTCAGGCACAGATCAATGCGCTAGCTAAACATCATATTCACGAGTTCTTACTATGGAATGCTAATGGTGATTATTCTGAAGGCATTGATGTCAGTGGTAACAACACCAATAACCCAACCACCAATCAAGGTTCTAACCAGCAGATGCAGAATACACAACAGAATCAAAATAATGGCAATCACTAGATAGCAAAAAATCCCCGTCACTGATTCATGCAGTGACGGGGATTCTATTTATATTCTTGCTTAAGGTAAGAGCTTAACTTGAGCTGGTTCAGACGATACTTGCTGATAAATCGGGTTAGCTTGCCAATGATAGTGAGTGTTAGGCTCCATGAAATCTGCGCCATAGAGTATGGACAGATAGCGATGGCAATCTTGCGGTACCATTACTTTATGATCTTCAATCTTGGCCCAAACAATCTCCATTAGTGGTAATTGATAACGATAAGACATCAAGCGAGTTGGCTGGCCGATGGCATTAATCTTGAAGTCAATGGTGACACTTGTAAAATGGCTCTCAGTGGCCTCATAGAAGATAAAGTCAATGTTTAGCCCATTGAAATCATAAGCCCGTTCTACGACTTTCCCCTCATAGGTAAAGTCCTTGCGTTTGCGGAATCCATTAGCTAAGAGATGACCTTCATAGACATCAAAGGCCTCTAAGTCACTGACTTTGAGAGCAAAGTCCATATCAATATCATGCTCAATGCGTCCACCTTCACGGTAGTAACCTAGCAGACTACCGAAATCTAGCCATAAGTCAAAATTTAAATGAGTTTGATCATAGACAATCTCTAAAATTCGGTCGAAATTGGCCCTTAATAGCGCTTGTCGCCCTTCATCTAACTCTTTATTAGCCTTCTGATTTAACTGCTTAATAATCGGCAATTTTTTAATGCTATCCTTGTGTTTACCTAAAAGGCTGGCCAAACTCCGTTTAGCCCATTGCATAAGTGACATTTAGGCTTCCTCCCTGTAAGCAGTAAATGGCGCGTGTTGAACACGGTCTTCTTCTGCAGGCAATTGCATATAATCTGCTCCATAGATAGCCGTCAGAACTTGATCGTAATCTGACAGAATTTGATAGCGACGATCTTCAAATACAGCCTCTTGAACCTGTTCATGTGCCGTCTTAACAAAACTTGTATCGCGACGCTTCTTCTCCATCAAGTAATCAAGGCGATTGGAGTCGCTCCCCTTCTGTGCTAAATGGTCCATTTTTTGGTTCCAAATACGAGGTGGCAAGAGACGGAAGAAGAAATTCACGGCATAGCGAATAAGGTTACCTAAGCCGCCTTCCTCATTACGAATGCCATTCCAAGAATAGGCCGAAAGTTGCCGCAACTGATCTAGGCGGTCCATTTTTGCTTGATCTCCCTTAGCATGGTCAAAGGGAAAGACATCTACGCAGATACCTAATTTACTTGGCCATGCCAAAGTATTATTTTCGTAGAAAGTACGTTTATCAACCACCCGATAAAATGGGAAAGGATAATGCCAAGCATCTTGAAAATCCGTCACCCGGTAAACTTGATGACGGTCTGCCTTGATGGCTTGATATAGACGCTCATACTCTGAACGAACTAAGGCAATATCCATATCATCATCCCAAGGAATGAAGCCTTGATGGCGAACTGCACCAAGTAAAGTACCGTAAGCCAAACTATATTGGATTTGCTCACGTTGACAAATGGCATGGATATAGTCCATGATTTCAAGTTCAACTTGGCGAACTTCTTGATCATTCAACTGACGATAACCGGCATAATCCTTAGCTATAACTGCTTCGTAATAGCCCAAGATAGCGAATAAAATGACCCCTAAGAAGGAAATCCCGTATAAGGTCGAACTCAAGAACAAGTTGGAAGTAAAGATAACTGCCATCATAGCTAGAATCATATCTAAATCCTGGCGGCTAACGCCTTTCTTGTTGAGGGCCCACCATTTGGCTAAAAGACGCTTGGTAGATGCCAAGATAAAGAAGCCTAAGGTGATAAAGCCTAAGATACCATTGTAGAATAGGACTTCAATATAACCGTTATGAGTGAGATAGTGTTGCTTAACCACATAACTATTGGCATCATATGACTTGGCTACACTGTGCCAGTTACCTGAAGAAAAACCTAAGATTGGACGGTAAGGAACTAAAGCCAAGGTTGACTTCCAAATATCGAAACGGTTGTTAGAGATATTGGTTTCCTCAGTATCTGACCGTTTCAAAGTCCCTTCACCAGTGGTAACCTTTTGATTACCTGTCACGCTGGCTTCATCGTTGAGGATGTGGATACCACCTGATTGTTTTAGGTAAAACTCCCCTACTGTGTCAACACTGTAGACCCCGACCCCAATAGCTGCAAAGACCACACAGATAGTTAAGAAACGCTTCTTTAACTGCCAGCCAGAAATGTTGACCATGCTGTAGATTAGGGTAGCAGCAAGCAAGCATAATAAGGCTGTTCTAGAACCAGATAAGACAATGTAAACGAAGTTAATAACAATAGACGAGATGATTGCCACTTTCATCCAAGTCACTTGATTCTTACGCCATTGGCTTAAGAGGAAGAGAATTACTAGGAGCGAGATGATAGCCAAATAGTTAGGACTAGCCAAAATCCCAAATAAACGCGACTCAATAAAGCCTTGGCGAATAATTAAACCTTTATAGTCGCTGACGTGATAGCCAATTAAGGCAACGAATTGGCCAATGGAAATTAAATCACCGATCGTATTGACGATGACAACTAACCAGAACATGTTACTCAGCAAACGCTTAGCTTGTCCTTGACCCAAATTAATAAAGATTGGGTAAATGGCAAAGAAATAAAGGAAGAATATGACCATATTCTTGAAGTTTGCCATATAACCAAAGTTAACCACCAAGAGACTTGTTACAATATTCAAGAGGAAGAAAGCAACTAGCCAAGGTAGTAAACTGAGTTTGAGATGAACTTTCTTGGATAATAAGTTATAGAGCCCTAATAAGCACCCCATTAAGGTGATGGTACCATATACTAAAGGATGGGCACTGAGAAATTGTAAGGGAACAATCAACCCTGCCATACAATACATAATCAAAGCTAAAAGAAAGCAAGTATTGATTTGGTAGTAATGTTTCTCAATCCAATCTAATCGTATCATTTATCCATGCAACTCCTTTTTGTATTTCTTACTAATGATTTGCTTATAGAGAGCAGGACTAATCTGTAAAGCAAGCATACTAAGTTTACGCCCCTTGGTGAAAAGCGGATCACGCATAATCTGCCAAAAGTGGTCTCTTAGATAGGACCGTAGGCGTTTTTTAAGACTGACATCTTGATAGTCTGAATCTAGCAACAAACGATCATAGACATAGAAATGCGCCCAATAGAGCCGTGTCATAGCTACTGGCAACAAATCTGGGTAGTCCCGTTTGATAATTTCATAGTTTTGTTGATAAGCCTCAATTACATTGAGGTACTTGAGTGAAAATTTCTGGGTGGTAATGCTATTTGGACGGTGCATATAGTAATAGAGTTTGGCATCCGTCGCCACCACTCGCTGACACTTGGCTAGCAAGCGAATCATGATGAAGGCATCTTCAGCAATTTTTCCTATCTCAAATTTCAAGTCATCGAAGAGTGAGCGTTTATAGAGTTTAGTTGGTGCCATGACCGTAAAGCCTTTAGCCGCCATCACATGACCGATGGCCTCTTTGGCTGTAAAGACCCAAGTCTGTACTTCTACTTCTGGTCCACTCGGAATCTGGTCATCATAGATATCATAGTGTGAGCACATGGCCAAGTCTGCTTGGGCAGAGACCATCTCTTGATAAAGAGTCTTCATCATATCTAATGAGATCACATCATCACTATCAATAAAGGCAATATACTGCCCTTTTGCTTGAGCAATGCCCGTATTACGCGCCGCAGATAGACCACCATTGGCCTGCGAGATGAGGCGGATGCGCTGATCTTCTTGCTCTAAACGCTGACAGATTTCTAAACTCTTATCAGTAGAGCCATCATTGACTAACAAGATTTCTAGGTTAGTATGACTTTGCTTGCGAATACTGGTCACGCATCGCTCCAGATATGATTCCACATTGTAGACAGGAACTACAACTGTAATTAAGTCTGACATGGTCTATCCCCTTCTTCTTAATTTATTACCAACTGCTTCTACCATACCGGTCAGTACTGGATCTTTAAGTAACCAGAGGGCCGCAAGGTAGTAGATACCACATAGGGTCATTAAAATGGCAAGATTTACTAAGACAGCTAAGTTTAAATGCGTCATTTGCACTGGAGATAGTGCGTTAACCACTATGCTGATTGGGATAAACCCTGCTGCAATCAGCCCATAGCGTAAGAAACTACCAATCACGGGTTTTAACTTAATCAAGCCATGGCGTTTGATAAAGTAGATTTCCAGGGCAATTAGGACCCCTTCTGACAACCAAGTGGTTAGGATATAGATTTCTGGAGATGAGAAATGCATATTAAGGAGTAGGAACTTGAAGGCTAGGTTGAGTAAGCCACAGGCGAAATAATAAAGGGTCAAACTCCGTTCATAGCCATGAATGAAGATAATCTGATTAGCGAAAAGGGTCTCAATAGACCAAGTAATACTCCGAATCCCGAAGATAGCTGTTACAGTCGCGGCTCCCATGTAGGCGCCCCCACCATAAAGCAAGACAGCATAATTGCCTGTTATGAAGAGCCCTAAACTAATTGGCGCAATCAAGAAGGCAAAGAGACGTGCCCCTTTGTAGACTAGGTTGTCATAGGCTTCACGATTATTCTGGCCTAGATAGTAGCCCAAACGCGGAATACTTACTGAGATTGGACTACTAATCAGAGTCGCAATCATAGTTGAAATTTTTTGGCCTTGGCTATAAAGGCTGACGGCATCCTCTGAATCAGTATAGGATAGGAAGAGCTTGTCTAAAGCCGTATAAAGGGTCACTGCACTAGACATAAGTAGCAAACTAATCAAAGGCAGAATCATGGACAACATGTCTTTAACCTTGACCTTAACTAGCTTGACTTGGCGCTTAATCCAGACAAAACCGAAGAGATAGTTGAGAATTTGAGCGCCAGACATGACCATTGCATAAATGATAATATCCTCGGCCGTTTTAACAAAGCCAAAGAGCGCCACAATCATAATAATTCGCAAGATGATGGTCTTGATTAAGATAAAGCGATAATTCTCGAAGGCCTCCACCATCCACTCAATATAGAGGAAGCTGGATAGAATCTGACTTCCCAAAACTAAGTAAATTGCCAACTGACTCTTCTGGTGAACGGTCGCATAGACATAGCCCACATAGAATAGGGTCGTTAGAATGGATGAAATAACCGTTATGTAGAACAGGCTCGAGAAGAAGTAATTGACCTGATCTCGGTCATGCTTAACCTTGCTAATTTGCCGGACACCAAAATAATAAACCCCTAATGAGGCAAAAGGTAAGAAAATGTTCATCAGCGTGTCGCCAGCATTAAAGTAGTTATATTCTACCGAGTTTTGAAAGACCCGGTTAATATAGGTTCCTGTGAGGACAGGCACCACCACGTTTGCAAATCGCACTAAGAAATTCGCGAGGGCATTGGTTTTGATGTTTTTCATGGAACCTCCCGTAGCTATTTTGCTAATTGAAATTTGTCTCCACTTATTCTACCACGAAAAGACGAATTATTCACCTGATTTCCAAATTCTTAATCTTTTAGGGATTAGCCGACAGCCTAGAATCTCAGTAATTTGTTAGCTATTCATCACCAATTAAGCGACAAAAAAGCTTAAACTAAGTACTTGGCCAGTCTAATTGCGTAATCTGATCCAAGTAGGACTTACTCTTGAGACGAATACCAACATATTCTTGATAGATAGCATCCATGAGTATTCGCAGGTCCTTAAGTGTCTGATCACTTAAATTAATGTTCTGGATTTGTTTCAAATCCACTTGAGACAGACGTCGGGCTAGGTGCACTGCTCGACTAGAAACTGGTAAGCAATGAATATCCAAAGAGGCATGACGGTCACACAAGACGGCTTGGCGCTTGAGACTAAATCTT
This sequence comes from uncultured Abiotrophia sp., assembly GCA_965245735.1. Lineage (GTDB taxonomy): Bacteria > Bacillota > Bacilli > Lactobacillales > Aerococcaceae > Abiotrophia. The sequence goes on along the minus strand of CBDFAX010000005.1, from coordinate 1,822 downwards.
AAGGGGCGATCACTGACCTGGCAAGCTGCACAAGAAGCCCATTGAATATGAATGCCAAAGACTGGCAAGAGATGAATTTCTAGATAAGCCACAATGACTTGAGGAGCTAAGCCTTGATTTAAGGCCTCAAGGACCTGTAATAGAAGCTGATAGAGCTTAGGATTGGCTTGATTGTCCTCTAGAGCAGCATCTAGGAGTTGTAAGACATAGATGCCATAGGCCTGAAGCAGGATATCAGCTTGCAATCTTTGGAAAAGTTGGATTGACTGGCTTTCCTTTAGAAAAGAGAGGCCGTCGTCTTGAATATCACCAATATAGGAATGATGGGTCATAGGTAGGCAGGCGCTTGTCAGCCGATGATGGCCTCGATAAAGACCGCGCACAAAGAACATCTTAGTCCCAAATTCTTGGGTAAAAATCTTGACCAAGCCATCATGTTCGCGGTGAGGACGCTTGAAGAGGACAATGCCCTCAAACCGTTCATTCATGCCCCCTTCTCCCTTCTGTCACCATCTCTTAGTAGTTATCTGGACGATAGCCAAAATCACTCAGATTAGTTTGACGATCGCGCCAATTCTTCTGAACCTTGACCCACAAATCTAAATAAACTTTGTCATCCAATAATTGTTCAATATCTCGCCGAGCCAATTGGCCGATTTTCTTAATCATTTGGCCTCCGGCTCCAATGATAATCCCCTTCTGGCTCTTGCGTTCCACAATAATGGAAGCTTGAACTTCAATCTTGCCATTCTCATTGCGTTGCATACTTTGCACTTGAACTGCAACGGAATGGGGAATCTCTTCCTGAGTCAGGAGTAAGATTTTTTCACGAATAAATTCGGCCACTACAAAATATTCGGGATGGTCCATAATTTGACTATCTGGATAGTACTTAGGTCCTTCCGGTAGGGCTTCTTGCAACTTAGCCACCAATTCCGGCACATTGTTGCCTTGCGTAGCCGAAATTGGAAAGACTTGGTCAAAGCTTCTGACTTCTTGGTAGCCTTCAATAATAGGCAAAAGATCATCAGGTTTAACTAAGTCAATCTTATTAATGACTAAAAAGACAGGAACCTTAACATTCTGGATACGTTCCATAATCAATCGATCGCCGGGCCCCATCTTTTCTGCAGCATTAACTACAAATAAGACGGCATCTACCCCTTTGAGGGCGCTATAAGCCGTATTGACCATAAAGTCACCTAAGGCATGTTTAGGCTTATGAATACCTGGTGTATCAATGAAAACAATTTGGGCCTTGTCATTGGTTAAGACCCCTTGAATTCGATTTCGAGTAGTCTGTGCCTTATCCGACATAATGGCAATCTTCTGCCCTACAAAGCGATTAAGCAAGGTTGATTTACCAACATTAGGGCGTCCTATAATGGCAACGAAACCAGATTTAAATGCTTGATTACTCACGTTTCACGCTCTCTTTCTCTAAGGCTTAAGCAAGACCTAACAGAATGGCTAGCAGATGCCAGACTTTAGGGCCTAGAATTAGGAAACCCACTCCTACTGCCACCAAAGCCGCCACAACAACTGCAGCTGCTGCTACATCCTTGGCAACCTTGGCCAAGGGATGCAATTGTTCTCCAACTACCAAGTCAACGGTGGCCTCTACGGCGCTATTGACCAATTCCATACACCAGACTAAGCCTGTTACAAGCAACAAGAGACAAGCCTCAATAGCATTGACTCCAAGCAAGCCTACTATGATTAACACCAAGACAGTTACCCCCGCGTGAACCTTAAGGTTACGCTCATTGGCTAAGGCATAGCCCAAACCGGACAATGAAGCGCGGAAGGAAGCCAAAATACT
>CBDFAX010000004.1:0-92439 GCA_965245735.1 uncultured Abiotrophia sp. | reverse complement strand
CCATTATTGGTAAAAGGATTAGGTCACACCATTAAGGGCATGCCCAACTCCAATGGCCTGACCTTCTTAGCCAACCAAAAAGCTGGCTCTACAAGTCCCTTTGTTAAGTCCTTGCAAGACTTAGGCTTTATCCTCATTGGCCAGACCAATTATCCTGAAATGGGACTAAAGAACATTACAGACTCTAAGCTCTATGGTCCTACTGGCAGCCCCTGGAACCCTGACTATCAGGCAGGCGGTTCCAGCGGTGGCTCTGGTGCAGCTACAGCAGCTGGCATGACCCCAACTGCAACCGGTAGTGATGCGGGTGGCTCCATACGTATTCCGGCTTCCTGGAATGGCCTTATTGGCCTTAAGCCCAGTCGTGGCGTCATAGTGGGCAATGCCTCCATCGACAAAAATACAGTGGCCCATTTTATGATGACCAAAACCATGGAAGATACCAAGAGCTTGTTTAAAGCGATGAAGAAACCGGATGCTTCCTTGGCTCAAGCCTTGACCGAAGCAGAGTTAAAACGACTAGCGATTGGCTATACCAGCTTGTCTCCCGTTGGAACTCAAGTCAGCCCCGAAGCTAAACTGGCAGTTGAGCAAACCGTAGCCTTTTTGCGAGGCAAAGGTTTCCGTTTGGAAGAAGTAAATTGGCCCTTTGATGGTGTCCAATTAATGAAGGATTACTATACAATCAATGCTAGCCAAATGGGTGTAGTAGGTTATCTAGCCAAGACCAAGCTCAAACGAGAGCTACGCTATGATGATGTAGACCCTACTAGCTGGCTACTCTACCAGGCAAGCAAGACCATGACCAAGGAAGAAGTAAATCAGGCCTGGGCTCGCATCCAGCAAGTCCGTCAAACCATGGCTGATTTCCACCAACGCTATCCTCTTTTCTTAACACCTACAACGGCCTACACCGCTCCGCGCATTAATCAAGCTCTAGTGTCTGACCAAGACCTGGAACTGATTAAGAATTCGGAAAATTTGAGCCATGAGGCCAAGATGCAACTGATTTATGATCACTGGCTCCCATCTCTGGCCCTTACGCCTTACACACAATTCGCCAATTTGACAGGTGAGCCTGCCCTAAGTCTCCCTACTTTAGTCACCAAATCTGGCCTTCCTTTAGGCATTCAGTTTAATGCTGCCATAGGAAATGACCGTTACCTGCTCCAATTAGGCGATTTGATGGCGGAAAATCAACAATTTAACCGTCCAGAACTAGAAACAAGCCAGAATGAACCCAGCACTTTGGCAGCAGAGACCAGCTCGAACGAATTGTTTAGCTCCTCTGAAAACCAACAGCTAATTGGTGGAGCAGAAGGAAGTAAGCAGATTTCAGCTAAACTCCCTGAGACTGGTGATCTATCAAGTGTTAGCTCTCAGGTCCTCTCCATACTCTTCACCTTACTAGGGCTAATTGCGCTGTCCCAAACAAAAATAGATGGCTCCAATCCGAATTAGCTTCCACACCCCTTAGAAAATGTAGAAGAGACCCCCACGACTTAACATTCTAAGTCATGGGGGCCTTTTGCTTTTACTATGTTGATCGTGGCCGTTTCCACCGTATGCCTCCACATTCGATAAGTATTTTAAACAAAGTCATTACTTCTCCTCTGCCGCACTCTCTAGCCTTACATTGCCCTTCAGATAGCTACGGCAAAGAATCCCAAAGGTCGTCATGTTATGCAAGATTGCCAAACTACTTGGTTTAAGCCAATTCAGTACCCCCAAGCCGATAAGGCCTGAATTAATGGCAATAGTATCCCGCACATTTCCCTGAATTTCTTGCTTGAGATTGACAGAGACTTGATGCAAGGTTAAGAGCGAGGCTAAATTATTGGATGGCAGCATAATGTCACTAATCTGCTTAGAAACCTCCGCCCCTTCGCCCATCACCACGCCCACATCACTGGCAGATAGGGCAGCCGAATCATTGAGACCATCCCCTATCATCAGGACGCGGTGGCCTTGCGCTTGCATCCTTTGGACATAATCAAATTTAGTCACTGGCGTCATACTGGTATGAACTTCATCAAAAGGCAAGTCTGCTACTAAGCGATTGGTTCTGGCCGCTGTATCGCCTGTTAAGAGAACTAAATGCTTGCCCAAGCCTTTTAGAGCGTGTAGAACACTTTGCGTCTCATGGCGAACTGGAATCGCCACGCAGAACATGGCAATCAGTTTCTGGCGATAACCTAGGTAGAGTAAATTATAGTGTGTTTCTTTCTGACGAATCAAGTGACTCTGATCGGCTTCAATCTCAATCCCTGATTCTTCCATTAAACCTAAGCTCCCAATCACTACGACATTACCATCGATTTCAGAACGAATGCCCTTGGAAGCTATGTGGTTGAGCTCGGTATGCATTTCTTCATGAATGATGCCTTCTCGAGCCGCCTTATCCACCAAGGCATGAGCGATTGGATGGTAAATATGCTCTTCTAAACAGGCGCCAATCATTATGACATCTTCTGCACTATAGCCATGAAAAGGAATGACTTCTTCAATAACTGGACGAGAAGTGGTAATGGTCCCCGTCTTATCAAAGACTAAGGTATCAACTTCATCAAATTGGTCCAGAACTGTCGAATTCTTCACAACAACTTGCTGATGCATCAATTGCTTGATGGCAGAGAGGTACACCATAGGAGTCGATAATTTAAGGGCACAGGAGTAATCGACCAACAGGAAGGAAATCGCCTTGGTAAAGGATCCTGTTAGGATATAGGTCAACACTGCTCCCAAGAAATTATACTTGACGATGCGATCAGCAATGGAGGTGTACTTATACTGGTAAGTTCCTTCCTGCTGTGCCGCTTCTTGCATGAGCTTAACTAGCTCTTGTATACGGTAGTTAGCGGTTGGATTTTCTACACGAACGTGTAGTTCTCCACTGGTTAAGACCGTGTTAGAGTAGACTTCATCCCCCACAGCCTTGATTACTGGGAAGGATTCACCAGTCAAGGAGCTCTCATTGACACTAGCTCGACCATTCAAGACAATCCCATCAAAGAGCAGCTCACTGCCTTCATAGAAGACAAGCACATCACCTACTTGGACTTCTTGGCTATCGATTTGTAGCAAGTGGTCTCCCTTGAGTAACCATACTTGGCGGCCTTGGCCAGCGATGCTGGCTTCAAGATCTTCTAAGGAACGTTTTTGGGTCCAATAGTTGAGTGTCTCCCCTAATTCTAGGATAAACATGATGGCGCTAGCCGTATCGGTCTGTTTCATCGCGAGCGAAACTAGAATAGCTGAACAGTCCAAAATTTCCATGGTTAACTTACCCTGTCGCAGAACACGCCAAGCATCACGGAAGTAGCCTAGAGCTTTCCACAGGGTTCTAGCCAAACGTACAGGCACCGGCATGAACCACTTGAAGAGGTAGTGACGCCCCACAGCTGAGGATACTAAGGCATAAGGGCTTGAAGCTGCGTGATGCTGGGGATGACGATAAAGTTCTTCTAATTTATCCTTCTGAATTAAGTTCCATAATTGAGCTACAACGGCCTGACGACCAGGCATCACATGGATAGCTACCACATAAGGATCTTCATAAAAGTCCAATCTTAGAATGTCGGGGAAGTCCGAAGTTAACCCCTCAAGATAGTATTTTACATCTTCAGTAAAAGGAAAAGTGGCGCGAAGTCGAACCCGGCCACTTGACTGATGCAACACTTGAAATTGCACGTTATTCACCCTCTAATGATGCGAGTTGATCTGCTGTTTTCTCTGCTTGATAGAGATCCTTAGCGTCAGCTACTATGTCGTCCGCATGTTGCTTGACGGCAGAAACCATGTTGTCGATACCGTCTTTAGCCTTGTAGGTTTTGGCTAAGACAGTCGCATAACCTTTTTTAGCTTCTTTGCTTGTCAACAATTTGAGTCCAAGCGTCCCAAAAGCGACGCCACTTAGAAAAACACTCGGTACTTTAGAAATGCCTTTTAAGACTTTTAATGCATTTAATGACATAAAATAACCCCCTATAATTTTGCTATGGAATTATTATATCACACCTGCTCTTAGGTCTGGTTACATTTTGATTACAAGAATAAGGGGGGCCTAAATTGCCTGCTAGCGTCGTAAAAAACAGACGGAATTTGATTCACTCTACCTATGAAGATTTCCCTATTTTTTTGGGGGCCTTCCCTCAAGACATGCAAAAGGCTGGAACTTACACATTTCCAGCCTTTTCTTATAGTTTTATATGAGACTATAGTTGGTCAAATTCTCAACTTTTACTAGCTGACTTGACACTAAGCCTATGCCTGTTCCAAGCCCCTCAGCATAAAAAGTGAAAGACATCACTTGTTTTTTGTTAACAAAAACCTCAATGGACGAAGTGTCGCGAACAATTTCCAGTTCCAGGCGATAAGGGGTATCGCTCCAAATATCAAGCAGACGACTATCTGGATAAGGCTCTTCTTTACCGATAATTTGATGGCCTACCCCATCTCGTTTGACAGTCAAGAGAGCTTGATCTGCTTGCCAAGTTAAGCTGAGGCCTTCCGGATGATCGGGTTTACCACCATAATGCAGTTGGAAGACGGCACCAGGAACGGCTTCTAAATTCAATTTTAAGACTTGTTGGGACTTAACCCAATCGGATAGGTAGAACTCTTGGCCAGGCTCTAATTGTCCTTGCCAGGTCTTATCCTCGCTAAATTGCGCTAGTACAGAGCTTGGAATTGACTGACACAATCGATTATCCATAACTCGCACCTGTCTTGGCAAGCTCATCGCTCCAGCCCAACCATCACCAAGTTCATGAGAAGGAATATTGCGTTGCCACATCTGCATCCACGCTACCATGATGCGCTCATTTTCTGAGTTCAGACAAGTTTGAGGTGCATAGAAGTCTAAGCCGCCATCGATTTCATGCTGATTTTCTACCTGGAAGCGGCCAGTATTCCAGTCCATTTGACCGATATAGGCCACAGTGGAATTCAGATTCCAATAGGCATTGCCTTCTCGCTCGCGCTCAATAGGTGACATAATGAGTACCCATTTTCCGTCTAGCGGGAAAAGATCTGGACATTCCCACATGACGCCATGTCCGGCCTGCCCTTCAAGTAAAACAGACTTAAAGTCCCAATCAAATCCATTTGCAGATTGGAAGAGTAGGATCTGGCCACGATTATCCACCGTCTTCGAAGCGACGACTGAATAATATCGGCCATCGTGCTTTAAGATTTTAGGGTCCCGGCAATCTGCAATATCCGCAATCCCTTTAATATGGGCATGAGCAATGACTGGATTAGCCTCGTATTTGCGGAAAGTAATCCCATCATTCGACACCGCCAAGCACTGAGTTTGAGTCACCTGGCCAGCTATATCGACATGGCCGGTATACATTAAGACTAGCTGATCCTCAATAACTAAGGCACTGCCAGAGAAACATCCTGATTGATCATATGGCTCACTCGGTGCCAAGGCAACGGGCAGCTCTTCCCAATGAATCAAATCTTTACTGCGTGCGTGCCCCCAATGCATAGGTCCCCAGACACTATCATAGGGATAAAACTGATAGAAGAGATGATAGTAACCTTCGTAATAGATAAAACCATTGGGGTCATTCATCCAGCCTACAGGAGGCATAAGATGATAGCCGTGACGAAAGCGCGGATTTACCTGGGGTGCTTGCTGGGCAATGTAGGAATTTGCCCGTGAGATTTGTTCTTGCATGTGGTCACCTACTTACTATTTAATCCCAGTCCCGGAACCACCCAGGCCTTGAAGAATATATTTTTGAGCTACAATATAGACGAGAATCAGAGGAATCGTTGAGATGGTCAGTACGGCCATCACTTGGTTAATATAAACAGGTTGCGTGGTATTAATGGTCGTAATCGCCACCTGCATTGAAAACTTGGAAGAATCTGTTAAGACCATCAGAGGCCAGATATAGTCGTTCCAGCTAGAGATAAAGGACAGCACGCCGACTGTTGCGATCGCTGGCTTAGACATTGGCAACATGATGCGGAAGAAAATCCGAACAATCCCTGCCCCGTCTATCCGCGCAGACTCAATAATTTCCTCCGGAATGGCGATGAAAAAGTTGCGGAAGAGATAGATATTGAAGACGCTCGCTAGACCTGGAATGATGACCGCCAAACGGCTATTCACGAGTCCTAGGGCATTAATAATGGTGAACTGCGGAATCAACATCATTTCGCCAGGAATAATGAGTAAGGCCAGAAGAAATCCGAAAAGCCACTTCTTACCTGTGAAATTAATACGGGCAAAGGCAAAGCCAGCCAAGGAATTGATTAAGATAGAGCCAGCCGCAAAGGTCACAGCATAGAAAACACTGTTAGCCATATAAGTGACAATACTGAAGCGTTGCAGAACTTCTTCATAAGTCTTAAACCAGTTGGCTGGATTAAGACTTGGTAAAAAGGCTTCCCACCCTCTCAGATTCTTGTAGACATCGGCCTCTGGCTTCATCGAAGACACGACCATCCAAATCATCGGGAAGAGGAAAAGACAGGCCAACAAAATCAGTAGAATATACTCTAACAAGCTACTTGGTTTCAAGCGTTTCATCCTATTCATCCTCCTTCAAGACCCGGCGTTGCACCAGAGAAATAACCCCAATTAAGGTTGTAAAGACGAGGGCAATAGAGCTAGAATAGCCTACCAAACGATCGGTGAAACCCTTACGGTAAATATAATAAACCATAGTAATCGTTGAGTTGGCTGGCCCACCTTGAGTCATAACCATTGGTTGAACGAGTAACTTAAATGCAGAAATTAAGGTCGTCAAGAGCACGAACAAGGCTGTAGGCTTGAGAAGTGGCAAGGTAATGTAACGGAATTGATTCCATTTGCTAATGCCATCGATATCAGCTGCTTCATAGACATCTTGTGGAATATTTTGTAACCCTCCCAAGAATAGGAGCATTTGGTAGCCTGCTCCTTGCCAAGCGGAGACAAAGACAATAGCTAGCATGGCCTGTTTTGGGCTAGTAAGGAAAGGTTGCTTGGCAATCCCTACTTTTTCCAAGATAGCATTCAAAAGACCATTGTTGGGATTCAGGAGGTAGAGCCATAAGATGGAAATAACTACAAGTGACATGACCACTGGCGCGAAGAAGGCAACCTTAAAGAACATATTCCCCTTGCGTTTCTTATTTACAATGAGGGCCATTCCTAACGCTGCACCTAATTGAACTGGAATAATCCAGACTACGAATTGCACTGTATTCCAGAAACTCTTGATAAAGGTTTTATCCTTAGCCAAACGGAAGAAATTATCTAGCCCAATAAATTTACGTTCATCCGGTGCTAACATATAGTAATCCGTAAAAGCGTAATATATCACCATTCCCACTGGGATAATTAGAAAGATAAATAGCAGTATTAAGGCCGGTGACAGAAACCCGTAGCCTAGAAGGTTTTCTTTGAATTTCTTTTTCTTGTTCATGTCAGACTCCTCTTTCTTCAAAGAAGGCAGATAGCCCCTAGCGGAACTACCTGCCCAAGGTCTTATTGATTGAGCGCTTCGTCAATCGCAATTTGCATTTCTTCTGCACGTTGATCCAAGACTTGTTGCACGTCCGGATTTTCTTCATAGTAACTAATATCTTGCATAGCTTGTTGGAAAGCACGAGATACTTGTGGGTAAGCGACCACTACTGGACGAGCGTGGGCGGTCGCAGCATTTTGTTCCATCAAGAAGCGCATTGGCTCAGATACCTTGTCTTTGATATTCGCAATGGTGGTCTTACGGATTGGTAGAACGCTGTTGCCTAGGCTAATGATTTCACTAGACTCGGTGTTGGTTGCAAACTTAATGAATTCAGCTGCCCCTTCTTTTTGTTCTGACTTTTCCGTCACAGCTAATTGCCAGCTACCAGATGGGGAAACTAATTTCTTAGTCGTATTAGATACTGGGTAAGGCAAGATACCATATTCAATGTCTTTATAGTTTTCATTTAAGTCATTAATGGTCCAAGATCCGCTTAAGACCATTGGGTAAACGCCTGTTTCAAAGCCTTTTTCAACTGGGCTAATCGTGGTGTAACCTTCTTTGACTAAATCTTGAATGAATTGAACGGCCTCAACACTTTCCTTACTGTTGAAGTAACCTTGTGCCTTAGTCCCGTCTTCATTCACAACAGTCCCACCATTTGACCAGAGTAATGGCATATATGCATATGGCAGCATTTCGTCCATAGAATTGAGGCGGAAGTCAATTGCTGGTTGTTTGAAGTGGTCTGTCAACTTCTTGCTAATCGCCTTAAATTCGTCCCAGGTCCAAGGTTTTTGAAGGGTTGGAAGTTCTGAATCTTCAATGCCTGCTTCCTTGAACATTTTCTTGTTGTAATAAATCCCAACGTTGGATTCAGAGAAGCCAAAGGCATAGAATTTGCCATCATAGGTCCCTTGTTGCTTGATGGAATCAAGTACATCATCCATATTAGCGTCAGCTAGATAGTCATCCAATGGCGCAATTACCTTAGCTTTAGCATAGGCTGCTGTGTTTGGTCCGTCTAAAGTAATGACATCTGGCAAGGTGTTGGTGGTAATACCCGCGTTGACCTTGTCTTCATAACCACCACCAGAACCACTACGTGGAATGTATTCTGTTGTTACTTGGTACTTTCCATCGTACTTCTTGTTGAAGTTTTCTACGACTTTTGCCCAAGCCTTCCCTTCTGCGGTCTCATCTGAAAATTGTACCCAAACCTTGATGTCTTGGCCGGCAGCATGGGCTACGGGGGTTGGCGCCATTGCTCCTGCTAAGAAGCTCATCGATAAAGTGGTCAGAGCCGATAAGATGAATCCTTTTTTCATGTTGTTTCCTCCTTTTTGAAACGTTTCAATTCTTTTTTTAAAAGTCAAGCCCACGGTAGGATAATGGGTCTAGCTGGGGCTCGGGATTTGAAACGTTTCAATTTATACCTTAATAATAATACCGCTTTCACGGCTTGTCAAGAGATTTTTAGAAATTCAATCCAATTTTTTTCGCGTGGTGCCTCCTTCACGAAAATGTACTGGCAAGATAACTCGATGACTACTAGGTTGAACTTGACCTTTAATAAGGGTCATCAAGAGTTCCACCGCAGCAATGGCCATCTGATCAATAGGCTGGGCAATGGTTGAGAGGAGATAGTCTTGACCTTCTGCCGTCTTCAGTCCATCAAAACCAATCAGCTGATAATCCTCTGGACAAGACTTACCAAATGCCTGCATGACCTTCATCACATGAAGGGCCATAAAATCATTAACGGTAAAGAAACCATCTAATTCGGTATTTTCTTCGACAAAAGCCCGGATAAGTCTTTCCACATCTTCAATAGGTTCTGGCATATCTAGCTTAGCAACGCAGTAACCTTGCTTAGCAGCGTAATCATAGAAACCCGCCTTGCGCAATACTGTCTCATTCTCATGGATATTGGTACCGCCAATATAAGCAAGCTGCTTAGCGCCTCGTTCTAGAAGCTCCTTGGCCGCCAGTTGCCCACCCTCATAGTTTTCTGCGGTGACATAATAGACATTCTCGGAGAAGTGCCGGTCGATGCTAACAAAAGGAAGAGAAGACAAAATATACTTATCGATATCAGAGTAAGTAATGCCAATAATGCCATCCACCTTGTTCTTCTTTAGCATTTCAATGTACTCGATCTCATTACTCGCATCACCATCTGCATTACAAATCAGGAGCTTATAGTGATGCTGCTGCAACTCCTTCTCTACATGATAGGCGAACTGCGAGAAAAATGGATGCCAAATGGTTGGCACAATCAGTGCCACAATATTGCTGCGATTGGTTTTGAGCCCACGGGCATATTCATCGGGCTGATAGTTTAATTCGCGTATTGCCGTCTGGACCTTCTCATAGGTTGAATCCTTAACTCGAAAGCCATTGACCACACGAGAAACCGTCCCTAGACCAACGCCAGCCCGCTCCGCCACATCTTTCATGGTCGCTTTGGCTGAGAATTGATTAGCATCTTTCATAGTATCACCTCTTACTTCTTAATCTTACCATGAAATGTAGCGTTTTCAAGTATCATTCAATTTGTCTTTGAATTTTCGTTAACTTGCCCAAATTCCTATGCAAGACGAAAAGACTGGAAACAAGCTCCAGTCTTTTCCTATAAATTAATTACCAATTAGTTTTTAACTTAAACTCACACGCACTACGCCCATCACCTTTCAGACCCATACAATGACCATAGACCAACTTTAGCTTCTTTGGCTTCTTTTTGCGATGCCTCTAAATAATTCAAATAACGCGTATTAGGTGGGTAAACATAAGCAACTTGAGCTAGACCCTCACTCACTAAGATTTCTTGGACAAGTTGCCCATCAATCCAAACATAAATTAAATCACGTTGATACTTATCTTTGTGCATTCCAATATCATATTCAACTTCAATTTTGTGAGCCTGTTGAAGCAAGTGCTGAAATCTCTGTTTGGCCTCAAGTCCATATGGCTGTTGCCCCAATCGAGGATGATGTAGCTCGGGAGTATCTATCAGTAACAAGCGCGCTTTAATCGACTTACCGGAGCCTAGGTCAAAATAGGCAGTATCTCCGTCGACTACCTGGTATGCATTTACTGCTTCAAGTAATTTGGGATTTATTGGCTTAGCCTGTAGGTTAGGTGCAGCTTGAGCTATCATTCCTACTGGTCGGCCACCTAAACAGATAGTCACTAATGCTAATAGAAGTATAAACAGTGCCCGTCTCATCGTTCACAACCGATACCGTCTCCATCACGATCAAACTTCGGATCCCATCCTGGATCACCTGGCCGGATAGGTGCAGCACCAGCAGCCTTGACTTCCTTACAGTTCTTATAGAAAACTGAAGGCTGAGTAGGAGCAGAAGCCGGCGCTTGAGCCTGACTAGCACTCAAGTCCTTGCGAACTGGATCATCGGAAAACACCCCGCTCTGAGACCAGATTTTGCTACTGGATTGCTTGGCATAGTCTTCAGATTCCCGCATGACTTTAAGGTAAGGTTCATCCGCTGACTGAATATAGTCCACTCGCGCTAATCCTTCCGTAACTAGAGCTTCCTGAAGCAAAACATCATCCGCCCATAGAAAGAGTGTGGCTTTACCGTCAATTTTTTGTTCTGCTCCTCCCGACTCTTCTACATTGAGTGTGTCAGCCTCCTCAAGCAAACTGTTTAGGCGTTCTTTTGCTTCTTTGGCGAAAGGTTTATTGCCTTTCATTTCGGGCGCATTGACCATAGCTAAATGTGCTTCATAGCTTGAATCATCTGGTAGAGTTACCTTGATTAAGTCACCTTCTAAGGCCTCAATAGACTTTACTTTGGTGACTTTTCTGTCTCCCGTTTGCTGAGCCAAAACTTTATAGCCCAAACTATCTTGACTAACCTTAGCGGATATATCTGCACTTAGAGTGCTACCGGCGCATAACAATAGAAACGATGCGCTAATATAGACTGACTTTTTCATTGCACACACTTCCCTCTTTTTTTTCACGCAACACAGAATAATTTCTACTATTAAATAGTATAATCATCCACAAACATTATTCTAACACTCTCCACTTTATCTGCAATAGGCATCATTAAAAACAACAAAACAGATAAGTTTTACCCTAGTTTTTACTCAAAAAAAGCAGGCCTAGGCCTGCTTTTACGCTTGAAAATAAAACATTAGAATGCCACCAGCAACTGCCACATTGAGTGACTCAGCCTGACCTGGCATAGGAATGTAGATTGTCTGGTCAGCTACTTGAATAACTGCTTCAGAGACTCCTTGTCCTTCGTTGCCCAGCACTAAGGCTAGTGCCTGATCAGTTGGCACATCTGTATAGGCTTTCGCCTCTTGGTGAAGGGCCGTCACAAACCAAGGAATACCAGCGGCTTCAAAGGCTGGACGGGCCTCCTGTAAGATATCTAAACTGACGACCTCCAGGTGCCAAAGTGAACCTTGGCTCGCTCTAAGGACTTTGTCATTGTAGACGTCCACCGTGCCTTTACCTAGAATGACCCCATCATAAGCTGCTGCATCTGCTGTGCGAATAAGGGTTCCCAGGTTACCTGGGTCTTGCACCGCATCCAAAATCAGGTAACGTTGGCCAGAAGGCTGCCAATCGCGAGGTAGCGACGGCAATTCTAAAACCGCCAGAACCCCTTGGGGGGTAGGCGTCTCGCTCAGGTCCTTCAAGAGCTCAGGACTAACCAGAAGAAGTGGTAAACTAAGGGCCTGATTTGGCAACTGACTTAAATCATAATCCGGTGTAGCCACCAAATGACGGACATTTTGACCTGACTTAAGGGCCTCTTCTACCAGATGAGTCCCCTCAATCAGGTACTGCCCCGCCTTCTGGCGCCCTTTGGAGGTGGCTAGTTTCTTCCAGGCCTTAATCTTAGGATTTTGCTTGGACTGAATAACTTCCATGGCAAGACCTAGCGTGTAATACGGTAGATAGCTTCAGCATAAATAGCTGTTGCCTTAAGTAAGTCATCAATCGCGATAAATTCGTTGGCTTGGTGCATTGTGTCAATCGAATCTGGGAACAAAGCACCGTAGGCTACCCCACGTGGCATCAGGCGGCCATAGGTGCCGCCACCGATGGTCATTTCATGCCCTTCAAGGCCAGTTTGCTCCTCATAGACTGCTAACAATTCCTTAACCATTGGGTCATCAACTGACACATAGTGTGGCTCCTTGAACTCACCCCACTCGATACTTAAATCATGGCCAGCCAAACGTTGAGCAGTTTGAGCAGCCATTTTTTCTGGATCAGTGCCTTTTGGATAACGGAAGTTGGCTACAATGCTACCACCTTTGTCATCTTGGTAGTTAACCAAGCCCACGTTCATGGTCAATTCTTGCATGACGGGATCACGGTGAGCCACGCCTAAGTTTACCCCTTCAAAGTCTTGGTGCAGATGGTCCGCTAACAGATGAAGGAAGCTCTCTGCACCTGCTCGATCAAATCCAAAACGGTGTAGGTACTTAGCTAAGAAGGTTGCCGCATTGACCCCTTTGCTTGGCGTCGAACCGTGGGCTGCCTTCCCAATCAAGGAGAAGGTCGCTTGGTTGCCTTGCAGTTGCACTTGGCCACCTAATTGATGTTCTAAAAGGAAGGACTCAAAGTCCACCACTAGCTCTGCTAAATTAGCACTTTCAACAACAGCCGTCGCATCTTGAGGCACCATGTTTTCACGTAAGCCTGCTTCAAAACTAACTAAGTGGTTAGCTCCAGCCGCCTTAGCCCCTGCTTGGAAATTAAAAGTCGCTGACACGTTGCCTTTCTCCCCGTTAATGATTGGGAAAATGGCATCTGGTGAGAAGCCATAGTCTGGCATTTCAGCATGCTTGAAGTAATAATCCATACATTGCCAGCCACTCTCTTCGTCGGTCCCGACAATTAAGTGGAGACGTTGCTTAAGTTCTAACCCTAATTCACGTAAGAGTTTGAGCGCGAAGTAAGCTGCCACTGTTGGCCCCTTGTCATCGCTAGAGCCACGGGCATAGATACGGCCATCTTTTACTACTGGTTCAAAAGGATCGGTATCCCAGCCAGTTCCTACTGGCACCACATCCACGTGGCCCAGAATACCAACCAGTTGATCACCAGATCCGACTTCTACACGTCCAGCCCAAGGGCCAAACTGCTTAGTTTCAAAGCCATCTTCTTGTGCCATGTTGAGAAATTCTTCCAAGGCCGCCTTAGGTCCAGGACCTACTGGCGCCTCTGGCGTTGCCTTATCGTCTTCACGAACAGATGGCACCTTCAATAAACGGAATAAATCTGCGAAGAGCGCCTCTTTACGCGCTTCGACTTCTTGTAACCAATTAATCTTTGTCATAGTCTACCTCCTAAATACTTATTCTGCCACATAACCATACGGCTCGAGAGCTTGCGCCTCTTGCTCAGTCAAGGAGCGCCACTGGCCATGGGCTAAATCTGACTCTAAACGCAGGGGCCCCATGGCCAAGCGATGGAGGCTCAGAACCTCCTTGCCGACGGCTTGGAACATGCGCTTCACTTGATGGAATTTACCTTCCTGAATAATGATCTGAATTTGGCTGGTGCCTTGATCCACATCTTGACTTAAAACCGTCAAGTCTGCAGGCAAGCTGATAAAATCGCCCAAGTCCAAGCCCTCTGCAAAGGCCGCAATGTCCGTCTCGTCCACCAAACCTCGGATGGTGGCGGTGTAAGTTTTATTAACTTTCTTCTTAGGCGATAAGAGTTGGTGGGCTAGCTGTCCATTATTGGTAAGCAGCAAAAGCCCCGTTGTATCAATATCCAAACGTCCCACAGGGAAGAGGTCCAAATGTTGGTAGCCCTCCCCTAGCCAGTCAATCACGGTCTGATGGCGCGCATCTTCTGTGGCAGACAAAATACCCGCCGGTTTGTTAAGTAAATAATAGTGATATCGCTGATAGGGGACCACTTGGCCCCCTACAGCAACGCGGTCGCTGCCGGGCGTCACTTGCGTGCCACCCTTGCTGCAAACCAGATCATTTATGGTGACGATTTTTTGGGCTAGCAGTTGCTTAATGTCTTTCCGACTGCCCCAGCCCGTATCCGCCAAATATTTCTCAATTCTCATGAGAAGAACCTCATCTTATCTTGCAGGTCTTTCTTACGCGAACCGAAGAGGATTGGTAAGAGACCAAATAAGGCCATCACTGTCATGTAGACGAAGACACCTACCAAGACAACCAAGATTACCTTGATGAAAGTCATGCCTCGTCCAACTGGCCCCATGAGGCCGTTCAAGACTTGGGCCCAGATGCTGGTGCTAACGCCCATCAGCGCTGTCCCGACTAGCATCTTAACAAGTTTTGGTGTCATCTCGCTATAGCGTAAAGGTACCGACTTGTGAATGGTCCGCCACATGAGCAAGGAAGACACCAAGAAGGCAAGACCTGTGGAAAGGAAGGTCCCTTGCGCTTGGAAAAGAGCCACAAGCGGGAATTGCAGGACCACTTTGACGACTAAACCAATCAAGAGATGCCAGATGGAGAGACGGCGGAAGTTCATGGCTTGGAGAATGGTCGATAGAATGGTGTAGAGCCCCAAGATAATCGACATGTAGGAGGCCGTCACCAGGAGGCCTGGCCCTGAATGACTCCCATTAGCATAGAAGAGTTGGTAAACTTCAGTAGGAATGCTTGCCATACCAACTGCGGCTGGCAACATCACAAAGCTGAAGAGCAAGATAACGTGCTGAATTAAGTCACCCGTTCCTTCCTTGTCCTGCTCGGCAAAACGTTTGGTGATAGCCGGCAGAGAAGACAGGGAAATCCCAATGGCCAAGGAGATGATAATCATAATCAGCTTGTTGACGTCTAGACTTAGCACCCCATAGAGTTCCGCTATTTCGCTACGCAAGAGACTAGAAGTGTAGCCCATAATCTGACCGAAGGTATAGGTATCGATGTTTTGTGCGATAATAATACCGGATCCTACCAGGATGAAAGGAACAGAGTCTATAAGCATAATCCGCAGGGTCTTCATTAAATCGAATTCATCACGGGATTGATCCGTTGCGATTAAAGCCTTAATCATCGGAAGACGACGAAGATAGACGAAAATCAAGTAGACCAGTGACACCGCCGCCCCGATAAAGGCTGCAAAAGTCGAATGGATAACCGCTGTTGTCGCTGCCCCATTGAAGAGCTTCATGACAGCATAAGTCGCTGCCAACATATAGAAGACGCGAGCAATTTGTTCCAGAATTTGGGAGACTGCCGTTGGCACCATGTTGTTGTAGCCTTGGAAATAGCCCCGCAAGAGACTCATGACTGGCAAGATAACTAGCGGTGGCACCAAGGAACGAATAACCAAAGTGGCTGCCGCATGGTCAATGGTTGGCGTAGCTGCCGCTAAGGCTGGCGCTACGAAGAAGAGCGCTGTGGCCGTAACCAAGCCCATCAAACTCATGACAATCATACTTGCCTTAAAGAGTTGGTCTGCAAAACGGTATTGTTTTTTGGAGTGATAGTAGGCCATCTGTTTGGCAATGGCACTTGGGAAACCTGCCGTCCCAATAGCTAGGAAGAGCGCATAAGGTTGGTAACCCGCACTATATAGGGTATTAGCATTGAGATAGTCTGCCCCTAACCAAGCTGCCCAAGGAATGACATAGATGGCACCCAAAATCCGGGAGAAGATGTTCCCGAAAGTCAGCCAAGTCGCCCCTTTGACGATGGTTTGCTTCTCATTAAGTTCCGCCTCAATGGTGACATCATCTTCATTCAGGTATTCTTCTAGGACCTGGTCCGTCAGAATAGGCTCCGTAAAGACCTGAGTTGCTTGGCTAACCTGGTCACTGTAGGCCTGAATGGCTTCTGGCGTAATCGCCTGGGTATCAGTTAAGTCAAAGGCTAGTTGTTGACCTAGAGATGGGCTTTCAGGACTGGCGGTCTGAGGTCTTTCCGTCGGACGCGCCGCTTGAGGCTCCGGGTGGCCGGCCACCGCCTCTTCATCTAGTTCCAAATCAAAATCTGAACTAGGGGAGTTATCAGAGCCGGTTTCAAGTTCTGAGGCGTCATGTTCAGCCTCTGGCTCTACTTCTTGCTCCCAAGCTGTTAGGCTGGCACCACCTTGACTATCATCTTCATCATGGTCAGAATCTGACTCATCAGAAGCTTGACTTGTTTGGGAAGCCTCTTGAGAAGTTGCTTCTGACTCCTCATCTTCCTTAGGTTCGCCTTCTTGAATCCAACGTACTAGACGTTGCCAAAGGTTAAGTTTTGGCTCAGCTGCTTCCTCTTCTTGAGGCTCTTGCTCAGTCACCTGATCTGCGTCTAAGTTTTCATCATCTATTGGCTCGGAGTTAACTTCTGCCTCAGCCTCTTGCTCCTCTATATCTAAGACAGATACTGGCGTCCATTGATTGTCATCGTCACTCTTGTCCTCTTGTAAAGCTGACCCAGCTTCTTCTTCCAATTCAACAGGCGCTAGCAAATCAGGCTCTGCACCTTCTTCCAGCTCCTCTTGGACTTGCTCTATTTTGTCTTCTTGACTTGGCGCTGAACTTTCAGTTCCTTGGAAAGTCTCAACACTATCCTTGTTTGCTTCAACATGCTCAGTAGAATCAACTTCTGCCTCAGCTAATTCAACGTTTACATCAGATAGCTCAAGTTCTACTTCTGCTTGACTTTCAGTTGGAGCAAGCTCTTCATTAACTTCCGCCTCTAGAGGAGCTTGAGCTAATTTATCTTCTGGAGCAGCTGCCTCTTCCTTAGGTTTGAGGCTGTTGACTCTTTGCGTGATACCTTGCCACCAGTTTTGCATCAGTCGCTCAATCTTGGTTGGGGTCAATTCTGGTGCCCCAAATTGGTCATAAGCGTCCAAATCGTCTAAGTGATCTAAGCTATAGTGGGCTTCATAGACAGCGTCTAAATCTAAGCGAGGTAGCTTAAGCGATTTTGATGCTTTGGCTTCTGTCGGCTGAGGTTTCAGATGTTTTGGACGATAGATAAAAGGATTGTAGTTTGGATCGTCTTGTCCTTCTAAATCAAGATTGCTTACTGAGCTGCTTTCAGCTCTCTCTAGCTCTAACTCTGGAAGATCAGCATCTAGTTGGCCTTGTTCTTCCTCAACTTCAGCTGGCTCCGTTGACTCAGCCTCTTCCTCCCAGGCTGGTAAGTCATTGACTACCCAGTCTGCCTTATCCTTTGCTGGTTCACTAGGAATTGGCTCGGCATCTGCTTGGAAGATGGGGTCTACATCGAATTGATCATCATCTAATTCTAGGTCCAAGTCTGCCGGCAGATTAAGGTTAAAGTAATCGCCATCTGCCGGTTGCGCATTAGGCCGACGTAGTTTCTTCATGTCTTCTTTGGAAAAGATGACGGTCTCATGCAAGTTTTGTTCTTCGGCCAACAAAGCCTGTAAATCCGGGCTTGGTGTGCCGCGCTCTAAATCGCGCTTGTCTCTTTCTGTCATCTGCATCGTCTCCTTAATTTGCTACGATATTGACTAATCGGTTAGGAATTGCTACCACTTTGCGTAGGGTCTTGCCTTCAAGTTGTGCTTGAATCTCTGGCAAGTTAAGAGCCAAATCACCTAAAGCATCCGCGGCCATATTGGCCTCTACCATTACCTTAGCCTTAATCTTACCATTAATTTGAACTACAACTTCTACCTGATCTTCAATGGTCAAAGCTTCCTCATAGCTTGGCCAAGCGACATGCGAAATGCTGTCTTGGTGACCTAGCTTTTGCCAGATTTCCTCACTAATATGTGGAGCCAATGGCGCCAACAATTGAATCAGGCCTTTAGCATAAGCTTTTGGAATGATGGCCTGGTCTTTCGTAGCATTGAGGAAAATCATCATTTGCGAAATTGCGGTATTGAAGTGGAGGATTTCATAGTCTTCCGTTACCTTCTTGACTGTTTGATGGTAGACACGTTCTAGGGCAGGGTTTTCAGCATCTTGGATTCGCTCACTGAGGCTACCGTCCTCTGCCACATAGAGACGCCAGATTCGATCAAGGAAGCGACGAGTTGATTCCAAACCATTCTCACTCCAAGCAATCGAAGCATCCAATGGTCCCATGAACATTTCGTAGACACGTAGGGTATCTGCCCCGTATTGGTCAACCACATGGTCAGGATTGACCACATTGCCCTTGGACTTGGACATTTTGTTGCCGTCCGTCCCCAAAATCATGCCTTGGTTGAAGAGCTTCATGAATGGTTCCTTAGTTGGTACCACACCTAAGTCGTAGAGGAATTTATGCCAGAAACGGGCGTAAAGCAAGTGCAAGACAGCGTGTTCCGCCCCCCCAATATAGAGGTCAACTGGCAACCATTTGGCTAACTTGTCTGGATCTGCTAGGCGCTCTGAATTCTGTGGGTCGATATAACGGAGATAGTACCAAGAACTACCCGCCCATTGTGGCATGGTGTTAGTCTCACGACGACCTTTACGGCCTGTTTCTGGATCCACCACGTTGACCCACTCTTCAATAGCAGCCAATGGTGATTCTCCCGTACCACTTGGTTGAATCTTATCGGTCACAGGCAGACGAAGTGGTAATTGATCTTCAGGCACTAGACTCATACTGCCATCTTCCCAATGAATCACTGGGATTGGCTCACCCCAATAACGTTGACGAGAGAAGAGCCAGTCACGCAAGCGGTAGTTGACCTGGCGTTGGCCTTTACCATGAGCTTCTAACCAATCAATCATGGTAGTGATGGCTTCTGCATTATAAAGGCCGTTCAAGAAGTCAGAATTAATGTGGGATCCGTCACCTTCATAGCAACCCGGTTCATTGTGTTCGATTACGGACACAATTGGTAAATCGTACTTGCTAGCAAATTCGAAGTCCCGTTCGTCGTGGGCTGGTACCCCCATGACCGCCCCAGTCCCATAAGAAGCCAAGACATAGTCCGCAATCCAAATAGGTAAGGACTCGCCCGTTACAGGATGCTTGACATAGCCTCCGGTGAAGACCCCGGATTTATCCTTATTAAGGGAAGTCCGGTCCATATCGCTCTTCGTTGCGACTGCGTCAACATAGGCTTTTACCGCGGCTTCTTGTTCAGGGCTGGTGACTTTCGCTACTAATTCATGTTCAGGCGCTAAGACCACATAAGAAGACCCAAAAAGAGTATCCGCGCGTGAAGTAAAGACTTGCACTTGGTCGGCGTGACCCACAATATCAAAGTTAATCAAGGCCCCTTCGGATTTACCAATCCAGTTGCGTTGCATTTCCTTAAGGCTTTCAGGCCAGTCTAGAAGATCCAAATCTTCTAGTAGACGCTCTGCATAGGCTGTAATTTTGAGCATCCATTGTTTCATTGGCTTACGGTAAACAGGATGGCCCCCACGCTCGGATTTACCATCAATGACTTCTTCGTTAGCCAAGACGGTCCCTAAGGCGGGACACCAGTTAACGGCTACTTCTGCTTCATAGGCCAAGCCTTTTTCGTACATTTTGGAGAAAATCCATTGAGTCCATTTATAATAGTTAGGATCGGTTGTATTGACTTCCCGCTCCCAGTCATAGCTGAAACCAAGTGAATTGATTTGACGGCGGAAAGTTTCGATATTGGCAGCAGTAAAATCAGCTGGGTCATTCCCCGTATCCAAAGCGTATTGTTCAGCAGGCAAGCCAAAAGCATCCCAACCCATTGGATGCAAGACATCATAGCCTTGTGCCCGTTTCATACGAGCCACGGCATCGGTTGCTGTATAGCCTTCTGGGTGCCCTACGTGCAAGCCCTGACCAGATGGATAAGGGAACATGTCTAGGGCATAGAATTTAGGATGCCCAGGACGCTCCTGAGTTTTAAAAGTCTGATTTTGGCGCCAATAGCCTTGCCATTTTTCTTCGATTGCCTTGTGATTATAGGTCATCACATAACCTCCTTGCATTTCTGATAAAAAAAGCCCTACGTAAACCGTGTCAAACACAGTTCACATAGGGCGAAATTTTCGCGGTACCACCTAATTTAAGCTAGAATAGCTTATCTCTAGCCTTAACGCGGCGGACGTCTAGTCTTACTGAAAATTCAGACTAGCTTCAATTGGATGAGTTCAGTAGCACTCCCGGCTTATTTCCACCACCCATAAGCTCTCTATAGCAGTTGTACCGCCTACTAATTCCAATATTGAATTACTATTGAGTCTAGTATATCAAATACTAACGACTAGTTCAATGAGATGACTTGACCTACTTGGATGAAATGGGAGCCCCCATTGTTAGCGATCAATTTGTAAACATCTACCCCATTACGACGAGCGATTGAGTACAAGGTGTCACCTGCTTGGACAGTATATGAACCGCCACTTGCTTGGCTAGCGTTGTTTGCAGCCGGAGCTGGTGTTTCAGCAGCCGCTGGCGCTGGGCTCTCTGCAGGAGCTGGTGTTTGGCTAACTGGTGCTGGGGCTGGTGTTTCAGCAGCGGCGCCACCACCTGGTACCTTGATACTTTGACCTGGGTACAAGAAGTAGTTTGAAGTCCCATTCAAGCGTTGGAGTTCTGAAATTGAAATCCCATACTTGTTAGCGATGCGCCAGTAGCTGTCACCGGCTTGAACTGTATAGTTGCCACCGCCTGTGCTTGGCGCTGGGGCTGGTGTTTCAGCAGGTGCTGATGTTGTGCTTGCAGTGGTTGCTGCAGGAGCAGGAGTCGCATTTGCTGAACCAGAGCCTGGCACTTTAATGCTTTGGCCTGGGTACAAGAAGTAGTTTGAAGTCCCGTTCAAGCGTTGGAGTTCTGAAATTGAAATCCCGTACTTGTTAGCAATACGCCAGTAGCTATCACCTGCTTGGACTGTATATGAACCGCCCGCTGCTGGTGCTGTAGTCGTTGTACTTGTTGAAGTAGAACTGTTTGATGAAGCAGTGGCATTTGAAGATGACCCTGAACCTGGCACCTTGAGGCTTTGACCTGGGTAGAGGTTATAGTCAGATGTGCCGTTCAAACGTTGGAGTTCTGAAATCGAAATCCCGTACTTGTTGGCAATGCGCCAGTAGCTATCACCTGCTTGGACTGTGTATGAACCGCCCGCTGCTGGTGCTGCAGTCGTTGTGTTTGTTGCAGTAGAGCTGCTGTTTGATGAAGCTGATGCATTGGTTCCTGAACCTGGCACTTTAATGCTTTGGCCTGGATGGAGAGTGTAGTCAGATGTACCGTTCAAGCGTTGGAGTTCTTGAATCGAAATCCCATACTTGTTGGCAATACGCCAGTAGCTATCGCCTGCTTGAACTGTATAGTTGCCGCCTGCTGAACTAGTGCCTGCTGAGCTAGTAGAGCTTGAAGCAGAAGAGGCAGAACCACTTGTAGTTGAAGCTGAACCTGGTACTACCAAGCTTTGCCCTGGATAGAGGAAGTAGCTAGACGTACCATTCAAGCGTTGCAATTCTTCAATCGAAATGCCGTACTTGTTAGCAATGCGCCAGTAGCTATCACCTGCTTGAACTGTATAAGAACCGCCACCAGTTGCTGGGGCTTGTGGGCGCGCTGGGCTAGCTGTGCTAGAACCACCTGCATCATATTGAGTCAAACCATAGGTTTGGATTAATTGGTTAAGCTTAGACGCATAACGCGTATCTGTCGCATAACGACCCGTTAAATGTTGCGTTGCGTCTTGATAAGAGTTGGTCGCACTTACGCGCGCCCCATAATAGTATTTGTAGCGCCAACTATTAGGATTGTTATCCCCAGTTAAGAGCGAAGCATAGTCATTCAGAGATTCACCGTAGTTATTATACTTACGGAAAGGTTCCTTAGCAGCATAGTAGTTACCACTACCGTCATCTTCTAAGGTGTCCATACGAACGGAATTACCGTTGTAGTCACCCTTAATCCCGAATAAGTTATAGTTAGGTGCTGATGCTAATCCACTTTGGCCCCAACCTGATTCTAAGATTGCTTGCGCAATCATTACAGAGGCATACAAGTCATTATTCTTAGCGATATCGCGTGCATACCCTCCAATAGTTGATAAGAAGTTTTGTTGGGTAGCTGTTTGAGCTTGTACGGTCACCTTTGGTGCAGTGAGCGTGCTTAAAGTAGATGCAGATGCGAATAAGACTAAGCCTGCATTAACCACTTTGGCAATTTTCTTATTTGATTCGTGGCGCTGTGCTTGTTTACGACGATTAATCACCGCTTGACGCGTTAATTTCACGTATATTCCCCCATTCTGCCATTTTATGATACAATACCATTATATAGAAAGCCTCTCGCTAAAAAAAGGGGCCTAGCCCCCTTTTCGTTTACTTTTAACGATTGTGTAACTTTCACGTAATACAAAGGAGTTTGTCTATGCAACGCGCTCTACACTACAGTCACACCCTCTTAGCCGCCTTAATCCAACGTTTTCCAGATGGTGTTTATATTGATGGCACTCTAGGCAAAGGACACGACACGGCCTTCATTCTCAGCCAACCAGGCTTTTGTGGCCAGGTCATGGGCTTTGATATCCAAAATCAGGCCTTGGCTTGGACTCAGGAACGACTGGCTGATATTCCAAATCGGGAGTCTGCCCAGCTTTTTCTGGCTTCTCACGACCAAATCCATACACTTTTAGCTGAGGTCGCCCAATTCAGTGGTGCCATTTATAATCTGGGTTATCTTCCAGGTGGCGACCACCAAATTACAACCCAAGAGACTTCAACCCTGGCCTCTTTAGACCAGGTTCGAGCCAAACTTCGGGTTGGTGGGCAAATTATCTTGGTGATTTACAGTGGTCATCCTGAAGGTGCCAAGGAAAAGGATGCCCTCTTCCAAGCCTTAGCCAGCTGGCCCCAAGAAGAATTCCAAGTCCTTCACTATGGCTTCATCAACCAACGGAATAATCCACCACAACTCCTCATCATCGAACGTATCAAGTAAGTAAAAAAGCTGAGACCTAAATCTCAGCTTTTCATTTTGTCTTATTCAGCAATCACGGCTTTAAGTTCATCCACTTTATTGACTTGCTCCCATGGTAAGACCACGTCTTGACGACCAAAGTGACCATAGGCTGCTGTCTGCTTATAGATTGGGCGACGCAAGGCCAAGGTGCGGATAATCCCATCTGGTGTTAAATCAAAGAGTTGACGCACTGCTTGAACTAGGCGACTCTCAGAAACGATGCCAGTTTCAAAGGTTTCAATCCGAATAGATACTGGTTGTGCTACCCCAATTGCATATGCTAATTGTACTTCACAACGCTTAGCTAAGCCAGCTGCCACGATATTCTTGGCAATGTAGCGAGCCATGTAACTAGCTGACCGGTCCACTTTAGTCGCATCCTTACCAGAGAAGGCACCGCCACCGTGGCGAGCATAGCCCCCATAGGTGTCGACAATAATCTTACGGCCTGTCAAACCGGAGTCTCCTTTAGGCCCACCGATGACAAAACGACCGGTTGGATTGATTAAGAAACGGGTTTGGTCATCTAATAAATGGGCCGGAATCACAGGCTTGACTACTTGTTCAATCACGTCTTGACGCACAGTTTCTAAGGTTACTTCAGGGGCATGCTGAGTCGAAATGACGACTGTATCCACCCGTAGGGCTTGACCGTCTTCTCCGTACTCAACGGTTACTTGGGACTTACCATCTGGTCTCAGGTAAGCCAATTGACCAGACTTGCGCACCTCACTCAGGCGTTTAGCTAGGCGATGGCTAAGCGCGATTGGCAATGGCATAAATTCTTCCGTCTCATCACAGGCATAACCGAACATGAGCCCTTGGTCACCCGCCCCAATCAATTGATCGGTTGCTTCGTCCCGGGTTTCAATGGCCGCATCTACCCCTTGGGCAATATCAGGCGATTGCTCGTCAAGCGCGACCAAGACGGCCACATTATCGCCATCAAAGCCATAATCACTTGAATCATAGCCAATGCCCTTAATCGTTTCGCGTACAATTTGTTGGATATCGACATAGGCAGTCGTGCTGACTTCCCCGAAGACCAATACCAAGCCGGTGTTGACTGCGGTCTCGCAGGCCACCCGGGCTAGTGGGTCTTGTGTCAGGATGGCATCTAAGATGGCATCACTAATTTGATCGGCAACTTTATCTGGGTGTCCTTCCGTCACCGATTCAGATGTAAACAACTTTCTTTCCATAGTAATTTCCCCCATTTTGTAGATTGGTTACAAGGCAACTTCATTAAGAAAATGAATCCCATCGGGAATTTATTGTTGTAACTGACTCCATTATACATTAGTATAGTAGATATAGATAGTAAAAAATGTCGAAAAAAGAGGATTAGCTATGAAACACTTTGCACACTTTCTAAGACATCCCCTCATTCGAATCTTCCTAGCGCCACTAGGCTTTGGGATATATGGTTTAATCGTAGGGATGTACCACACTACCGAAATCAACTGGTTAGCCTTGGGCTATCTCTACCTGATTTTAGTCAGCAGTCAGTTGATTGACCACTATTTTTTCGTTCGCTTCAATACCCGCACGGCCAACGCCAGCTCGCCAGTAATCCTATACGCCATGGAAATCCTGCTCTGGGCAGCAACCGTGGGCTTTATGTGGCAGCATCATTGGGGGGCTAACCTCTTACTCCTCCTCTATATCGCCTATACCCACATTCAGCACTATCCTTATAATCTGACCAACAGCCTCTACCAGTTGATTCTAAATGTCTTCTTCCAGGCCTTCATCGTCAACAACCTAGCCTACTTCAGCCAGACAGGGACCATCACGACCGGCTTCCTCATCAGCCTCCTGCCCCTGGCAGCCTTACAACTGGCCTTTCAAGCTGAAGGCAATAGTCTAGTTAGTCAGCTAACGGGACACCCTCCCCTCATGCCACACGGCTTAAAAACAAGTCTAGTGCTCATCTTGAGCCTAGTAGCTGTGGCTGCTGGGACCTACTTAAGTTTCCCATCCAAATCTTATTTCATGCTCCAACTCCTCTTTATCGCCGGGAGCGTCTTGACCCTAGCCCCTCTCTTGGTCCAAACTCGACAACATAACCAAAGCCAAAATAAACTCAACTATCTCAGCACAACTTACCTAATGATTAGTCTCCTATATGGCTTGGCCTTCTGCTTCTAACATATATGGCAAAAACAGCCGTTCCCACACGTAGGTGGGGACGGCTGTTTTTGGGTATCTAGTCAGGCAACTTAGCCAAAAAATCATGGTATCGCACGGTTGCGCATGATGCTGACTACTGTCACGATTAACATCGCAACGATTGGAAGGTAGCTCCATGACAAAGGGAGTCCTAATAGGGCAATATATCCGAACAAGGTACCTCCCACCACCAATTTCTCCAGTGTGGTCTTCTGGCCACGAAGAGTCCATAGGGATAATATAATACCTAGGATTATCAAGATCAGCATACTGCCAAGATAAATCCGAGGCGGCCAATGGCTACCCAAACTTGTTAACATAATGGGCGACGGGATGCTCAGAGCTATTTCTAGCGCCTCGATAGCGTCTCTTAAGATTAGGAAATTTCCGATTGAAAACACCAAAAAGAAAGCATTGAAGGGGAGTAAGACTTGTTTTATCTTCAAGGTATTCTCACCTCCTCTGATTCAGTAAATTATAGAGCCATTGAAGATTCCAATCTGGAGCAGGCTGTGCTTGAATGATAGGTTCAAAAATTGTAGCAAGTGCTTCATCTACGAATATTTGCTCCTCATCTGAAATGTCATGTCTCAGACTAGTTAATAAGGGAGTATCTACAGGTATATACTCAACTTGACCCAAAGGAGTTAGCGAGTAGTGGATAGCCTCATCATTATAATAGAGTTGTCTACTGTCCGCAATTACGATATAACGAATTTTGGCTCCATTATACGCCGTGGTAAATTCCCAATCCCCGCTTAAATTATCTCTCTTGTACTTATAATTATCAAGTTCAGGATGCTCGATTTGATTAAAGTTTCGCATTGCTTCTTGCAAGGGCGAGTATCTTCCTTCGGTGTGTTTTGCATAGTATACGCTATAAGTTGATAAGTTGTCTGACACTTTCGTCCACGCAAAAAGTCCTACAACGGTAACTATAAATACAATTATAAATAACTTCCATTTTGATTTCATATCTTTCTCCCATGAGTCATTTTAAGCAATGATTTGGGTTGCCGCACTTATTCTTGCGATCTTCCTTTTTCGGTGTTGCACTTAATTACACAATCTGCGCCCCAAAAAAAGCTAGGACGCACGCCCTAGCCTTTCGTTGTTTAGCCTGTAATGAAATTTCCCAGGAATACCCACAGGATGCAGAGGACCACTTGGACGCCCACCATGTAGAATAACCATTGGCTTGGTAGGCGCGGAATCTTCAGCTTGTAGACGAAGGCTACCGCTAGGAGCGCGTAGACCAACATCAGGAAGATTTGGAAGACAGTCAGCGGGAGCAGGAAGCCTACTAAGGACACGACCTGAATCGCGAAGACGCCTAGTTCTAGTGGCAACCCGACGCTGTGGCGCTTGTCCACTGGATCTTGGAATTCGGCCGCTTGGTTGAAGTAGGCCAGGCGAATTCCGACTGCCAAGATGTAAAGTGCGAAGACAATGAGGCTAAAGGCGCCCGCATTGGTTACCGCCATCAGATAGACGCCCGGGAGGACGCCATAAATGAGGAAACTACTCAAGGTCTTGAGCTCCTTGGCGAAGGCAGCCTCCGCCACCGAAGACTGGAATTGATTCACGAAGCCTCCGACGAACAAGTCGATGATGGAGGCAATAATCAAGGAAACAAGGGCATACTGTAGTTCACGATGAAAGGCGAACCCGATCCCTGTCGCTGCAAAAAACAAACCTGCTAATAACACCACATTGGAGCGGTGCAACTTCCCAATAAACATACAGATACCCTTCTTTCTTATTAGTGAATTAGGCTTTCTCGAAGCCAATAATCAAGCCGTGATAATGGGCATAGAATGTGCAGAGCCCATTAAATTCCACCACCTCAATTTGAGCCTGAGGATAGTGTTCACGAAGCAAAGCACTCACCGCTTCAACCACTTCTGGATTGTCGCTATGAGAAATCGCCACCTTACCACCTTGGTAGCCATGCTTGAGCATTTCTTCTACGGTTGCTTTCACAGCCCGCTTGCTCCCCTTAGACTTAGTTCCAATCTCAATCTTACCTTCAGGTGTACGAACCCCAATCAGGCGAATGCCTAAGAGACCAATCATACCGCCGACTAGACGATTGACACGGCCTGCTTTGACCAAGTTATCTACTGATTCTAAGATGAAGACGACATCCGTCTTTTGATGATAATCCTTTAGGCTAGCTACCACTTGGTCAAAATCCAGGCCAGCTTGTACCAACTCCAAACCCTTAGCAATTAAGAGATCGTTCTCTGTCCCAGCAGACAAGCAGTCAAAGACATAGATATTGGCCATTGGATTTTCTTCCAAAGCCATATTACGACCAAGTTGGGCACTATTATAAGAACCTGATAAGCCACTTGAGATGGTAAAACAGATAACATTCTCTGCTCCCTCAAAGGCATTCGCATAGGCTTGGGGGGATGGGCAGGCAGTCGAAGATGCTTCCTTGCTGTCATGCATATCCTTAACAAAAGCTGCCATATCTAAGTTGGCATCATCCACATAAACCTGAGTGCCAATATTAATCATTAAAGGTACTAATTCAAAAGCGACATCCGTCCCTGCAAACAGGTCCGGCGAGATAGTCGCGCCTGAATCGGCTACTAACTTCCATTTCATAGGTAATTCCTCCCTCTGTCTTCTCCCTAAGTATATAAAAGCCCACGGCAACTTGCAAACAAAATCACGCGTGGGCCTCTTTTTTTATTTTAGCATGTTTAGGGGCTAGCACTTTCCAGCCTCTCTATAACTAACTAAGCTTGATATCGTTTAACAAGAGCAGCAATCCCCATACCTCCACCAATGCAAAGGGAAGCAAGGCCATATTGACTCTCAGAGCGAACTAACTCATGGCAGAGAGTCGCTAAGACTCGGACTCCTGAAGCCCCAATAGGATGGCCTAAGGCAATGGCGCCACCATGAACATTGGTGCGCTCAGCCAACCAATCAGTCGACACCCCGTGATGGGCGACTAAATCATGTGAGACAGCTAGCGCTTGAACCGCAAAAGCCTCATTGAGTTCAAAGCGGTCAATCGCTTCAAAAGGTACACCAGTACGCTCTAAAACCTGCTCAATAGCTCCTACAGGCCCAATCCCCATAATGCTAGGGTCAACCCCTGCCTGACCAAAACCTAGGACCTCAGCAAGTGGCGTCAACTGGTAGCGATCTAGGATGTCCTGGCTCACTAGGCAGAGAAAGGCTGCGCCGTCGTTAATACCTGACGCATTCCCGGCTGTTACTGTCCCCTCCGCCTGGAAGGCAGGACGCAAACTAGCTAATTTCTCAGGACTGGTTTTATAGTTAATATACTCATCTCGATCAATCACTTGACGATTGCCCTTGCGGTCGACTTCTGTCACAGCCACAATTTCCTGGTCAAACAGGCCTGCTTGTTGGGCAGCTTGAGCCTTGACTTGAGACTGATAAGCATAAGCATCTTGAGCTTGGCGACTAATGTCATATTGCTGAGCTAAATTCTCAGCCGTCACACCCATAGCATAGCCCCCAAAGGCATCAGACAAGCCATCCCGATAGAGGGTATCCACTAGTGGACTGCCACCATAAGCCATACCCTTGCGAGATTTGCCATCTAAGACGAAGGCGGCCTGGCTCATACTTTCTACGCCCCCAACGATCAGGGCTTGGTTCTCGCCGGCTTTAATCTTGGTATAGCCTTCATAGACTGCCTTTAAGCCACTGCCACAGACCATATTGACGGTGTAGGCTGGGGTCGACTTCGGTAGTCCGGCCTTTAGCGCAATTTGACGGGCCAGGTTTTGACCATGGCCAGCCGATAAGACATTTCCAAGGATAACTTCTTCAATAGCTTCCAATGGTACTTGGTCTGATTCTAGCACTGCCCGGAGCACTTGGCTGCCCAAGTCTAGCGGACTGAGATTGGATAAGGCGCCAAGATAGCGACCAATGGCCGAGCGCTTAACTTCTGTAATATATACGCGTGTCATAAGTAACTCCCTTTAGTTCAAAATTCAACGAAGGATTAAATCAATGGTCGCTTGCTGGCGCAAGACTGGCAATAAAATGACGAATGCAGGTGACATATGCTTGTATGAAGGCATCATCCTCCAAATACAATTCATGCTTACGCCCCGGCACACAGTAAGCTTGGGCTTGAGCCAAGCTCGATGTCAAGCCATGAATGCCACTAGCTAAAACATGGTCATCGAGCTCCGCTCGCCAGACTAGGACTGGCAAAGTAAGCTGGTCAAGGCCTTGGCCAGACAAAATATTGCGCGAGCTAGCTAGACTAGTTGCTAACCAAGACCAAGTAGCGCCCCAGCTAGGGATCGGATGGTTGGCTAGATGCCAATGATGGAAATAATGGCCACGTTCATATTGAGTTGTCCAGCGATTCTGGCGGGGATACTGGCTATGACGTTCAGGATCAAAGCCCCCCTGACGTGGAGCATAAGCTTTGCCACCACCTAAAGCGCTAACTACTCGACTTAATAGATGAGCATAGGCAAAAGGAATCCTGCCCGTATCGATTGCCAGCATGGGCGAGGAAAGAATAAGGCCCTGAGCCAAGCCGGGATAGAGTTGGCATAGGCGAGTCGCGACCGCTCCACCCATGGAGTGGCCGAATAGGACTAAGGGACCTTGGATTTTTCCTTGCTTGCCTAAATAGTCCAAGAGTCTAGCCAGGTCTTCAGCGTATTGATCAAAACGCAGGCTATGGATGCTGGACTTGGGACCATAAGGACCACTGGCGCCATGCCCTCTTAGGTCTACTGCAATAACCTGGCAGGCTTCTTGGTGCCAGTAGTAGGTTAACTCCCGAAATTTTTCCTTGAACTCATTGAGGCCATGGATGATCAGGAGAGTAGCCTGGGCCTCAGCATGAGGATAGAAATCAAAGGCTAAGGTCTGACCATCTTCTAAGGTAATCGTCTCTGACTGACCATGTTGTGCCAAATAAGGCTGCACCCAGTCTGTCATTTCCTGGTCGAACCGGTCTTGCGATAACCAAGCATGCTGAGTGCTAGCTTGAGCCTGCCAGCGGGTGACGTCGAAGACTTGCTCGCGGTCATTACTTGGCTTGAGGCCATGTCGACGCTGGTAGACCTGGCCATAGGTCCAAGTCGCTAGCCCCAGGCCGACTAGACCGGGCAATAGATAAGCATAAGGTGAGGTCATGGTGGGGCTCCTTTAAGTTGAATTAAGGACTGGCCAGCGTATCGGAGGTGACAACTGCCACTAAACGCACGTAGGCCACATCGCCAACTAATTGGTCGCTAGGCTGAGCGTAGAGGGTCACATATTGACTAGCAATATAGGCGCTTGTCTCCTGGCCTTCCATTTTGGCAAAGGCCTTATAGAGGTAGTCAGCCAGGATGTCAGGGTGCTGGCGCCAAGTATCTAGGTGGACATCATCTGCTGCAATGTAGAGCTCAAAGGTAGATTCCCCTAATCTGGAATTAGCATCCTCAATAGTTGGATGCGCCGTCCGGAAATCTTGCCCATCTAAGGTCCGGCTACTCAAGTAATAGTAATCAGATAATTGACGAACCCGAGTTTGACTCCCTGCAGCTAACTGATGGCCGACCTTAATCTCCGGCCAACCAACTTGGCTACGATGTTGGTTGACTTGATTGACAAAGACCTGGTTTAGACTAGTCAAATCCAAACCCTGATTGAAGGTTTGGGCTGTGCGGGCGGCCTTTTGGTAAATAGGGCTAGTCGCAACATTAGCTGCTACTTGATGTGGTTCTTGGTTGGTCCCGGATTGAATGACATGGGACTGATTATCCTGAGGCTTATTTTGTGGAATATTCAATAATTTTTGGGCGATAGTCAGCATGGCTTGCGGGCGGCTGAGGCTATTATCCTGCCAGACAGCCTGAATCATATCCCGTCTGGCAAAGAGGGCCAAGCAGAGGACGACAATAATCGCCGCTAACTTCAAAGGGGTCGTAGATCGTTTTTTCATGGTCAGTCTCCTTCTTCTACCATCTTAGGCAATTCTGACAGAGATTTCAATCTTGATGACTGAGATTTACCCTTTCTTAAGATTTGAACAGGACATTTGTCCCAAGTCCTAAAAACGCGTATAATGTGTAGAGTAGACGGGGCTCCCTGCCCCTAGATTAAAGGAAGGAGGACCCCCATGACGGATGCCCAATCCCAGACTGCCCAAGAACGGGCCAAGGTTCAAGAACGGATTGAAGCCAAGCTCAAGCTCTTGCCAGATTTACCCGGTTGCTATCTCATGAAAGATGCAGCCGATCAGATTCTCTATGTCGGCAAGGCCAAGAACCTTAAAAACCGGGTGCGCTCCTATTTCCGTGGCGCCCACGATACCAAAACTACCAAATTAGTGTCCGAAATCGACCACTTCGAGACCATCATCACCAATAGTAATAAGGAAGCACTTTTGCTGGAAATCAATCTGATTCAGCAGTATAAGCCTCCTTTTAATATTCGACTCAAGGAAGGGACCATGTATCCCTACCTTAAAATCACCAAGGAGCGTCATCCCCAGCTCATCATCACATCGAATGTGACCAAGGACGGCGGTCTCTATTTTGGCCCCTTCCCTAATGTAGGAGCGGCCACCCAGACCCAACAACTCTTGCATCGGGTCTATCCCCTACGTCGTTGCGGCAAAAATGAGAAACGGGCTTGCTTCTATTATCATCTAGGTCAGTGCATTGGCCCTTGTGACCATGAAATCACCAAGGACATGTACCAGCAACAGATTCAGAAGATTAAGCAATTCTTCAACGGTGATATTCAACCCATTATGACTCAGCTCAAGGACAAGATGCAGGCCGCCGCCGAGCGCCTGGACTTCGAACAGGCCGCCGATTACCGGGACCAACTCCAATACATTGAGACCACTATCGAGCGTCAGATTATCATGAGCCAGGACTACGACAATACAGACGTCTTCGCCTATGACTTCCAACGGGGTTGGATTTCTATCCAGGTCTTCATGCTCAGACAAGGTAGTATTCTCAAACGTGAGGCCGCCATTTACCCAGCTTATACGGATCCTGATGAGGAGTTGACGACCTTTATCGCCCGCTTCTATCAGGAAGAAAACCACTTACTTCCTAAAGCTATCTTGGTCCCTGAGGATGTAGACAAGGACTTGTTATCGCAAGTGATTTCAGTCCCTATCAGTACGCCACAGCGAGGCAAGAAAAAGTCCATGTTGGACCTTTGCGCTAAGAACAGCCAGCTGGCTCTCAACGAGCGCCTCAACCTCTTGGACATCCAAGCTCAACAGACCCGTGGCGTCAGCGAAGACCTGGCGGCTGCCTTGGGCATCCCTCTGGCCTATCATATCGAAGCCTTCGACCACTCCAACATTTCGGGGACTGGCCTAGTATCCGGTATGGTAGTTTACAAAGAAGGCAAACCAGACCGCAAGAGTTACCGCAAGTTCAAAATCAAGGAGTCTAACCAAACCAATGAATTTGCCCACACCCAAGAGGTCATTCGCCGTCGTTATTCGCGCTTACTGCGTGAGGAACAACCCCTGCCCAATCTGATTTTGATGGACGGGGGCAAGGTCCAGGTCCGGGCAGCCCGCCAGGTGATTGAAGAGGAACTAGGCCTCTCTATTCCTGTCGCCGGCATGGTCAAAGACGACAAACACCGGACCGCTTCCCTCATGAATGGTTATAGTGAGGAAGTGGTAGAGCTAGACCGCCAGTCGCCTGTCTTCCACTATATCCAACGAATCCAAGAGGAAGTTCACCGTTACGCCATTTCCTACCATCGTCAAGTACGGAGCAAGCAACAATTCGCTTCTAAGTTAGACGCCATTCCTGGCGTGGGTAAGGTAACCCGCACCAAATTGCTCAAGCACTTCAAGTCCCTCAAAGCTATGAAAGAAGCCTCCATCGAGGACTACGCCAAGCTTGGTGTTGGGGCTGAATTGGCTGAACGGATTATTGCCTATCTAAGTAAATAAAAGGACTGAGCCTAAGCTCAGTCCTTTTTGCATGCCATGATTTTAAGTGAGTAGCCAGAGAGCCAGAACATAAAAACTAAGCCAGGCTAAGTTAAGGGCAGCGCCATTAAAGAGGGGCGTCCACCGGCGGATGACATAATGGCTAAGGCCCAGCCAGATTGGTGTGGTCACCAGCGGGGTGGCTAATAGAAAGTAAGTCGGCCACTGGGTCTGACCGGTCACAATGGCCAGGCCATACAGAGCCCAACCCAAGTAGGTTATTACAAGGGCCGACAGCCAGGTCACATTGAGTAAGTGATTGGCCTGATTAAGCGCTTCTACCAAAAATTTATTGGCCTTGCCCGCTTCTTCGTAATCCTGACAATAAGCCTTACCTATAATGGCTATTATATAGAAGGCGCCATGAGCCAAAGGGGACAGGCTGAAGCCAATCAGGAGGCAGAGCAGACCGGCCCAGGCCAAGCTACTTACTGGTTGGGCCATTTGCCAGAGGCCATAGAGACTTAGAAGTGGTAGCCAAATAGAAAATTGAGCCAGCCAAACACCCCAGCGCAAACGACGGTCTGCCCCTGATTTCATATAAAGAGCCAGGCGTAAATTGGTCAAGCGCCCTGCTTGGTAGCGGGCTAAGTCTTCTTCCTTCACCGGCGCAAAACCTACTAATAATAGATCGCCCACTAACCAGGCCAGGGCCCCAAAAAGGCCTGCCAAAAATGAAGCCTGCACTAAGGTCATCAAAATCCCTCCTCCACACTTGTTATCTTCAGTCTAGCACACCCTCTTCCTTTTATATAACAAAAAGGCTGAGAACCTGGTCTCAGCCAACTTTTATTACATCATACCTGGCATGCCGCCCATTCCGGCTGGCATATCAGGGCTTTCTTTTGGAATGTCCGCTACAACGGCTTCTGTCGTTAAGAGCAAGGCTGCTACAGAGGCTGCATTTTGAAGGGCAGAGCGGGTTACCTTAGTTGGATCCACAATCCCTGCTTCAATCATGTTCTCAAATACATCTGTTGCGGCGTTATAACCTACACCTTTTTCAGAGCGACGGAGGGTGTCAACAATGACAGAGCCTTCCTTACCAGCGTTAGCTGCAATCTGACGAACTGGTTCTTCCAAAGCACGAGCTACAATCTTAACCCCAGTTGCTTCGTCGCCTTCAGCTTCAACTGCTGCCACGATTTCTTGAACGTTAACCAAGGCAGTACCCCCACCAGGCACGATCCCTTCTTCCACGGCCGCACGGGTCGCGTTGAGGGCGTCTTCGATGCGGAGTTTGCGTTCTTTTTGCTCAGTTTCAGTGGCTGCCCCTACTTTAATAACGGCTACCCCACCTGACAATTTAGCTAAACGTTCTTGGAGTTTTTCCTTGTCGAAGCTTGAGGTGCTTTCTTCAGCTTGGGCGCGAATAACCGCAATACGGTCGGCGATGGCTTGCTTGTTGCCTGCCCCTTCTACGATAGTGGTAGAGTCCTTAGTTACCGTTACTTTACCGGCATGACCTAGGTGTTCTACGGTCGCATCCTTAAGTTCAAAACCTAATTCTTCTGAGACAACGGTTGCCCCAGTCAAGACTGCGATGTCTTCCAACATAGCCTTACGACGGTCCCCAAAACCAGGCGCCTTAACGGCCACCACGTTCAAGGTCCCACGCAACTTGTTAAGGACTAAGGTTGGCAAGGCTTCACCGTCTACATCTTCCGCAATAATAAGGAGCGGACGACCAGATTGCATAATGCCTTCCAAGAGTGGTAAAACATCTTGAATGTTGGTAATCTTGCGGTCGGTCACGAAGATCACAGGATTTTCCAATTCAGCAACCATCTTCTCATTATCGGTTACCATGTATTGAGAGAGATAACCCCGATCAAATTGCATGCCTTCGACTACTGATAATTCCGTCTCGATAGACTTAGATTCTTCAATGGTGATTACACCGTCGTTGCCGACACGTTCCATAGCGTCCGCAATCAAGTCACCAATGGCTGGGTCGCCAGAAGAGACTGCGGCTACTTGGGCAATGGCTTCTTTGGATAAAACTGGTTGAGATAAGGCCTGCAAAGCTTCAACTGCTGCCTTAGTAGCCTTGTCAATCCCGCGACGGATACCAACTGGGTTAGCCCCAGCCGTCACGTTCTTCATCCCTTCATTAGCAATGGCTTGGGTCAAGACAGTTGCAGTCGTGGTCCCATCACCCGCTACATCATTGGTCTTGCTAGCTACTTCCAGCACCAATTGCGCCCCCATGTTTTCGAAGCGATCTTCTAATTCGATTTCACGTGCGATGGTTACCCCATCATTAGTAATCAAAGGGGAGCCAAAGGTCTTGTCTAAGACCACATTACGGCCCTTAGGTCCTAAGGTTGTTTTCACTGTGTTTGCTAAAATATCTACCCCGCGCAAGAGAGCTGCGCGAGCGTCTTCTGAGAATTTCAATTCTTTTGCCATCAAGAGTCACTCCTTTTCTATTCTCTGCCTTGTGCTTAGCCTAAAACTGCCAAGACATGGTCTAATTCAATTACTAAATATTCTTGGCCGTCTTGCTTAACGGTCACGCCCGCATAAGATTCAAAGACAACGCGGTCGCCGACTGCTACTTCGCCAGCGCTTGCTACTTCCTTGCTGACTGCTAGGACCGTCCCGGTCTCTTGTTTTTCTTGGGCGGCACTAGATAAAATCAAGCCTCCTACGCTTTTTTCTTCTGCTGGGGCTACTTCAATTACCAGTCGTTTGCCTAATGGTTTTAACATGGGATTTCCTCCATTCATTCTGAAACTTAGCACTCAAACACTTCAAGTGCTAACCACTCTTTTATAATAGTCTAAAATAGTCAAAAAAGCAAGCGATAGGCACTTGCTTTTTGAAACTTATGATTTAATTTTTAAATAGCCGTCTTCTGAGCGATAGGAAGCTAAGGCTTGCCAAACTGCCACTGGACAAGTCACAATGAAAAGGAAGATATAGCCAGTCTGTAACCACATAACCGCAACGTCACTGAGGCCATGGACCAAGACGGTGACAATCATGGCGGTCACTAGCCCAATCTCAGCTTGAACTTCTGGTTTGAACCAGAGGGCCACCCGTTCACGGAAGTAGCCAACCGTCCCAATCAAGTAGATTGCCGTCCCATAGAGACCATAAGAAGAGAGGAACTCTAAGAAAATCTGATGGGCGTGAGGTTGTCCCTTACCACCATAGAGATAGAAGAAACTGAAGTAGGACATAGGTCCCCGCCCTGTTAAAGGATAATCAGTGAAGATGCCCCAGGCCGCCCGCCAAATCATTTCCCGCTCTTCTAAGCTATGAGAGAAGGAAGCCGAGGTAAAGCGCGCCAGGAGTTCCGGGAAGAAGAAAACCAGACAGGTCCCTGCTAAGCCAACCCCACCTAGCCACAGGACCAGGCGACGGTTAATGAAGAAAACAAAGGTGATGGTTCCCACTACCAGGGCCGGCAGGGCCATGCGGGAGGCTGTCAGCAAGATGCCGACCACATTCAAGACCATGCTGAGACCATACCAGACCTTGGCCTTCTTAGTGCCCGCCTTGACAAAGAGGTAGGCCCCCACCAAGAGGGCAAAAATACAGAAGAGCCCATAATAGTTGGCATTAAAGAGGGTGGACATAGCCCGATGCTTAGGATTAGGATCCCGCACAATATAATCTAGTGGGAAACCATGACTGGCAATAAAAACTAGGTACTGATAAATAGCATAGAGGCTAGTCCCAATGCTTCCTAAGCCAATAATATTGAGCATTTTTATCAGTAGGTCAGGCGTTACAAAATTGCGATATATCCGGAAAAAGGTCCAAACCAGGATAAAGCCAATGGCTGCCCAGATGCCGTACTGGTTGCGGTTGGCGAAGGCTATTATAAAGCTAAAAATCGCGCCCGCGCCGAACCAGCCCGTTCCTAGGGCAATCTTCCATAAACGTCGCCGGTACTTCCAAAAAATCATACTCACGGCCAAAACAGCCGCTGGTACACTAATATAAAAAGGAAAAAGAATTAAGATACTTACAAAAATCATAATGAGTGCAGGCTGGGACA
Source organism: uncultured Abiotrophia sp. (assembly GCA_965245735.1). Lineage (GTDB taxonomy): Bacteria > Bacillota > Bacilli > Lactobacillales > Aerococcaceae > Abiotrophia. The sequence continues at coordinate 54,941 of CBDFAX010000004.1, read as the reverse complement.
TAAAATCACGCAAGGTGAGTCTTGTCGCCTGCTTGCTTTCAGTAGTTTCCATATAAGCTACTCCTCGTTGATCAGGGTCAATTATTACCTTCTTATTTTACCCTATTTGGCCGGAAATTTCCAATCATGCCATAAGCAAAATCTGTCTTTAGCATGGTCTCCTCTAGTTGCATCTGCACCCTATCTATCAATCTATCTATTGATAGATAGGGTATGAGCCAGCAAATTTACGTGCTCTATCAGACACAAGTTGTGCTTGGCTTGCCTGTGATAAAAGCCAAAAGGCTAGATTCTGCCTTCCCCCCAAGGACGACAGGCAGGATCTAGCCCTTTTCTATTTATTCAATACCTATTAGTTAAGACGGCTCTTGTTAGCAACGTCCTCGCTTAAGAAGCGGACAAAGTCGCCATAGCTGTAGCTTTCTGACTTGGCAGAACCGTAGTGGCGGACGTTCACCGTGCCTTCAGACACTTCTTGGTCCCCAATAACAATTTGGTAAGGAATCTTAGCTGTTTGAGCGGAACGAATCTTATAACCCAATTTCTCATTACGTAAGTCCATATCCACACGGAAACCTTTGGCCTTCAAGTCTTCATAGATTTCTTGAACGCGGTCGCTGTGAGCCTCTAGGCTAACTGGCAAGAGGGCCACTTGAACGGGCGCCAACCAAGTTGGGAAGGCTCCCTTGTACTCTTCAATTAAGTAAGCCACAAAACGTTCCATGGTAGACACAACCCCACGGTGGATGACTACTGGACGGTGGTTATCTTGACCATCTTCCCCAACATAAGTCAGGTCGAAGCGTTCTGGCAAGAGGAAGTCTAACTGAATGGTAGACATGGTTTCTTCCAAGCCAATGGCAGTCTTGAACTGAATGTCCAATTTAGGACCGTAGAAAGCAGCTTCCCCGATGGCTTCGAAGTAGTCTAAGCCCAACTCATCCATGGCTTCCTTAAGCATGGCTTGTGCCTTTTCCCACATCGCATCGTCGTCAAAGTATTTCTCTTTGTTTTCTGGGTCACGGTAGCTGAGACGGAAGCGGTAGTCAGTGATACCAAAGTCATGGTAAACCGCCTTAATCAAATCTAACACGCGGATGAATTCTTCCTTGATTTGGTCAGGACGCACGAAGATATGAGCGTCGTTCAGGGTCATTTCACGAACCCGTTGCAAACCAGATAGGGCCCCGGACTTTTCATAGCGGTGCATCATACCCAATTCCGCAATCCGGATTGGTAATTCGCGGTAGGAGTGGATGTCATTCTTATAAATCATCATGTGGTGTGGGCAGTTCATTGGCCGCAAGACTAGCATTTCGCCGTCGCCCATGTCCATTGGTGGGAACATGTCGTCCTTGTAGTGAGCCCAGTGGCCAGATGTTTGATAGAGGTCTACCTTGGCCATGATTGGGGTATAAACATGGTCATAGCCCAGGCTGATTTCCTTGTCCATGATATAACGTTCGATCACGCGACGGATGGTTGCCCCTTTTGGTAACCAGAATGGTAAACCAGAGCCTACTTCCTTAGATACCATGAAGATACCCAGTTCTTTCCCTAATTTACGGTGGTCGCGTTCCTTCGCTTCTTGTCGTAGACGCAAGAATTCATCTAGGTCAGCTTGCTTGAAGAAGGCTGTCCCGTAAACCCGTTGCATCATCTTATTGTCAGAGTTCCCACGCCAGTAAGCCCCAGCCAAGCTAAGCAGCTTGAAGACCTTAATCTTGCCTGTTGATGGCACATGGATCCCACGGCAGAGGTCAGTAAAGTCTTCTTGTTGGTAGACGCTAATGACTTCATCTTCTGGTAGGTCGGTAATCAATTCGACCTTATAAGGGTCGTGCTTGAAGAGTTCCAAGGCTTCAGCGCGAGACACTTCCCGTCTTACAATTGGGTAGTTCTGGCTGATGATTTTCTTCATTTCCTTCTCAACTGCAGGTAGGTCGTCTTCAGTTAATTGAACTTCCTTGTCAGTATCGTAGTAGAAACCTGATTCAATAGCAGGCCCCACCCCAAAATGAATACCAGGATAGAGGCGAGTTAAGGCGTGAGCCATCAAGTGCGCGGTTGAGTGGCGCATGATTTCTAAGGCTTCCGGGCTCTTGTCAGTGATGATTTCAATGGTCCCGTCAGCTTCCAAAGGCCGGTCGTGGTCAACTAATTGACCTTGGAATTTACCGGCTAGGGTTGCCTTGGCTAAAGAAGAGCCGATGCTAGCGGCAACTTGATCGACAGTGACGCCCTTGTCATAGTGACGGACACTCCCGTCTGGGAAAGTTAAGGCGATTTGAGACATAGTAGTTCCTCCTCATTGGATAATAGTGCTTGGTCGACAGTCTTAATCATTGGAAATAAAAAATCCCATTGACTCTGGTATTGCGACACAGAGTCAATGGGACGTTGATAAACGTGGTTCCACCCAAATTTGCTTCTGCCACTGGCAAAAGCCTCTTGGTGCTAGTAACGGGAGCGACCGTCTTGACTTAACAGGCGAGTGATTGCCCTTAGGTCAAGAATCAGTGAAGAGGTAAGCAACTATAGCGCCAGGATGTTGCACCAACCCATCCCTCTCTTGTCAACGCGTCTAGCCACTCATGGCTTCACTCTCGATTAAGATTCTAGATATGTTATACCACTTTTGCTTGAAGAATTCAAGCCCTAATCCTGGCCAGCCTGCCAATCTTGGGCATAGGTCTGGTAGAAGGCTACCTTAAGCGCGATAAAGCGACTCAGGTCATTCAAGAGCTGGAAGAGTCGGGCCCGATTTTCGAACTCCTGCCGGCTGACTGGCAAGGGTCGCTCCCGATAATAAGCTAGCAAGCCCTGGATATCGGCCATAAGATAGGTGCCTGGATTGGCCGTTTCTAGCTGACTAGCCGTCAGATAGAAAATGCCGGCTAAGACCTTGCTTTCTTCGCTCTCTAAGAAGCAGTCAGGCAAGGTGGTCATCATCTGCTCCAAAAGCTGGGCCTGTGCCTGACGCATTTCGACATAGTGGACATCATAATTGGTCTGTCTGAAGAGTCGGTTATCTCGCTCAGCCAAGACCGTGGTCAGGGCTGCTTCTAGTTCCTGATTAAGGGTCGCTATGGCAGATAAGTCCGCGTCCCGTCTGGCTTGGGGCTGACGTAAGGAATCATGAATAGTCAAAAGCAGCTGGCGTAGCTGGTCTTCGATACGCGCTCTGTGGGCCAGAATCAGGTCTTCTTTGGACGGCATATAGCTATTAAAGGCTAGGGCCAGCCCTGCCCCAATGGCAAAAAGACCGACTTGATTGAGCCAATAAGAGACTGCCAGCGACTGCCAACCTAAGAGTTGGGTCACTAGGACCGTGCTAGCCACTAGACCCGACATGAGCTGAAGCCGATAGCTGAGAGGCACATAGAAGACAAGGAAGAGGGCTAGACTAAGTATATTGAAGCCCAGACTAGCAAAGAGCAACCAAGCCAAGGCTAAGGCCAATACCATGGACACTAGACGCTCCTGGGCCAACTTGAGTGTGGTCCGGCGCGTATCTGATAAGCTCAAAAGGGCAATGACCCCCGCTGTCATCGGATTCAAGAGTCCCAGCGCCTGAGCCGTCAGCGCCGCCGCTAAGACAGCTAGGGTATATTTAGCAGTTCGCAATGGCAGGGACATGGCGCCCCCTCCCTTCTCTCATCATTTTCCTCTATTGTTATACCATCTGGGCTGAAAAATAACAATCCCCACTAGTATTTTTAGTTATCTTCACAAAATCTTCGCAATTATTAGCTATACTATGAAAGTACACCCCAAAAAGGAGCCATATCCATGCCAAACCCTCATCTTAGCAAGGGATTTCGCCTAGCAGCCACTGTGCTGATTGACAATTACTGGATTCCCCGGCAAGAAGCCGAGCGCTACTTGGCCCGTCGTCAATACTGGTCCCAAAGGCTTATGACCTACATGAGCCAGGCCGGTTGGCAAGCCCAACTTGACTTTGAAGGGAGCCAAGACGGTTTAGCCGTGCTAGGCTTGGATGCGCAAGGCCAAATCCAGGCCCTCATTCACCTGGACCCAGCCAATCTAGCCGCCCTAGACGCTGGCGCTAGCCCAGAAGAACTCTTCTAATTGCCTATCTAATAGGAACTATGGGCTAAATTTATTGGCATATGCTTCTTTTTTCTGATACAATGACCATATACGTCCAAATAACAGGAGGATTAGACTCGATGACCAAGTTACATACTAAGCTCGTTTTAGTCACCCTAGCGAGCACTACTCTACTAGGTTTAGCTAGCCCTATTATGGCCCAAGAGCTAAAGAAAACCCCAGATTTAACTAAGGACTTTAGCCAAACTCAGGCCAGCCAAGCTTCTAGCTTCACCATGCCTAGTGGCTACCCTGAAGAATTGAACAGCTTAACAGAAGACACTCGTTCTTATGTTGTGATTGACCAAGATACCCACAAAGTCTTGATGGAACGTGAAGGGAATAAGCCTTATCCAATTGCTTCCATGTCCAAAATTATGTCAGTTTATTTGACCTACAAAGCCATCGAGGAAGGCAAAATTAAACTAGACGATAAGATTAAGACACCTGAATCCATTGTCCGTGACTTTACCGACAATGCGGAATTATCTAATGCTGGCCTAGTGACCGATGCAGAATACACCGTCCAAGACCTCTTATATGGGATTATGTTAGCATCTGGTAACGATGCGACCACCCTTTTGATGTCTCATATCTACGGTTCTGAACAAGAAGCAGTCGCTGCCATTCGTCGCCAGTTAGATGAATGGGGAATCGAGAACTATGAGTTCTACACCACATCTGGGGCGCCTAACAAGTACCTACCAGAAAGCTACTGGATTGAAGGGTCGACCAAGGACAGCCAGAACAAGATGTCTGCAGCTGATGTTGCCCTGATGGCCCAATACATCACTGAAAAATACCCACAAATCCTAGAACTGTCTTCTGCCCGTGAATACACCATGGCCAAAGACAGTGACCATCCAATTAAAATGGCTAATAACAACCTACTCCTTGAAGGGGCTCAATACGGCCGTCCAGGCGTGACCGGCCTTAAATCAGGTTATACCGATGAAGCCGGCAAATGCTTTGTCACCACCACTACTGAAAATGGCCGTAAGATAATTGCCGTTGTCATGGGGGTTCAAGAACCTTACTCTTCTTATGAAGAAACCAAGATTCTCTTGGACGGCTTGGACAAGCACCCTGAACTCTACCAATTAGAAGGCTTGGCTACCAACCTCCTGCCAACTCAAGCAGAGAAGGAAGCTCAAGCAGCCAAAGCCGCTTCAGAAGAAGCTGCAAGCAAGGCTCAAGCAGCAGGCAGCAAGGAAGAAGATGTTGAGACTCTCCCTAACCGCCGCAACAACCCATTCACTAACTTCATGCGTAGTATCTTTGGGATCTTTAACTAAGACTTCTACCGGCTGAGACTCGTTCTCAGCCGGTTTTTCTAATTAAGAAAACTTCCCATTATATCATATATGATATAATGGGAAGTTATTTTTACCTCAAGACCTAAAAAAACGAGACCCTAGGGTCTCGTTTTTTGCTATTAGTTAAAGACGATAACAGGTGTCCCATATTCTACGTTCTCGTAGATGGTTGCTGCTGCGTCCAGTGGTGAGTTAACACAGCCTAAGGAACCACTGTAGGTCCAAACATCTCCACCAAATTGGCTTTGCCATGGCGCGTCGTGAATCCCTTGGGATTTATCATCGAAACGCATCCAGTAGTTAACTGGTACAGAGTAGTCTACTCGGTAGAACTGGTTGTAACCCTTGAGTCGGGTCCCAGAAAGCTTCTCAATGATGGCCCCTGCCCCAGGGACTGTCTCAGCTGCTGGTTGACCGGTAACCACAGGAGCTTCCAAGATTTTCTTGTGATCCTTATAGAGGAACATGGTTTGGTTGCTGATATCTACCTCCACGTAGGTTGGGCCGATATCATCCTTGGCGTTAGGTACGCCACCAGTCGAGTTAACGGCAGGTTCACGCTTAACTGGTTGGTGAGCCAGCAGCTCTTGCTCGATCTTGTCGACTTCCTGGTCCACTTCAATGCCCCAGCCCATAATGCCAGGTGGCACCTCTACTGTACCGCGTAAGGTTGATTTGAACTCACGCGTCTTATTATAGGTAGAGTATTTGTCATTCAATTCTTGAACGTAAGCCTTGATAAGCTCGCGGTCGAAGCTGACTTGGTTATTCTCGTCAAAGTGCATCCAAGACTCAATAGTCTTGGTTGGAATTTGAACATCATCGCCAGCAATCTGAAGAACGATTGGGTTCTCACTATATTGCTTGATTAAGCCAATCGCTGACTTCATAGTGTCACTATCTGCTTGGATTGTTGCCTTGGCATAAGCCTGGCTGACATCCACACTGTTCTTTTCTTGTGTTGCCGCAACTAACATGTCTTGAGCCAGGCTATCGGTATCAACCTGAGTCCCTGTCACGTCCGGCTTCACTTGGTAGCCATCTGCTTCACTATATTCGATGCTAGCATCTGTCGCCGCTTGGCGTTGGCTATTGTCAATGCCTTTAGCTACCAAGACTTGAGCTGCCTTGGTTTTATCTACATGGACCATGTTGGAGTCCACCTTAACATCTTGGTGGCTACCAAAACTCAAGGGCCACATAACTGGATCTTGCTGATTGAAGAGTTGACCCACAGCCTTATCCAAGTCATAACTTGGTGATAATTCAGCCAAGGTCACCTGGGCAGTGGTCTTCCCATTCTCTTGCAAGTTAATTTGTCGCTTGCCAAGTTCTTCAGCAATCTTCTCTTGGGCTTGGGCTTGAGTTAAGCCCATGAGCGGAATATCTCCAAAGTAGCTACCGAAGGTAAAGCGATCTAGGAAAAAGATCAAGCCCCCGATGTAGGCTACTGCTAATAAACCCAGAAGAATCATGCTGTATTTCAAAAAGCGTTTCATTGGCAAATCCCCTATCTAAAATTATCGTTACTCTCTATTATACGTTTAGATGAAAGTTTGTAAAGTCTTAATCAACAATTGGTTGACGACTTGTGGGTTGGCTTGCCCTTTAGATACCTTCATAATTTGACCCACTAAGAAGCCAACCGCACGGTCTTTCCCGTTGCGATAGTCTTCGACAGAGGCTTGGTTAGCCGCCAAGACTTGGTCAATGATGGCTTGGATTTGCGCTGGGTCGCTAATTTGTGCCATGCCACGTTCTTGGACAATGACATCCGCATCGCCCCCTTCAGTCACCAAAATCTTGAAGAGTTGCTTAGCAATCTTAGAAGAAATGGTCCCTGATTCAATCAAACGAATCATTTGCGCTAGGTTGTGTGGCGTCAATTGAGTCCCAGACAATGTAGTCTTAGCACTGTTCAAGTAAGCCGACACTTCGCCCATGAGCCAGTTAGAGGCTTGTTTAGGATCTGCGCCTTCGGCTACGGTTGCCTGGAAGAAATCAGACATTTCCTTGGTCAAGGTTAAGACCATGGCGTCATAGGCAGGTAGGCCGAACTCCTTGATATAGCGTGCCCGACGGCTATCTGGCATTTCAGGAATGGTAGATTTAACAGCTTCAACCCATTCAGGTGCAATGGTAATCCATGGTAGATCAGGTTCAGGGAAGTAGCGGTAGTCCGCAGACCCTTCCTTAACCCGCATGAGCAAGGTCTTACCAGTCGCTTCATCGTACCGACGAGTTTCTTGCCCAATCTTACCACCTGCTAAGAGCACTTGAGCTTGACGTTTTTCTTCGTAAGCCAAGCCCTTCTTAACGAAGTTGAAGGAGTTGAGGTTCTTGAGCTCAGTCTTGGTCCCGAAAGCTTCCTGGCCATAAGGACGGAGGGAAATGTTGGCGTCGCAACGCATAGACCCTTCTTCCATCTTAACGTCAGAAACTTCCGTATACATGATTTTCTCACGCAAAGCTTCAAGGTAAGCATAAGCTTCTTCTGGTGAGCGAATGTCCGCTTCAGAGACAATCTCAATCAGAGGAGTCCCTTGACGGTTAAGGTCGACATAAGAATAGCCATCAGTAGCATGGGTGTTCTTACCTGCATCTTCTTCCAAGTGCAGACGCTCGATGCGAATACGCTTGGTTTGGCCATCGACTTCAATATCAATGTAACCATTTGACCCGATTGGCGTATCAAATTGAGAAATTTGGTAGGCCTTAGGGTTATCTGGGTAGAAGTAGTTCTTACGGTCGAACTTCATTTCAGGGGCAATTTGGCAGTTAAGCGCTAAAGCTGCCCGCATACCAAATTCAATGGCCCGTTTGTTGACCACTGGTAAGACACCAGGATAGCCCCAGTCGATTTCGTTAGTGTTGGTGTTAGGTTCTGCCCCGAAATGCGCAGGTGATGGGCTGAACATCTTGGAATCAGTCTTCAATTCCACGTGGACTTCAAGTCCGATAATCGTTTCAAAATTCATAGCGGTCTCCTATTCTACGGCTGCCCGTGGGGATTGGTTGACATAGTCATGTCCGGCTTCGAAGTTAGCAGCCACTTGATAGATGGTTGCTTCATCCAATGGCTTAGCCATGAGTTGCAAGCCGATAGGAAGCCCGGCCTGGTCTAAGCCTGCTGGCACTGACAAGGCGGGTAGCCCGGCCAAGTTAGCCGGCACGGTTAAGAGGTCAGCCACATACATTTCGATTGGGTCTTGGATCCGGCCCCCGATTTCAAAGGCAGTCGAGGTGGTCGCAGGCCCCATGATAAGATCACAGGCTTGGAAGGCTTGCTCGAAGTCTTGGATAATCAAGGTCCGAACTTGGGCTGCCTTCTTGAAGTAGGCATCATAGTAACCTGAGCTCAAGCTGAAGGTCCCTAACATGATCCGGCGTTGTACTTCTGGCCCGAAACCTTCAGTCCGTGATTGTACATAGACTTCTTCCAGGGTTTGCGCACTTTGCGAACGGTAGCCATAGCGAATTCCGTCAAAGCGTTGTAGGTTAGAAGAGGCTTCTGAAGAGGCAATAATATAGTAGACATTGATCCCGTACTTAGAATGTGGCAAGGAAATCTCCACAATCTCTGCCCCTTGGCTTTCAAAGTAGGCAGCGGCTTGATCCATGCGCTCGCGAATTTCCTGGTTAATGGCTTCTGAGCGATAATCCACTGGGAAACCAATCTTCAGACCAGCTAAAGGTTGGCCAATCTTAGCGCTATAGTCAGTGTCAATTTCAGGCAAGGAAGTTGAATCTTTGGCATCATGGCCGGCAATGGCTTCTAAGACCAAGGCGTTATCAGCAACAGTTAAGGTCATTGGCCCAATTTGGTCTAAACTAGAACCAAAGGCAATGAGGCCATAACGGGAAACCGAACCGTAGGTTGGCTTCATCCCGACTAAACCAGTAAAGGCTGCCGGTTGGCGGATACTCCCCCCAGTGTCGGTCCCTAAGCTGGCAGGCACTTGGCGAGCGGCTACTGCTGCTGCAGAACCACCAGATGACCCACCGGGTACGCGGTTCAAGTTCCAAGGGTTGCGCGTCGTTTTGAAGGCCGAGCGCTCACAGCTAGCCCCCATGGCAAACTCGTCCATGTTAAGCTTCCCTACAATGATGGCACCGGCTTGGTGGAGTTTTTCTACGACCGTCGCATCATAAGTTGGCACGAAGTCTTCCAGCATGCGACTGGCAGCAGTCGTTACCAAGCCCTTAGTTACGATATTATCTTTAACCCCGATAGGAATCCCGTTAAGGATTGGCGCATCCGCCCCGTAACCACGCGCATCCGCTTGAGCTGCGTCTGCTAGGGCCAAGTCTTTGTTGAGGGCCAAGAAGGCTGCCACTTGTGCATCTGTCGCTTCAATACGTTCGAAAGCCGCCCGCACCAAGTCTTGGGACGTAAATCTACCGGCTGCTAGGCCTTCTTTCATGGCTAAGATTGTCGTTGGATATTGGGTCATCTTAGGCTTCCTCACTTTCCATGATGGCTGGTACTTGAATGAAGCCATCCTTGCTAGTTTTAACATTAGCTAATAATTGCTCCCGCTCAACGCCTGCTTGGGCCTTGTCTTCACGGAAGACATTGAGGAGTTGGTTGCCATGGTAAGTCGGTGCGACCCCTTGGGTATCCACTTGTTCGAGTTGCTCAACAAAGTCGATGATAGCATTGAATTCCTCGGTAAAGGCATCAATCTTGCTGTCATCGAATGAGAGTTTCGCCAATTTGGCGACGTGTTTAATATCGGCTGGTTGGACCATGCGATTCTTCCTTTCTGATACTGACTTTATATGCTAGTTGATGTAGGGACGAGTGACCCCTTATTTTAGGATTTGCGATTGATACTGGTTGCTGCCCGCCGGCTTGGTAATAAGGGCTTCGGTCCCTTCTGATGACTCAATCCGCACTTGCAGATCAAGTCCTTCAGGGAAGGTGTTCTGGGCGACATCCGTCACATGCTGGGTCAGAGCGGTAATCTCCGTTAAATCATAGAACTGGGTCACGATATTAATCTTAAGTGAAGCCAGACTACCGTTGATGTTGAGGGCTTCAGCTGTAATCCCATTAAGTTTAGGGAAGAAGTCGCTGACCTTGGTCCGGAATTCCTCAAAACCTGGGTATTGGTCGTTACTACCTTGGTTGGTCCCTACAAATGGCAGCAGAGCCCGGCTTTCATTATGCTCGGTCCAATCGGTTACGGCATTCCCCTCACGGGAAATCCCATCTAAGACGAAGGTCCCACCCACCACATTATTGGCAGGTGCTTGGCTGAAAATGGCCACAGAAATTGGCACGGAACGCAATTCAGGGGTTGCCCGCAAACGACCCACGATGGTGTTGGCATAAGCTTTACCCCGCTCCCGCATTTCCCCGATTGAGATTTCTTGACGGTGCACCACGTTATTGGCGTCGGTATATTGGTATTCACTATTCATGGCCAAACCGATTACAATCCCAGATAGAGAGTAGCCATCGTTGGTTTCCACCATAATGTCTTTTTCCATGATTTGGGCCAGATAAATTGGAGTTGCAGCCGCATCCGTAATTACCTGATCATTGGAACTAGATTCTGCACTAGACGATTCCTCCTGGCTTGACTCACTGCTTTGCGCCGAAATGGTGCTTTCAGCCTTACGCTGTTGCTCGGCATCATCGGGCAAACGAGGGTTGAGCCCTTCTGGGTTATCATCTGATTCACGGCCCGTCCAACGGGTCATGGTCTCCAGATTAATTAGGGTTCCTTCTTGCAGGAAATATTGGTTGGTTGGAAAGACGCCTTTGGCAATCCGCAGGAGCCCTTCTTCAAAGGCACGGATATTACCGGCGGAACTAAGGTTGCTGTCAGAGCTGCTGGCTACCCCTAATTGGTAGCGACCATTGCTGATAACTGCCCGATAGTTCTCACTAGACAGCTGGTTCTGAGTGGTCTGAACTACCACCTGGTTAGGTCCTACCACTGGCTTTTTGGTTTTTTCGGCTTCTAGGTTGTTAAGACACCCTGCCAGGGTCAGACTGACTGCCGCGAGGGTCAGTCCCTTCTGCCATTTATTTTTCATATTTTCACCACTTTTTATAGATTTGCTAAGAAACTGGCTTCGTCAAGGATGGTTACACCCAAGGATTCCGCCTTGCTTAATTTGCTTCCGGCTTCCTGACCTGCCACCAAATAATCGGTCTTTTTAGAGACACTCCCGGTGACCTTAGCCCCCCGCGCTTCTAAGAGCTCCTTGGCTTCAGAACGCGAATAGCTTTCCATGGTCCCAGTCAGGACAACAGTTTTACCTAACCAGAAATCATTGACTGTGTCACTTTCTGCCACTTCAAGAGGCTGTGGCCCCTGATAGGTCAGGTTAACGCCTGCCTCTGCTAGGCGTTTAAGCATGGCTTGGCTTGATTCCAAGGCTAGATATTGTACTAGAGATTGGCTGATAATTGGCCCTACCCCTTCAATGGCCCCAATTTCCTCGGCAGTCGCTTGGCTTAACCGATTCAAATCACCAAAGACTTGCAGGACTAAGCGCGCCGCCTTGGCGCCCACATGTCGAATGCCCAAGCCAAAGAGCAAACGCTCAGCGGAGTTGGACTTGCTAGCTTCAATGGCGGCCAGTAATTTTTGGGCAGATTTTTCTTGGATTTTATCCAAACCTAAGAAATCCTCTAAGGTCAAACGATAGAGGTCATCCAATTCCGTGACTGCTTGACTGGCGACTAGCTGGTTGAGAATGCGTGGCCCCAAGCCCTGTATGTTCATGGCACCCCGTGAGACAAAGTGGCTCAAGAGGGCTAGACGCTGGGCCGGACAAACCAGGTTAGGACAGCGTAAAGCCACTTCCTCACCCTGACGTACTAAGGTCGTCTGACATTCCGGACAATGGGTCGGAATAAGCAGGGGCTGACTGTCTTGGGGCCGTTTGGCTAGAAGCACTGAAGTAATCTCAGGAATAATGTCGCCCGCCTTGTGGATGGTAACTTGGTCGCCCAAGCGCACATCCAGGCTCTCAATCAAGTCCACATTGTGGAGACTGGCGCGTTGGACCGTTGTCCCTGCCAACGGCACGGGATCCATAATGGCAGTTGGTGTCACGACACCCGTCCGCCCCACGGTCCATTCCACCTCACGTAGGGTGGTCACAGCTTCTTCAGCCGGAAATTTATAGGCAATGGCCCAGCGTGGTGCTTTGACCGTAAAGCCTAAGGCCTGTTGCTGGTCAATGCGGTTAACCTTGATGACCACGCCATCAATCTCATAAGGCAAGTCATGGCGTTGTTGGCCAATCATTTGGATATAGTCAATCACTTCTTCAGCCGTCTGACATTCACGTCTGAGCGGATTGGTCCGTAGCCCCAATTGCTCAAAAGCCGCAAAAAGACCGGCCTGACTCTCAGGATGAAATTCATCCGTGTAGACTGCACTGTAGAGGAAGATATTCAGTTGGCGGTCAGCCACCGCACGCGGGTCTAACTGACGTAAGCCACCAGCCGCCGCATTGCGGGGATTCTTAAAGATTTCTTGGCCTTGGGCTTCGCGTTCCTCATTGAGTGCAAGGAAGACAGCCTTAGGCATGTAACATTCACCGCGTACTTCTACTGACAGATTTTGTCTTAGGCGTAGAGGCAAGGAGCGAATGGTACGAAGATTCTGGGTGATGTCTTCGCCAATTGTCCCGTCCCCCCGCGTAGCGCCACGTACAAAGACACCATCCTGGTAGGTAAGGGCAATGGCTAAGCCATCGATTTTACATTCACACATGAAAGAGACAGGGCCCTCGACTTGTTGGGTCACCCGCTCAATAAATTGTGTCACTTCTTCTGGACTGAAGGCATTGCCTAGACTATACATGGACTCTGCGTGAGCCACTTTACTAAAGCCTTCTAGGAGCTGGTCCCCGACCCTTTGGGTAGGTGAATCTGGCGTAATCCATTCTGGATGCGCCGCTTCAATTTCTTCCAGTTCCCGATAGAGGGCATCATAGCTTGCGTCACTGACCAGGGATTGGTCTAGAACATAGTAATGGTAGGCATAGTCATTTAATAAGTGCTTGACTTCTTCAAGGCGTGCCTGAAGGTTTTGGCTTGGCATTTTCATTCTCCTTCATATCCAGGTCAGCTAGTGAGCCATGGGCCCACTACCCTAATCTACATTATAGCGCATTTGAGCGAATTTTTCTCGGAAAATGCGAACTTTTTACAAAAGTGCAATATGCTTTCCCAGGGTGACCACTATCGAACACCTAAGTCATACGAAAAAAGCTGAGACTTGAGTCTCAGCTTGGCTTATTTTATTCACTTGCCTTAGTCAAAGGAGCATAGGCTGCCATCAAATCCTTGATGCCTTGCGAGGCGAAGGCCACGCTCAGTAGTTGGTCTTTGCCAGCCTTAGCCACCTTAACGATGGTGCCCTGGCCGAAGGTCTTGTGGATGACCTTATCGCCGACCTTCCAGGCCTGGCCTGCTCCACTGGTAGAAGGCCTAGTCCCGGCTACTGGCCCCTTATGCCGGAGGGCCGCTTGATTCTTAAGTCGACGGTCTCCTGTTTCTTTCTTGCCAATAGTCCGACTAGGAGCGACATTGGCGGTCGGCTGATGATAAAAGCCAGTCCAAGAAGAACTGTCAGACCAGGTCTGCTTCCAGCTACTTTGGCCGTAGACGCTTGACTGACGGCCTGACCCTAGCCACTCGACCAAATCAGGTTGGATTTCATCCAAGAATCGACTAGGTGGATTGGTCACGGTTCGGCCATATTGCAGGCGTCGCTTGCTAACGGTCAGATAGAGGGCGCGTTCAGCCCGGGTCATGCCTACATAGGCCAGACGCCGCTCTTCTTCTAGCTCGTCAGGATTCTCGCTAGCCCGCCGCAGTGGGAAGAGTCCCTCTTCCATGCCCACCATAAAGACATAAGGGAATTCCAAGCCCTTGGCTGCATGCAGGGTCATGAGGGTCACCTGATTTAAGGTTTCTTCCTGATTGTCTGCATCGGTCATAAGGGAGACATCGGTTAAAAATTCGGTCAGTGGCGCCAAGGCTACTTCTTCCTGACCCTGGGTCTGAGCCAAATAATCAGGATCTTGTTCCAAGATTGCCTCCCGCTCCGTTTGGTCGAACTGGGTGACGACTGATGCAAATTCTTCCAAGTTCTCCAGACGGTTAGCCGCCTCGACTGTCCCTTCTTCCTTGAGCGATTTAAGGTAACCCGTCTTATCCCAAACTTCTTCAGTTAAGTCTCGGAGGGGTAAGAAAGGCACTTGCTGGCGCAAGGTCTCAATCAAGTGAGCAAAGTCCAACAGCTTTTTCTGAACACTGGCTGAGAAATTGGAGAAATGCAGGCGCCCAATGGCCTCAAACCAGGAGACCCCGAGAGAATCCGCGAATTCGGCCAACTTGGTCACCGTTGTTGCCCCAATTCCCCGCTTAGGCACATTAATGATTCGGTTAAGGCTGAGATTGTCATGTGGATTATCCAAGAGTCGCAGATAAGCTAAGGTGTCTTGAATTTCCTTGCGGGCATAGAACTTAAGCCCCCCCACTACCTTGTAGGGCATATTGGACCGCAAGAGAGCTTCTTCTAGCCCCCGTGATTGGGCCTGAGTCCGATAGAGCACAGCCACTTGGCTATAGTTGGCTCCTTCTTGGTCCCGCAAAAGCCGAATAGTTCGCGTAACAAAATCCGCCTCCTCCAAGTCACTCTCAGCAGAGTAGATTTGAATCTTCTCCCCTACTTGGCCATCACTCCAGAGTTGCTTATCCTTACGCTGGAGGTTATTTTCAATCACACTGTTAGCGGCCTTAAGAATGGTTTGAGTGGAACGGTAATTCTGTTCTAGCAAGATCACCTTAGCTTGAGGGTAGTCCTGCTCGAAGTTAAGAATGTTGGCCATATTGGCCCCCCGCCAACCATAAATCGATTGGTCGGCATCCCCCACCACGCAAATATTCTTAAGCAAACCCGCCAGGAGCTGAACCAGTCGGTATTGACTATGGTTGGTATCTTGGTACTCATCTACATGAATATATTGGAATTTCTGCTGATAGAACTGGCGGATGGTCGGATTCTGCTCGAGTAGTCGCACGGTCAGCAAAATCAGGTCATTAAAGTCCAGGGCATTGGCTGCCTTAAGTCGCTTCTGATAATTGCGGTAGATATTGGCATGAATCTCATGAATATAGCCACTATCAGAAGCGAGGAAATCATCCGGTAGGTAACCTTGGTTCTTAGCTGCATCAATGACCCAGAGCAAGTCCTTGTAGTTATACTGGTCACTGTCCAAGTTCAAGTCCCGCAAGACCTGCTTCATCAGGGTCTGCTGCTCGCCCTGGTCAATAATGGTAAAGTTCTTGGCATAGCCCAGCGTCTCAATTTCCCGACGCAGAATACGGGCACACATGGCGTGGAAGGTAGCCACCCAAATAGAAGAAGCCTCTTCCCCCACTAGACGTTGGACCCGTTCTCTCATCTCGGCTGCTGCTTTATTGGTGAAGGTAATGGCCAGGATATTCCAAGGATTGACTTGCCGCTCCTGAATTAGGTAGGCGATGCGATGAGTTAAAACCCGCGTCTTACCACTCCCTGCTCCGGCTGCAATGAGGACAGGCCCTTCCGTGGTCAGAACCGCCTCTCTTTGTTTTGAATTTAAGCCTTTAATCAACGTATCTAGCGCCGTCACATGCCCAACCTCCATCTTCTAAATCTCAACTCCCATTATAACAAATCCTGAGGCTAAACTCACCTTTCAAGTCAAAAACTATAGCTGGTTATATGAAATTAAGATAGCCAAAATAGCCCTAAACCCGCGCCAGGTATACCAAACTGTGTTATACTTATCAACAATAAGTCGGCTGATGACAGCCAAATACGAAGGAGTTGAACTATATGTCCCAAACATCATTACAATTTATCGGCAATACCCCTGTCTATCAATTAGACAATAGCAATATCTATGTCAAACTCGAGAAGTACAACTTGGGTGGCAGCGTCAAAGATCGTGCCGTTCTGGGTATGATTCAAGCAGCTCAAGCAGCAGGTGCAGTCACGCCTGAAACTATCTTTGTTGAGCCAAGTTCTGGTAACACTGGGATTGCAGTCGCCCTTCTGGCCTCTGTCTTGGGTCTCAAGGCAGTTGTCATCATGCCTGAAAGCTTTAGCGTGGAGCGTCGCCAACTTATCAAGGCCTACGGGGCGCAACTCGTCTTGACTCCAAAAGAAGGCGGTATGAAGGCGGCTATCGCTAAGGCAGAAGAAATTAAGAGCCGTTATCCAAACGCTATTATTTTGAGCCAATTTGATAACCCAGCTAACCCAGCTTACCACCACCAAACTACAGGTAAGGAAATCCTAGAACAAGTGCCAGACCTAGATATTTTTGTCGCAGGGATTGGGACTGGCGGTACCTTCACAGGGGTCGTGCAATACTTGAATGAACACAAACCTGGCGTCTTGGCGGTTGCTTTAGAACCAGAAGATTCACCTGTTATCAGCCAAGGTCGGGCCGGCGCCCATAAGATTCAAGGGATTGGGACTGGCTTCCTGCCAGGTAACTTCAAACCTGAATTAGCCAACCAAGTCCTGACTATCAGCAATGACGAAGCCTTCGCTGAAGCCAAAGACTTTATCCGGACGACTGGTATTGGGGTCGGTATTTCGTCTGGTGCAGCCTTGGCCGGGGCTAAGAAACTAGCTGCCCAATATCCTGACAAAAAAATTGTGACCATCTTACCTGATGGCGTAGAGAAATATCTCTCCGTCTTGGACTTTGAAGGTGGGAACTACGTCCAAGTTTAATGTCTTTCTGGCAACGACTTTCCTATAATATTCAGCGCGTCATGGCCCTTGACCCAGCTGCCAAGTCGCCTTGGATGGTCTTCTGGACCTATCCACATATTAAGGCTCTTAACTACCACTACATTGCCCATGCGCTCTATGTCAAAGGCCATCCACTTCTGGCTAGACTCCTAGCCAAACGTGCCCGTCGCGTGACCGGGATTGAAATTCATCCCGGTGCCCAAATTGGTCCTGGCCTCTTTATGGACCATGGCATGGGCATCGTCATTGGCGAGACAGCCATAGTTGGCAAGGATGTCACCCTCTATCAAGGCGTGACCCTCGGCGGGACCAAGTTAGATCCTGTCAAGCGCCATCCAACAGTTGAAGACCATGTCCTGATTGGAGCAGGCACCAAGATTCTGGGCAATGTCACCATCGGCCAAGGAGCCAAAATCGGCTGTAATGTCGTCATCAAGCAAGATGTGCCTGCAGGTGCCATCGTATACGAAGCCCCCGCCTGGATCAAGTACCCGGGGCAAGATCAGATTGTACCTTTTCACAAGACTCCTCATAGCGCTTCTTCGGAGCCTGAGGATAAAGGCTGAGTCACTTGTCTCAGCCTCTTTTTTGATTGGCCATCAAAGACAAAAAAGCTTGTCTTATGCTATAATAAGTCAAAGACTATCTTAGGAGGTTTTCAATGAAACAGAATAATAATCATGCGATGTTCACAGCCTTACCATTCGGGATTTTCTTCATCCTCATGGGTATTTGGGCTGTTCTCAATATCCCGAGTGCAATCAATAAACAGGATCAGGTCGGCATTATCGCATCTAGTATCTTTGGCCTACTCTTTATCCCTATGGGCATCAGCTTCATTTTCCTGGCTTTCAAAATCAGACGGGAAACCAAGGCACGCTACGAAGCGACCTACCAACGCTACCCGGAATTGCGTGACAACCTCTCCATGCTGACGGAGCAAGCTAGCTTTGTGGACCCACTCAACCAATTCTATGTCTACCGCGATACCCTCTTCTATATCAAAAACGGCTTCATTGACTACCAAATCGAAGAGTTAAGCCTAATCGGTGTAAAGATTGAACGCATGAAAGACGGCCCACATGTCTCATCCAACCACCTCTTCTTCCTCTACATGAGAGAAGGCGATCAGGAAATGAATTCTTTAGATATGGGGACTGTCAGTCAGCAAAAATACGACAATCTCATTGAGCTCTTCCGCTATCTGCTGCAAGTCAAACCAAGTCTTCGTTTTGAAGATGCCATCTCAGACAAGTAAGTCAAGGAGGTAGTATATGTCTCTATTCAAGAAACTTAGCCTATTAGCAGCCGGTCTGGTCTTAACGACTAGCCCCGTACTGGCCCAATCGTCATCTGAGTCTAGCCAGTCTGGCTCAAGTCAAACTTCTTACGAAAGCCTAGAAGCTGCTAGCAACGAGTTGACTCCTAAACTGAAGGAAGCCTTAGACCTCAAGGATGCTAAGAAGACTCTTGACAATCTCGCTCAACTCTTCAAATGGGAAGTAACGGATAGCAAGGAATCTCAACTAGCTAATACCGACTTCAAGTACACCATCCACCGCTTAGGCCCTGAGGCAGTGCTCCTATCAACTCCCGATAACAAGGTGCTAGCCTTCGCTATGGCTAAGCTAGACGCCGATAGCATCCGACAACGCATGGCAGGCCTCGGGATCAAACCTGAAGCCCAAATGGAGCGATTGCTTAATCGGGAACCCTCGCCTGTCGATAAGGTCTTTGTCGAGACTAAGGATTTCGGCCTTATCCTAAGTGGCCACCGCATCGGTCAGGACGAGAAAAAGCCTGACAAACCACAGTACGATCTCTTCGTAATTTACAACCATGATTTCTACAAGGCCATGGTCAAAGACTTTGAATAAACATAAAAGGCTAAGTAAAGAACTTAGCCTTATTTTTATAAAATCCAGGGACCAGAGCCCTGGATTTTTTGTTTGAGGCTTAGTTGTCTAGGGGTCGCCAGGCCATGGTCCAGAGACAGGACAAGCTAGGTCCTGTAATGCGATAGGCATCTGGCAAGGCAGGACCACAGGAGTTGGTCCCTAGACCACTTTGTGCTAAATCCAGGTTGAGATAATAGCCCGATGGCTCAGGCAATTGATCCCGGTGGCTAGTCTGGCTCAAGGTCTGCGCACTATAAGGTGATAGACTGAAGTTAAGCCCCGAACTAGCTGGAGTCTGATCTTGAACCTGCCAGAGAACCGGCATTTGGACAACTTCTAGCCATGACACCTGGCTACGGTTGCCATTTTCTTGCGGTTTAATGTAAGGCTCATAGAAATCTCCGGCATCCAAACTGAATTGGGCCCGGTAGCTAGCAGCCTGCTTATCGGCATAATTTTCAAAAGGTCCCTGCCCCAGATAATGAACCGTCTGGGCATCCACCAATGGCAGGCAAAGGCCAAAGCGTGGCAAGAAAGGCATTTGGCTATCTAAGTTAGCTTGGACTTCCAAACTTAACTGGCCATCCTTAGCCAGTTTCCAAGACCCTGTCAGGCTCAAGGGATTCTGCCGCGCCAGCGCCGTCATAGCCCCTGAGAAATGTAGGCTAACACAATCTGCTTGAACTTCTAGGTGACTGTCTCGAATCCAAAGCTGACTGTGATGATAATTGGCCCCTTCCCATTCCTTACGAACATGGCGATCATTATCTGTTGGAGCCCGCCAAATTTGCCAGAAGGCGGCTTGCTTGAGCAGTTCCTGACCGGCATAGCTGATTTGACTTGGCGCCATACTCCCCTTATCAAAGGTCAAGACTAGGTCGCCCCAGGTCAACTGATAACTGGCCAGGCCTTCCTGGCCACTGACCGCTTGTGGCGCTTGGCTCAGGCTAGGGACTTCATAGGCTGCCAAGCTTACCTGGTCGAAGCCATATTCCTCTTCATTTTCCAGGCCCAAATAGACAAAGCGGACGCTGGCCACACTAGCTAGGTCCCCACAGCAAGTTAAGTCGACCCAAGTAGTTTGGCCTGGCTCAGCCTGCCAAGTTGCACAGTCTTGAGTCGTTAAGAGCAAGCCCTCCCGATTATAGGCTTCCACCCGCAAGTAGAGGGCCTCTGCCAAATTCAAAAAGGCATAGTCATTACGGAAACAAGCTCGATGGGCTTGTAAATCAAAGTCTATTAAGCGAACTGGCCGGAAAACCTGTTTGTGCTCTAAGAGACCCGTGTGCAAGGTCCGATCCGGATAGACCAAGCCATCCATACAGAAGTTGCCGAAGTGCGGATAGTCACCAAAGTCGCCCCCGTAACGGTAGGCAGGTTCTGCCTGCCCCGCTTGTGGCACCGCGACGGCATGGTCACACCATTCCCAGACGAAGAGGCCAATCAATTGAGGATGACGCTGCATGCAGTCATAATAATCTTCCAGACCACCCGGCCCATTGCCCATGGCATGGGCATACTCACAGAGCATGAGTGGCCGATCAAGTGGTGCATATTGGCCCCCCTCACTGAAGTAGAGAGTCTCGATTTCCTCAATAGACGGATACATCCGGCTGTAGACTTCCACATGTTCCTTATTGTGCACCTTAGCTGGGTCGCGGAAATAATAACCTTCATAATGCAGAATCCGTGTCGGATCCCAAGACTTGGCTTGGGCCAACAGGACTTCGTAATTGACGCCAAAACCTGATTCATTACCCGCCGACCACATGATAATGGAAGAAAAGTTCCGCAGTGGCAAGACATTGGCTGCCATACGAGTTACTAGAGCCTCTTGCCACTCAGGATCCTCCGCTATCTGGTTAAAGTTGCGACTATAGCCACGCCCGTAAAGATCTACCACCCCGTGGCATTCTATGTCGGCCTCACTGATCACATAAAAGCCCAAGCGATCGCATAGCTCATAGAATTCTGGTGACTTTGGATAATGAGCCGTCCGAATGGCATTGAAGTTATGGTGCTTGATAAGCATCAAGTCCTGAACTTGGCGTTCCAAGGTCACCGTCGCTCCCGTATCTGGCCAAGAATCGTGGTGGTTGACCCCTATGAGTCGGATAGCCTGATGGTTACAGTATAGGCCGTCTTTGTCCACGGCTAACTCTCGCAGACCAATGGCTTGTTTATAGGTCTCGCCTGCCACCGACCAGTAGAGCGTGTATAGGTATGGTTTTTCAGCCGACCAGAGATGAGGCTCTTTAAGAGTCAAGGCCAAGGTCTGCTGGCTAGAATCCAGTGGCAGATTGGTCTCCTCCAAGACTAGCTGACCCTCCGCATCTTCCAAACGATAGGACCAGTTCTCCCCTGTCTGATTAAGGGACCAAGACCATTCCAGCTGGGCCGACTGGCCATCTGCTGCTACTTGGGGACGAAGATGGAAATCAACCAGTCCCTGAGCAGATCGCCGTCTCAAATAGACATCGCGGAAAATGCCACTCATGCGGAATTTGTCCTGGTCTTCCAGGTAAGTCCCGTCACACCATTTGAGAACTAGCACTGCTAGGTGGTTCTGCCCCTCTTTGATATAAGGGGTTAGATCATAAACTTGCAGGCTGTGCGAAATTTGCCCATAACCGACAAAATGATTATTAACCCAGACATAAGCAGCTGAGTCTACTCCTTCTAGCACCAGTTCTGTCCCAGGTAGGTCTGCTAGATTCCTAATCTCAAAGCTTCGTTTATAAAGCCCGGCAGGGTTGGCATAGGGCACATAAGGTGGATTAAATGGAATGGGATATTCCGTATTAGTGTATTGAAAGTTATCGTAGCCCTGATATTGCCAACAACTTGGCACCGGCATCGTGGTCCAATCCAAGTCCTCTTGGTGAGTCGTCAACCAATAAGGTGCTTCAATCAAGCGGACATTATCAAAATAATGGAAATCCCAATCCCCATTCAAGTCCACAAAGCGAGACGATTCCTGGCGCCGTTTGGCTTGCTTGGCCTCTTCTAAATTCCCATAAGGAATGAAGTAAGCCGCCTGTGGCATTTGGCCAACAGACTGAAGACTTAGGTCTTCAAAAAAGTTACTTATTAACATGGCTATCCCCCTTTAGCACATAATCAGGCTGAGTCACCTGGATGCGCTTCCTTCTTTTCTATTATAGCATAAGTCCCTTGGTCAGGAACCCACGCACCCCAAACTTGTTATCAATTCCCCACAAAAAACTGCCCCTTAGGGGCAGTTTTGCCTTCTTACTCTCTTTCACGTTTAGGCCGAAGACCTAAGATTCCTAAGAAGGATAGGACAAGTCCACCTAGAACAAAGCCAGATGGGCTCTCGCCCGTTTCAGGCAGGCGGTCCTCATGGCTAGCAGCCGCTAAGACCTTGTCGCCAGCAGGTCTAGCTTGGCTTGCTTGTGTTTGCTCTTCTGGCCCAACCGGATCACTTTGCCCTGGTTGACTCGTTTCTTGACTTTGTTCTGCCTTAGCCAAGACTAAGGCGTAGTGGGTAAAGTGTGGCCCCTCAAAGACAACCCGGCCATCTTGAACTTGGAAAGGCAAGCTTTGTGCTGGCCCGTCCTCAGGCAAGAAGAGTACTTGCTCGACTTTTTGACCTTGAGGCGATGGTAGACTGGCCTTAGCTGGATAGTGGGTATCCACATCTCGACCCTGAGCATCTTGGCCTTCAATATCGTAAACAAGAGCCTGCCGTCCCGCCAAGGCTTGTTTTTCAGCTTCTGTCAGGTCTTCTGGCCCTAGCTTACCAACCTTGAGACCCGTAATCCGACTTGGTTCTAGCCCTGAGAAGGCGACGGTGACATCGTGACTTGGGTCGTGCAAGACGGTTGGCGTCACTTTCTTAGCTGCTAAGATGCTTTCTTCAAGTTGCGCCTTAGCTGTCGCAAAGTCTGCCGGACTTACCAAGTCTTGGTCCATCAAGGTCCGTGCCTGACTGACTTGTTTGCTTAGTTTGGCCTTTAATTCAGGATCTTGTAAACGGTCCGCCCAGTCCTGACCTAATGAGGCTACTGCCCCTAGAACCAGGCTCGCCTCATCGCGTCCTTTCTGGCCCGATAGGTTGCCTAGGGCTTTATTCAAATTAGCTAGTGCCGCATCTACCTGAGCCTGCTCAGCGGTCTGCGCTGTCTTAACTAAGTCCTGAGCCTTGCTGACACTATCCTTAAGGGCCGCCTGTTCTTCTGGGGTCGCAAATTGATAGCGGTAGTGTGGAAGCAGACGCTCAACTTCAGCTAATTTCTGGTTGAGATACTCGAAGTTAGCTTCTTCTCTTTCCACCCAAACAGAGAAGTCCACGGTAAAGTCTTGATAGTGCAGCCTTACTTTCTGCTCACCTAATCGTTGAGGGTCATAACCAGAGACTGTAACACCTGGATCTTGGAAGGTATGGGTGTGATGGCTTTGGTCTGAATACACTACTTGGAATCTGCCCTTGGATAAATCCAAGTCTTGGCCTGGACGATAGTGTTGATTTGGCAGGGTTGTAATAGCCAGATGAGTAATTTCCTTACTGTCGTCGTTCGAGTCGGCCTTAGCTACATAGACTCTCAGCGTTTGAGCCAGGGTTTGGCCCAGGTAGCTGACGGTTAGATCTTGAGCACCCAGCTTAGTCGCATCATAACCGCTGACTGTCACCCCTGGGTGGGTCAGGTTAATGAGTTGATCCTCTTTGGCTCCTTCTAGACGAACTCGTAGCTTAGCACCTGCTAGATTCAAGCCATCCTTGACATGATAGACCGTTTGCTCTAAGCCATGTTCCAAGCTGACTTCCTTAATTTTTTGGTGAGCGCTAGTGGAATCTACTAAGACTGCGGATAGGTTGCTAGCTTCCTTGCCTTCTTCCCAGGTCTTATAGTAGAGCAAATGGCTGCCTTCTGCTAAGCGAACTGGTTGGAAACTGTAGTCTCCCGCTTGATCAGCCCTCACTTCCCCTAGTAGCTGAGTCGCTTCCCGGTCAGCATAGAGTCTCACTGTGGCTTTGGCAGGCACCTTGTTCAAACCAACTTGGACATAGCTATTCCCCAAAGATTGAGCGGCCACATTAGCCATTGGCAGGTTGGTGGATTCTTTGGAAGCAGCTTGTTCATACATCTTCCAGTTATAGATTCGAATCGCTCCCCATGGCGTTCCGTTATGGGAAGTCACCACGTCCAAACGCCATTCTTGCGCAGTGATTGGTCGATCTAGGTCCACATCCGTTACATGAGCGCGGTTGCCACGAATTGATTTAGCTAGAAGCCATTCCCCGGTGGTCATATCCTTGTAGTAGAGGTCAAAGTCGCGGGTATTCATGAGACCGTCATTGACAGACTCGCCACCAGCCCCAGCATGTTCAACCACCCAGCGACGGACCGTTCTGACTTGGCTAAGTTTAATGTCGACATGGCCTTGAGGATCTAGAATACACCATTTGTCGGCATTAGAGGTAATGGTCCCGTTCAACATGGCATCAGCTGGCTCAGAACCATCGCTAGGGCCGGATGCAAAGGTCACAGTAGCTCCTGGCACAATATTAGGTGCCTGCTCTTGTGGTTGGGTCGTATCAGATGTAGTCATTTGCCAGTCAAAAGTCGCATAGCCGGCTTCGGAGCGTAAGCCATTTTTGCCCACCGCTACTACTTTTAGCCTTTGGGTCGTCCCACTAGTGTCCTGTGGTCGAGACACTTTAGCTAAATAAATATGGTGGTTAGATGAACCCGTCAGTAAATGCCATTTATTAGGTGCGACTTCTTGATAGACTTCATAGTAATCCGCATTGGCACTTGGTGTAAAGGCTAGATGAGCTTGGGCCTGACGGCTAGAGCTGAGTTGCTTAGACACAACCTGGACTTGGCTTGGGGCCACAGGGGCTGTTGCCGTCTTCAAGAGGTCGATTTGCCCTAGGTTGAAGCGATAAGCAGCTTGATCTGTCTCACTCTCAAAGGCAAACTTAATGGCATAGATAGTTTTGCCCTTCAAGCCAGATAGGTCCAAAGTATCTTGGTGCCAGTCTTTGCCTGGCGTTAAATCAAAGTAATGGAAGCTATCAGCACTATAGTTGGCCTGAGTGGCTAAGCCGACCCGGACACGGC
The DNA here is from genome assembly GCA_965245735.1 of uncultured Abiotrophia sp. GTDB lineage: Bacteria > Bacillota > Bacilli > Lactobacillales > Aerococcaceae > Abiotrophia. Next base: position 29,736 of record CBDFAX010000004.1, on the reverse strand, counting down.
TTCCTAGGCCACCTTTGTGGGCTAGCTTCAACTGCGTAGTCTCACCCACAGCTAATTTGGTGGCATAAAGCATGGCTTCTTCGGGATTCTTAGCCCCTAAATGACCAGAAAATTGAAGTGAGTTCCCGCCGTTATAGGCATCTTCAAAGTCATAGTCACCCTTAAGGCCAGCTTCCCCATTCTTAGAGCGAATCCACCAACGCCAGGTTGGTAAAATACCAGACACCGACCGGTAGTTCCATTCAGAGTCTTTAGAGACTTGGCCATCTACATACCAACGTTTACCGTGCCCCGTATTGAAGCTGGTGTGGAATTGGTCGCCTAGAATAGCCGTTTTGTCAGCGATGTAGCCAGACAAGCCATACCAAGTGCTATCTTCTGGTTTTGGCTTGGTTGGGTCTTGTTGCAAGCCCGTCCAGAAGTTGTTTTCTTCCCGGTGGTAACTTTCCCCGGTGGTCCCAATCCCTAGGATGGAATCCGGTGCAAAGAGTCCCAAGGAAGTCCGAAGCTTGCCTTGGTCATCTAGCAAGTCCCAGAATGGCACCTGGGTCTTATAAGAGTTCTTCTGCAATTCAAAGCCCATATAGACATCATACTGGGAACGATTGACAGCCTTAGCGCTATTGACCGATTCATCCACTGATGCCTTACCCCAGTTGAAGTTGGCGAAGAACTCGTCGACTGGAACAGGACCTTGTGGTTTTTCTGCCTTCATATAATCGCGGTTAACTTCTGTTAAGGCGTTTTGGTGATTACGTTGGCCGTTAATATCAAAGGCATCATACCAAGAGAATTTGAGATTCACTTTTTGCTCGGCTGCATATTGTTTAGCATAGAGCATGAATTGCCGCATCTTCTCACCCTTGCCATAGAGGCCATGGCCGGTGGTTTCTTGGTTAATAAAGTAGCCATCATAGCCATAGTATTTGGCTACGTCAACTAGCTTGCGCGCGAGCGGGAAGGTGTTAGAGCCTTCTTGATCTTCTTGCAAGAACTCCAAGAAACGTTTGCGGTCGGCACGACTCGTGGACCAGTTGAAGAAGAGGGTCCCATAGACTGGCACCCCATTACGGTGGCCAGCATCAATGACATCAGGGCTTGGCACTAAACCATCCCAGAATACCATGGAATCCAGGTATTGCCAGTGGTCGAAGGCATAAGTCTTAAACTCCTCGCCCCCAACAGAGGAATGGTCTTCCGCCTTGGCGTTCATATTCGATAGGGCTTGAACCTTAGCATCTGGGTTAGCCGTTGGGTTGACTACATGTCCTTGATAACGTGAAGCTAGGGAGACACTGGCCCGGTTAATTTCGTCATCCTGACGCGCTCCCGGTTGCCAATCTAGGAGTTCTTGCCAGGTTTGGAACTTCACTTCCTTTGGCTTGACCTCTCCACCTTGCTTTTGCGGTGTGTCAGGCACTTCTTGAGCAGGGGCAGGATTGGCGACTGCTTGGTTGCTTTCTGCACTCGCTTGACTGGTCTGATCTGACTCACTGCTAGCAGGGCTTGAGGCTGGCTCTTCACTTAGGCTCGAACTGTCACTAGAGGACGTGGCAGCCTGGCTGACCTCGGTTTTGGGACTAAGCTGGTCTAAGGAAGCCTCTGTATCTGAAGTCACCACTTCTTCCGCCGCTACCCGAGGGGCTCAGGCCAACAACAAACCAATGGCCAGGGAAGAGGCTAGGGCTGCCTTCATCTGCCAATGGGGGGAAACACTTGTCTTGCTCATACTTCTAACTCCTTTCATATTTGGTCTTGCTTTACCCCCATTATATGACTGCGCTTACACAATAACTATCTCAAAACTATAGATAAATTATCAGAAATTATGGCTGTTGCGGTCTCCCCTCTTGACTAGCAAAGACTTGTTCTTATCTACCTCTACATAAGATAAAAAACCCGCCAAAAGGCGGGTTTGAATTCAGGTGATTAAAGGTACTTAAGTGGCGTCGCTAGTTCTGGATCGGTCATATGAACCTTGAGTCGACGACCGACTTCAATATCATGTTGTTCTAGAATACCCGTACAGGTAGAGAGGGCTAATTCCTTGGTGTTATTTTCCTTACTCAAGTGGCCCAAATAAATATCTTGGGTGCTGGTCCCTAACATATCGACCATGGCTAGGGCGCCATCTTCATTAGACAAATGGCCCTTGTCGCCCAAAATCCGTTGCTTAAGCGACCAAGGATAGGCGCCATAGCGTAACATCTCAATCTCGTGGTTAGATTCAATCAGATAGGCGTTGGCATTCTGCAAGAGGCTACGAAGTCTTTCGCTGACATAGCCTGAGTCCGTCAACATGACGAACTGCTTGTCTCCCTGTTGGAAGGCATAGAATTGAGGCATGGCCGCATCATGGCTGACTTGATAGGTTAAGACATCCAAGTCCCCGAAGGTCACCAACTGATCTGGTTCTAACTCGCGACGGTTGTCAGGGTCAATGGCCCCCAGCATCCCATCCATGGCTTGCCAGGTTGCCTTATTAGCATAAACTGGCAAATTATATTTGCGGGATAGAACGCCTACCCCATGAATATGGTCCTTATGTTCATGCGTCACCAAAATGGCATCCAAATCGGCCACACTGCGGTCAATCTGGGCCATCAAAGATTCTATTTTCTTGCCACTCAGACCCGCATCGACCAAGAGTCGTTGGCGGTCTGACTCCACATAGGTGACATTGCCGCTACTACCGGACGCCAAGATTGAAAATCTTAAGTCATTGGCATTCTGGCTCATTTCCTGCGCTTTTACTATCACAAACTCGCCTACTTCCCTATCTTCAAATCACACGCTATCTAAGACCCTCTGGAAATTTCCCCTAGTCTCATCTCCACTGTCTAGTATACGCAAAAGGACCCTTCAGTGCTAGTGATATGCGTATAAAAAAGAGGCCAGTTTGACCTAGCCTCTATGTCCTTTTTAATCCTTCAATTCAATCTTAAGTACAGCATCAATCTGGTTAGGTAGGAGATAAGTATAATGCTCCACTTCCCCCATTTGGACGAAGGTCAAGCCAGGAAAGGCCTTGATATTCCAACTGTCCGAAACCTGGAGCTCTGAGCCATCATTCAACCAAGAAATCCGTTTGATTTGATCGCGGTCAATCCCCGGCAAATAAAGGGGCCCAATCGGTTGCTCGAAGAGATGGGCATAGATGGTCTGCCCTTTGCGCGTATAATAGCCCCAGTCAGGTTTTGGCAGGTCTGCATAGCCACAACCATAGATACTTTCCGAGTGTAAATACATCCAGTCAGAGAAATCTCGCAGAATGGCCTGACTTTCGGCTGGGAACCGCCCTTGAGCGGTTGGCCCGATATTGAGGAGCATGTTGCCCTCCTTAGCTACGCACTCCACTAACTTATGAATCAGTGTCGTCGATGATTTATAGTGATGGTCTCTGGCATGATAGGCCCAGTTATTATTCATAGTCAAGCAGAGTTCCCAAGGCACAAAGTTTCCGGCTTCGTTACGGATGCCCTCATGTGGCACCACTTGCTCAGGACTGACAAAGTCCCCAGCATAGTCGCTAATGGTCTCCGTTACAATACTGCCAAAGCCCTCGCCAGATGTCTCCAGACGATTATCAATCAAAATCCAAGGTTGATGTCCCCGCACAAGCTCAATCAATTCTTGGGCCCGCCAAGCCTGTCCACACATTTGACCATAGGAGAAGTCAAACCAGAGGATATCCAATCGGCCATACTGGGTCACTAATTCTTCGACCTGACGGTGCATATATTCAACATAACGATTGAAATCTTGGCCAGGGTCAGCTGCCTCATGCTTGCGGGGATGATAAGGGTCGCCGGCATGTGGGTAGTCAGGGTGGTGCCAGTCTAAGAGACTGTAATAGAGTCCGACCTTGAGGCCTTCAGCACGCGCAGCGTCGACAAATTCCCGGACTAAGTCCCGACCACAAGGGGTATTAGTCGCCTTGTAATCCGTCCACTGACTATCAAAGAGGCAGAAACCATCGTGGTGCTTAGCCGTCAGAATCATATACTGCATGCCTGCAGCCTTGGCCTGTCGCACCCATTCCTGAGGTTGGTAGCCCTCGGGATTGAAGCAGTCTAGATAGCTAGGGTATCTTTCCACGATTCCTGGATCATGGCTGTAGACCCACTCACCTCGAGCGGGAATGCTGTAAAGCCCCCAGTGTAGGAACATGCCAAAACGCGCCTGACGGAACCATTGAGTCCGTTCCATAATTTGAGCCAGAGTCTGGGTCATGAACGCCCACCTCCAAGGTTGATAGATGATAACTTCATTTTGTGTCCTCCTAAAAATAGTCATTATTGCACATCTATTATAGCCCTAAAAGACAGCGTTTACAACAAACTTACTAGATTTCCCTACTATTCCAATAAAACCAATACTTGTAAGCCCCATCATTCCGGTGTAAACTAGTAGGTGTAAATTAATCTTGTCATATTAAATTCGAAGGAGTTGTCCTCATGATTGTTCGTAATACCGTCCAAATGCCCTGCCCTCATTGCCAGCATGTCCAAGACTTCGAAGTGCTCTTGCTTGTGACTGGCGATATGGAGCCACCTCTGCGTGATCGCATTATCTCTGGCGATTGGGCGACCTTTAGTTGCCAGAAGTGTCAAAAGCAGGAACGCATCCTCTACCCTACCCTCTACGAAGACCGCGTTCGCAAGGTCAGAATTCACTATCAGCCAGATGAAGCGGAAGCCGCTCAGCTCCTCAAGCAATTGCCCGAGACTGTCGCCTCTTACGGTCCTAACTATGCCGACTATCAAGTCCGTCTAGTGACCAATCCCTTGGACTTCATGGAGAAAGTAGCCATCTTCACTGCCGGCTATGATGATCGTATCATGGAGGCAGTTAAGCAGGCCTTAAAACAAGCCGACAGCCTCCCTAGTGACCTAGTTGACCTCTACTTCGGACTTAACCCTGAAGGAGACAAATTGTTCTACCTCTACACTCCTTCTGGCTTGTTGAGACTAGACTTTGATGAGGCACTCTACCAGCAAGTAGCTGATCGTGCCCCTGAATTCAAGCAAGAACAGTTTTTTGTGGTCAATCAAGAGTGGGTAGCTCAACAAAACTGGATTTAAAAACCAAAAAAGAGACTGGATGTTAACAAATCCAGTCTCTTTTTTATGCGGTAGTATCCTATTCTCCAATTACAACAACACGATACTTACGCACTCGTTCTCGGGTTTGGTCAAAGTCCGCTAGATAGAAATAGCCTGTGCGACCAATCGCTACTTGACCATCCACGACTGCAAAGGTCTCGCTGGCGCCAATGATGGTTGCTTTGAGATGGGCATCGCCATTCCATAGTAGGCTGCGATCACCACCCGGCAACCAGTCATCAACATCCGGCCAGGATTCCACTTCTGCATAATGTAGTGGCCCTGGATAGCGATAAGTTTGAGCGCTAGTATGAGATGGCAGAATCTTCTCTAGCGCATCATTAAGGTCCAGATGTAACCACTCATTGCCATGCTCGTCCACATCATGTGTGTATTCCTCATAGAGAATGGCGCAGGTCGTGTGGGCCGTAACAATGGTGACAATACCAGATTGAATGCCACTTGTCGCTACAGCATCCTTAACCGTCTCCGTAATATCTACATAGGAGACTTGTCCGGCTTGACTAGCCACCTTAAATTCCTGATTATAAACTGCCATCAGCTAGCCCTCCTTCATGGCTCGGTCCACTGCAGCCACCATGTCTTTAAACATTTGGGCTGGATTAGGGGCTTTGACAATGCCACTGGTACATCCCGTCCCATCAGCACCTGAGCGAATCGCCCGATAGACATCCTCAGGCGTCATAATACCCGCACCTTGCATAATCAAAGTATGGGGACTGAGAGCCTTCACTGCTTGATTCGTCTTCGCCATATAATCGTCATCACTGGTTTGGCCGGTGCCAATCAGCTCGGTTGGCTCGCAAAGCATAATCGTCGGTTCTAAAAGACTCAAGGCTCGTGCTTCGGCTAAAGAGTCCGCACAAACAATGGTCGCCATTCCCAAGTCCTGGGCTCGCTTAACCGAGGCCACTAATTGAGCCGAGGTCAATGGATGTTCCGCATGATTGAGGAAGCTAGCCCGTGCGCCTGCTGCATAGAGCGAGTCTGGTAAGACCGCTCCCATACCTCTGCCTGGCTCAATGCCATCCAGATGCTGGGCACAAACAATCACATTTTGAGTCTGGGAGGCTACGCGATAGAGGTCTGCATAGGGACAGGTCAAAACCACCGCAACGTCTGGGTAATCTAAGGCCAACTGATCTGCCACCCGCGCCATTTCCAGTAACTGCTCCCCGTAGAGATAGGATTTAGGATTAAAGATAAAGAACTTGCCTTTGAAATCAACCGTCATAAAGTTCCCTCCTTAAGGTCCATAAGGATTTTTCTGATTAAGCCTCCAACTGAGACTTGAGGTCTGACCAAAGGGCATCCAAGCCCATGCCGGTTAAGAGTGGCAGGCCCATAATCACCTTATCCTTAATAGAATCTGGCACCACTGTCGTCGAAATCACCACATCATAGTCATCAATTCGGTTAACCTCTTCAGCCACCTTGGATTGGAAGACTTGGACAGAATCGCTATAGCCATTTGCCTTCAGCCAATCTTTGACCTTACCTGCAACAACCGTAGAAGTGGCAATACCTGAGCCACACATAATTAAGAGTTTTTTCATTGTGATTACTCCTTCCTAGGATTTGCGTACCTTATTGACATAGTAGAGACCTGCTAGCGAAGCAAGAAGCACTAGGCTTAAGATAACCCACGGCATATGATTGCCCGCGAAAATGAAGAGCCAGGTTGGCCAGAGTCCACCTTCTGCCATAGCCGTTACACTGGTGTTGCCACCTAAGTCGAAGTTAGCTGATTGAGCAGCTTTGGTAACTAATGGGGCAGCCCATGAAGTCACATAGAGAATGCTAGCCATATAAATGGTCCCACCTACAACCGTCCGGACAATATTGCCCCGGAAGACGGCTGCCATCAAGCAGACAACGAATGGAATAGTTGCTAAGTCCCCAAATGGTAAAGTTTGGTTACCTGGCAAGATAACTGCTAAGAGAATGGTGATGGGCACTAGCAAGAGAGAAGAAGATAAGACAGCTGGATGGCCTACGGATAAAGCAGAGTCCATCCCGATGTTGACTTCTCGGCCTGGGAAGCGGCGTTGCACAAAGTCATTAGCTGCTTCAGAGATAGGCGTCAAGCCTTCCATGAGCAAGGAAACCATACGAGGCATGAGGACCATAACGGCCGACATCTTGACCCCTAATTGCAGGACTTCTTTTACTTCATAGCCGGCCAAGAGCCCCATGATAATCCCGATAATTAAACCTAATACGGTTGATTCTCCAAAAATCCCAAAGCGTTTTTGGATAGTTTCAGGATCGGCTTCAATCTTGTTAAAACCAGGAATCCGGTCAAAAAGCCAGTTGAGGGGGATGGCTACTAAGAAGCCTGGCGCTGAGGTCCCGTGAGGGAAGGTAATATTAGGAAAACCATAAAATTTCTTAATAGCTGGTGCAATAATGTCGCCCAAGAGATAAATCATGACCAGATAAGTCACAGTCGCATAGAGACCGAGTGAGAAGTCTTGGGTCACAGCATAAACCAAAGAAGCTACGAAGGCTGCGTGCCAGAAGTTCCACATATCCACCATGAGAGTCTTGGTTAAGCCTAAGAAGAGCAAGAGCAAGTTAATCCCAATCCCAATTGGAATGGATAAACTCCCTAAGAGGGTCCCATAAGAAATAGCTGCGGCGGCTGGCCAGCCCACATCAATCGTAGTCAAGTTCAAGCCAAAACGTTCCACCATAGCTTGCGCGGCAGGGCCCAAGCTCCCGCCCAAAAGGTCAACAACCATGTTCAAGCCTACAAAACCAATCCCGACCATAATGCCAGAGACTAGGGCCTTCTTAGGCTTGGTCCCCAAAGCAACCCCAAAGATAAAAATCAAAATAGGTAAGACGACAATAGCGCCTAAATCAACGAAGCTTTTAAACAAGTCTAACATCTTACTTCCTCCTTTGAATGGGAAAAAACGACTATAAAATTCCGTGTTGGGCAAGCATCATACGCAGAACTCCCTGGGATTCAGGCTGATCAGGCAATTGACAGATAGCTGCCATAGCTTGACTATCCTGCAGTAAGGCCACCAAATCTTGCAGTAAAGTGAGTTGCTGGTGGGCTTCTTTAAGGGCGAGCATGAAGACTACTTGGACAGGTACGACTACATCTGAGGTTCCCATCTGGTAGAATTCTACCGGTTGGTCTAGCGTCATAATGGCTAACTGAGCCTTCTTCACGTGCTCCACATCCGTATGGGGGATGGCAATCCCATAGTCCTGAAACTGGAGGCCCGTTGGAAAAATCTTCTCTCGTTCCAAGACTGCTGTCGGATAGGATTCATAAACCACACCGCAATCCACCATGACTTGACCTAGATAGGCTAACACCTCCTCTCTCGTCTTGAGGCCACTGACTTGGAACTGCATGATATTCTCATCTAACATTGATATTCACTTCCTCTAATAGACGAGCCTTGAGGCTGGCTCCATCCTGGCATTGACTGAGTTGGTTCATTAATTCTTGGTCTTCAATTAGGGCGTAGAGGGCAACCAGACTCTCCTTAAATAGCTTCATGTCTCTTTCTGCTACCGCAATTAGAAAGATAAGTTTTACTTGGTTCTGACCCCAGCTAACTGGCTTGGCTAGCGAGACTAGGACTATTTCGGAGTGAGTCACCGTTTTAGGATCACTGTGAGGCAAGGCCACACCCGTGTAGACGCTAGTGGCTCCCATTTGCTCTCGTTCATAAACCGACTGGGCAAAAGCTGGATTAGCTAAATTCTGGGGGCTGGCATGCGCCAAGACTAGCTCTAAGGCCTGGTCTTGGTTGTTGGCTGACAACAGAACATGGTCAGGTGTCTGAAGCAGTTCCGTTAAACCGGCCACATGGAAGCTAGGCTCGCGTCTGAGCGCCTTGACCATCTGATGATGGCCGGAGGTTAACTGGTCGTAGTGATGGCGAATCTGCTCGAGCTCATCTTGAGTCATAATAGGACTTACTCGTTGGACGGGTACCGGCAGCTCTTCCTTTAAGTCGAGAGAGGAAATAACTAAATCCACGCCACGCCAATCCATATCAGCTAACTCCTGCCATTTAAGATTGAGAAGGCGATCCGAGGGGCTGAAAATCCGCTGTAACTTGGCTAGAATCAGCTCAGAGGCTGCTAGACCATGTTGGCAAACCACCACAATAGTCAGAGGCCGTTGGACCTTCTCCAAGGCAATCTGAAAATGTATGACCAAGAAAGCCAACTCCTCATCCGGCACCTCCATATCATAGTGTTCGGCAAAATCCCGCAAAGCCAGCCAGACGATATTAAATAAGGTTAAGTATTGCTTCCTAATTTCGTCCAAGGCTGGATTGGTAACATACATATGATGTCGTAAGCGGAAAATCATTGAAGACATATGATTGGTTAGCATAGCTAGTAAGTGTTGATCCTGGCTTAGATCCACATTTAGAAAGTCCGAAATCCGTTGGATCAGGGCCTGAACTTGCTGACGCAATTCCCGTTCATAGTCGGGACTTTGGACCTTGAAACCTACCGCCAATAAGGTATAGGCTAGAGATTCGATTTCGATAGCTGATAGCTGCACTAGCGCCTGGCCTGTCACTGCCTCCAGGAGCTCCCCAGCGAAGAAGTAAACTTCCAAGTGGCTGAGGTCGCGGATCAATTCCTTTGATCGAACTTGAAGGACCTGGCCTAACTGGCCTCGGCGTCGGATAATCAAACATTCTAGCAAGAGCAAGAGATAATAATCTGCGGTGAAATCATGCTGATAAGTCTGACTTAACTGATTCAAGGCCTGCTGGCAAAGGGCAATATCTTCCGCTGGGAAAAAGACCACTAAGTCCCGAATAGGCTCTGCCATCTGATAGAGCCACTCCTGTAGATAAGTTCGTAAACATTGACGGATAGCTGACTCCCGTCCCTGAACTTGTAGGCGGCCATCTTGGCGAACCAGTATTAGTCCACAAGCTTGGAAGCGAGGCCCTAAACGGCTCAAGTCGCGGTTCAGGGTCGCAGAGGACACATAAAGTTGGTCTGCTAAATCCTCTAAATCTAGTCCTCCTAAGTCCAAACATAGGCCCTTAAGTAAGTGACGCTCGCGATCATCAGGCCCATAAGCTTCCCACTGGTCTGCTTGCTGCCAGTCCTTAATCAGACTTCGTAACCTAGCCTCGTCGGTTTGGCTTAAGTCTAATCGCACCCCATTACGAGGTGATTTGTCTATGGCTAAGCCATGCGGTGCTAAAGCCCCATTAAGCTTAGCCAAATCATGATAAATTGTCTTGGCTGATACGCCATAGAGCTGAGCAATCTGGGTACTAGCCACATAGTCGGTCTGCTTAAGTAAATAATCCAACAAATGCATCTGTCGCTTATTCATGGCTCCCTCCTAAAGTTAGATCAAAACGTTTTCATCTGCTTAAATTATACCTTGGAATGCTGTCTAGATAAAATCATCTTACTTCCGGATTAATGTGGAAGGAAGAGAGGGAATGGAAAAAATCAAATAGATCCATTCTGTTCCCAGGCCTTTTTATAGGAATTCAACACAAAAAAGAGGCTAGAACCAAGTTCTAGCCTCTCTCTTATTATTTTTTTGTTGCGACCAGCTTCAACCGAGTAGGTCGAGGGCAGCATGTTTTATCCATTAATAAGTCCACTTGTTCCAGAATGTGTTGGCACTCCATCGGTCCTTGTAAGAGGATGCCGGAGTCCCCGGAACACTGTTCAAAAATAATGAGTGACGGTGTATCTTGTACTTTCATCTCGAGTGCAATCTTTTGATCACGATAGTAGAGTTCCTTGACGTATTGAGAACGTCGGTCACTCTCGAAGAGGGCCAAGTCCAAGCCAATATCACAGGCTAAGTTGGCCAAAAAGTCATCCGTCAGCCGTTCTAAATCCGAATTAATGCGGCTTTGCATTTCGTAGAGGTATTGACGGCCACGACGCTTGCCTTGCAGACCCGCTGCCCGGTAAGCCAAGGTGGCAGAATAAATCTTCTGGAAAATTTCGTTACGATGACGCAAATCCTGAGGTTCATAACCCAGCTGCATCATGTAACGGGCAATGAGGGGTTGACTGGTGAAGCAGAGAATATGCACATCCGTCTTGGCCGGCATTTGCTTAATCGCACGGCTGAGTTCGCGCTCTACTCTGCGGCAATCTTGCCCTAGGGGGTTAACAAAGAGATACAACTCAAATAATCTGGCCTGACCATGACCTGATACTTGATAGGCCACTTGCTCTTGTGGCATGCAACATTCCCTCCTCTCCGACTGGATTTCTTAAATTTATCTTAACACAAAGAATAGACAAGTTCTAATGAAATGCCTTATAGCCCGGCTAAAAGACATTGAGACTGAATCTTGCTCTGCTGGGATGAAGCGGACTGTTCTCTTCTATTTCTCAGTTAGCTAGTGGTCCACTCTCCAAAGTGGACCACTGGCTTTCGGCTTTCTCTGTATTTTGGGCCTTTTTCGTCCTTTTCCATGCAGCTAGTGGTCCACTCTTCAAAGTAGACCACTGGCTCTTGGATTTTTCTGCATTTTGGGCCTTTTTCGCTCTTTTCCTATGCAGCTAGTGGTCCACTCCAAAGAGTGGACCACTAGCTCATTTATTTTTCTCTAATTTGGCGTAATAGGCACTAACTCTGGCAATTTTCTTGTCTGCTGCTAGGAGCGGGAAATCGTAGGTCTGGCTTAATTTGGCTATATAGTCTTGAGCCAAGGACAGGTCTTGAGCCTCTAACTCTAGCTCATAGTCGACCTGATCACCATAAAGAGTCTGGTCTAGCACCAACTCACCCCAGCCTAAGTCTAGGGTCCAGCGATGAGTCTGAAAACCATAGCGCAGAACTAAGTCTTGGGACTCTATCCCTACTTTGGCTAAGGCGGCTAAGAGGTCCTCATCCTGAATCCAAGCGCCAGCCAGGCTGGCAGGCACCGAATCTAGACGCCCCACATTAGTTTGTGTGATTTCCAGCGCCTGGAACTGATCCAAAGCCTGCTTGAAGGTCCACTCACTCACTTGGTCATATTGCCGTAGGCGCAAGGCAGCTCGGGCATCCTTAAGGGCGCTCTGCTTACTATCGTAATAGTGGTTAACCTGTTGGCGCGGAGCCACCCCATCTAGCCCCAAACCCGCCTTAAGCCGAGCAAAGCTCTCAGCCTCCAAGGCAATTTTTACTTCTTGTTCAATCAAGGCCATACGGCGCCTACCCCCCTTTCTTAATCGCTATTGTTTCTTATCCATGAGATAGTTGAGGATTCTTAGGCCAATCACCCAGCCAACTGCCGAGATCAACAAGATATAGATCCAGCCCATGGCATCTTGCTCAAAAGGCAAAGGCATATTCATCCCGAAGAAGGAGGTGATAATATCTGGAATCGTCAGGAGAATGGACACAATGGTTAAGAGTTTCATGGTGTCATTCAGGTTGTTGTTCAGGACGTTGTTATAGGTGCCCGACAATTGATGCAAAATAGTCGAGGTCAACTGGGTCATTTCCACCAATTGCTTGGCTTCAATCAAGGAGTCTTCCAACTCCTCGCGCGCTGCCTCATCTAGCAGGCGAGACATGAACTGGGTCCGCAGTTGTTCCAACAAGACCACATTCTGCTTGGTGGCTGAGACAAAGTAAACAACCCCAGTAGCCAAGTCCGACAGGGCGAAGAGGTTCTGCTTGGTGGTCTTCTGTCTGAGAACCTGGTTAAGCTGGTCGCGCTCCTGATTGATTTTCTCAACCAAAGGGAAATACTGTTCAGACACGGTATAGAGTGAAGCGAAGAGGAAGGTAAAGACCGAAACCCCAGGGTTGGCGTCTAGATAACGGCTGAATTCTGGGATTAGGTAAGCATTGGCCTCATTGCTAATCGTAATAAGTCGGTTGGGCTGAACAATAAAGGTCATGGGCACCGTCTCATAGTGGTAATCCTGTTTAATGGGATTAGGGACATTATAGATGATAATAAAGGTATTGCGTTCACGGTCATATTCGGTCCGAGCCCGTTCATTACGGTCTAGGGCGTATTCGACAATCTCTTCATCTAAGCCATATTGACTGAGGAGGTCCGGCCGGGAGGCAATGGTGTCCGCGTCAATATTGAGCCAGCTATCTGTCTCGTTGATTGGTCGCATGCTAATCATGGGGAGCCTCCTTTCTTATTTTCGGGCCAAGAGATTTTTGAGGACGCCATTAATCACTAAGCATCCAGCAATACTAATAATCAAGGTTATGAACCAGCCAAGAGGATGATTGGCAAAGGGAATCGGCACGTTCATACCGAAGAAGCCGGTCACAAAAGTCGGTACCATGAGGATAATCTCTAGCGTGGTCAGAATTCGGAAAATATCGTTCAAGTTATTATTCAACACATTGTTATAGGTGTCTGACAGTTGTTGGAGAGTCTGGCCGGTCAACTGGGTCATTTCCACTAACTGGCGCGCTTCAATCAGGGTATCCTCTAATTGCTCCCGCTCCACTTCCGTTAGCGAGCGGAAAACCAATAAGGTCCGCAATTGCTCCAAGAGGACGGTATTCTGCTTGCTGGCAGTGATGAAATAGACCATTCCGGTCTCCATATCCGATAAGGCCAGGAGATTCTCCCGCGTGGTCTTATCACGCAAGAGCCGGGTCAACTGATCTCGTTCGCGGTTGATTTCTTCAACCAAAGGGAAGTACTCATCCGTCACCCGATAGAGGGCTTCGAATAGAAAACCGAAGAGGCTTTGCTCTGGTTCTAACTCTAGGTTGCGATGCATACGTTGCAGAATATAGGCATTTTCCTCGTTGCTTATCGTAATCAGGCGATGCTTTTGAACGATGAAGGTCATCGGTACGGTCTCATAGTGTCGGGTCTGCTTAATGCGATTAGGCACATTGAAAATCAGGACGAAGGTATGGCTCTGGCGATCATAATCCACCCGCGCCCGCTCATTACGGTCGGCCGCATATTCGATTATCTCATCGTCCAAGTCGAACTCCTCGATCCACTCGGGATGTTTTTCTAGGGCATCCGCTTCAATATTAATCCAGACATCCTGGGCGTTCAGGGGGACACTGCGAATCATGGCGCCACCCTCCTTTCCTATTTTTCTCACCTCCTTATTATACCGAAATTAGACTTAAAAAGTAAACGTAAAGGGTCCTTACCCAAAAAGGATAAAAATTCTGTTAGAAATAGCATTGAACACCCTTACATTTAGTCGTATAATAGAACTATATTACTCAATTATCTAGCTAGTACTAGGAGGAACTTGTATGGAATTATCTGCTTTACACACTCGATTTCAGGAAGTTTTTGAATCGGAACCCGGCCGGGCCTTCTTCGCGCCTGGACGAATTAACTTGATTGGCGAGCACACCGACTATAACGGTGGACGGGTCTTCCCTTGTGCCATCACCCAAGGGACCTATGGTATTGCCCGTCGACGTCAAGATAGCTTAGTTCGTTGCTATTCTCTCAACTTCGAAGAAGCTGGTCTCATCAGCTTTGATCTATCGCAAGAGCTAGTTAACCGACCAGAAGATAGCTGGACTAACTTTGTCAAAGGCGAAGTCAAATTCTTACGCCAAGCCGGCCACACCATCGACCAAGGCTTCGACCTCTTGGTTTATGGCAATATCCCTAACGGGGCAGGTCTCTCAAGTTCTGCTTCCTTGGAATTATTGGTAGGTATTACGCTGGAATCTCTCTTCGACTTGACTTTAACCCGTCTGGATTTAGTCAAGATTGGCCAACAAGTCGAGAACCACTTCATTGGCGTTAATTCTGGTATCATGGACCAATTCGCCATTGGCATGGGGGCCAAAGACATGGCCATCTATCTGGATACCAACACCCTAGATTATGAACTGGTCCCTGCGGCTTTTGGCGAACACCTAGTACTGATTATGAATACCAACAAACGCCGCGAGTTAGCAGATTCAAAATATAATGAACGTCGTAGCCAGTGCGAGGAAGCCCTACGTCGCCTGCAAGCCGGTGGCATGCAAATCCAAAGTCTGGGCCAATTGAGCCCTGATGGCTTTGAAACTAGCCGTCATCTAATCAATGACGAAGTCTTAGAGCGTCGCGCTAAACACGCGGTCTATGAGAATCAACGGACGGTTCAAGCCAAAGAAGCCTTGACTGCTGGCGATTTGAAGACCTTCGGTCAACTCCTTAACGCTTCCCATATGAGCTTACAGGAAGACTATGAAGTAACAGGTCGCGAGCTAGACACCCTGGTTCACACGGCCTGGCAACAAGAAGGCGTCCTAGGTGCTCGCATGACAGGTGCCGGAATGGGCGGATGTGCCATTGCCTTAGTGGCTAAAGATGCCGTTGAGGCGGTTCAAGCCGCCATTGGCCAAGCTTATGAGGCAAGTATCGGCTACCCTGCTAGCTTCTATATTGCCCAAGTTGGTGCTGGCGCCCACGCTCTAGCTGACTAAATTATGATGAATGCTTGCCAAAAAATCAGGCAAGTAGAGAGGACGAACGCTGTGACTATTCCTATTGACCAAACCATTCACCATTTTGTCAGCCGCGCCATCCAAGATGGCTGGCTAGACCCCTTAGATTACGATTACACCGTCAACCAACTCTTAGCACATCTAGCATTAGATGGTCTTGATTCTTGTGAACAATCCCTAGACCCTGAGCTAAGCCTCCTAGACTATCTAGATCAACTAGAGGCTTATGCCCTGGAACAAGGCTTAATTCCAGACTCTGCCTTCGGCCGCGAGGCCTTTGAGGCGGCTATTATGGATTTGTTGACGCCTCTACCTTCTGTGCTCAATCAACGTTTCTGGGCTCTTTACCAAGAAGCACCTGAACGGGCGACTGATTATTTCTATGCCTTGTCGCGGGCCAATGACTACATTAAGACTCGCCATATTGCCAAGAATATTGCCTTTAGCGCGGCCAGCGACTACGGCAACTTACAGATTACCATCAACCTTTCCAAGCCAGAGAAGGACCCCAAGGATATTGCTGCGGCTAAATTAGCTAAGCCAAGCCACTATCCTAAGTGCCTACTCTGTATGCAGAATGAAGGCTACCGAGGACGCACCAATCATCCGGCGCGTCAAAACCACCGCCTAATTCGCCTATCGCTAGGTGGCGGAGACTATGGCATGCAGTACTCGCCTTATGTCTACTATAACGAGCACAGCATCTTCCTCAACCAGGAGCATGTGCCTATGAAGGTCGACCGGGCTTGTTTCGAGCATCTGCTGGACATTATCGAGGTACTGCCACATTATTTCGCCGGTTCTAATGCCGACTTACCAATTGTGGGCGGTTCAATCCTCTCCCACGACCACTATCAGGGCGGGCGTCATACCTTCCCTATGGATCAGGCTCCGGCCTATGAGGCGGCTAACCTAAGCGCCTTCCCAGATTTAAGCGTTGAGTTAGTCAAATGGCCCCTATCTGTTATTCGATTACGTAGCCAAGATAAGGCGCCACTGGCGGATGCAGCAACGGCGCTCCTCGACTTCTGGCGAGCTTACAGTGATGAATCCTGCGACATCCTGGCCTTTAGTGGGGAAACCCCTCACAACACCATTACGCCAATTGCTAGACGTCGAGATGGCGCCTACGAATTGGACTTGGTGTTGCGCAACAACCGGACTACTGATACCTATCCAGATGGTCTCTTCCATCCACATCCTGATGTTCAACACATTAAAAAGGAAAATATCGGCCTGATTGAAGTCATGGGCTTGGCTATCCTGCCACCACGCCTAGTGGGCGAGCTAGCCACCATCAAGGACTTCTTACTAGGCCAAGCCTCCTTGGATCAAGTAGCTGACTATCATCAAAGCTGGGCTCAAGACTTGGCTGCTAGCCATCCTGATGTGACCCCTGACCAAGTCGATCGTCTACTCCAAGTAGCTGTCGGCGCTAAATTCGCCCGCGTCCTTGAAGACGCTGGAGTCTACAAGCAAACCTCAGAAGGTCGCGCCGGACTTCGTCGCTTCCTAGATGCCTTTAACCAGGCTTAAAAAGGCTTATCCCAAGTGAGTTTTTATCACTTGGGATTTTTGAATGCAAAAAACCTCCTCCTTGAATCAACAAGGAGGAGGTTTAAATGTTGTGACTTATTTCTTCAAGCCTAACTCAGCCGCTAGAGCCTGCCAAGCCTTGAGTGAGCGCTCAACTACTTCCATCTTGACACAGTAAGACAGACGAACATAACCTTCGCAGCCAAAACCAGAACCTGGCACGACCAGAATTTGGTGTTTATCCGCTACATAGTTAGCAAAGTCTACGGAACTTTCAAAATTAGCTGGCACCTTCATGAAGAAGTAGAAGGCTCCTTCTGGCAAGTTGGTCTCGAAACCAAGGGCTGTTAGTTCCTTATAGAGGAGGTCACGTTTAGCTTGGTAGTCCGCTACATCAGGCAAGACATCCAAGTACTCCGCTACGACCTTTTGAGCCAAAGCAGGCGCATTGTTGAAGCCTAAGGTCCGGTTACAGAAGATCAGGGCATCCATTAAAGTATCCACTTCTGGTACATCCGCGCCAACCGCGATGTAACCAATCCGCTCACCCGCCAAGCCTAGGGACTTGGAGAAGGAGTTCACCACGATAGCATGCTCATAAACATCTAAGACATTCGGCACTTGATGGCCATCATAAGTAATGGTCGCGTATGGTTCATCCGATACTAAGAAAATTGGTTGGCCAAATTCTGCTGACTTTTCACGTAATACCCCAGCTACTGCCTCTAAATCTTGACGTGAGTAGATGCGACCTGTTGGGTTGTTAGGAGAGTTCAACAGGAGAATCCGGGTATCAGGTTGAATGGCCTGACGTAAGCCTTCAATGTTTGGTAAGAAGTCAGTTGATTCAGTTTCTACTGTATCCAAATGAGCCCCCACGTTTTGAGCATAAAAGCCATACTCAACGAAGTAAGGTGCGAAGGTCACGATACGCTCGCCTGGGTTCAAGATCGCCTTGAACAAGACGTTAAGAGCACCTGCTGCCCCGGTCGTCATGACAACATGGCTAGCAGGGATTGGCTTTTCAGAGCGTGCGCTATAATAGGCAGCCACCTTCTCGCGTACATCTGGGAAACCAGCATTTGGCATATAGCGGTGTACACCTGGTTGGTCAACCAATTCCTTCATGCGCTCACGCACGTCTACTGGTGGTTCAGCAAAGGGATTCCCGATGGAGAAGTCATAGACATTCTCTGGGCCATATTGCTTGGCCAACTCCAGGCCTTTTTCGAACATCTTACGGATAAAACTTGCATTAGCACAGTTCTTTACGATTTGTTTTGAATACATAGATATCTTCCTTTCATAAGGGCTAGACGGGTTTCTTTGTCTCTTCTTGGTCTTGCTCAGCAGCAAAGTATTCTTGTCGCCAACGTAAACCGTTGAAGAGCCCTACAATGGTTCCTACCCCATAGGCTAGGTGGACAGCCAACAAGAGGAAGGGCATGGCCAAATAATGGGGTAGGAAGCCTTCTTTGCGGATGGTTAGGCCGGTTACGGCAGCCATAGCGCCAAAGTAGGCCAGGGCCAAGAGTCCTAAGAACCAGCCTGTTACAGGCAACATAAGGATAGAGAAAATCACCGCTAAGGTGAAGACAAATGGTACAAAATGATAGAGCGACAAGCAGGATGGTCGAACATGACTGGTCATGCCAATCCAGTAGCCATTGCTATATTTTTGCTTAACCATCTTTTGGAAGTTAGGTCTCATATATTGATAGGAGACAATTCTAGGATCGTACTTAATCTGATAACCAGCCTTGAGCAGACGGTCATGGATTTCATTGTCCTCTGTCCGGCCTAGACGCTCATCTAGTTCCCCAACATGGTCAAATACAGACTTCTTATACATGCCATGGAAAATCGATTTGACATAGCGAGGACTATCAGCCTTACGGTAAGAGGCAATGCTACTACCTAGCATGGCTTCTTCCACCTGATGCAGGGTCTTGCTCCATGGATCATCTGATTCAATGATGGTCGGACGCTTACCGCCACAGATGAATTCCCCCTGAGAGATAACCGCCACGTTCTGTTCCACAAAATCTTCAGGAATGGTCGCGTGGGCATCTACCTTGAGGACACACTCCCCGCGCGCCACCTTAATGCCTTCGTTCAAGCCGGCCGCCAGTGATTTGCGTAGGTTGTTATGGACTTGGATATCGTAAAATTCGTCGCGGAACTGAGCTTGAAAATCTAGCATTAAATCTCGGGTCTTATCAGTCGACATAGAATTCATGAGGATAATTTCAATTTGATCGTGGGGATAGGTCTGATTGAGAAAATCTGAGAAGAGACCTGGCAAATAAGCCTCCTCGTTCATCGCTGTCGTGATGATTGAAACTAACATTAGTCTACACCCCTTCCTCAAGGACTTGGGTCACAACCTCACGGAAACTTTCAATAATGTAGGCTACCTCTTCATCCGTTAAACGGGTGTGTAGAGGCAGGGTAATTTCATTTTCATAATAAGCGTAGGCATTTGGGTAGTCCGCCATCTTAAAGCCCATATTAGCATAGGCGGTGAGTAGCGGCAGTGGTTTGTAGTGGACATTGGTCGCAACGCCCCGCTCCGCCATCAAGTTGATGATGCGGTTACGGGCTTCCAGACTAGCCCCTTCAATATGGGTAATGTAGAGGTGGCGAGAAGATTCATAATCCGCGTCTTGATGAGGCAAAGGCTTAATGGCTGTGCCAGCGAAACCTTGATCATATTGTGCCACTAATTCTTGACGACGAGCCAAGAGACCAGGGTAACGTTGTAATTGTACTAAGCCGATGCTGGCCATAATATCGGTCATGTTGCATTTGAAACCTGGGATGACAATGTCATATTCCCAGGCCCCTAGCTGGGTCTTAGCCAAGGCATCCTTGGTTTGTCCATGTAGGGAGAAGACTTGGAAGAGACGGTAGAGTTCGTCATCATCAAGGCCTGGACGAGCCTTCCAGGTCACGCTGCCGCCTTCTGCCGTCGTAAAGTTCTTAACAGCATGGAAGGAGAAGGAAGTGAAGTCCGCCCAAGTCCCTGCTGGTTGACCCTTATAAGTTGCCCCTAGGGCGTGAGCAGAGTCCGAAATAACAATCACGCGATCAAAGAGTGATTGGATATCATGCTCAGGATTGGCTTGGTAGAGATCCTTCTTGGCTTCTAGAACTGACATGAGTTGGTCATAATCACAAGGAATCCCAGCGATTTCAACCGGGATTACTGCCTTGGTCTTAGCCGTTAAGCTAGCAGCCAATAAGTCGTAATCCATCTCAAAGCCAGTGGACTGCAAGTCAACTAAGACAGGCGTCGCTCCTACGTGCTCGATTACCGCACAGGAAGCTGTATAGGTCAAGGCTGGCACAATGACTTCATCACCAGGCCCAATGCCTAAGACGCGCAAGATTAATTCCAAGGCTGCAGTAGCTGAATTTAAGCAGACTGTCCGTGGCGTCTGAGTGTAGCTGGAAAGCTCTACTTCTAATTTTTTAGTCTTAGGGCCGGTGGTAATCCAACCGGATTTGAGGGTATCCACTACCTCATCAATTTCTTCCTGGCCTAAGTCAGGTGGTGAGAAGGGAATATTCCATTTTTTCATAGCAAACGCTCCTTTATTTGAAGACCTTCAAGACAGTTCGAACCATGAGTTTCAAATCGCCTAGAAAGCTATAATTCTTGAGATAGGATAAGTTATAGTGCATCTTCTCTGGTAGGACCTTGGTGATGTAGATATCATCCACTTCCATCCCCTCCAAGATGAACTTAGCAATCAATTCTTCCTCGTCCTTGAAGAGGATGCTGGCCGTAGAGGTTACCCCTGCTGGCAAGAGCAAGGTAGCCTTCATCTCAGGCGTATAAGCAGCCACGTACTTGGCTACTTCAGGTCGCGTACCAACCAGACTCATATCCCCTGTTAAGATGTTCAACAATTGAGGTAGTTCATCTAAGCGATAACGGCGAATGACATGTCCAACGCGGGTAATACGGTCATCATTTTTGAGGGTCACTAAAGATCCCATCTTGTCCGCATCCACCTTCATAGTTCGGAACTTGAAAATCCGGAAGATTCTTCCGTAGCTTGTCACCCGCTCCTGGCGATAGAAGACAGGCCCTGGTGAGTCCAGCTTAATCCAAATAGCGAAGAAGAGTAAAATTGGTGAGAGTAAAAGTAACAAGATAGCACTCACCAAGATATCGAAGGCCCGTTTCAAGAATAGTTGCCCGCGTTTAGCGGCCAAGGCCTCGTAATATGGGCGCACCTGCTCGGTCTGCAGTTCCGCCGGTAATGATTCAAATTTTTTCATTCAATCCCTCATATTCATAGAAAGTCGCATATTTAAATTTTATCACGGATAGCGCCAGATTTCTAGCAGTTGCGGTGGGAAAATAAAAGTAGTGCTCAGTCCTAAACCCCATAGCTAAGAAAAAACTGGGGAAGGCCGCTTCCCCAGTTTATTGAATTATTTAGTTTCTGCCAAG
Source organism: uncultured Abiotrophia sp. (assembly GCA_965245735.1). GTDB lineage: Bacteria > Bacillota > Bacilli > Lactobacillales > Aerococcaceae > Abiotrophia. The sequence continues at coordinate 8,189 of CBDFAX010000004.1, read as the reverse complement.
AGGGCTTCAAACTCGTTCAAGCGTGCTTCGAAGACCTTGAGTGTTGCTTCGATATAGTCACGTTGCGTCATATCCAACCCAGCCTTCTTCATGGTGTCGATTGGATAGAGGCTGCAGCCTGACTTGAGGAAGCCCTTGTAGGCTTCAAGTAAAGCACTGTCGCCAGCGGCAATCTTGTCTGCGAAGAAGGTGGCCGCAGAGAAACCAGTCGCGTATTGGAAAACATAATAGTTGTAGTAGAAGTGTGGAATCCGAGCCCACTCTAGCCCAATTTCAGAGTCAGAGTTAACGCTTGGTCCGTAGTACTTAGCATTGAGTTTGCGATAGTTCTCGGTCAAGAATTCGTGAGTTAACGGTGTCCCTTCGGCATCTGCTTGGTGCATGAAGTGCTCGAATTCCGCAAATTGAGTTTGACGGAAGACCGTCCCCTTAACGCCATCTAAGAAGTGGTTGAGGACGTAGAGACGGATTTGAGGATCTTGATATTTCTTCAAGAGGTAGTCCGTCAAGAGATTTTCATTAGTAGTTGAGGCAATCTCAGCCAAGAAAATCGAATAATCACTGTAAACATAAGGTTGGTTAGTGCGAGACAAGTAGGAATGCGCACTGTGACCCAACTCATGAACTAAGGTGAAGAGCCAATTAATATTGTCTTGCCAATTGAGTAGGACATAAGGCTTGCTGTCATACATACCACCAGAGTATGCGCCTGAGCGTTTACCCTTGTTCTCATACCAGTCAATCCAGCGTTCGTCGAAGGCCTTAGCCATGATTTCCAAATAATCTGGTCCCATTGGCGCCAGAGCTTCCATCACGATATCCCGCGCTTCTGCTTGGCTGAACTTGATTGGGGCATCCCCAAGAAGCGGCGTATAAAGGTCATACATTTCTAGCGAATCTAGACCTAAGAGATCCTTACGTAAGGCGGTATAACGATGGAGTAAGCCCAAGTGATCGCCCACTGTCTCTAGCAAGGTGTCATAAACGGATTCCGGCACATTATTGCGGAAAAGAGCGGCTGCCCGCGCTGATGGATAGTGACGGACTTTGGCCTTGTAGTTGTCGGTCTTAATGTTAGTGGATAAGACATTGGCCAAAGTGTTCTTGAACTGGTTGTAGACCGTGTAGTACTGTTGGAAAGTATCGCGGCGCACACGGCGGTCAGTACTTTCCAAGAGACGACCATAGGTCCCGTGTGTTAATTGTACCGCTTGCCCTTCCGGCCCTTCAATAGTTGGGAAGACAAAGTCAGCATTGTCCAACAAGGAGAAAGTAGAATAAGAGCTACTGAAAATCTCACCTAATTGCGCTAAGAGCGTCTCCTCAGAAGCCGACAAGGTGTGGGCACGCCCACGGGTAATATCATCCAAGTATTGACGGTAGAAGTCCAATTCTGGCGTTTCTTGGAAGTAAGCCTCTAGGGTTTCGGATGGTAAGCTCAAAAGTTCAGGGTCGAAGAAGGCAATGGCTTCTGCCAACTTGCTGTATAGCTGCATCGCTCGAGCATTGAGAACTTGAGAAGCACTATTGGTTGAATCTTGATCATAGGTTAAGTGGGCATAAGCGTAGAGACGCTCAACCACTAAGCAAGCCGCTTGAATAGCCTCAATAACAGTCACTAAGTGGGCGCCACCTTGGTCCAGGGTGCCCTTGTAGGATGTTAAGTCCGCTACCATGGCCTCTGCCTTTTCATACTCAGCCTGCCATTGGTCTGCGTCCGCATAGAGCGAAGTCAGGTCCCAGGTAAAGGCTTCAGGTTGTTGTTCACGCGTGCGTAATGTTTCTTCTGACATAAGGTCACCTCATCTTAAAGTTAGTAAATAGTTAGACATAATAAATTCTAGCACAATTCACTTATAAATTGAATTGAAAGCCCTTGAAGAAGAGGAAGAAGTGCCCTTTTAGTCACATCAATCATGTTTGACATGCCAATCCTTAGCTACAACACGATAAAGGTCCCAATCTCGATCAAAGGCCAGGTGGCCTTGCCACTGCCACAGCCGAAGGAATGATTGACAAATTTCAGGCAGCAGTCTAGCTCGCCCCTCCTCGCCTAACAAAGGCGTTGGAACAAGATGAACTTTGCCAGACCGCACTATCCTTTCATGGAAAAGCAACCAGTCCTGGACTGTAAATCCTTGCTTGGCTGCCTTAACCTCCTTCAAAAAAGTAGCCTGATAGGCCAACCAGACCCAGCCAGGCTCAGAGCTGACGAGGACTTGATAGCGCCCCTGCAGACACCAAGCCGGCAAGTCGCCCACCTGAATCCTCTCCTGATAGAGTTGACGCCAATAAGATTGATGGTTAGCCAACAAATGACTGCGTATATGGCTGGTAGGTTGGCCTTCTTTGCAGTGACAAGCTCTTGGTCCCAACCAAGCACCATAAGCCAGACAATCCGCCTGCCAGGCCTGCTGAGACAAAGTCCTCAGTAAGAGGGTACGACTTTGGTAAGTATAGGACAGGCGAGAATAGACCAAGGGCAGATTAAAATCCTGAACTAGGCAGGCTCCCTCCACATCCAGGGCTAGCCAATAATAGCCCCAAGCAGGGGCATAATGCAGGCACGTTTGTTTCCAACGGGTCTTAAACTTACCGCTTAGGACATCAGCTGATAGTAGCCAGACCACAGTCTGACCCAAGGCTTGATAATCCGCCTGCCGACTAGCCAGAAGCTGAGCAGAAATAATCGATTGTTGATACTCCACCACCCACTGACGCTCAGGCAAGTAGAGGTCCGCAAATTGCCCCGAAGAAGGCAAATAATACTCCAAATTAACACGCTCGCCTTGGGCTTGGAAGGTCTGACCTAAAAGGCGCTTGGCCGCCTGATGCCGCTCCGACTCCATAACCTGGCGTTTACTTAATTTAGTCTGCCCACAAACCCCATCCACATGAACAAAATGAGGTCTAACCCGTCTCCCCGACCGCAATTTAAGCGGCCCATGACAGCGAGGACAGAACCAGGGCCCCTCCCCCACTAATCCCGCCACCTGACTAGCATAGACCAACTTACCTGCTCCATTCAAAGCCGCATACATAAAGACCCCTCCCTCTATATATAGCCCAAAGAGCTGCCTCTCGCATTTTTTTGTGGCTTACAGTTTGGTTACAGAGTAGGGTTATTCTCATGCAAAATCCCCGGTAGCTATCTAGCTACCGGGGATTTATTCTGACCACCTACTAGTGGTCTATTTTTCTAGTAGTTCCCAACGTGGGGTTACTTTGAAGAAGTCAGCTAGGTCATGTAACTGGCTATCGCTAATGCCATCTTGATGTGGCAAGTGAGCAATACTAAGGTAGACCTTGGCTGCCTTGTTGACGGTCTCGATGAGGCCAAAGCAGTCCGCAATGCTTGAGCCAGTGGCTAAGATGCCATGATAAGCCCAGACGACGATGCGACTGTTCTTGAGCTTGGCTGCTGTCGCCTGACCAATGGCTTCGGTCCCACAGACCATCCAAGGCACAACCCCGATGCCATCAGGGAAGACAATCAAACACTCGGTAATCATACGCCAGAGGGTCTGAGTGAAGGCTTGGTCTGTCTGGTCCAGGATAAAGCTGAGGGCAGAGACTTCTGTCGCATGGTTGTGGAGGACAATCCGATGATGAGGATCCACCGCCAGTCGGGTGCTATGGCTAAGTAGGTGCATATAGATTTCTGACGTTGGTTTATTGTCCCCTTCCAAACCCCAGACAATGGCGTAACCATTGGGCTCTACTCGAATCACACCCAAAGTTTCCGTCAGGGAATCCCTTACCCGGCGAAATTCTGAGCCAGACGCTGTAATCAGGACATGACGACCTACCATATTCTCCGGCACATGTTCCAAGGGAACAAAACGTGGGGATGCCACTTGATCAACTTGTGCGAGTTGCTCTTCAGTCAGAATAGCGGAGATATTGCCCCCATTCTTCTCATCCCACCCCATAGACCACATAACATGGGTAATATCAGCAAATTCCGCAACGATGGTGCTGTTTTGGAACATCTTCTATTCACCTGCCTCTTCCATTTTTTTGTTGTAGGCCATCCGTGCACGGTAGAGCACATAGAAGAGGCCAGCCCATAAGACGAAGAGTAGGATGCTGACAATATTGCCAGACAAACCAGTAGATAGGAGATAACGGAAGTCAGGACCTTCAAAGGTTGACCAGGACAAGAGCTTGCCAGCTTCTACTACCGCAGCCCCTGTTTCATTAGCCAAACGAGTAATATAAGTAGCGAAGAAAGTTGCCCCATAGAGGAAGAGCGGTGCAGACACCACCCCATGGAAGATCATCCGCGCCAAGTTCCCGTTGGTTAGGAGCAAGGCCCCTACAACAAAGGACAAGTTGATAATCCCTGCAAATGGTAAGACGATGTTACCAGGTAAGATAACCGACATAATCAAGAGCACTGGGATGGTAATAATCACGGCTACCCATAGTTCGTTACGCCCTGCCAAGATAGGCCAGTCCAAACCGATGAAGACTTCACGGTCGCTAAATTTCGTCCGCATAAACTCAGAGATAGCCTCAGATACAGGCGATAGGGCTTGAGAGAAGAGCTTAGAAATCATTGGGAAGAGGGTCATAGCTGTCGCTGCTTGGACTGCTAACTTGAGGGAACCGGATAAGCCATAACCGGCTGCCAAGCCCAAGACGAAACCAATAATGGCCCCCATAACAGAGTTTTCGCCAAAAATCCCGATTTTTTCCTTAAGAGCATCAGCATCCATTGGCTTGTTGAAGAAAGGAATCTTCTTCAGCAACTCATCAATTGGATAGAGAATAACGGAGATTAAGACAATAAAGTGCGGCACGGTTACCCCTGGAATCCCGGTCAAACGTTCCACTTCAGGTCCGTACATATCGCCCGCCTTGAGCTCGAAAATAATTTGAATAGTGGCTGCAACAAAGCCCATGATGACATTGCCAGTAATATAAGAAACCATAACGGCGGTAAAGATTTTACCCCAGACATTCCACATGTCCACGTTGACGGTCTTGGTTTGTTTGAGCATCAGCATGACAATGTTGACCCCAATGGTCAGAGGGAACATGAGAAAGGCATATGGCCAAGCCCAAGAGATGGCCGCCATACCAGGCCAGCCACCGTCCACAGCGGGCAAGGAGAAACCTGTTCTCGTAGCCATAGAGGCAGCTGCATCACCCATAGAGGTCATCATGTAACCAATCAATAGCCCCATCCCAGAGAAGGCCACCCCTAAGGTCAGGGCTGAATGGAAGGCTTCGGAGAATTTCATCTTCATAAGAAGCCCGATAATCAACATTAAGAGGGGAACAAAAACGGCTGCTCCCAAATCATTTAAGACATAATTGACAACTGTTTGTAAGATATCCATGTGTCATTCCTCCTTGATTCACACGGTCGTTGTTGCTAGGAAGCTAGGTCCTAGGCCTTCAAGAAATCAATAATCTTTTGTAACTCAGCATCTTGCCCCATACCTGTCAAGAAGGCAATGCCGTTAAAGGTTGGGATGTCGATTTGATCCTTAGTTTTAACGATGGAGACATAGGCATCCGCATCTTTGATGTGATGTTTGAGTGATTTAATATCCACTGCTTCGACATGAGCAGGCACGCCCTTACCTTTGAGCAGCTTATCTAACTTGGACGCCACTGTTTGAGAGGTCGCAACCCCAGAACCACAGGCAACAATAATCTTTTTCATAATCAATCATCCTTTCTAATGGCTTAATAAGTGTACAATTGCTTCTGGCGACTGGGCAGCTTCTAGTTTGGCTACCAAGTCCCCCTGGCTTAAAAGTGCCATGAGCTCTGCTAGGAGATCCACCTGAGCCTTGGCTTCTTTTATGCCTAAAATCATGATATAACGCGGATAAACTACCAAATCATCGGTCCCCATCTGGATAAAAGGCATTACCGGCTCTACCAGACGGCAAAAGGCGATAAAGGGACGTTTGACATGTTCAACATAGGTATGGGGAATAGCCACTGTCACATGTTCCAAGGCCAATCCTGTCGGGAACTCTGCCTCTCGCTCCGCCAAAGCCTGACCGAAGCTATCGGCCACATAACCTAAGTCTTGCAACTTGGCAGCCTGGTGGGCGAAGAAGAGGGCTTGGTCTGTCTCCTCACACGCCAAATCAATCAATTCCGACTGAATTAAACTTGCTACAACCCCCATTCGGGTCACTTCCTTCCTAGAATACGTACAAGGTGCAATAAGAGATAAAAATCTTCATCCTGGCCAAAGCTTAGATTGAATTCCTCTTGCAGGGTCTCCTTTAAGACCTTCACTAGGTCCCATTCCCGGGGAAAGACGCCTGCAGTCGTCTCTAAGACAGTCTCGATTTTTTCCGGTGAGACGGCCTCTTGGCCTGGCTGATGACTCAAAGTCCGAATCAGGAAGTAGCGGATATGGACCACGAAGCGCCCATAGTCAGGTGACCCCTTATCAAGGGGCTCTCCCGTCTGAGTCTCAATCACTTGAATCAAACGATTAAGGATTTCGCTCAGTTCTACCACATTATGGAAGCCCGCCTGATCAATCTGGCCATTGACCATATGCAAGGTCAGGAAGGAAACCTCTTCCTGGGCCAGTCGAAGTTGATACTTGGCATTGACCTGGACAATGGCCTCGGCCGCCGCCTGATACTCATCCGGATAAAGATAATGGAGCTGGTACTGGAAAGGGTCGTAATCGCCCCCTTCAATAGGCTCCCGGTCCAAGGCATATTGCAAATGTTTAGCAATGGTGAAAATGAAAGTATCCATCAAGGATTTCTTCAAACAGGCCTCGGCGATGACGGTAATGTCTTGAGCTAGTTCGAACACCCATGGTTCCAGTTCCTTAATTAGGCCTAACAACTGTTCCTGACGGTAACTAGACGCTAAACTAAAGACCCTGGTCACAGCAGATAGGTCAATGGTGTCCCCTTTCTTCTTGCCAAACCCTACACCTTTCCCTAATGCTACCAATTCCGCCCCATCATCTCTGGCGACTAAGACAGCATTTTGGTTGAGTGATTGAATGACTTTCACTGCGCACCTCCCCTTTCGACAAAAAATAGGCACAACTCTCCTATATGGGAAAGTTATGCCTAATCTAATAGTTACACCACTTATTATCTACATTATAATGTATGCGCTACCTAAATTCAAGGGTATTTTCTTTACAAATCCATCTTTTTGCCTACAATATGCAGAACTGGTTCCACCAATACCCCTTTGCCAAATCATTCTTAAAAGCAAAACTGAGACCTAATCAGGTCTCAGTTTCTATGTTCTTAATAAACTTGCTGACCGGCCAAATAGGTGGCGGTCACTTTGACTTGTCGCCAGTCCTTGACGCTTCGCAAATCATGGGACAGGACAACTAGGTCTGCCCACATACCAGCTTCCACTCCCCCAATATCGGTTCGACTCAAGGCCTTAGCTGCCCCAAGTGTATGGGCATAGAGGGACTCTTCGAGCGTCAATCGTTGTTCTGGCATCAAGCCTTGAGGTGGTAGCCCATCCCAGGTCTGGCGGTGGACTGCGTAATGCAGACTCTCCAATGGTGTTACATTGACCACTACGGGCGTGTCGGTTCCAAAGGCCAGAGTTGCACCTTGCTTCAAGAATTCCTTAAAAGGAAACATGTGCTTAGCACGTTCAGGCCCTACTTCTTCATCCAAGCTATCATAGCCCACCATCAGGTGGCTTGGTTGAACAGAAACCACTAGCTGCTCTTGGGCCACTAGTTCTAAATCAGCCCAATCCATGACTTCTAGGTGCTCAATGGTGTGGAATTTTCCCATACTGAGGGGAAATTTGGCTAGGGCTTCTTTGTAGTAGGTCAAGGTCAACTCGATGGCCCGGTCACCAATGGCATGGATCCGCATGGGCCAATCTTCTTGGCTAGCAGCTAAGATAAAGTCATGCTGGGTTGCGATTGGAATTAAGGGCCCACCCACATCTCCCGGATAATAGGGCTCAGGATACTCTGCCTTGAGATAGGCTGTATGAGAAGAAGTCACGCCGTCAAAAAACTGCTTGACCCCACCCATTTGTAGCCAAGGGCCACGATAGCGCTGATAGAGTTGGCGCAGAGTCTCACGATTGGATCGCATAGCTGGGAAGAAGCTGAGACGCAGAGGAACCTGGGCCAGGGCGCGTTCATAGAGTTCCGGATAGACCATATCATCAGGACTCTCACCCGTAATGGCGACATCCCCTAC
>CBDFAX010000003.1:0-98221 GCA_965245735.1 uncultured Abiotrophia sp. | reverse complement strand
GCGATTATTAGAATTTAATGTGTAGACATTTTATTTTAAATATAACCGATACAATTTTTAATTATACATTTTTTATGAGGATTTAATTTATAAAATAGTGGTACCATGGAGTTCTTTACTTGTGCAAAATAGCTGATAATTGTGTAAAATAGAAGTGACGAGAAGTGATGACGTCAGAGGAGCGCGTATGAGTGTGAGTGGAATAGGGGTACTATATTTTCTGATTATTGTAGTTGCTAATGCGGTAGGTAGTGTGTCTGGTATGGGCGGTGGTGTCATTATCAAGCCGGTCTTGGACTTTGTAGGCCATGATTCGGTAGTAGCCATCTCTTTTTATTCGACGGTGGCAGTTTTTACTATGTCTTTAGTATCAACCATACGTCAAGTTCAAGCGGGACGTAAGATCCAGTGGCAGCAAGTAGCCTATCTGGCCTTGGGGTCAGTTTTGGGCGGCTACCTAGGTAATCAAACTTTTGAGTTTTTGCTTAAAAGAGTAGCACAGGCCAGTCAAGTTACCCTGATTCAAATCGTAGTGACAGTGGCGCTGTTAGTTTTTGCCATGATTTACACGCGCTACGAAAAATTTCATTGGTCCAAGCAAGGGGCGCTATGGTATAGTGCAGTAGGCTTAAGTTTGGGATTTTTTGCTAGTCTATTAGGAATCGGCGGAGGACCTATTAACGTTTCCTTACTTATGCTGGTTTTCGCGATGCCAATCAAGGAAGCAACAGTCTATTCTATTGCTACCATTTTTTGTTCCCAGTTAACCAAGTTAGTGACCATTGCCTGGGGAACAGGCTTTGCCCGCTATGACCTGTCGATTTTGGTATATATTGTGCCGGCTGCCATAGTAGGTGGTTTATTGGGGGCTCGAATGTCGCGACTTCTATCAGACCAAGCCGTCCGTCGGGTCTTTCAATGGGTGGTCTTGCTAGTCATTGGGATTAATCTCTATAATGCCTACCAAATATGGCATTAGGAGTTGTTAGCTTGTCTAATATGTGGTATTATAAGGGGTAGAGATTTTCGAAAAGGAGGAAGTACCTTGTCAGAAGTATTGACTGTTGCCTTAGTCATCGTATCAATTATTCTAATTATGTTGGTCATCATGCAACCATCTAAAAGTAATGCAGCAAGCTCATTGTCAGGTGGTAGTGCCGAGAACCAAATGAGCAAGACCAAGGCCCGTGGTTTTGAGGCTTTTCTCATTCGCACCACTGTGGTATTTGGTGTCTTGTTCTTTGTATTAGCCTTAGCACTCGCTTATTTCTCTTCTAAATAAGTTGCTTAAGTTTTAGATCTCTGACCTTAGACTCAGAGGTCTTTTTTCTTGAAAAGGAGGAATGATTATGCCCCTCTCTAAGGGTGCCTATTATTTAGAAGCTCCGGGAGCACGGCTTGGTATCATTCTCTGCCATGCCTACACAGGTAGCACAGCTGACGTAAGACCCCAAGCTGGGTTATTGAATCGTCAAGGCTACGGAGTACTCTGTCCCTTATTCACAGGGCATGGGACGACAGATATTCAAGATATCTTAGATGCTGGACCTGAAATCTGGTGGCGTGACTTGGAAGAGGCACTAGCCATTATGAAAGAACGCTACGATAAGGTCCTAGTCTTCGGCCTATCTATGGGGGGCGTCATGGCCATGCGCGCCCTTTGTGAGGCGGATAGTCAACTTGTTGGTGGGGGCGTCTTTAACTCGCCAGTGATTAGTCGCGATGGCCTACAGCTAGAAAATCGCTTCATGTCTTTTGCCCGCAACTTGGCAGAAAAGCGAGGCGATTTACCTGCCTATTTGCAGACGGAAGAAGCAGTGCGGACTGCCCACCGGCAGCAGGTAGCGGACATTCAAGCTTTCGCTCGTGGTTTTGAAGACCAACTCGCTTCGGTTGAACTGCCTGTTTACATTGTCCAATCGGCCCAAGATGAATTAGTAGACCCGGAGGCGGTCTATGACTTATTGGAAGCGCTGGAATCAGCTAAAATCTCTTTCCACTGGTGTGAAGAGAATACCCATGTTATTACTACTAACCGCAATCGGTCAGACTTCGAAGCTAGTCTATTGCAATTTATCCAAGCATTTGATAACTAAAGAAATTTAATTTAAAACAAAGGAGGTGCATGAGACGCTATGAGTGCACTCACAAGCATTGAAAAAAGAATTTTGTCCTATTTGAAGGACCAAGAAGCGGGGGCAAGCGTGACGAGCCAATCCTTGGCCAAAGCCCTCAATTACGGCGGTACCAAGATGTATAAGAAATTGGTGCGTGCCATTAATTATTTAGAAAATATCGGAGAGTTAGAGCAGACCAAACGAGGTCATTATCGACTTAACTCCCAGGCTACCAAGACAGTAGTGGGAACCTATCGAGCCAATGCCCAAGGTTTTGGTTTTGTCACCTATGCCGAAGACCAACCTGATTTCTTTGTTCCTCGAGGCCGAGCTCTCAATGCCATGCAAGGCGACACGGTTGAGGTTGAAGTCCTGAAATTGGCCAACCCTCAGACTGGTAAAGGCTCTGAGGTCCAAGTCTTGCGCGTCATTGAACGCGCAGTGAGCCAGTTGGTGGGGGAATTCGTCGCTTACCCGAGTGAAGTTCGTCAAGAACGTCAGGCTCTGGGCTATGTCTTACCACAAGGTGATTACAGCGATGCCGTCCGGGTTGAAATCGATCCAGCTGGGATTCAGCCTGCTGACCATTCTATTTGTATTGTTAAGATTAGTCAGTATCCGACAGCAGAGGCCCCTCACCTCTTGCGAGGCTTAGTAGCCAAGGAAATTGGTCACCGCGATGAGCCCGGTGTAGATATCTTGTCCGTTCTCTACCAATTCGGAATTCCGCATGAGTTCCCAGAAGTAGTGAAAGAAGCCGCTGAGGCAGTGCCTCAGACCTTATCAGCTCAGGACCTTGCCAATCGGGAAGATTTACGACAAGAGGTCATCCTGACCATTGATGGGGCAGATGCCAAGGACTTGGATGATGCTATCTCGCTTGAACGCCTAGAGAATGGCGACTATGTCCTGGGTGTTCATATTGCTGACGTATCCTATTATGTCGAAGAGGGTTCTGCCTTAGATTTGGAAGCTTACCAGCGCGGGACTTCTGTCTATTTAACTGACCGAGTCGTGCCAATGTTGCCGCAGCGCTTGTCTAATGGGATTTGTTCCCTGCATCCGCATGAAGATCGCTTGACCTTATCTTGCCAAATGGTTATAGATAGCCAAGGGCAGGTTAAATCTCATCGTATCTTCCGCTCAGTCATCCATTCTTCTTACCGCATGACCTATGATGATGTCAATGCGATTCTAGAAGGGGATGAGGGGCTACGCCAAAAATATGCGCCAATCGTGGACCTTTTAGAAGATATGAGCAAGCTCCACCATCTGCTAGAAGCCAAACGGATTAAACGAGGGGCGTTAGATTTTGATGCGCCAGAAGCCAAGGTCTTAGTTGATGGCCAAGGTCATCCCTTAGATATTCAATTGCGGGAACGAGGTGTGGCTGAACGTTTGATTGAATCCTTTATGCTAGCAGCCAATGAGACGGTGGCTAAGCACTATATGACACGCGACTATCCTATGCTCTATCGGGTCCATGAACAACCTGATTCAGAACGTATGCAGCGATTCGCTGAGTTCATTACAGCTTTTGGCATTGTCCTCAGAGGTAAGGTAGAAACCATTGCGCCTAAGCAACTGCAGCAGGCTCTTAAGCAAGTTGATGGGCAAGATTTTGAACAGGCTGTTTCCACTATGATGTTGCGTTCTATGAAACAAGCTCGTTATAGTGAGGAAGCCCTGGGTCACTATGGGTTGGCAACAGCTGAGTATACCCACTTTACTTCGCCTATCCGGCGCTATCCGGACCTGATTGTTCATCGCCTCATTCATACATATCTGGATAAGAAGCCAAGCCATCAGGATAAGGCTCGTATTTTTGATCAGTTGCCAGGCATCGCAGACCAAAGTTCTAAAATGGAGCGCCGGGCCATTGACGCCGAGCGTGATGTGACTGCCATGAAAAAGGCTGAATACATGCTAGATAAAATCGGACAAGACTTTGAAGGGGTTATCTCTTCGGTGACCCCCTTTGGTATCTTTGTTGCCTTGCCTAACACAGTAGAAGGCTTGATTAGTCTTAAGGATTTGACAGGCGACTATTATGAGTTCGATCAGGCCCATCTCTTGCTAGTAGGGCAAAGAACGGGTCGAATCTTCCGAATTGGTCAGAAGGTTAAAGTACGTTTGGAAGCCGTAGATGTTGGCGAACGCGAAATTGACTTTAGCTTGCTTGAGGCTGAACCAGTGACTGGCTTAGATGTAGACTTAGTCCTGCAGCGTAGCAAACAAGCCAAGGCTGCTAATAAGTCGGCCAAAGGCAAGACTCAAGACAGACAGCGCAAAGACAAGTCAGCTAGAGCTTCTGCTAAGAAGAAGCGTGGGACTAAAGAAGACAAGGCCTCTGGCAATAAGGCTGGAGCAAGCAAGTCCAAGGGCTCAAAAGCCAATAAAGGCCGTCAAGAGGACAAGGGCAAAGCCAAATCTAAGTCTGCTAGCAAGCGTCATCGCAAGGAACTGTCTGAGCATCAAAGCAAGGATAGCCGTCAGGCTAAGAAGCAGTCTTTTGCTGGCGATAAGGCTAACAAAAAATCAGCTAAGTCCACGGAAAGTAAATTTAAGCAATTTAAGATTAAACGCAAGCAACCTCAGGCTAACCGCCTAGGCTAGCTCCTGCGGAAAAGAGGTGACTGATGTCGCAAGATAAGCCTTTAGCTCAGAATCGTAAGGCGCGTCATGATTATGAGATTCTTGAAACCTATGAAGCGGGTATGGTCTTAACCGGAACAGAGATTAAGTCCATTCGCAAGGGCAAGATGAACCTTAAGGATGGCTTTATCTCCATTCGTGATGGGGAGGCTTGGCTTAAGCAGGTCCATATCAGCCCCTACGACCATGGTAATATTTTTAACCATGATCCGGAGCGAGATCGTAAGCTCTTGCTTCATAAGAAAGAGATTCAGACTCTACACCGCGAAGTCCAACAAAACCGGATGACCCTAGTACCACTGAAGGTTTATCTGGTAAGGGGTCGGGCCAAATTACTCTTTGGCCTTGCGCGTGGTAAGAACAAGTATGATAAGCGTCATGCCCTCAAGGACCAACAGGCCAAACGGGATATTGACCGCGCCCTAAAAATCAGATAAGCAACTGGGACCATGGGTCCCAGTTTTTTCATGCCTATTGCCTTGGAAAGGGCTATGTCGGGATGCTTTTTATGCAAAAAAATGTTTGCTATACTTTCCTATTAAGAGGGGATTGTGGTAGAATAAGATTGATAGAGTCTGCCTCGCTCAGGAGGCAACTAGATAGAGAAAGGAAGTTATTAATCAATGATTTTTAAAGTAACATATCAACCCAATACCCAACAAGTTCCTACTCGGGAAAATACCCAGACCCTTTATGTAGAAGCTGCTAACAAAGGGGAAGCACGGGAATTGATTGCTAAGTATACACCATACAATGTGGAGTTTGTCCAAGAATTATCACCTGCTCATTTAGCTTATGAGCAAGAGTCCAACCCGGACTTCGAAGTGTCGGTGTTCTAGTATGGCAGTTAATTTAAAAAATAACGAAACCGGCGTCTTCGCCCTAGGGGGCTTAGGCGAAATCGGGAAGAACATGTATGGTGTACAGTTCCAAGACGAAATCATCTTATTAGACTGCGGGGTCATGTTCCCGGAAGATGATTTGTTAGGGATTGATTACGTAATTCCTGATTTTTCCTACATTATGCAAAACCAGAGTAAGGTCAAGGCCCTGATTATTAGTCACGGTCACGAAGACCACATCGGGGGCATTCCCTTCCTCTTGCAACAAATCAATGTGCCTATCTATGCCGGTAAACTAGCGGCTTCGCTTATTCGCAATAAGTTGCAAGAACGCGGACTTCTGCGTCAAGCTGAGATTCACGAAATTGATGAAGATGCGGTCATTCGTTTCCGCAAGACAACCGTCAGCTTCTATCTGACAACCCACAGTATCCCTGAAGCCTACGGGGTGGTCGTTAAGACACCTCCCGGCAACATCGTCTTTACAGGTGACTATAAGTTCGACTTCACCCCTGTAGGGAAGCCAGCGGACTTACACCGCATGGCTAAAATCGGGGAAGAGGGCGTCTTAGTCCTTTTAGGGGATTCCACTAACTCAGAAATTCCAACCTTTACCAAGTCGGAACAAGTGGTGGGACAATCCATTAAGAATATTATTCAGAAGGTAGAAGGTCGGGTTATCTTTGCCACCTTCGCTTCTAACGTTTCGCGTCTCCAACAGGTTGTTGAAACGGCCCAAGAAACAGGACGTAAGATTGCTGTGTTCGGTCGCAGTATGGAATCGGCTATTAAGACAGGGCGGGAACTAGGCTATATCAAAGATGACGATGAACTCTTTGTTGAGCAACGTGACCTCAACCGGGTGCCGGCTGAGCAACTCATTATCCTCTGTACGGGTTCGCAAGGGGAACCGATGGCGGCCCTAAGTCGTATCGCCAACGGGACTCACCGTCAAATTCAGGTTCAACCTAATGATACAGTCATCTTCTCAAGTTCACCAATTCCTGGTAATACCATGAGTGTTAACCGTGTCATTAACCAACTCTGCGAAGTTGGGGCCCATGTTATTCATGGTAAGGTTAACAACATCCACACATCTGGTCACGGTGGTCAGCAAGAGCAATTGTTGATGATGCGCCTCATGAAGCCTAAGTACTTTATGCCAGTCCACGGTGAATTCCGTATGCAAAGTATTCAAGCAGGTCTAGCCCAACAAACAGGGATTCCTAAGGAAAACTGCTTTGTTATGGAAAATGGCCAGATGCTAGCCGTAACCGCTGATAGTGCTCGAATTGCGGGTAAGTTCACAGCCAACAGTATCTATGTGGATGGAAGCGGCATTGGCGATATCGGCCATGTCGTTATCCGTGACCGTCGTAACCTATCAGAAGATGGGTTAGTGGTGATTTCTGCCACTTTAGACTATGAGAACAAGCAGTTGGTTAGCGGACCTGACATTATGTCGCGTGGTTTTATCTACATGCGAGAGTCTAGCGACCTAATTCACTCTTTACAGTCTAGCCTCAAATCAGCCATTAACCGTGGCCTTAACGAAAATGGCAATAACGTGAGCGAACGCCTAATTCGCGAAATGATTATGGACACTATTGTGCCTCTAATTTATGAAAGGACCGAACGTTCTCCAATGATTATGCCAGTCTTGCTGGACATCAATAAGGGTGTCCGCCGTCGCAAACAACGAACTGAACAAGACTAAGCAAAATCTAGTCAGATAAGCTTATTAGAAAAGAGGAATGTTTATGTCACGCATTGAAAAAGTAAGAGCTCAACTCGCTGCACAAGGATTAGATGCCTTGGTAGTGACTAACTTAAAAAATATTCGCTACTTAGCTAATTTTACAGGGACGACTGCGGCCTTGATTATTACGTCAGATCAGGCCATTTTCGTGACCGATTTCCGTTATGTGCAACAAGCAAGTAAGCAAGCGCCAGACTTTACCTTGTTACAAAACAAGAAGGAAATCTTTGCTGAAATCAATGACTTCTTGGTGGCCCATAAGATTCAAAAAGTCGGGATTGAAGCGGACGAAATGACTGTTTCTACTTATCTACGCATTAAGGATTTCTTCGGCCCAGAAGTGGTACCAACTCAGGGCTTAATTGAGAAAATTCGCGAAATTAAGGACGCTGACGAATTGGCAACCATGAAGAAGGCCTGCGAGATTACCGACCAAGCTTTCAGTCATATTCTGACCTTCATTAAGCCAGGTGTCACTGAAATTGAGGTGGCTAACGAGTTAGAGCGTTACCTCAAAACCTTGGGAGCTAGCGCTATGTCCTTTGATACTATTGTAGCCAGCGGATTACGTTCTGCTATGCCTCACGGGGTGGCTTCCGATAAGGTCATTGAAGAAGGCGATGTAGTAACCTTAGACTTCGGTTGCTACTATCAAGGCTATTCTTCCGACATGACCCGTACCATTGCGGTTGGTTCAATCGATCCAAAACTGGAAGAAATTTACCATGTCGTGCTTGAGGCCCATAACTTGGTTAACCAAAAAGCGAAAGCTGGTATGACTGGGGCTGAATTGGATGCTATTGCACGTGATTACATTAGTGAAAAAGGTTATGGCCAATACTTCGGCCATAGTTTGGGGCACGGTGTTGGTTTGGACATTCATGAAGCGCCAGGCGTTAATGCCAAAAATGACCAACCAGTGGAAGTTGGTATGGTCATTACCAATGAGCCCGGTATTTATATCGAAGGCTTAGGTGGTGTGCGGATTGAAGATGACTTAGTAGTTCATCCAGACCATGTAGAACTGCTTAACCGCAGTCCAAAAGAATTGATTATTTTAGAAGTTTAAACCTAAAAAGGAGGAAGCCCAGATGACCCAAGAAAACAGTCATTTTGAACCACAAACGGTGGCACCCTTAGGGGAAATCAACATCACAACGGGTGTTCTTGAAGCCATTGCAGCTAAAGCTGTAAGCGAAGTAGAAGGTGTCTACCAACTCCACAAATCCTTCCAAACAGAAGTAGGTGGATTCTTTGGTATGAATCCTGATCGGGTAGGTGCCCGTGTTCGCCGCGACGATTCAGAAATTGCCATTGATGTTAAAATCGACCTTAAATACGGTTATTCTGTACCTGAAGTAGCCATGAAGGTTCAACAAAAAGTTAAAGAACAAATCTTCTTCATGACAGACTTAGTTGTTCAAGAAGTCAATGTCCATGTTGCTAGCATCCAAACAGAAGCTAGTCAGGCAGTGGATTATCTTCATTTAGATGAAACTGATGGTGAGTAGTGTGACCAAGATGAGCAATCGACACCAAGTTCGGGAGAAGGCTGTTCAGACCATCTTCCAACTCATACGACCTCAAGTACCTGTCAGCCTAGACCAAGCTTGTGCCTTCGCTCTTGAAGCAGGTAACGACCCTGAAGCTGGATTTGAAGGCTCTGATGCCTACTTGGACCGTCTGGTTCAGGGTGTCAACCAAACAGCTGAGGAGCTAGACCAACGTATTAGTCACTATCTATCTGAAGACTGGACTTTGGATCGCTTAGCGCGGATTGACCTAGCGATTTTGCGAGTTGCCTTCTACGAACTTCTCTATGTGAGTGAGGACGAAGTGCCAAGCAAGGTAGCTGTCAATGAAGCAGTAGAACTAGCTAAGACCTTTAGTGATGACAAATCCAAGCAATTCATTAATGGTGTACTAGCAGGTTTACTTAAAGACCTAAAAAAATAAAAGCAAAAGACCACCAAACTATGTCTTGGTGGTCTTTTTATGTTGTCTCAGAGCTTGGTAGAGGTCGCTAATGAGCGTATCCACCTCATCCATTGGAAGGCCAGAAAAACTCAGGAAGATTTGTTGGTCGAAGCCAGTCTGGGCTTGGATAGAGAAGTCGGCTAACGTCTTAAGGCGAATACCCTCTTGAGCCAGTTGGGCCTGAAAAGGTTGGCTATGGAAAGCAAAACTCGGTTGAATTAATAGGTGGAGACCTGCATCAAGGCCAATGAGTTGAGCTTGAGGATCTTGCGCTTCAATGGCGTTAATCAGCCTATCACGCTTGCGTTTGTAGAAGCTTCGGGCTCGATTGAGATGGCGTTCTAAGTGACCTTGCTGGATAAAATCGTGAATAGCATACTGAGAGATGGTATTGAGGTTGACTGCGAATTGCTTTTCCTTCTGATAGAAAAGAGATAGAAGGCTTGCTGGCAATACCATATAGCTGATGCGCAGGCCAGGACTGAGAATGCGGGATAGGCTACCCATATAGATTACTTGATTTCCTTGGTCTAATTGTGCTAGAGAGGGGACAGGTCGGCCAGTATATTTAAATTGGCTATCGTAGTCATCTTCAATAATCCAGCGATTAGGACTCTGCCTAGCCCAGTCTAAGATAGCTTGGCGACGGGGTAGAGGCATAACTGATCCGGTCGGAAATTGATGGGTAGGAGTGACGCTAAGGATGTCTAACTGGTCCAGTGGCGCTTCTTCGATAGCTAGCCCTAGTTGATCAAGCGGGCAGGCTTGGACCTGCCAGCCCATTTCTTTCAAAAATGGTAGCTGGGCGTGGTAGCCAGGATCTTCAATCCCAATCCGGCGGTTAGGAGGAAGGAGTTGGACTAAAATCTGAAAGAGGGCCTGAGCATTAGGGCCTAGGATCAGCTGGTCTGGCTGACATGGAACACCACGTTCATTGGCTAGATAGCCTGCCAAACTGCTTCTAAGTGGCGCTAAGCCTTGAACAGAACTAGGCCGAAGCAGGTCAGGGGACTGGAAATCAAAGCGCTGGGTATAAAGTTTGCGAAAAATATCATAGGGAAAGAGGCTAGGGTCGGTTTCGGCCTTGGTTAAGTCGTGACGCCAACTAGGGCTAGGACTAGTGGTTAGGCTAGCTTGTTCCGAGGTCAGTTGAACTTGAAAACGCACATCGGCTACGAAGTAACCTTGGCGTGGTCGCGTTTCTAGATAGCCTTCGAGACTTAATTGGTCATAGGCGTTAATGACGGTATTGAGGCTGATGCCTAAATCCTTGGCTAATTGGCGCTTGCTTGGGAGCTTTTGATGGGCAGCTAAGTGGCCGGAATGGATTTGGTCTTTAATGGCTTGGTAAAGTTGACTATAGAGCGCTTCTTTCTTGTTTGGGTCGAGATGAATAATCATAGAATCCTCCAACTGGTACTAGTCATTTGTATTAAACTGGCACTATTAATGGTACCAGAAATAGGGTATGATAACAAGCAGAGGGAGGGAATTGAATGGCAAGTATTTTGGTAGTGAATGATATTCCTGGCACAGGCCAGGTGGCTGGTTTAACGAATTTGGCTGTATTGAATGCAGCTGGTTACGAGGTGACCCTCCTGCCTACAGTTTACTTAACCCACCATACCGGACGTTGGCCAGTCTACCGCGAGAGTTTGGACGCGGCCTTTTCGGCCTCTTTAATGGCCTGGCGGCAGGTCAAGTTTCAGGCTATTGTGACTGGGTATTTTGGCAATGCCAACCAGATTCACCAATTTGTTAACTGGTATAAACATTACCAATCTGACACCTTTTTGGTGGTGGACCCCATCATGGGAGATTGTGGCCAGCTTTATACCGGGCTGGATCAGGATTATGTTGCGGCTATGCAAGAACTGGTTGCCTTAGCTGATTATGCCCTACCGAATTTGACGGAAGCCTATCTCTTGGCCGGCCTAGATGCTGAGCTAGTTAAAACTCAGGAAGATAAGCAAGCGCTAGAGACTTTGGCTAATCTTGAATCTAAACAAAAGTCTTGGATTATTACTGGAATTGAAGCGAATGACCAAATTGGGGTAGCTTTCGGACCTAACCAAGAGGCTTGGACTCAACGCCAAAATTGCCATTTGTTTGGCACGGGAGACTTCTTCACTTCTTGTTTCCTTGCCTGCCAGGTAGGTGGCTTATCTCTAGAAGCGACATGCCAATGGTGTGTTGATCTAGTTGGACGGGCCGTAGAAAACCAGGGATTAGACCAAACTCTAAGTCGCCAGGAGCTTTATTATCAGCCTTATTTACCTTTTATCAGCAAAACCTTAAGAAAAGAGGACTCATTATGAATCAAACAAAAACAGCCTTTCACCGTCGCTTAGTAGGCTATATCGAAATTGGCTTATTTGCAGCACTTATCGTTCTTGCGATTACTTATTTAAAAATCCATATGCCAGGTAAAACCATGGTTCATGTCGGCAATGCCTTAGTTGTTTTATCCGTCTTACTACTAGGCTTCAAGCGTGGTTCTATTGCTTCCTTTTTAGGTCTTTTCATCTTCGATGTGTTCAATGGCTTTGCCGCTTCTGTCGCCTTTACGCTTTTGGAAGCAGGTCTGGTTCTTGTCACGGTTAATGCAGTCTACACCTATGTATTTAAGAAACGTGACACGCACTTTAACCTTGTTGCGGTTTCCATTGTGGCTGGTTTAGTCAAGATTGTTAGCCGGCCAGTCTCCATTGTGGCGCAACAATTGGTTTTAGGTTCTAGCTGGAATGCAGCCATGGCAAAAGTAGCTGAGAAGATGCCCGCCACCTTCTTCACTGCCATCGTAACGGCTATTTTAGTAGGGATTCTCTACTATCCAATGAAGCATGCGATTGAACGTTTCCATCCAATTGGCGAATAGTGATGTTCTTGAAGCTGGTTTAACCAGCTTCTTTTTTCTTGTTTAAATTAATGCACTAAAATCTCAAAAGAAAGCGCATGAATTGCGTCTCAAGGCAAATAACGGTAGAATAAAGGAGACTATAAGGAAGGAATAGGTGACGATATGCCAGTATTAGAAATCAAGGATTTGCATGTGGCCATTGAAGGTAAGGAAATCCTTAAAGGGGTTAACCTGACCCTCAAAACAGGAGAGATTCATGCGGTTATGGGACCAAATGGGACTGGGAAGTCCACCCTAGCGGCGGCCATTATGGGTAACCCTGCCTATCAAGTAACCCAAGGTGAGATTCTCTTAGATGGTGAAGATGTCTTAGAGATGGAAGTAGATGAGCGTGCCCGTGCTGGTCTTTTCTTGGCGGTGCAATATCCAAGTGAGATTCCAGGCGTTACCAACGCTGAGTTTATGCGCGCAGCTATTAACTCTCGGCGGGATGACAATAACAAGATGGGCGTCCGCGAATTCATCAAGAAATTGGATGAGAAGATGGCGCTCCTCGATATGCCAGAAGAAATGGCGGAACGCTATCTCAACGAAGGCTTTTCAGGTGGGGAGAAGAAACGTAATGAAATCCTACAATGCCTCATGATTGAACCTAGCTTTGCTATTTTGGACGAAATCGACTCTGGTCTCGATATTGATGCCCTTAAGGTGGTATCCAAGGGCGTCAATGCCATGCGGGGGGAAGGTTTTGGTTCCCTAATTATCACTCACTATCAAAGATTACTCAATTACATCACGCCCGATGTGGTTCATATTATGATGGAAGGGCGCGTAGTAATGACAGGCGATGCCGAATTAGCTAAACGCTTGGAGGCGGAAGGTTATAAGGGTATTAGTGAAGAATTAGGTCTTCACTATGACGAGAAAGCCTAGGTGATAGCATGACTAGCAAACATTATTTAGACCAGATGCAGGCTTTGGCTAATTTTGTCGGACTACCTGACTGGTTCCGCACCATTCAAAATCAAGCCCATTCTGTCTGGCAGGATTTGCAGTTACCAGTGATTGAGCGGGTTAAGTATCATCGTTGGCCCCTCCTATCCCAAGAAGTAGTAGCGCCACAAACCTTAGAGGAACCGCTACTCTATGGTCTAGATGCAGCTTTGGCTGAGCAAGACCACCTGAGTGGGCAGATTGTGCATGTGGGCAATCATACTCTGGTAGAAAGTTTGGATCAAGACCTAGTCGATCAAGGGGTAATCGTGATAGACTTGTTCCAGGCTCTTGCAGATTATCCTGACCTAGTTAAGGAACATCTCTTTTCAGTGATTGGCGCCCATGAAGACCAAATTGAGGCCTATCATACGGCCTTCATGAATGGGGGGCTCTTCATCTATGTGCCAAGAAATGTAGCTGTGACTTTGCCGCTTGAAGCTCTTTTGGTTCAAGACTGTCGCTATGATCAAGCCTTTAACAAACATATCCTGATTGTGCTTGAACAGGGGGCAAGTTTAGATTATGTCGAGCGCATAGAAACTTATGGCGATAAACCAAACTCTGCCGCCTATTTTGTTGAAGTGGTCGTTAAGGCTGGCGCACAGATTAAGTATTCAGCAGTCGATACCCTAGGGGCCAAAAGCCATGCCTACATTAAGCGTTACGCCCAAACGGCACGTGATGCCAAAATTGATTGGGCCATCGGTGAACTTAATGACGGCAATGTCATCTTAGACTTAGACACCTACCTCAATGGTGATGGTTCTGAATCTCAAGTGCAGATTGTCGGTATTTCAACTGGCAAGCAAATCCAAGGCATTGATTCGAAGGTGGTCAACCGCGGTAATCATTCTGTCGGGAATATTCTGCAACATGGGGTTATCTTGGACCGCGCAACCTTGACCTTCAACGGGATTGGGCTGATTGAAAAATACGCCAAGGGCGCCGATGCTCAGCAGGAAAGCCGAGTACTCATGTTATCTGAGAAGGCTCGAGGCGATGCCAATCCTATCCTTTTAATTGAAGAATTTGAAGTGACTGCAGGACACGCGGCTTCTGTAGGTCAAGTAGATGAAGAACAACTCTACTACCTGATGAGCCGTGGCTTAAGCAGAGAAGCTGCTGAGTACTTAGTAGTACGTGGTTTCCTAGGCCCAGTCATTGTGCAAATGCCTTCGGCTGAAATTAGACGCCGCTTAGTAGAAATTATAGACCGTAAATTAAGTGGTTTAGAAGGTGGCCAGGAAGGCTAAGCCTATTAAACACGGAAGGAGATTGTAAGATGCCAGCAGAGATTACTAGCCCATCACCATGGGCTAAGGACTTTCCCCTTCTCAAGCAAAAGGTTCATGGTCAAGACTTGATTTATTTTGATAATGCGGCGACCAGTCAGAAGCCACAGCTTGTCTTAGATTGCTTGGCTAACTACTATCTCCAAGATAATGCCAATATCCATCGTGGGGTTCATAGTCTGGCCGATCGAGCCACTCAAGTCTATGAAGCAGCCCGCCAGAGGGTAGCTGACTTCATGGGTGCCAAGCCGCAAGAAATTATTTTTACCAGTGGGACTACTGCGGGTTTGAATTTTCTGTCGGACCGTTGGATAGGACCTAGTCTACAGCCAGGAGACCAAATTGGGCTGACTTATTTGGAACATCATTCCAATCTAGTGCCTTGGCAAGCTCTAGCCCAAGAGCGGGGTGCCACACTCTCTTATCTACCCCTGACGGAGGATCATCACTTGGATTTAGTGGCCCTAGAAGCTAGTGACTGGTCCAAGCTCAAGGTCATTACCATCCATCATGTCTCCAATGTCTTGGGTATTTCTCAGAATATAGCTGCTTTAACAGCCTGGGCTAAACCGCGAGGCATCAAGGTCATCGTTGATGGTGCTCAGGCAGTCGCCCATTTGCCAGTAGATGTAGGAAGCCTAGGAGTCGATGCCTACTGTTGGAGTGGTCATAAGCTCTACGGCCCGACTGGAATTGGCATTTGCTACCTCAAGCAAGAACATCATGCCACTTGCCAGCCATTTTTCTATGGCGGTGAAATGGTCCATCAAGTAGGAGATTACCAAACAGACTACGCGGTCGCCCCACAGAAATTCGAAGGGGGGACGCCGCCTATTGCTCAAGCCATTGGCTTGGCAGCAGCCATTGAATGGTTGTCCGCTATCGGATGGCAGGCGATTGAAGCCCATGAAAGTTTTCTGACGCAAGAACTAGTAAGAGGTTTACAGGCTATTCCGGGTCTGGAAGTCTATGGTCATGGTCATGGCATTGTGACCTTCAATGTTGCGGGTGTCCATCCCCATGATGCGGCGACAGCTTATGACTTAGAGGGGATTGCCCTGCGAGCAGGCCACCATTGTGCCCAGCCTTTAATGCGCCGCTTAGGTCAGGCAGCGACTCTGCGTGCTAGTGTGGCACTCTATAATGATGCGCAAGAAGTGGCACGTTTTATCGAAGTTACCAAAGCAGTGAAGGAGTTTTTCTGTCCATGAGTTTAAATCAATTAAATCAACTCTATCGCCAAGTCATTTTGGACCATGGGCAACATCCCCGTCATTTTGGTAAGTTGGACCATGCCAGTCAAGAAGTGGAACTATTCAATCCTACTTGTGGTGATGCCATTGTCTTGTCCCTAAAAATTGAAGATGATCGTATCCTTGATTTGGCCTTTAGTGGTCAGGGCTGTACCATTAGTATGGCTTCTGCTAGCATGATGTGTGAGGCCTTGTTGGGCAAGCCAAAGGATCAAGCCCTAGCCATGATTGCGACTTTTCAAGCCTTGGTTGGTGGACCAGGACAAGTGGACGAGTCTTGGGAGCAAGCGCTAGGTGATGCAGCCCTCTTAGAAGGTGTTAAGGCCTTTCCGGCCCGTTATAAGTGTGCCATCCTGGCCTGGAAAGCCCTAGGACTGGGATTGGATCAAGATACAAGCTTGGATGAGGGCTTAAGCCGCCATAACCAAGCACAAGAAAGCGAGTGAAGATAATGAGTGACGTACCTGTTGTTAACGACTATGCCTATGGCTTCCACGACGATGCCGAAATTATCTTTTCTACGGGTAAGGGTCTGAGTGAAGACGTTATTCGGACCATTTCCAAAGAAAAAGGGGAGCCTGAATGGATGTTAGACTACCGTCTGCGTTCACTTAAGGTCTTCCGCGATAGTAAGTTGCCTGACTGGGGGCCTGACCTGTCAGCACTAGATTTTGATGATATTATTTATTACCAGAAGGCCATGGATCGTCCTGCCCGTTCCTGGGATGATGTGCCTGATGAGATTAAGGAGACCTTTGAGCGAATTGGGATTCCTCAGGCTGAACGCGAGTATCTAGCGGGTGCTGCGGTTCAATATGAATCGGAAGCAGTTTACCACAATATGAAGGCCGAGTTTGAAAAATTAGGCATTGTCTTTACTGACACGGACTCTGGTTTGCGCGAATATCCTGAGCTTTTCAAGGAACATTTTGGGACAGTGGTGCCACCAACCGATAACTTTGAGGCTGCGCTTAATAGTGCCGCTTGGAGTGGGGGGACTTTTATCTATGTTCCAAAAGGGGTCAAGTGCGACATTCCACTTCAAACCTATTTCCGAATCAATAATGAGGGGACAGGACAGTTCGAGCGGACCCTGATTATTGTGGACGAGGGCGCCAGCATCCACTATGTGGAAGGCTGTACGGCACCAACCTATTCAACTGCTTCACTTCATGCCGCTATTGTGGAAATTATTGTCAAAAAAGACGCCTACTGCCGTTATACCACCATTCAAAACTGGTCTAACAACGTCTATAACTTAGTGACTAAGCGGGCCCATGCCCATGCGGGGGCGACCATGGAGTGGATTGATGGTAACCTAGGCGCTCATACAACCATGAAGTATCCAAGTGTCTACCTTCAAGGAGAAGGGGCGCGGGGCACCATGCTTTCTATTGCCTTTGCCGGTAAGAACCAAAAGCAAGACACGGGTGCTAAGATGATACATAATGCCCCCAACACCTCTAGCTCCATTGTGTCCAAATCCATCGCCAAGGACGGGGGAGAGGTTAACTACCGCGGGCAAGTGACCTTTGCTAAGAATTCCAAGCGTTCCATCTCGCATATTGAATGTGACACCATTATTATGGATCAGGCTTCAAAATCGGATACCATTCCTTTTAACGAGATTCATAATGGGCAAGTCTCCTTGGAACACGAAGCCAAAGTCTCCAAGATTTCAGAGGAACAACTCTTCTATTTGATGAGTCGAGGGCTGTCTGAATCTGAAGCGACGGAAATGATCATTATGGGCTTTGTCGAGCCTTTTACTAAGGAATTACCGATGGAATATGCGGTTGAACTCAACCGCCTCATTAGTTATGAAATGGAAGGGTCTGTTGGTTAGACAGGGCTATCGACATAAGTTTAAAACACCTCGTGACTCAGGCTAGTTCCCAAGTCACGAGGTGTTTTATAAAAAAATCCTCATTGGCTGTGTCGCACTAGCCAATGAGGATTTTTGAGTGAATTATTTTGGTGTCCAGGTTTTAAGAATTTCCTCTAGGGCATCCATGTCTTTAGGTGCCCCTTCAACAGCCAAGTAGTAGACTGAGTCGGGGTCAGACTCTGGGGTGAAGAAAATGAGACGCAAGGTTTTGTCCTTAAATTGTGCTTCAACACCGACTACATCTTTATAGCTAGATGGATAGCCCTTTACTGCACCTAAGGTGAGTTTTTCATGGTCGGGCATGGTGGCATAGGTAGCCATGCGGTCAGTAGCAAAAACATAGGGTTTAGGTAATTTGCTGAAGACAGGGTGGTTTTCGACACCTTGATAAGGTTGCATCTTATCTAATGTGACGACTGTAAAAGCGTCTTTAGAAGACCATTGGAGCTGACTAGATGAGTGTTCTCCAAGTTCATTGAATTTAACAAAGTCTGAAGGAATCATGAGATAGCCTAGTGAGTCGCTGCCGACTTTCTGACTTAAATCAAGTTTGGTAGTGGCTTGGCTACTAGAGGATTCTTCGGCCAAGATAGTTTGAGGTGCAAGCACGACCAAGCTAGCCAAAAGGCATAAAAAGGTTAAAAATCGTTTCATTGTGTGGCTCCTCCTTCTTAAGGTTTCTTACTTGACCAGGTTTTAGCGATGTCACCAAATGAGGACAGACTATCTGAATTAGGGCCGTCCATTCCAATTAGGTAAACATAGTTGCTATCGTTTTTATCGATGAAATAGACACTGCCAATAGCACTGGAATCCTTATAGCTAACTAGGTAGTAGCCATCAGGCAGGTTGTCGAAGCCTGCAGGTCCAGATTGAAAGGTAAGTTCTTTATCAGGTAAGCGATAAACAACTTCTTTCATGATAATCCAAGCTGGAAGAGTCAACTTAGCCAATGACTGAGGCTTACTTTGAATATAATCTGTCGCATTCAGTCTCATTAAGCTAATCGATGTGTTGGTAGATTTGTTGATGAATGACAGACCACTAGCGTTTTGGTCACCAGTTTCGTTGGCTTCGTAGCCCTCAGGAAGGGTTAAGTAGCCAACCGTATCGTTGCCGACAACTTGGGTGCCAGCCGTTGCTGTGCTTGAAGTTTGACTAGCTGTGCTAGCGTTAGACTCAGCGAGAATGGCGACAGGCTGCCAGAGGTTAGTGGCTAGCAGTCCTAAGGCTACAAGCCGACTGAGTTTTTTGTTCATGAAAATCATCCTTTCATTGTCAGAGGGAGAGCCTCTTAACTTAGGGGGACTAGTTTGTAGGGTTACCACCTATGCTATTAGTATAGCACTTCTACTAGGGGCATTCAAGAAAGGTTAGTTTCAGAAAAATACTAAAGATAAGGCTTTAGCGGCATAATAAAAGGTACTAAGCGTGTATTTGTGCGCTTTTAGGCTTTACATTAGGCCCGAATGATTTGTGAAGGTTTCGGGCTAAATGTTAAGAAACCTTGAAATTTGAAAGACAAATGTGGTAATTCATCGTACTCGAGGAGTCAGTGTGTTACAATATACTTAGACCAAATTCTCTAGATTTAGGAGTGAGGAAACTATGAAGAAATCAACTAAATGCCTCGTTGCTTTAATGGCAGCTCTTGCTGTCGCGCCAAACGTGGCCTATTTAAGCCAACCATCATCAGAACTAGTTTCTGCGGTAGAACAAGCTCAACAACAAAAATTATTGTCTCTGGGGGCATCGTTGAACCCTCAACAACAAGAACAAACCAAGAACCTCTTGGGTGCTAAGGACTTTAGCGCAGCCAATACGCTTATGGTAGATGGTAATACCATCAACCAATATCTACATGATGGCTCTAATGCTAGCACTACTGTTTATTCTAGTGCTTATATTGAACAACAAGCAGCTGGTTATGGGGTACAAGTTCAAATTGTGACACCTCAAAACATTACTTTAGTCAGCGCTACGACTTATCAGAACGCAGCTATTACGTCTGGTGCCAAGGATGTCCTGATTCGTATTGCTACCGTTAGTCCTGTAACGGGTGAGGGGGCATTGGCAGGTGTCTATGCCTTGCTTGCTAAGTCAGGTGTTAAAGTAGATGAGAAAGCTGTTAAGGTAGCTGAGAAAGAAATCAAGGTAGTCGAAGTTGTTAAGAAAGAAGATAAATTAGACGACACCAAGGCTAACCAAATTATTTCTGAAATTAAAAAAGAAGTCACCAACCAACAAGCCAACCAAGGGGTAAACGTGGACACCCAAGTGGCTCAAACCATTGTTAACCAAGTAATTAATAACACTACTGTTAATAATAATACGACCATTAATAACAACACCACTAACAACAACACGACCGTTAATATTTCTGACTCAACTAAGGAAGAGCTGGTAAAATTAGCGGAAGAATATGCTAAGACTGAGGCAGCTAAGTCTAAAGATACTATCCAACAATTAGAAAAATCTGTAGACAATAGCCTCAATGCACCTTGGAAAGAAGTCCTCAACAGCTTAGACGAAGCTAGCGTGCCAAGTAAGGAAGAAATCTTAAATGCGGAACGCAAAGACTACTCTGATCAAGCTGTTTACAACCCAATTCTGCCTGCAATGTTCAAGAAATTCTATGAACGTGTGCAAAATGGCGAACCGGTTTATGACATTTACTCTCATACCTTCATCCTGGAAAAATTCTTACCAGATATGAAGCCTGAAGAGAAACAAGCCCTCAACCAATTACGTGTTTACCTCTATCAATACACCAATACTTTGGACAAGGATCGTAAGGAAGCTTTGGGTAGCGACTACACCAGTGTTAAACAACGTTGGGCTTCTCAACTTAATGCGGCTGAAGCAGTGGGTAACCAAGCAGATGTTAAGAGCCTAACAGATAAGTTTGCCTTGGCAACGGGCTATGCTAACGAAGTATATGCTTACGAATTTGTTCAAGATGGTAGCAAGATTACTGCTTTTCCTCGGGTGGACTTAGTAACCCATGTGTCAACAGCTGATCACCTCTTCTATGATACAGCGTCTGGCCAAGTTAGCGTAGGGATTGAACCAAATGTAACACCTGTAGCTAATGGACTCTTTAGCTTCAAAAATGCTTACGGTGTTGACGTTAAGCCAAGCGTTGATTTAACGATTAACTTGCCAAAAGATTTTAAGATTCCAGGTTATAATGGGGATAATCAACCAAGTAACTCCAACAACCAAGAGTCGCAAGCTTCTGGGCAAAATTCAGCTGAAGCGTCAACCGCTCCTGCTAATCAAGATCAAAACCAACCTGCACCAGCTCAACCTGGTACTGAATCCAGTGAAGCAGGCCAACCTGCAAATAACGGTCAAAACCCATAAGGGTTAGCATAATAAAGAGCCCCTCGGTACGCCAGAAAGGCAGTGCCGAGGGGCTTTAATTCGTTCAGATATTTCAATTGTTACATTTAACGCTCAAATCTAACTTTTTGCTTTATAATCCCCGCCATTAGTGGTATAATCGAAAATGATTATTTAGGCTTTTTTCTCGTTAAGGCCTAAAAATGGACATAAGGAGGAGCGAACACATTGCAATTTACAGGTATATTACTATTAATTATTTTGGTTTGTGTGCTTGGTTACTTTGCCTATTACTTCTACCGAAATAAAAATACGCAAAGCATCCGGGAACTTGAAGCAAGAAAAGAGGAGATGATGGCGATACCGATTGCCAATCAACTCTTCCTCCTTAAGAATATGAGCCTATCGGGTCAAACAAAACGTAAGTACGAGAGCTTGGTTAACCAGTGGCAATCCATTACCAACTTCCAGTTTGTAGAGATTGAATCTGCCTTGGTTGGTGCCCAACAATATGCGGACCAACTGAATTTTGTGCGGACTGGCCGGACTATTGCTCAAGCACGTCAGTTGATTGATGAAACCATGGATAAGGTGCAAGACCTCCATCAAGACTTGTCCGATCTTCTGCAGGTAGAAGTTGACAACAATGAGTTGAATGCGGCTTTACATGAGCGTTATAATTCAGCCCGTAAGAATGTCATGAACCACAGTTTTGATTATGGTCCTGCCATTGAGACCTTGGAGAAGAATCTCCAGTATTTGGAACTCAACTTCACCAAATACAATGAGTACACTGAAAATGGGGACCATCTTGAAGCGCGTGACATGCTCAAGACCATTGATGCTGACATGACTAGCCTTGAAGATATCCTGGAACGTATTCCGTCAATGTACGACAAGATTAAGAATGAATACGAAGACTCTTTAGATGATTTGCGTGAAGGCTACCAAAAAATGGTAGATAGCCGCTTTGACTTTGATGGCGTCGCCATTCTAGAAAAAGTGGACGAAATTCAAGAAAAATTGAATGATGCCAAGAGTGAAATTAAAAATGCCGATTTATCAGAGGCTAAGACTTTGATGGATAAGGCTGAACGTGATATCAAGTCGCTCTATGATTTAATGGAGACTGAAATCGAAGCTAAAGACTACGTCAACAAGAACATCCAAAGCCTTCGCCGTAAAATCGATGAAGTAGCTGAAAATGGGCGTTATGCTGGCATTGAAGTAGACCGCATCGCGCAAAGCTATATTCTTCATGAGAACGAAGTGGATCAAATTGCTGATTTAAGCGATCAAATTCGTCATGAATATAACCGATTCAAAGACTTGGTGGCTGAGACCGAAGGTTCTGCAGTGGTTTACACCCAAGCTGAAGGCCGCATTAAGAAAATTCGCAAACGTATCGAAGAAATTGATGAGCAAGTATTGGCAATCACCAACAAAATTGCTCAACTCAATACGCGCGAGAAGGACGCCAAGACTAACTTGGATGACTATGAATTAGCTCTACGCAATATTAAGCGTCGGATTGAGAAAAGTCATTTGCCTGGTCTCAGTGATTCCTTCTATGACCAGTTCTATCGTGTAACGGACCAAATTGAACACTTGGCTAAGCAACTCAACCGAGTTCGTATTGATATGGATGAAATTGAGA
This sequence comes from uncultured Abiotrophia sp., assembly GCA_965245735.1. Classification (GTDB taxonomy): domain Bacteria; phylum Bacillota; class Bacilli; order Lactobacillales; family Aerococcaceae; genus Abiotrophia. The sequence goes on along the minus strand of CBDFAX010000003.1, from coordinate 75,580 downwards.
GCTTAGAAGATGAGTTAGAGCGTCACCTTGCTGCGCTAGAAGAAATGACGGAGTCAGTGGTAGACAGTGCTATGTTGACCGAATACATGATTCAACAGAGCAATCGATTCCGCTATGACTATCCTGAAGTGGACGCCGCAATCAAAGAGGCTCAGTATCTCTTCCATCGGGAGTTTAAGTACCAAGAAGCCTTGGCTGTCATTGAAAAATCCCTACGTCGGGTGGATCAAGAAGCGCCAACCCAAGTGCGTCGTATGTACCACCAAGAAAAGCGGAGCAGCCAATTTTAAGTTTACTAGGTGAAATAGTTTAGAGACAAAAGGCCCAAGACACTTGCTGTCGGGCCTTTTTGTAAGAGGAGGAAAGCGATGATTTATCTGGATAACGCCGCAACTACCCGGATTCATCCTCAAGTCTTGGCTACCTATAGCCAGGTGGCTCAAGAATTTTTTGCTAATCCGTCGAGTGCCCACGGCTTGGGGCGCAAGAGCCGACAACTTTTGGAACAGGCTCGAACCCAAGTTGGTCAACTATTAGGTTATCATCCACAGGAAATCTACTTTACTAGTTCAGGCACTGAGGCCAATAACTGGGTCTTCCAACGGATTGTAAGCCAGGCCCACAAACGTCGGCCAGAGGCTAAACTTGTTCTGGTCAGTCCTATTGAGCATCCTGCAGTTTTAAGCCAAAGAGACTATATCGAAAGCCAAGGTCTGACCTGGGCCACTTTGCCAGTGACGGACCAAGGGCAAGTGGATTTGGAAGCTTCCCGAGCTAAGTTAGGACCAGAGGTTTTGCTGGTTTCCACCATGGCTGTCAATAATGAGATGGGAGCTTGCCAGCCTTTGAGCCAGATGGCGCAAATCTTAGCAGACTATCCAAATATTGTCTGGCACGTCGATGGGGTTCAGGCAGTTACGACCGATTTGTCCCGGCTTCAGCAGGCCAGAATTGATTGTTTAAGCTTGTCTAGCCACAAGTTTCACGCGCCACGCGGAGTGGGGATTTTGGCCTGCCGCCAACACGTGGATTTGGTTCCCCTCATGACGGGAGGAGGCCAGGAGCAGGGGCAAAGATCTGGGACTGAGAACCTAGCCGCCATTGTGGCTACTGCCAAGGCCCTACGTCTAGCCCATGAAGAACAAGATCAGACACGTTCGCGGCTTAAGGCCTATGGCCAGCAACTAGCCCAAGCCTTAAGAGCGCAAGGTTGGGTTATCTTTGCCCAAGATACAGCAGCGCCTCATATTCTGTGCGCAGCTCTTCCAGGAATTCCTGGCGAGGTCTTACTCAATGCCTTCGAGGCCCAAGGTATCTATGTGTCAACTACCAGTGCTTGTTCCAGTCGAGTAAAATCTGACCATCACAGTTTGGCTGCAATGGGTGTACCCCAAAACTTAGCCCAGTCCGCCTTGCGTTTCAGCCTAGCAGCGGATACCAGTGACCAGGATATTGAAAAATGTCTAGTAGCCATTCCAGAAATTAGCCAACAATTTGAGAAAACACGAGGAAAATCATGAGTCAAAAACAAATTCTCATTCATTATGGCGAACTCTCAACTAAGGGTCGCAATAAAAAAATGTTTATTAATAAATTAGCTGAGCATATCCGTTACCGTACCCAGGATTTAGAACGCATCAAGATTGTACCTGAATACGACTTTATGCATTTAATTTGGCAAAAAACGCCTTACCAAACAGTGATTGAGCGGATTGAGACAGTACCAGGTATTTCGCGCTTCGAGCCAGTCTATCGAGTGGACAAGGATCTGGACGCAATCAAAGATCAGGCACTGGCCTTGTTTGAAGAAGTGAAGCCAGCTGCTGGTAGTTCTTTTAGAGTCTTAGCCAAGCGTTCTGATAAGACCTTTGCCTACGACACCATGGACCTACAGAGAGAAGTGGGTACTTGCCTAGGTTTAGCTTATCCAGATTTGGAAGTAGACTTTAAGACCCCGGATTACAAATTAACGATCAGTATCCAAAAGGCTGGCGCCTACTTAAGCCTCTTGTCTTACAAGGGGGTAGGGGGATTGCCTTATGGGGCTAGCGGCCGCGCCTTGCTCATGCTGTCCGGGGGGATTGATTCTCCTGTGGCAGGCTATCAGATGATGAAGCGTGGTTTGGAAATTGAAGCAGTTCATTTTGCCAGCCCACCTTATACGAGCCCACAAGCTCTGGAAAAGACCAAAAAATTAACGGCTCAATTGGCTCAATATGGTCGAAGCTTGACTTATCATTGTGTGCCTTTTACTGAAATTCAAGAGGAAATTAAGAATAAGGTCCACGATGATTTTTCCATGACCATTATGCGTCGTATGATGCTTCGGGTCATGGAGGCCCTAGTGAATCGTCAACAAGCTGATGCTATTGTGACGGGAGAATCCTTAGGGCAAGTGGCCTCTCAGACACTGAAGAGTATGCGGGCCATCAACCAAGTGACCTCTGTTCCGATTTTGCGGCCTTTAATTGCGGTAGACAAGAACGATATTATTGCGCAGGCGGAAGCCATTGGGACTTATGAGATTTCCAATGAGCCTTTTGAAGACTGCTGTACGGTCTTTGCCCCTAAATCACCACGTACTAAGCCAAAGTTGACGTCTGTAATGGAGCTAGAAGCTCTCTTAGATGTAGAAGGTTTAGTTGCTCGCGCTGTTGAGGGCACTCAAACTGAGATTATTGGCGCGGATTACGGTAAGTTAAGTAGTCCGGATTTTAGTCACTTACTATAGTTTGTTTGATTTCAGCCTGGAGGCCTTGCCCTTTCAGGCTGTGATTTTTATCTCTATGACACAAAGTGGGAATGTAAAGAGGCAGAAAACTTGTCTGCCTAGCTTTCAGTGACCCCAAAATGCCCTTATGAAATGGGTCAGAATCATGACAAATTAAAGATAAGGAGATTAACTATTTCTTTTTCCCTAGAACTTATGTTATCATAGTCTTGGACTTGAAGGAGTGATAGACATGCAGACGAGTGTATATGGTATGGCAGTACTATGTCTTCGTCTTATCATCCTAGGGATGAGTCTCCTCATTTTCCGGGGTGTGAACTGGAACCAGCTCATGCGCCAGAATGCCAAGCAAGGGGCCTATGCTGTTTATGTCATGGTCAGCCTTGCGGTGGGGCACTTAGTCGGGTCGTTTATGATTGAAATGACGGAATCCTTACAGAACTTATTGTTAGGTTTCCTTAAATAAGAGAGTGTATCCCTATTTGTTCGCTCCAAAACGAATAGGCGTAAGAATAGGAGAATTTTTGATGGAAGAGATTATTGTTCAAGGTGGTAATCGATTAGAAGGTGTTGTCAAAGTTGAAGGAGCTAAAAATGCGGTCTTGCCAATCTTGGCGGCAGCTATTTTAGCAGAAACAGGCAAGGTTCATTTGTCTAATGTGCCTGTCTTATCAGATGTCTTTACCCTTAACAACTTACTGACCGCAATTAACGTAAGCAATGAATTTGATCAAGAAAACAATGAAATGACTTTAGACGCAACCGGTCCTGTGTCAACCACAGCTGATTATGACTTTGTTAGCAAGATGCGGGCATCGATTGTTGTGATGGGGCCACTCTTGGCTCGCTTTGGTCATGCACGAGTGGCAATGCCAGGTGGCTGTGCCATCGGGACTCGTCCTATTGACCTCCATCTCAAGGGCTTTGAAGCTCTGGGGGCAAAAATTACACGTGCAGCTGGCTATGTTGAAGCACAAGCTGATAAGTTGGTGGGCGCGCGTATCTACTTGGACTTCCCAAGTGTGGGCGCGACTGAAAATATTATGATGGCGGCTGTCTTGGCAGAAGGTACTACCATCTTAGAGAACGTAGCGCGTGAGCCAGAAATTGTGGATTTAGCTAACTTCTTAAACCGGATGGGGGCCGATATTGTCGGCGCTGGGACGGAAACCATTAAGATTCATGGGGTCAAAGCCCTACATGGGACCTCCCATGATGTGATTCCAGACCGGATTGAAGCAGGTACCTTTATGGTGGCAGCTGCTGTCACCCAAGGCGATGTCTTAGTTGAAGGGGCTGTGTCAGAACACAACATGCCATTGATTAGCAAATTGCGTGAAATGGGGGTTGTATTCCACGAGTATCAAAATGGTCTACGGGTTATTGGGCCTAAGACTTTGCAGCCAACTGATGTTAAGACCTTGCCATATCCTGGCTTCCCAACCGATATGCAGGCACAAATGTCGATTGCTCAACTCTTAGCTGAAGGCTCAAGCTCCTTAACCGAGACAGTTTTCGAGAATCGCTTTATGCACTTTGAAGAGTTACGCCGGATGAATGCCCACTTTACCATTGATCGCCAAAATGTGGTCATGGAAGGCCCTACCCAATTCTATGGTGCTAGCGTCAAGGCCACCGATTTACGCGCAGCTGCAGCCTTGATTATTGCCGGCTTGACGGCTGAAGGGGTAACCCGCGTGTCTGAATTGAAGTATCTAGATCGTGGCTACTTCCGATTCCATGAGAAACTCAAAGCCTTAGGTGCTAATATTGACCGGGTTAATAGTGCTCAAGTAGCAACGCCACAAAAGACTACGACTCTTGCATAGAGGAGGGTCTTAAATGGCTAAAAACGTCGGAATAGACTTAGGAACAACAAATGTTTTAGTGAATTTATACGGTAAAGGGATTATCCTGAATGAGCCTTCTGTCGTAGCCATTGATACACGCAGCCAAGAAGTCATTGCTATTGGCCATGAAGCCTATGAAATGATGGGCCGGACACCTGAATCCATTCAGGTTATTCAACCGCTAAAGGGTGGCGTCATTGCCGATTTTGATATCGCTGAGGCCATGCTTATGCTCTTTATGCAACGTTTGAACCTAACCTCTTGGTTTGCTAAACCCAATGTTTTAATTTGTGCCCCATCAAAGGTAAGCGAGATTGAACGCCTAGCCTTAATTGAAACGGTTGAACGGGCAGGTGGAGGCCGTATCTACTTAGAGGAAGAACCAAAGGTAGCCGGTGTAGGTGCTGGTATTGACCCACTGAGCTCATCGGGTAGTATGGTCATTGATATTGGTGGTGGAACGAGTGACTTTGCAGTCATCTCTGCGGGCGAAGTAATTGCCAGTGAATCCATTAAATTGGCTGGTGATGACTTAGATTTAGCCATCATTCAATATCTCAAAGACAATTTCCACATTCTGGTTGGTGAACGTTCAGCCGAAAGCTTGAAGAAGGCGGTCGCGTCTGCAGTTCTCTTACCGGAAGAAGAAGTAGAAACCTATGATGTGAAGGGACGAGACCTCTTGACCGGCTTGCCTAAGTCAGTGAATGTCGACTCGAATATGATTTGTCAGGCTATTCGACCAATCTTGATTGAGATTGCCCGCGTAGCTAAGCGAGTCTTAGAAACAATCCCGCCTGAGATGGCAGCTGATGTTATGGAAAAGGGCATCCTCTTGACAGGTGGAGGCGCCTTAATCTATCACTTGGATACCTTCCTGACGGATTTCCTTAAGGTCAGTGTCCTTAAGGCTGAGCAGCCTATGAACTGTGTGGCCATTGGCTCAGGTTTGATGTTGGATTTAATTCTCTCAGGTAAATTAGAACGTACCAACCCGACATGGCGCCAACGATTGAAGCGTCGCTTACAACGTATCAAACGCCGTATTTTAGGGTAGAAAGGAGTCCTTATGGCAGAAAAACTTATGAAAAAATCCGTCTGGGCCACTGTTGGCAAGACTTTGTTACGGGTCATTATGTACCTACTCTTACTTTTCTTGTTTTTTGTCATCGGGCTGATTATCGGCTATGCCATAATTGGCAAGGGCAACTTCTGGGAAGTGCTAAGCCAAGATACTTGGCGTCATATTATTGATTTAGTCATGAAATAGAACAAGCGTCTACTCCATTGGAGTAGGCGTTTTTTATATGTTGGCGAGACTATTTTTCAAGTTCTTAGGCTTAGGACTAGGGATAGGCAAGGGCGAGATTACGTGCTATAATAAGGGGAATGAGGGGGTGAAGTCGTGTATCCATTTGATTGGCGGGAAGTGCTATTATATTTATTACCAATTGTATATGTCATTTTATTTGATCGCTTTTTCCGCGAAGCGATGGCTTCGTTTGCCTTCTACAAGTTTTCTCTCGCTGAAATGCTCCTCCCCATGTGGTGGGTCTTGATTCATGGCTTCAGTAGCTTTATCTTTGGCTTCAGTTTGGGGCTTTTGACCCTCTATCTGACCTTGATTATTTTAGTAGTCCACCTCTACGACTATATTCGACGGATTGACGTTTTTAGTTACCGTCGCTACCTTCACCAGGCTAGTCGAGTCGTCTTCCTATCCTTTTCTAGCATGCTATTAGGGCTCATGCTGCTTCGCATTGCTAGCTTGTGGCTACTCTAGGGAAAATCCCCCACCTTTCCACCACTCATCCCCACCTGGAGAAAACCTTGATATAATAAGCTTTTTAAGCGCCGCTAGTTTTCTGGCGGGCTTTTTTTTATGAATTTTACAAGAATAGGTGGTGAAAAGTGGTGGGATGTGGTAGAATATGGGTAAGCTATCATGGGAGGTGTATGCAATCGTGTTAATTGGAGAATTTCAACATAATATTGATGCCAAAGGGCGATTGACTATGCCTGCTAAATTTAGGCCTGAATTAGGTGGCCAATTCGTGGTTACCCGGGGCTTGGATGGCTGCTTGTTCGGATACCCTATGGAAAACTGGGCCGTGCAAGAAGAAAAATTAAAGAAACTCAACCTTATGAAAAAAGATGCTCGGCAATTCGCCCGCTTCTTCTATTCAGCTGCCACTGAAGTAGAAATTGACAAGCAGGGTCGGATTAACTTGCCACAGACGCTTCTTGACTACGCTAAGATTGATAAGGAATGCCGTGTCATTGGTGTTTCTGATCGCATCGAAATTTGGAGCAGCGAACGTTGGGATGAATTTGTCGGTGACGCCGAAGAAAATTATGAAGCAATTGCTGAAGGTATGATGGATTTTGACCTGTGATGGAGTGAAGACAATGGAATTTAAACATGAGACGGTGCTCTTGCATGAAACCGTTGATGGTTTGGATATCAAGCCAGACGGCGTCTATGTTGATTGCACCTTAGGGGGAGCTGGTCATGCCCAGTATTTACTGGACCAACTAGGACCTCAAGGGCATCTCTATGCCTTCGACCAGGATATGACGGCCATTAACAATGCCAAACTTAAATTGGCAGACTATGTTGAAAAAGGCCAAGTCACCTTTATTCACCAAAACTTCCGTCATTTGAAGCAGGCTTTAGAGGCACTTGGTATTGACCAAGTGGACGGGATTTACTATGACCTAGGAGTGTCTTCGCCACAACTTGATGTGGCCGAGCGTGGCTTTAGTTATGGTCAAGAAGCTCGTCTAGATATGCGGATGAACCAAGAACAGGCCTTAAGTGCCTATGAGGTTGTCAATGACTGGCCTTATGAAGACTTGGTGCACATTCTCTATCGTTATGGGGAAGAGAAGTTTGCCAAGCGTATTGCACGTGCTATTGAAGAAAGACGTGCTCAGCGACCTATCGAGACAACGACTGAATTAGCAGAAATTGTCAAAATGGCCATTCCTGCTGCTACCCGTCGTACGGGTGGGCATCCAGCAAAACGTAGTTTCCAGGCCATTCGAATTGCTGTCAACGATGAGTTGGGGGCGGTCGAGGATTCACTGGAGCAGGCGCTGGCCCTTTTGAAACCAGAGGGGCGTATTAGCGTTATCACCTTCCATTCCTTGGAAGATCGCTTAGTTAAGCAATTATTCAAAGAAGTAAGTCAAGGGCCAGAAGTGCCTCGGGGCTTACCCGTTTTGCCTGGCCAGATGCAGGCGCCTTATGCCTTGGTCAATCGCAAACCGATTGTAGCCAGTCCAGAAGAATTAGAGGCCAACAATCGTTCGCGGAGCGCTAAGTTGCGCATCCTCCGCAAGAATTCATAGATAAAAAAGCAAGAATTAGAAAAAGAAAGAAGGGATACCATTGGCTGAAACAGTAACAAGCGAACAATATTTTAAGCGCAGTTCTCAGGCTCGTTACCGCCAAGTGGCAAGCCCAGAGCCGCCTTTAGCGACCAGTGCGGCAATTGATGACAGTCCAGTATTAGGTGCGCCTGATTTAGTTAGTCGTCCTAAAGTGGGTAGTCAAACTAAAAGCAGAGTGGGTGCTTTGAGACTCAGTCGTTATGAGGTTTTCTTGCTCATGTTAACCTTTTTGGTTGTGGTGGGTAGTGTCTTTGTTAATCTTATTATGCAGTCCAAGACTCAATCTATTCAACGTTCTAGCCAAGAGATGATGCAACAAACCTTAGAGTTACAGAAACAGACAGATGTCATGCGTGACCAAATGACGGAACAATATAAATACGATAACATTAAACAAGCGGCTGAAAAGCAAGGAATGAAGGTCCGCCAAGATAGTGTGAAGGATTTGACTAAGCCATGAGTCAACCAAATAATCAAATGATTCAACGTAATCTCAGATTCTTGGCAATCCTCCTTGCTGGATTAGCAAGTATCGCAATTTTTCGTTTCACCCAAATTAGCCTTTTCAAAACAAGTAATGGGCAGGATTTAACTGCCTACCATGAAACAGGGACCAAGAGAAGTAGTATTACCGAGGCAAGGCGGGGGAGTATCTTTGACCAACAAGGGAACCCTATTGCCATGGATACTACTTCTTATTCTCTTTTTGCGGTACTTCGAAGCGATTGGGGAGACACTAACCTTGTCAAAGACCCTGATGTGACGGCCAAAGCTTTGGCTAAGCATTTGGGCTTAGATCGCGATAAGATTTTAGCTCAACTGACTCAAAACAATGTCTATCAAGTCGAGTTTGGAAATGCCGGTCAACATTTGTCAGCTGAAACTAAAAAGGCCATTGAGGCCGAAAATCTACCAGGCTTAGTTTTTGTCAGCGAAACGACACGTAAATATGTGAATGATGTCTATGCATCCCACCTGATTGGCTATGCGACGGCAGCGGCTAAGGAAGAGGATCAACCTTTAAGTGCTCAAGTCCTAGAGGGTAAACTGGGGCTAGAAGCTGCCTATAATGTCAGTCTTAGCGGTCAAGATAGCAACCAGTCTTCGACTCGTCAATTAATTGGCAAGGATTTGCATCTAACCTTAGACTCACGTCTACAAAACAAATTAGAAGAATTAATGACCCAATACCAAATGACTTACCAACCGGAAGCTTTGCAAGCCTATTTGGTGGAAGCCAAAACTGGTAAGCTAGTAGCGGCTTCTCAACGTCCAAGCTTTAACCTCAATAGTCGTGAAGGTATTGAGGCAGAATGGAAGAACTTGATGGTGGAAGAAGCCTATGAACCAGGTTCAACTATTAAGATTTTGACCATGTCGGTAGCCTATGACCGTCAACTCTATAAACCAGGTGAACTCTATCAATCAGGCTCCATCCAAGTCTACGACCAAGTGGTTAAGGACTATAACAAAGTAGGTTGGGGGCAGATTAGTTTTGAAGAAGGCTTGGCACGTTCTAGTAACGTGGCCATGGTCAATCTGGTTAACCGAATGGGAGACCAAGAGTGGGTCAAAAAGTTAGGCGACTTTGGCTTCGGCAAAGGGACTGACTTCGGCCTTGAAAATGAAACAACTGGTAACTTCCAATTTGATAACCCAGTTTCACGAATTATGAGTGGCTTTGGCCAAGGTTTCTCCGCTACGCCTATTCAACTCTTACAAGCCTATAGTAGTATAGGGAATCAGGGCCAAATGCTCAAAGTCCAGGTGGTTCAAGGACTGGATTCTGCAGGTGAATTCCAATCCCGTGTCTTAGGTAAGCCAATTTCCAAGGAAGCAGCCAATCATGTTCTCCAACTTATGGTGGACACGGTTGAGAAGCCTTATGGGACCGCAGTCTCCTTCCGTAACCCATATGTAAAGGTTGCGGCTAAGACTGGGACCGCCCAAATCGCAGATCCTAATGGTTCAGGCTATCTAACGGGAGCCAATGACTACTATCACTCAGTGGTAACTTTCTTCCCGGCAGATAATCCTAAATACATGCTCTATATGGCCATGAAGCGGCCACAACAAGACCATGGACTTATCGGATCACAGATTTTAGGTAAACTCTTTAATGACTATATTGAATATATTATGGTGAAACCATAAGAAGAAAGAAGGACATAGGATGCAAGTAGAAGACTTACTAAGAGCAGTTCCTAGTGGTCAATTGTATGGCCCAGAAATCAAAGGGGAAATCACGCAACTAGTTAACGATACACGTAAATTAGTGCCTGGTTGTGCCTTTGTTGCCATTAAGGGCCTACAATTTGACGGTCACACTGCTGTAGATCAAGTAGCAGCAGCTGGGGCTAAGCTTATGGTGGTAGAAGTCCTGCCTGAAAATTGGCAAGACTACCCATTAAGCTTTTTCTTGGTTCCTTCTACCTTCCGAGCACAAGCCTTGTTAGCTAATCAGTTTTTTGGTCGACCTACCGAGCATCTTAATGTGGTAGCAGTCACCGGGACTAATGGTAAAACAACCATTTCTAGTCTTATTAGTGATTTGCTCATGCAATTAGGGCATAAGACAGGGCTCATTGGGACCCTACATTATAAGGTGGATCAGACTTATTATCCGTCCATCAACACGACGCCAAATGCCTTAGCCCTTCAACAATTATTTGCTGAAATGGTATCGGTAGGCTGTCAGGATGCTCTAATTGAAGCCTCTTCTCATGCCTTAGCCTTGGGGCGACTTTGGGCAACGGATATTGACTGTGCGATCTTCACTAACTTAACTCGGGAACACCTAGATTTCCATAAAACCATGGAAGGCTATGCCTATGCTAAGTCCTTGCTCTTTGCCCAACTAGGACAAAAGTTTGCTGGTGAGGGACCAAGGCTTGCTATCATCAATGCGGATGATCCTTATGCTTCCATTATGATGCAAGCAACTTCAGCGGATGTTTTGACTTATAGTCTTGAAGATCCTAAAGCTAGCGTATATGCTGACCAACTAGCAGTTAAGGATGGTAACCAAACCTTCAGGCTGCATTATCGCAATCAGGCCTATCAAGTTGTTAGCCCTATGCTTGGCGCCTACAATGTAGCCAACTTTATGGCGGCCTTTCTTTGCTTGGTAGACTATTATCATGTCCAACCTCAAACAGTAGTTGATTTAATGCTCAACTTTGGTGGGGTTGAGGGTCGGATGCAAAGACTAGATTTAGGACAAGAATTCCAAGTGGTAGTCGATTTTGCTCACACACCAGATGCCATTGAACGTGTGCTTCAGGAGTTAAAGGCTCAGAAGCCTAAGCGCTTAGTTACCATTATTGGGCACAGTGGCGGTAATCGCGATAGTGGGGCGCGCCCGGAAATTGGGGACAAGGTCTTTGAATATTCGGATTGGGTGATTTTCACGGCCGATAATCCACGACATGAACCTGTGGCAAAAATTTGTGCAGAATTAATTGGTAACCACGATGAAGTGCCTTATAAGGTTATTGAAGATCGCAAGGAAGCCATTGACTATGTCATTTCTCAGGCGCAAGCAGGGGATTTATTGGTCTTTGCTGGCAAGGGCAGCGAACCCTACCAGATTATTGGTGACGACAAGTTACCTTATGATGAAGTGACTGAAATTGAGGCGGCAGTGTCCCGCCACTTTGGCTAAGAATATCGGACAAACTAGTGAACAGAGAGGAAGAGAGAGATGGAATTACTATTGCCAATGGCCGTGAGTTTTGCAATCACGGTAATCATTATGCCGTTCTTTATCGGCTACTTTAACTATCGAAAGATTGGACAGACAACCCGTGAAGAAGGTCCTAAGTGGCATGAAGTCAAGACGGGGACACCGACCATGGGTGGAACAGTCTTTATTATGGCCATTTTAGTCACCCTTTTAGGGTCCGCTACTCTCTTGCGACTCCTAGACGGCGGTGTCTGGATGCTCTTGTTGACCTTCTTGTTATTCGGTGGGATTGGCTTTATCGATGACTTTATTAGTATCTTCCGTCATCAAAATGAAGGTTTGACGCCACGTCAAAAATTCTTAACCCAATTGATTTTTTCTGGTATTATCGTTTTAATTGGTCTTTTGAATAAGGTGGAATTAGCCTTCAACCTAGGGCCTTTCCTTATCAGTAACGCCCTTGTGATTGGTGTTTTCGCCTTTATCTGGATTACTGGTTTCTCCAATGCTGTTAACTTGACAGATGGTTTGGATGGCTTAGCAACAGGTTTAAACATTTTCGCTTATGGTGTTTATGGAGCTATGGCGCTTAAGAGCAAGCAAGCTTCCTTAGCCTTGATCTGCTTGGTGGTAGTAGGTGCATTAATTGGCTTTTTATATTATAATAAAAAGCCGGCCAAGATTTTCATGGGGGACGTGGGTTCCTTGGCCTTAGGCGCTGGTTTAGCAGTGATTTCGCTCCTAGTCAATAATCCTTGGAGCTTACTCTTAGTCGGGATTGTCTTTGTAGTAGAAACTGCCAGCGTCATGTTACAAGTAGCGTCCTTCAAGCTAACTGGTAAACGAATTTTCAAGATGAGCCCAATTCACCATCACTTTGAAATGAGTGGTTGGAGTGAACAAAAAGTTGTGACCGTATTTTGGCTCGTTGGCCTCTTAGCAGGGTTAGGCTATTATTTCATATTCTAATCAGATAAGGTGTGGAGTTTAATGGGACAAATGGGTCAAGATTTAAAAAATAAAAAAGTGCTAGTAATGGGTTATGCTATGACGGGACGCTCTGTCGTTGAATATCTCTTAACTCAAGGGGCACAAGTAACCTTAAACGACCGGGGAAATCTTCTAGAAGATTCGTCGGTCCATTTGCTTATGGACAGAGGTGTTAAGGTGGTAGATGGCGGACATCCGCTAGAACTCTTAGACCAGGACTTTGATTTTATGGTCAAAAACCCTGGGATACCGTATAATGTTCCTTTAATTGAGGAAGCCCAAAAACGAGGCTTACCTATCTATACAGATATTGAGCTAGCTTCTTGGATTGCGCCATGTCCTATTGTGGCCGTGACAGGAAGTAATGGGAAGACCACCACGACCAGTTGGATTCATCAAATGCTAGCGCACCGGCTACAAGGTCAGGCTCGTTTAGCAGGAAATATCGGGGTGCCGTCACTTGTTACGGCTAACCAAGCAAGCCCTGATGATGTAATCGTAATGGAAGTATCTAGCTTCCAATTGATGGGAACCGAGAAGTTCCGGCCAAGTATTGCGGTTATGACCAACCTAACTTCAGCCCATCTGGATTATCATGGTAATCAGGAAGGTTATGAGTCGGCTAAGTTCAAATTAGTTGCCAATCAAACAGCTGCTGATTATTGGGTCTATAATGTCACCGATCCAACCCTTCGCTCGCATGTCAGTCAGGTTAAAGCCCAGCAGGTGCCATTTAGCCATTTACCAGCTAGTCCTGAGGTGCAGGCCCAGGGTGCCTATCGCCAAGGGGACGCTCTATTTTTCCGTGGTGAGGAAGTAGCCAAAGTGTCACAAATTGGCGTGCCTGGTGATCATAACGTTCAAAATGCCCTGGCAGCAATTGCAGTGGCCAAGTTACTAGGCGTCTCCAACCAAGCTATTCAAGCGGAGTTGAGTGCCTATGCTGGCATGCCTCACCGCTTGCAACCTATTGCTAAATCAGCGGGTCGTATCTTCTACAATGACTCTAAGTCAACCAACATGGTAGCAGCTACTACTGCTCTTAAGAGCTTTACTCAACCAATCCGTTATATCGGTGGTGGCCTAGATCGAGGCAATGAATTCGATGATTTAATCCCCCACTTAGAGCATGTTGTAGAGGCCTTTCTCTATGGGGAAAGTAAAGAAAAAATGGCTAGAGCTTTCCGACAAGCTGGAGTGCCAGCTATTCATCTTTATGAAAACTTAGACCAAGCGAGTTTGGCTGCCTATGAGGCTGCTCAAGCAGGAGAAGTGGTCTTATTCTCACCTTCATGCGCAAGTTGGGATCAATTCGCTAACTTTGAGGTGCGGGGTCAGCATTTTGTGGACTTGATCCAGTCTTATCTGGCTGAAAAACCTTATAAGGACTAAAAGGGAGGTAGTCTAGCATGACTGAAATTAAACGTATCGTACTTTCAGGTGGCGGAACAGGTGGACATATCTATCCAGCTCTCGCCCTCTATCAAGTCATTAAAGCCAAATATCCGGAGGTAGAGTGCCTCTATGTTGGTAGTAAGAAGGGCTTGGAGGCAGATATTGTCGCAAAAGAAGGCCTAGCCTTTCAATCAGTTGAGATCCAGGGTTTAAAACGTTCTTTATCTCTTGAAAACCTTAAGACAGCTTGGCTTATGTTAACCAGTGTCCACAAGGCTAAAAAGATCTTACGGGACTTTAAGCCAGATGTGGTGATTGGGACAGGAGGTTATGTCTGTGCACCAGTCCTCTATGCAGCTAGCCGTCTAGGTATTCCAAGCTTAATTCATGAACAAAATAGTGTGGCAGGAGTTACTAACAAATTCCTTAGCCGTTTTGTCAATCGGATTGCGACCTGCTTTGAAGAAGTGAAAAGTGACTTTAAGGGGCAAGAAAGCAAGATTATTTTAACTGGGAATCCGCGTGGCCAAGAAGTAGTGGCTACACCTAAAATGGACACCATCCTTTCTGAACAATTCCAGTTGGATGATCAAGTTCCAACCGTCTTGGTCTTTGGAGGTAGTCGTGGTGCGCCAGCCATTAACCAAGCGGCCATTGAAGCTATTCCGTCCTTTGCTGGACAAGACTACCAAGTTATTGTGGCAACAGGTCGAGTGCATTATGATGAATTGCGACAAAGCCTCAAGGAAGAGCTGCCAGCTAACGTCCGTCTAGTGCCTTATATCGACAATATGCCAAGTCTCTTGCGCCAAATTAAGCTAGTGGTCGGTAGAAGTGGGGCAACTAGCTTAACAGAATTAACGGCATTAGGCTTGCCAAGCATTCTGGTGCCAAGTCCTTATGTTACCAACAACCACCAGGAGCATAATGCTATGGCCCTTGTAGACCATGGAGCCGCTCGTATGATTAAGCAAGCGGATTTGACTGCGACGAGCCTAGTGGAGACCATCCAAGAACTGATGGCTGATCCAGAAAACCTAGAAAAAATGGCTCGCTCAGCCTATGAATTAGGGATTCGTGATGCCTCAGATCGCTTGGTCCAAGTTTTAGAAGAAATCTGTAAGTAAGAAAAATAGAATCTAGAGAGAGGAGGGAAGTAATGGCTAATTATCGCCTGGATCAGCGTAGTCGCTATCAAGAAGATTATCAGGAGAACCGTCAAACACTCAACCAACGTCGCCAACCTAGCCGGCAAAGAAGTCAGGGCAATTACCGCTTAGATGCGAATGGACAACCTGTTATGCGACCTAATCAGGATCGTCAGCGTCCTCATACTTATAAGGAAGCGCCCTATGACTATGAAGAAGCGCAAGGAGTTCCTAATCAGCCTGGCTTTTCAGGCAGACGCCAAGGCAATCATCGGATTAAGCCCAAGCCGACTCAATCAAGTCAAGCCTGGACGGACTATGAAGAGAATTATGAGACCCGACTTATGACTAAGCCCAGAGCGGGTAACTATCGCCAAACTACTCATCACACTTCCCTCCCTAATCAAGAAAAAATAAGTAAGGAATTTGGACAAGCACGTTGGCCTAAGGGCAAGATGAAGCTATTTTCCGTCTTCGTTATCTTAGTTTTAAGTTTGGCAGTAGTGGGTTATCGACTCTTGCCAACACATTATGTCAATGCTGTTCAGATTGTTGGAAACCAGCGAGTGGATGGTGAAGCCATTGTCGCCGCCTCAGGTATTCGCGATTTTGACCGAGTCAAAGACATCATGGCTAAGCGCAAGTCGATTGAACAAGCCATTATGAAGGAGAATCCACTTGTCAGCAAGGTGACCTTACGTCGTCCTAATATGCAGAGTCTCCAACTAGAGATTGAAGAACATGCTATTGTAGCCAAAATTAAATCAGGAAACCAATGGATTGCAGTTTTAGATAATGGGACTTGGGGTGATTTTAGTGCCAGTGTGGCAGCTAAAGAAGCGGTCAACCTAGACCAATTGCCAGAACTCTTGGTTCAGGCCCCATCAGGTCGAGTAACAGAGTTGACAACAATGTTGAAACAAACCCCGCCTGATATTCTCAGTCAAATTGAAAGTCTCAAGCTAGGTCAAGAGGCTAGCAAGAATAGTGCCTTTGAAGCTAAGATGCGGGATGGCAACCTGGTTAAGGCAGTATTACCAACCTTCAATCATAAGATGACTTTCTACAATCAAATGCTTAAAGAATTAGGTGATAAGAAGGGGACACTTAATCTGGAAGTGGGAGCCTACTTTACGCCATTTACAGGCCAACAACGGCCAGTAAGGGTCCAGTCTGGACAACAACCTTAATAGACAAGCAAAAGCGAGGACTTAGTCCTCGCTTTTGCTATTGGCCTGTCTTCATGGTGTCCCGAGAGCTAGTATGGGAAGGCTTTACTATGTGAAAAAGAACTAACAGAGACAAATAAGGGAAAAATCTATATTAATTCTTTGTGACAGGCATTATTTCGCTTCATATCAAGGCCAGTATGTGATAGAATTATAGGGAGAGATTATATCTCATCCAGGGAGACCAAGCTCCCCTGTGAGAGGACAAAGGAGGGCTAACGCTTGTGAGAACCCCAGAAATTTTTGTTAGTTTAGATATTGGGACTACCTCAATTAAAGTGGTTGTAGCTGAGCACATGAATGGCCAAGTCAATATTATTGGTGTAGGTAACGAAAAGTCACGTGGCTTAAGCCGTGGCGTAATCGTTGATATCGATGAGACGGTCTATTCCATTCAACAGGCCATTGCGCAAGCAGAGCAAAAAGCACAAGTTAAAATAAATGATGTCATTGTCGGCGTACCAAGTAACAAGCTGATGATTGATAACTGTCACGGTATGATTGCTGTTTCCAGTGATACCCGTGAGATTACCGAAAAAGATGTTAATAATGTTATTATGGCTGCTAAAGTGCGGTCTGTCCCACCTGAACGGGAAATTATTTCCATCATTCCAGAAGAATTTATTGTGGACGGTTTTACCGGTATTCGCGATCCTCAAGGCATGATTGGGGTTCGGCTAGAACTCTACGCGCGCTTGATTACAGGTCCTAAGACCATCATCCACAACATTCGTCGTTGTGTGGAGAAGGCTGGACTCAATATAACGGAATTAGTGGTACAACCTCAAGCTATTGCAGAAGTAGCCCTAACGCCTGATGAACGTGAATTTGGGACCATCATCGTAGATATGGGTGGGGGCCAAACCAGCGCCTCAATTATTTATGACAACCAATTGAAGTATTCCTTCGTTGACCAAGAAGGTGGCGACTTCGTCACCAAGGATATTTCCTTAATCCTTAATACTTCCTTAGAGAATGCGGAACGGATTAAACGTGAGTTTGGTTACGCGGTCTCTCGTCAGACTTCTGAAGAAGAATACTTCCCAGTGGAGACAGTTGGACGTAAGGAACCCGTTCGTGTAGATGAACGCTATTTATCGGAAATTATTGAAGCCCGTTTAGCGCAAATCTTTGAGACAGTTCGAGATGACTTGGAAGGGGTCGACGCCCTCGACTTACCAGGCGGTTTCGTTCTGACTGGTGGAGCGGCTTCCTTGCCAGGCGTCTTAGAACTAGCCCAAGAGTATTTTGGTCCTAAGGTTCGCCTCTATATTCCAGAGCAAATGGGTATGCGGAACCCAGTCTTTACGACAGCTATTGGCATGGTAGAATATGCCGCAGGCTTAGATGTTGTGCATCGCATTGCGCAAGGAACTTATCAAGCAGCTAGTGCACCACGTCAGGATCGTGGATATGAACGACCTTATCAAGAGACTGCATCACAGGATGTAACGAATCAGCCAATGATGCCACCGCGTCAACAAGCACCTCGGCGTCCGGCAAGACCAAAGCGTCAACGACCGGTAGCAGAACCTGTGTCAGACTACGACGCATACTCCAATCTGGGAGGCTATGCTGCAGAAGAGCCAAACTATGTTCCAGAGCCAGAGGCTGGGGTTAATTATGATAACCAAGTCCCTGTAGTAGGTAACGGGATTATCAGTAAAATTCAAGCATTTTTCAGAACATTTTTCGATTAAGATTCAGGAGGAACGATTTATGGAATTAGCATTTGATTCAATTAACGGCCGTGACGGCGCCGTTATCAAAGTCATCGGGGTCGGTGGGGCCGGCGGTAATGCCGTTAACCGTATGATCGCTGAAGGCGTCCAAGGGGTAGAGTTTATCGTAGCCAATACAGATACTCAAGCTCTCAAAGGCTCACAAGCAGAAACTAAGATTCAATTAGGCCCTAAGGTAACCAAGGGCTTGGGGGCAGGTTCAGTCCCTGAAGTCGGTCTTAAGGCTGCTGAAGAAAGCGAAGAACAAATCCGTACAGTACTTGAAGGCGCAGACTTAGTCTTCGTAACAGCTGGTATGGGTGGGGGGACCGGTACTGGTGCTGCCCCAATCGTAGCTCGCATTGCCAAAGAATTAGGCGCCTTAACAGTGGGTGTCGTGACGCGTCCTTTCACCTTTGAAGGTCCTAAACGTGGCCGTTACGCCGCTGAAGGTCTTAAGAACTTGAAGGAAAACGTGGATACCTTGGTGACCATCTCTAACAACCGTCTCTTAGAAATCGTTGACCGTAAGACGCCGATGTTAGAAGCTTTTTCTGAAGCTGACAACGTTTTACGTCAAGGGGTACAAGGGATTTCTGACTTGATCACTGCGCCAGGTTACGTAAACTTGGACTTCGCTGACGTGAAGACTGTTATGAAAGATCAAGGGACCGCCCTCATGGGGATTGGGGTTGCTTCTGGTGAAAACCGTACAGCTGAGGCAACTAAGAAGGCTATTTCTTCTCCACTCTTGGAAGTTTCAATCGATGGGGCTGAACAAATCCTCTTGAACATTACCGGTGGTTCTGACTTAACCCTCTTTGAAGCTCAAGATGCTAGCGAAATCGTGGCCAACGCTTCAACTAGCGACGTTAACATCATCTTCGGTACATCTATCAATGAAAATCTTGGCGATGAGGTGGTAGTGACTGTTATCGCAACTGGGATTGACACTGAAAAGAATGCACCAAGTAAGATGGCTCAACGCCCAGCGCGCAACAATTACAATGCGGCGCCTGCAAGCAATGCACCTGAACCAAGCCAACCAGCGGTGTCTTCAAGCAACGACATCGAATTGGTACCACGCGGTCGCGAGAGCGAACGTGACTTATTTAGTGACTGGGATATCCGTCGTGAACAAAACACTCGTGAATCTGCTCATGAGATGCCACAGCGGACTTTCCAACGTTCAAGTGACGTTAGCCGTAACCGTCAAGTTGATACAACGGAAGATAACGAACTTGATACACCACCATTCTTCCGCAAACGCCATCGTGGCTAGTTTAATCAACTAGTTGTTGGCAAGCACCATGGGCACGCAAGTCTACGCTTCTGGGCGCTAGCTGGCGTGCCTATGGTCGTTATTGAAGAAGAAATCAAGTAAAGAGGTAGAGCCATTATGCTGATACAATTTATTTCTTGGGCCTTTACGGCTTATGAGACCCTCATTCTTATCTGGGCTATCATGTCCTGGTTCCCTGATGCCCGTTACAGTGAATTGGGACAGTGGGTTGGGAGACTAGTTGAGCCTTATGTTGAGCTCTTTGATCGCTTTATCCCTCCAATAGGGAACGTTAGTCTTTCGGCCTTTGCGGCACTTGCGGTTCTCCATTTAGTGCGTAATTTTCTCTTTCGTCTCTTGATTGGGGTGTAAACCCATGAAAGAGGGCATTTATCAACATTATCGTAAAGAAGAACAGGCCTTCATTGACTATGTGCTAGAACAGATGGCTTATGCGGCTAGTCGCTATTGTCCGGTAACTAGTTACTTTGTGACTCCGCGTGAGGCCCTGATTGCCCAGCAATTGGCTAATGGACAAGATGAAGTTCAATTAGCCTGCCACGGTGGCTTGCCAGGAGCTGAACGTCAAAGACTGGTTTTTTATCCCCAGTATTATGATTTAGAAGCTAGCGACTTCCAGATTCAAGCCCTGAAAATTCACTTTCCGCAGAAATTTGCTAATATTCGACATGGTTCTATTTTAGGCTCTCTTCTAGGGGCTGGCCTAGAACGCAATCGAATTGGTGATATCATCACGGATGGTCAAGACTGGCAAGTGCTAGTGGATGCCAAGATTGCGCCCTATGTTTGTCAGAATGTGACTAAGATAGGAAATGTCGGAGTAAGACTTGAGAATATAGAGCCTGATCAGGTTCTGACGCCACAAGTCCTCTGGGAAGACCAGACGGTCATTACCACGTCATTAAGGCTTGACACTATGCTGAGTAAAGTCTATAATTTTTCTAGACAGCGTGCAAAAGAAGCCGTCTTAGGGGGCTTGGTCAAGGTCAATTATTTAGAAATTAATCGACCGGATTTTGAGCTAGAGGCAGGCGACTTTGTCTCGCTAAGGAAGTTTGGACGTTTTCAAATTGATGCCGAAGAGGGCCTGACTCGTAAAGACAATATTCGTCTTAAGGTCAAAGTCCTAGTCGTCTAAAGAAGAGAGCAAGAACAAAGGAGTGTGTGACATGCCAATTACACCAAATGATATTTTAACCAAAGACTTTGAGCGTGAATTCAGAGGCTATGCCAGAGAGGAAGTCAATGAATTTCTAGATGAAGTTGTTGTTGATTACGAACGCGCTTTGGATCAAGTGGCTGCCCTTAAACGCCAGTTAGCGGAAGCTGATGAGAAAATCAAGAATTTTGAGAAACTACAAGAATCCTTGAATAGCTCAATCTTGATTGCTAACGAAGCGGCTGAACGCCTCAAACAAAATGCGCGCAAGGAAGCAGAACTCATTATTTATGAGGCAGAACGTGAGTCTGATCGTATCATTGCTAATGCACATGATACTGTCAACCACTTAGCTAATGAAGTGGAACTCTTACGTCATAATGGACGCAACCTTCAATTCGAAATGCAACGTATGTTGACCCAACAATTGGATTTAATCAAGTCTCAAACTTTTGAACAGGAGATTGCTTTTGCAACACCTGCTAGCGAAGATAGCCAGGCTGAAGAACGTAGTTCTGAGCGTGTAGCTGCCTTAGAGCAAGAGGTAGAGACCCAAGTCACTTCAGATGTGGAAGAATTTGTCCATGAAACTCAAGAAAAATTAGAAGCTAAGGCAGCACCTGACAAGGATGACCAAGCTTCTGTTGAAAGTATCCTAGGCCAAACTATTAAAATTGAATTACCAGAAATGATGTAAGACCACCATCACCTCTATATATCCCCAGCGATCTAGGAAGGGTGCAAGCCTAGAGTTCCCTATAGGGTAGATGATCAGCTTACCTATAATGCTCGGTGAACTTAAGTAGCCGGTGCCGCTTAAAGAGCGTTATCATGTAAGAGAATTTGTATGACTACAAATAAAATTGGGTGGTACCACGTTGCGACGTCCCGTTCTGGGGCGTCTTTTTATATTTTTTTGTAGTTAATACTGTCAAGAAAGGAATATTGTCAATATGAAACTAAAAGAGACCCTCAACCTTGGTCAAACCAATTTCGCCATGCGGGCGAACTTGCCAACTAAAGAAGTCGTCCTACAAAAAGAGTGGGAAGATGCGAATATCTATCAACAAATCCAAGCTAAGAATGCTGACAAGCCAACCTATATTCTCCACGATGGGCCTCCCTATGCCAACGGTGAAATCCACATGGGTCACGCCCTCAACAAGATTAGTAAGGATATTATCATTCGCTCTAAGTCTATGTCTGGCTTCCGGTCGCCTTATGTACCGGGTTGGGACACACATGGTCTGCCAATCGAATCTGCCCTGACCAAGCAAGAAGGGGTTGACCGCAAGTCCATGTCTGTGGTCGAATTCCGCAAGCTCTGTCAAGAATATGCTCTACGCCAAGTAGAAGGTCAAAAAGCTGACTTCAAACGCTTAGGTGTGACAGGTGAGTGGGACAATCCTTACTTGACTCTAGCTCCTGAATACGAAGCGGCACAAATCCGTATTTTCGGCCAAATGGCGGCAAAAGGCTACATCTACAAAGGCTTGAAGCCAATCTATTGGTCACCATCCAGTGAATCGTCCTTAGCGGAAGCCGAAGTTGAATATGCAGACGTAACCTCTCCTTCTATCTATGTGGCTTTCAAGGTCAAAGACGGCAAAGGGATCGTACCAGAAAAAGCTGAGTTCGTAATCTGGACCACCACGCCTTGGACTTTACCAGCTAACTTAGGGATTTCAGTGAGCCCTGTGGCTAGCTATGTCCAAGTCAAGGTTGGAGACCGTCATTTCATCGTAGCCCAAGACTTGCTGGAGTCCTTAGCTCAAACCCTCAACTGGGAAGATTACCAAGTAGAGGCGCACTATCAAGGTCAAGATCTTGATCGCCTCACTGCTTGGCATCCTTTCTATGAACGGGAGTCCCTACTCATGGTGGGAGATCACGTAACTTTAGATGCCGGGACTGGTTTGGTACATACCGCTCCTGGTCACGGGGAAGACGACTACCATATTGGTAAAGCCTATGGTTTAGATATTCTGTCCCCATTGGATAACCAAGGTCACTATACTCATGAAGCCCCTGGCCTTGAAGGTGTCTTCTATGCAAAAGGTAACAAATTAGTAGTGGAATTACTCAAGGAAAAGGGTGCCCTGCTGTCTTACTCTGAATTTGTCCACAGCTACCCGCATGACTGGCGGACTAAAAAACCTGTTATTTATCGGGCAACACCTCAATGGTTTGCTTCTATTGATAAATTCCGAGAAGAGTTGCTCGAAGCAATTGAAACACAAGTTAAATGGTACCACCCATCAGGCCAGCCACGTATCTACAACATGATTCGCGACCGGGGTGACTGGGTCATCTCCCGTCAACGGGCATGGGGTGTACCACTTCCTATCTTCTATGCTGAAAATGGGGAAGCTATCTTAACAACTGAAACCATTGAACATGTGGCAACCTTATTTGAAACACATGGCTCTAATGTCTGGTTCGAACGTGAGGCTAAGGATCTCTTGCCTGAAGGCTTCACGCATCCTGCTAGTCCAAATGGTAAATTCACCAAGGAAACTGACATCATGGACGTATGGTTCGACTCTGGGACCTCTTATGCAGGGGTTTTAGAAGCCAGAGATTATCTGACTTTCCCAGCAGACCTCTACTTGGAAGGGTCTGACCAATACCGTGGTTGGTTCAACTCAAGCTTTACCACTTCGGTTGCAGCTAAGGGCGTGCCACCCTATAAGGCGGTGCTGTCTCAAGGCTTCGTCTTAGACGGTAAAGGTAAGAACAAGATGAGTAAGTCATTAGGTAACGTTATTGTGCCGACAGAAGTCATGAATGAACTTGGGGCTGATATTATCCGCCTATGGGTTCTCAGTGTGGACTCAGAATCAGATGTACGGATGTCTAAGGATATCCTCAAGCAAATAGCTGAGGCTTACCGTAAAATCCGGAATACCATCCGCTTCATGCTAAGCCACGTGTCAGACTTTGACCCAAGCAAGGACACTATAGCTTTTGAAGACTTACGTCCAGTTGATCAATACATGACAGCTAAGTTCAAGCTCTTTGTCAACGACCTTTTAAGTGCCTATGATAAGTTTGAATTTGCTAGCATCTATAAGAAGGTCATCAACTTCATGACGGTTGACTTGTCTGCCTTCTACTTGGATTTCGCTAAGGACGTACTCTATATCGAAGCGCCAGATAGCTTAGCTCGTCGTCAAATGCAAACCGTCATCTACGGCATCTTGCGTGACCTCTTGCCACTCTTAACTCCAGTCCTCTTGCATACCATGGAAGAAGCTTGGAAGGAATTGCCAGGGGTTGAAGGCTTTGTTCAGTTAGCAGAATTCCCTCAAGCAGTAGATGGGACCGCTTATCAAGCCCTGGTGGATCAATGGAAACTCTTCTTCCATGTCCAACAAGGGGTTCAAAAAGCCTTAGAGGAAGCGAAAAATGCTGAACAAGACCCAATCAAGAAATCTTTTGAAGCAGCTGTGACCCTCTATGTCAATGAAGAACAAGCTAATGCTTTGAAAGCCTTGAGTCAAGACTTGGACCAATTGCTAATCGTCTCGCACCTAGACTTAGTGACCACGCCGGCACCAGATCATGCTTTAGTCTTAGAAGACTACGCTGTCTCTGTTAGCCGAGCACAAGGTCATGTCTGCGAACGATGCCGGGCAGTCCGTCCGGAAGTGGGAACTATTGCGGAGGCTCCAACCCTTTGCCATCGTTGCCACCAGATTGTTAAGACACATTACCCTGCTTACTTTGAAGCAGAATAATAATATAGTAAGTAAGAGCAACATTCCTTTCGGATGTTGCTTTTGCTTGAAATGGAGCATGATAAATGAACAAAAAACTTCAGTCTAAAGATGCCCTATATTTAGGTTCCATGCTGTTTGGGATGTTATTTGGGGCAGGGAACCTTATTTTCCCAGTTCACTTAGGACAAGAAAGTGGCGCCCAGGTAGGACCAGCTGTGGTTGGACTCTTGATTTCAGCCATCGGCTTGCCTTTCCTGGCCATTCTCGCTATGGGAATGTCTAAGAGTAAGAGTGTAACCAAACTAGCCAGCCGTGTCGGCAAAAAGTTCAGTGTGATTTTTACGGTCTTGCTCTATCTGGTAATTGGCCCTTTATTTGCGGTGCCACGCTTGGCAAGTACATCTTATACTATTGGGGTAGCCCCCTTTATCGAATCGAGTCACCAAGGACAAGGACTTCTAATCTATTCCCTCATCTTCTTCCTAGTAGCGGGCTTTCTGTCCTTGAATCCGGGCAAGATTTTGGATTATATTGGCAAAATTCTTAATCCTGCCTTTTTACTGGTTTTAGGGCTACTTTTGACCCTGACAGTTCTCAATCCGATGGGGCAAGCTGGGCAAATGATGGCCCAGGGGCGCTATGCTCAACAAGCAATGGCGACAGGCTTTCTGGAGGGTTATCAGACCCTGGATGTGCTAGCGGCCTTGGCCTTTGGGATTGTCATGATTCAAGCTATGAATCGTTTAGGGATTCAGGAGCCAGGCGAACTGGCTAGAGGTATGGTCAAATCTGGCGCCATTAGCATCGTCTTAATGGGGGTAATTTATGGGCTCTTGGCCTATGCTGGGGCGACTTCCTTGGGGCACTTCTCCATGAGTGCCAATGGTGGGATTGCGCTAGCTCAGATTGCTAATCACTATCTCGGTTCAGCAGGCAGTATCCTTTTGGCCTTAATTGTTATTCTGGCCTGCCTTAAGACGGGGGTAGGGCTCCTGACGGCTTTTTCAGAGGCAATGGTGGATCTATTCCCTAGTCTGGATTACAAGCATTACTTACTAGCGGTTAGCCTCTTGGCTACCCTTATCGCTAATGCCGGTTTGACCCAGATTATTGCTTGGGCAGTTCCGGTGCTCATGTTTCTCTATCCTCTGGCCATTGTCCTAGTCATGGTCACCTTACTGTGCCGAGGTCGGGCAATCGATAGCCTTTACTACCAATGGGCTATGGCACTGACAGGGATAGTGGCGCTAATCGATGGAATTCAAGCCATGCCAGAGCTAGCTTGGGTACTGCCATTGAAAGCATTAGCTTCAACATTCGCTACTTATTTACCCCTGAGTGGCCAGAGTCTAGGTTGGATTGTACCTAGTTTGTTGGGTTTGGCTATTGCTCATTGGCAAGTGAGACGAAAAGTATCATAAAAATATAATTGAAAGAGCTTGGGATTGCCCAAGCTCTTTTTCTATATAAAAAAGAGGGTAGGAAGCCTAGTTCCTACCCAAATCCGTTAGTGCCGTTTGGTCATATAGATGTTTTGAACCCGCAATCTAAGCAGGTGGGCACCTAACGCCTAACCGCTGACTACCAAGTGAAAAGGCCTGTCATAAGTCAGTCGAGTTGGTTCCCTATATCTAAAGAAAAATGTTCGGTCAACACAGTGTATATGTCACGTACACCACAGATCTTCTATACTTTTATTATAGCACGACTTGTTAAATTTGCAAGTAAGCGCTCTTATTTTTTGAGGATTTCTTTAACTTTTTGGTAGTAGTGAGCCAAGGCTTCTTCATACTTACCGCTAGGGTCTGGTTGGAAGAACTGGTGATGGGCTAATTCCTTAGGCAAGTATTCTTGAGCCACGATGTGGCCAGGATAGTCGTGGGGATAGCGGTAGTCAAGTCCTCGGCCCAACTTGTCAGCTCCTTGATAGTGGCTGTCCCGCAAATGGTCTGGGACAGGGGCGACTTGTCCCTGGTCAATCGCAGCCATAGCAGACTTGATAGCACGATAGCTCGTATTGGATTTTGGACTCAAGGCTAGGTCGATGACTGCAAAACCTAAGGGAATGCTGGCTTCTGGCAGACCTAGCTTTTCAGCGGCTTGAATGGCAGCAACCGTTCGTTGAGTGGCAGCTGGGTGGCCTAGACCAATATCCTCATAGGCAATCACTAGCAGGCGACGGCAGGCGACCGTTAGCTCGCCGGCAGTCAGTAATATGGCTAGGTAATAAAGGGCAGCATCGACATCACTGCCGCGGATGGATTTTTGTAGGGCGGAGATGACATCGTAGTGGGCGTCACCATTCTTATCATGTTGAAGTCGGCGACGTCGCAAGCAATCGCTGGCTACTGCCATGTCGATGATAATTTGCCCGTCTTGGTTTGGTTCAGTTGAGAGGACTGCTAGCTCTAAGGCGTTAAGGCTGGTCCGAATGTCACCGCCCGATACTTGAGCAAAATGTTCCAGAACGCCGTCCTGGACTTGTACAGGATACTTACCCAGCCCACGTTCTTGATCGGCTAAGGCCCGAGTCAAACCTAGGCAAACCTGCTCAGGACTGAGGGGTTTGAGTTCAAAAATTTGCACCCGACTTCTAATGGCGGGGTTGATGGCGATATAGGGGTTCTCGGTAGTCGCCCCAATCAGAATAATCCGACCACTCTCCAGATGCGGTAGTAGGAAATCTTGTTTGGTAGTGTTTAAGCGGTGAATTTCATCCAAGAGTAAGATAAGGGTGCCGGAAAATTTGGCTTCTTCTACTACTTGTTCCAGTTCTTTCTTACCATCGGTGGCCGCATTCAGGGTTCGGAAGGCATAGCGAGTCGAACCAGCAATAGCGCTGGCAATGGAAGTTTTGCCGATGCCTGGCGGTCCGTATAGAATCATGGAAGTCAGGCGCT
Organism: uncultured Abiotrophia sp.; assembly: GCA_965245735.1. GTDB lineage: Bacteria > Bacillota > Bacilli > Lactobacillales > Aerococcaceae > Abiotrophia. Next base: position 48,351 of record CBDFAX010000003.1, on the reverse strand, counting down.
TGGCTTGCACCATGCGGTGAATAATCTTACCAGGGCCAACAAGGTGCTCCTGGCCAAGAATATCTTCTAGTTGACGAGGGCGCATGCGATAGGCGAGTGGTTGAAGCATGAGAGGCCTCCTTTCAATCAATTATCTGCCTATTCATCATACCGCAAAAGGCCTGAGGAGACAAATCTTCTGACTAAACTTATGGATAGGCGAAAGGCTAGGAGTGTGCTATAATAAGAAGGAAAGTCTAGTCTGAGAGGAGGGGGCCAAGATGGTGATTTATCTTGATTATGCGGCGACAACACCTGTTCGTCCGGAAGTTATCCAAGCTATCACAAGCTCCTTATCCCAACTTTATGGGAATCCCTCTAGCACTTATCAATTGGGCAAGTCTGCCAAGTATGCTCTCAATCAGGCCCGTGAGGCCATTGCTCAGGATTTGGGTCTAGCTTCCGCCACTTGCCTCTACTTCACGTCAGGGGCGACGGAAGCCAATAACTGGGCTATCTGGTCTCAGGCTCAAGGTGCCCTTGCAGCGGGTAAAGCTCGTCACTTGGTGGCTTTGGCCGTAGAACATCCCTCTGTGGATTTAGCACTCAAGAGATTAGAGGAGCAGGGCTGGACCATTTCCTGGATCCAACCTCAAGATGGGGGCAGTGACCAAGACCTGATTGACCAATTTCTAGCGGCTAGTCAGGAAGATACCAGTGGCTGGGTGGCCATGGCGGTCAACAATGAAGTAGGCGCCATTTATCCTATTCCTGCTTTGGCACAAGAAGCTCGTCAGCGCGGTTACTTTTTCCATGTTGATTTGGTTCAAGGGATTACTAAACTGCCTTGGCAACTAGATCAGATAGCTACCTCTTGGAGTCTATCAGGCCATAAACTAGGTGGGCCTAAGGGGATTGGATTACTCTACTTCCAAGCATGGCAGGATCAACCAGGCCTGCGACCTTACTTGGTAGGGGGCGGCCAGGAAGCTGGCATGAGGGCAGGGACTGAGAATTTAGCCTATATTCAGGGCTTGGCTAAAGCCATCCAGCTGTCACTAGCAGAAGCGGAGCATCGACAAGCGCATTTGGCAAACTTGGAAGCTTACTTCTTGGAGGAGCTAACTCGAGCAGGGATTGACTATCAAGTCAACCGACCACAGGCTCATCATTTGCCAGGCTTCCTTAATCTCTGGCTCAAAGGCCTCAAGGCTAGTCAGGTCCTAATCCATTTAGATTTGGCTCAGATTTATGTTTCGGCTGGGTCAGCCTGTTCGGCAGGTAGTCTAGAACCTAGTCGTGTCCTTAAGGGTTACTATCCTGACCAGGAAGACCGGCAGCGTGAAAGTATTCGTCTGACCATGGGTTTGGACCTGACGCAAGCAGACTTAGACCAAGTGGTCAAACAACTTGGCCTCTTAAAAGCAAGACAACAAAAGTAAACAAGAAAGGCGATGAATTATGGCATTCACCAAACAAGCAACCTTAAAAGGTTTTAACCGTACCTTCGAAATCAACCCAGCCTGCAAACCTTATACTTTGCGGGACAATGGCTTTACCGAGTCAACTGGCGGTAACTTCCAATACAAACGTTCTCTAGATAGCCACCACCGTGATGGTTTGGTGCTCAAGGTCCTAGTGAACAAGGACTTGAAGACTCTCAAAATTTCAACCGTTAATAACAAGGGTTTAACTGCTGTCGATGTGACCAAGTTAGCTCATAATGAAATGGTTGTGGAGAAGATTAACTTTATCTTTGACGGCTTTGTTGAGCGTAACGTTTTAACTGAAGTCTAGCCTAAGTGGGGAGAACGAGAGAGTGCTTTCGTTCTCTTCTTCTGTTATCAATTAAGCACACATGTCAGGATGCTCTGCCTTCCACGGAGTTATCCATAGAGAGAAAGAAAGGAAAAGAACAATGTCAACAAATGGAAAACGTGTCGTTTTGGGTATGAGCGGAGGCGTAGATTCTTCTGTCGCTGCCCTGCTACTCAAGGAGCAGGGTTATGAAGTCATCGGCCTCTTCATGAAAAACTGGGACGATACTGACGAAAATGGTCACTGTACAGCGACTGAAGACTACCAAGACGTAGTCAAAGTCGCGGAGAAGATTGGAATTCCCTATTATTCTGTTAACTTCGAGAAAGAATATTGGGATCGGGTCTTTGAATATTTCTTACGCGAATATCGGGCGGGGCGTACGCCTAACCCAGATGTAATGTGTAACAAGGAAGTCAAATTCAAGGCCTTCCTAGATTATGCCATGGAATTAGGGGCTGACTATATTGCCATGGGGCACTATGCCCGTTCAGAGCGCGATGAAAATGGGGTAGTCCACCTCTTGCGTGGCCTAGATAATAATAAGGACCAAACCTATTTCCTTAGCCAACTATCCCAAGCCCAACTCCAGAAGGCTCTCTTCCCTTTGGGTCATTTGCAGAAGTCTGAAGTTCGTGCCTTAGCAGAAGCGGCAGGCTTGGCGACTGCCAAGAAGAAGGATTCAACAGGTGTCTGCTTCATTGGAGAACGGAATTTCAATGAATTTCTTTCCAACTACCTACCCAATAAACCGGGTAAAATGGTGACCCTAGATGGCCAAGTCAAGGGCGAGCACATGGGCCTTATGTACTATACCATTGGCCAACGCCAAGGCTTAGGGATTGGTGGCGGTGGCACTAGCAATGAACCTTGGTTTGTCATTGGTAAGGATCAAACCACGCAGACCCTTTATGTAGGTCAGGGTTTCCATCATCCAAATCTCTATTCAGACTATCTAACGGCCAGTGAAGTGTCCTTTACAGCGCCTAATTTGTCGGATGTGCCAGAAGAATTCCGATGCACGGCCAAGTTCCGCTACCGCCAACAAGATATTGGAGTTACGGTTAAGCTCAGCCAAGATAAGACCCAGGCGACTGTTATTTTTGATCAACCAGTCCGGGCCATTACACCGGGGCAGGCAGTGGTCTTCTATGATGGTCAAGAGTGTCTAGGTGGCGGTCTGATTGATGCGGCCTACAAAGAGGGGGTACAACGTCAGTATGTCTAAGCCACAACTTCGATGGACTGAAACGATTCCGACTGTCCAAGACTATCTTGATTTGCGGATTGCCACAGGCTTGGGGGCTAAACCCCCTCAAGAAGTGGCTGAACGCGCGCTAGCTAATTCCCTCTATATGATTTGCGCCTACCAGGGTCAGCGGCTGGTTTGTTTTGCCCGGATTGCTGGTGACGGTGCCTTATCTTATATGATCAATTCGGTCATGGTGGCACCTGAATTCCAAGGTCAAGGTTTGGGTAAGGCCCTGATGCAAGCTGTCACTGACTGGCTCATAGCGAATGCGGATGCGTCTGCTTATGTTTGCTTGATGGCTAAGGAACCAGCCGACCGACTCTATCAGCAGTTTGGTTTTCAAGTTATTCCAGGCAATATTGGGATGCGCTGGCTTAAGCCCTAAGTCTCATTACCTAGCCTTAAGAAAGGAGGCCGCTTATGGCTGAGCAAATACGTTTGATTGGCGAAGTTGAATCGGTCTTCTTCGAAAACCCACAGAATCTTTATAAGGTGCTAAGGGTTAAGGTGCTAGAGACGGACAACGACCTAATAAGCGAGGACCATGTTACTTGTACGGGTCAATTTGCATCCTTGCATTTAGACACAGCCTATGAATTCTATGGCCAAGTAACCGTGCATCCGCGTTATGGCGAGCAATTTGCGGTTAGTCGCTACCAACAAGTAGCGCCAACTTCTGAAGCGGGACTAGTAGAATTTCTTTCCAGTGCCCGCTTCACTGGGATTGGTAAAACTCTAGCCCAAAGGATCGTGGATCAGTTGGGGCTAGAAGCCATTGATTTAATCTTACAAGATCCAGACTGCCTCAAATCTGTCAAAGGCTTAACGCCAGACAAACGCCAAGTACTAGCCCAAACCTTGCGCCAACACCAGGGAACTGAACGCATCTTCTTGCAGCTAACAGAGTGGGGTTTTGGACCTAAGCTGGCGGATAAAATTTATCAGACCTTCAAGGATCAAACGCTGGCCACGATTGAGAATAATCCCTACGCCCTAGTGGCCAAGGTAGAAGGGGTTGGTTTCAATAAGGCTGATGCCCTAGCTGAACAACTTGGTATTGAGGCTGACGCTGTCACACGTTTGGTGGCGGGACTCTACACGGCCGTATCCGAAGTTTGCTTGCGGTCAGGAGACACCTATGTCCAGCGGCCACGTTTGCTGACACTTGCTACCAAGATTCTAGAACGCAGTCGGTCTTATCTGATTGAGGAAGAGCGATTAGCAGAAGCCTTGGACTTGGCTATCTTGGAAGGGACGCTCTATTCCTTGGACCAAGGCATTATGTTGCCAAGTCTCTATCACGCGGAAATGGGAATCGTCCGACGTATCAGTGACTTCTTCCAGTATGAAGAAGTTGAGACTTTCAGCAAGACAGAAATTGAAGACAAGCTGGATCAAGTAGCCCGAGAGACGGGAATCGACTATGATGAAACTCAACGCCAGGCCATGATCCTAGCCATGCAATCACCACTTTCAGTGATTACGGGTGGTCCAGGTACGGGGAAGACGACCTTGATACGTGGAATTCTGACACTCCATCGGCTCTTGCATGGCTATCCTCAGGGCGATGTGACCAATCCTTATCAGACTGGCCCCGTCTTGTTAGCTGCACCAACGGGGCGAGCAGCCAAACGTATGCAGGAAATGACCGATATTCCGGCTTCCACCATCCACCGACTGATTGGGTTTAATCGCGAGACCACAGTTGAGGGCTTTGATCCGACGCCACTGGAAGGTCAGCTTCTGGTAGTGGATGAAATGTCCATGGTAGATACCTGGTTGATGAATTGGCTCTGGATGGCCATTGGCTACCGAATTCAAGTCATTCTGGTGGGAGATAAGCATCAATTGCCTTCGGTCGGGCCAGGTAAAGTTTTTTCAGACTTGATTGAGTCTGGGGTAATTCCTACTATTAGTCTGACTAAGATTTATCGCCAAGCCCAAGATAGTTCCATCATTCAACTAGCCCATCAGATTCGCCAGGGGCGCCTACCGCAGAACCTTATGGAGAGACAGCCTGACCGTTCCTTTATCCCATGTAAGACCCAGCAGGTAGCCCAAGTGGTGGAACAGGTGGTAGGCCATGCCTTGACTAGGGGCTTTGATGCCAATACCTTGCAAGTTCTGGCGCCAATGTATAAGGGGCCTGCCGGTATTACCGCCCTCAACCAACTCTTGCAAGGACTCTTCAATCCGCCTAGCCGCAAGAAACCTCAACTAGAGTATTTTGACCAAATTTTTCGTCTAGGGGACAAGGTGCTTCAGTTGGTGAACAATGCGGAGGAAGGCGTCTATAATGGGGACATCGGGAAAATCGTTGGTGTCTTCTCAGCCCAGGCGTCTAACAGCGGGAGCGAAGAGGTCGTGGTGGCCTTTGATGATGATAAGGAACTGACCTATAGACGGTCAGATTTCGACCAGTTGACTCTGGCCTACTGTTGTTCAGTCCACAAATCCCAGGGGAGTGAGTATCCGCTAGTTATTCTGCCTCTGGTCGACGCCTACTATCGCATGTTGCGTCAGGACTTGCTTTACACAGCTGTCACCCGAGCGCAGGCGAGTTTAGTTTTGGTGGGGGACCCGGACGCTTATGTCCAAGCGGTTAGTCAGGATCGTGATCCACGCCGTACCAACCTGAAGGACCTGCTACAAGTTAAATTAGCGGGGCTGACGCAGGGAGAGAAGGTAGAGCAAGAGCGAGCGTCAGGAGAGAGCCAAGTTTTAGGCCTAGATGCTGAAAAAGCTGAAGTTAGTGCAACAGATCAGGCCTCGCCTCAAGCTAGTCCTGCGGCAAGTATTTCGCTTGCGGTGCAATCAAGAGGTTTGGCACCTAAGCAGCAAGAGTCCTTCCGCTTAAGTCAGGATTTGATAGACCAAATTGATCCCATGATTGGCATGGAGGGCATCAGCCCTTACGACTTTGAGAGTCAGACTTGCTAAAGTCCTTTATTCTTAGCGAATAAGGGGCTTTTTTCATGCCTTGAGTTTGTGAAATAAACGCTACCAAGTGCAAAATGATTGTCTATTCTACTGAGCATGATATAATCTAGGTATACTATATCCGAGGAGGAATGACCATGTCATTTACATTACCAGCCTTGCCATACGCCTATGATGCGCTTGAACCAGCTTTTGACGCGCGCACCATGGAAATTCACCACACCAAACACCACCAAACCTACGTTAACAACTTGAATGCAGCTTTAGAAGGCCATGCTGACTTGGCATCTAAATCTATCGAAGACTTAGTTGCTAACCTTAAGGATTTGCCTGAAAGCATCCAAACAGCGGTCCGCAACAATGGTGGGGGTCACTTCAACCACAGCTTCTTCTGGGAAAGCCTACAAGCACCAAGTTCAGAAGCAGCTATTCCTGCTGGGCTCAAGTCTCGCTTAGAAGCAGACTTTGGTTCTGTTGAAGCCTTCAAAGAAGCTTTTGCTAAGGCAGCTGCGACTCGCTTTGGTTCTGGTTGGGCTTGGCTTGTAGACCGTGACGGTCACTTAGAAGTCCTGTCTACCGCTAACCAAGATACACCTTTAGAATTAGGGCTTAAGCCACTTTTAGGTTTAGATGTGTGGGAACATGCTTACTACCTCCACTATCAAAACCGTCGTCCAGACTATATCCAAGCCTTCTTCTCAGTAGTCAACTGGGATAAGGTAGCATCACGTTTGGACTAATATTGGACTAGCGCATAGAAAAGCTGAGACTTAGGTCTCAGCTTTTTTGTATTTAAGAGGGCACTTTATAGTGATAGTCGTTGCTAAAGTAAAGGTGACTAGGAAAAGTATTTAATCTATTTTATAGAAAACTGTAGATTAGCCAATAAGAATTTAAGTCTGCAATAGGTTTAGAGACTTGATTAAGGAGAATAAGTAGAGGTATTCAAAGATAGAAGCATTTAGGGTATAAGCTATTCTAATAAATACTTCAATTACGAACATTGGCTTAATAGACAATAGATTTTATTCAAGTGGGATAAAATTATCTTGAAAGTAAGCAGGAAATCGGATACAATCTAACTAATATTTAATGTTTTTTTAATCTGTACCTATTTTAGCCTTGAGGAGGTCGCAAAATGTTCAAACTAGAGCTTAGGCACTTTTTAAAGAATCATCGCTTTGTCTACTTACTCTTAATCTTGCCACTTGTGACCATGCTAGGGCTAGGACTATATCGTGGACAGGTTAGTCATGACCTAAGGCACCAAGAGCGACAACAGGCCAATCGTTTGGCTTCAGATTTGAACTGGTCCATCTCCAACATGCAAAGGCAGGGAGTATCAGAGGAAAATCCACTTTTAGTTAGCTTGAAGGAAGCAGAAAAGACACGTTTTGATTACAGTGTGGCGGCCTATTATGAAGAATGGGATCGAGTGAACCAGGACAAGCTCTCTATATGGCGAACCCTATTAGCTCTCAATAATCAGGGTAAGGAGTTATTGAGTATCTCGCGACAACAGATAGAAGCAGAATTACCTGTTATCGAATGGCAAGTCAATTACCAAATCGGTCGCTTGGATGTCAAGACAACGCGAGAATCCAGTTATCTAATGACACAACTCTCTCCTTATTTGTTGGGAATTCCACTGCTTTTGTTGTTCTCATATTTGGTAGGGCTACCACTCCTAAGAGATTTCTTCTCTAATCAGCAGGCTTTTCTCAAAACTTTACCTGTACCTTATAGTCGTTTGCTAAGCCGGCGCTTAGGTGTATTCTTGTGCCTGGGACTAGGCTATGGTTTGTCGATGGCAGTTGGGTGGGCTATCTATCATGTTCTTTTTGACCAACTTCCCCTTACGGCTTTACTTCATTATCCTATGGCACCTGGTTGGCCCCTGTGGCAGGGAATCTTGGCTCTCTATCTATTCTGGTTAGGGCTAGTAATTCTTTTCTGGCTTATTTTGCTACTTATTAATCGATGGGTACAAGAGCTTTTATTAGTTTGGCTAGGGCTAGGTGTATCGGTTACTTTATTAGCTGAGTTTAGTCGCCTCTTTGACTTCTATCCTTTTTATTCTATTTTTAGCTACTGGGATATTAATGGTTTTGTTTTACACCAGTCAAGCCTAGAAATTTTCTATGCAGTGGTTATTCTTTTCGGTCTCTTACTTGGTGTTTGGCGGGTCATAGTAACCCTATCCTATGCAGTACTTAAACGTGGTCGAGCGCGTCGCCGTTACGACTTATCTTCTAGTCGTTTCCAAACAAGTTTTGAATGGCTGAAGCTATTACGAGGTCACCTTTGGTGGCAAATTTGCTTGTGTATCTTGGCCTTTTTCCTCTATTATGGCGTTTCACAGGGGATTCAGTACCACCAATTACAAGAAGCTAACATTGCGCAAAAATCTGACTTGCTTAAGATTAATCTGAGTGATTATCGCCAGGCCTATCCAACAGAAGAACTCTATCAGGCAGCGCTAGCAAGTTTTCAACGTCAGGAAGCTCTTGTTGAGGAGCTTAAACAAGGGAAAACCAAGTTAGCCACGGAAATGGAGTACGATGAACTGAAAGAGGATGTTGACTTCCTACAAGGCAAAGGTGATCGAACTTTATTGCCAATCCGTGACTGGATTTTTATGCCGAATGCTTACATCAATTATCAGTTAGCCGAGTGGAAACGAAATTATGGGATTGATTTTCAGCTACCTGGCGGTCCATATTGGACGCTCTATATTCCAAATTATGAGCAATCACCAAGAAGTGGTGAGGACCAGCCACCACTTTCGATTGATATTGCGGTCTTTGAAGCCTATCTAGCGCGTGTCAGCAAGCCTATGAAATCTTATACTGCACTAGGAATAGTCGGTAACTTGTTTGAAGAGCGTCTCTATTTAGGGCTCTGGGTTATTTTGGTAATCTTCCTAGTAGCGCCTACTGTGCTAGATAAAGAAACCGGGCGCTGGCGATTCCAGGCAACCTTGCCTCTAGCAAGGAAGCATCTCCTTAAGTTGCATCGACGCTTAAGCCTTCAACAGGTGTTTCTACTAATGCTAGGGGCAGTTATCTTGCTTGCCTTGACTGGTAGTTTAATAGCAGGTTTAGGTCATATTCAGTTACCTCAGGTCAGATATTTAGTAGATGGCCAACAGTGGGGTGGTTGGATTGGTCAGCGCTTACGTGTGCCAAGTACTCATCAATTTTTTGAGATAATGCCTAGCTGGTATTACTATCTAGAGGCTTTCGCGCTGTTTGTTGCAGTTACTTACTTTATTAATAGCCTTTGCCATTTTGTTGCTAGATGGGTTAAGTCGACTGCAATCTATATTAGTTTAGTCGCTGGAATCTTAGGTATTGGTTATGGGGCAACTCTCTTATTGCCGAGTCTGGCACAGGCCATGAGTCCCTTCCGTTATTTGGATTTAGCCCCGGTATTGGACGGACGCCTCTCTGTTTCTTTAGGTCAAGGTCTTTTGACTCATTGGACTGGCCTAGTAGTCTGTGGTCTTGCAGGCTTGTTTTTGAATAGGTACTTGCCTTGTACTCTGAAAGGACGTGACCCTATATGATTGAAGTGAAAAATCTGAGCCTTGCCTATGGCAGTAAAGCGATTTTGAAGCAAGTAAATTTTCAAATTGAGGCCGGGGAAGTAGTAGGCTTAGTGGGACCTAATGGTGCAGGTAAAACGACTTTACTGTCAGCCTTAACGGGCTTATTGCCATATTCGGAGGGACAAGTAAAGGTAGCTGGGCTTTACATGCCAGCAGGTAAAGAACTTTATCGTAAGATTGGGTTCATGCAAGATAATAGTGTTCTCTATCCACAGCTAACGGGCTACGATCACCTTCAGTATATAGCCTTAGCCCAGGGATTCTCCAAAGAGAGCATTATTGAAACGGCTGAACGAGTAGGAATGATAGGGTATTTAGATCAAGCGGTGGGGACTTATTCCTTGGGAATGAAACAACACTTGCTCTTTGCTTGTGCTATTCTCCACCGGCCACAAGTACTTTTTCTGGATGAACCTTACAATGGTTTAGATCCTACTAGCCTGATTCGGATTCGAGAGTTAGTGATGCAACTTAATCGCGAAGAGGGGATGACGGTATTGATTTCTTCGCATAATCTTGATGAAATCGACCGAATGACTCGTCGAATTCTATTTGTTAAAGAAGGCCAAATTATTGAACGCACTTTGGCCCAAAGTGAAACGAGTGACTATGTGGTAACTGTTCAAGAAAAGTTAGCCGATGATTGGTTTCGTCGCTTATCGGATCATAGCTTTCTTGTATCTGCCTCTCAACTGAGCCAAGCTTTAGGTGGTTTGGAAGGAGCGGGATTGACTCTGATAGGAGTGGAGCCTCGCCAGTTTGGCAGTGAACAGGTCTACCGTGAACTTTTCGAAGTGAAATGATGATAAAAAGGCAAGCAAGCTATCTAGCTACTTGCCTTTTATTGCTATCTGGGGCAGGCTCACCACTTGAAAACACGAACAAATTTTCGTATACTAGAGGAGAAGTATGACATGGGAGAGGAGGGGCATCATGCGCTATGGGATTTTAGAGTTTAAGGATCCGGTGCCAGACATATCACGTAAGATACTGCATGTGGATATGGATGCCTTCTATGCCAATGTCGAGGCACGGGATAATCCAGCGATTGCTCACAAACCTATTGTGATTGCCAAGCATCCTAAGTTAACCGGTGGTCGGGGGATCGTCTCTACTTGCAACTATAAGGCGCGCGAATATGGAATCCATTCGGCTATGACCGCTGCTGAAGCCTTCAAACGCTGTCCCCATGCGGTCTTTATTGCGGGCGATTGGTCCCACTATCAGCAAGTGTCTCAGCAGATTCGGGCGATTTTTGCTCAGTACACGGATTTGATTGAGCCCATGTCCCTGGATGAGGCCTACCTGGATGTGACTCATAATAAGCTGGGCATTCAAAGTGCGACCTATTTAGCCCAGCGCATTCAAGCCCAGATTAAGGAAGAACTCAATCTAACCTGTTCAATCGGGGTGTCCTATAACAAGTTCCTAGCCAAAATTGCCTCTGACTACCGTAAGCCCTTTGGCATTACGGTGGTGACTCCTGATCAAGCCTTGGAATTTTTAGATGACCTACCTATTGATAAGTTCTATGGGGTGGGGCGGCAGTCGGTGCCATATTTTCACCAGAGGGGGATTATGACAGGGGCGGATTTGCGAGCAATTGAATTAGAAGACCTGATTGAACATTTTGGGAAAATGGGTAAATCCCTCTACTACAAGGTGCGCGGGGTCCATGATGCGCCGGTCCAGCCCCATCGTGAGCGCAAGTCCATTGGTAAGGAGACTACCTTTATTCAGTTTCTGGCGGAAGAAGAGGGGGTTCTAGATGCTTTGACCCAGCTGACTAAGCGGGTGGTAGCAATCTTAAAGGCCAAGAATTTCCACGCCCAGACCGTGACGCTTAAGATTCGCTATGATGACTTCGAGACCTTAACGCGTCAACTATCCTTGGGCTCTCCTAGCCAAGATGTGGAGGTGATTGGCCAGGCGGTGCAGGAACTCTGGGAGCTACACGGTCATTTGCATAAGACCGTCCGCTTACTGGGAGTCTCTACAGCTGGGCTAATCCAGCTCGATAAGGTCAATACGCAATTATCTTTTGAAAAAATGTAAAACAGGCCTGTTACTTTTTAAAATAACTGTTATAATATGAAGTATAACAGTTATTTTGTGTCTAAAGAGAAGGTGACTATATGGCAACCAAGCATGATCTGATTATCCAATACATTGAATCCCTCCCCATCGGGGATAAAATCTCGGTTCGAGGGATTGCCAAGCATCTCAAGATGAGTGAAGGAACGGCCTACCGGGCTATTAAAGACGCCGAAGTACTAGGCATTGTCTCGACCATTGAGCGGGTTGGGACCATCCGCATTGAGAAGAAGCAAAAATATTCGCCGGAAATGCTAACCTTTGGTGAAGTGGTGCAGATCATTGAAGGGGAGGTCCAAGGTGGCAGCCAAGGACTGACCCAGCACCTGTCTAAATTCATCATTGGGGCCATGACCAAGGACGCTATGGAGCGTTACTTTACCGACGATTCCTTGATTATTGTGGGGAACCGGGAAGACGTCCAACTCTTTGCCTTGGAAAAGGGCGTGGCGGTGCTCATTACCGGGGGCTTCAAGGCTAGTGACCAAGTCATTAGTTTGGCCAATGAACGTAATTTGCCAGTGATTTCCACCACCTTCGATACCTTTACGGTAGCGACCATCATCAACCGCTCCATGGCGGACCAGATGATTAAGAAGGAAATCATGACCATTCGGGATATCTACACACCACTATCCCAGGTGCCACTTCTAGCGCCAAGTGATTCGGTGGCTGACTTCAATCGCTTGATGGAAGAAACAGGTCAGGAACGTTTTCCTGTCTGTTATAACCAGCGTCTGATTGGGGTTGTGGCTGCTAAGGACGTCCAAGGTAAGCAAGAATCCATTCAGCTGGAGCGGGTCATGACCAAGAATCCGGTGACTGTCAAGACTCATATGTCGGTGGCTAGTGTCTCGCACAAGATGATTTGGCAGGATATTGAGATGATTCCAGTGGTGGAAGACAACCTTCAACTGCTTGGGGTGGTGACGCGTGAGGAAGTCTCCAAGGCCATTCAAGTGGTCCAACAGCAACCGCAAATGGTCCATACCTTTGAAGAAGACATTACGGCCCAGTTAGAAGTGGCCAGTGAAGTCACGGACTATGATTTCCAAGCCTTCGTACAACCTCAGATGATTGGTAACTTCGGGACAATCTCTTATGGAGTTCTGACGGAACTGATTGCCCAAGTGACGGATCGCAAGGTCTTTGAGTTGACCCATCTCAACAGTGTCATCGAGAAGATTGACCTTCATTATTTCAACCTAATCCAAATCGGCAATGAAATTCAGTTTAAGGGCCATGTCTTCAACCACAACCGTCGGGCAGCCCTGACCCAGGTGGATGTTTTCCACGAGAATAGTTTGGTGGCCAAGGCCATTATTACCAGCCAAATGATTGAACGTAACTAAGTTTAGCGAGTAAGGAAGTAGAAAACTACTATGTATATTGAACATCACGAGGCTCAAGCCCTCATCCAATTAATTCATGCAGCCCAAACCATTATTATTCACCGCCATGTGAGGCCTGATCCGGATGCCATCGGCTCCCAATTAGGACTCAAGTCTCTGATTGAATCGACTTTCCCTGACAAACGTGTTTTAGCGGCCGGCACGACGACCCAAGGGCTCAAGTGGATTGGCTCTATGGACAAGGTAACAGCCGCCGACTACCAAGGTGCCCTGGTTATTGTCTGTGATACCGCCAACCAACCTCGGATTGACGGCGACCACTACGACAAGGGCGCGACCCTAGTCAAGATAGACCACCATCCTCCTGTGGATGATTATGGCCAACTTCAAATTGTCCACCCGATTGCAAGTTCTACCTGCGAAATAATCGCCGAAATCAGTCGCCACCTAGGTGACCAGCTAGCTATGCAGGATCAAGCAGCGCGCCTGCTCTATACTGGTATGGTGTCTGATACGGCTCGTTTCCTCTATGAGTCTACCACATCGCGGACCTTAGAGGTCGCGGCTTGGCTCAAGCAATATGACTTCTCATCCTTTGAGATTAGTGACCGCTTTATGCGATTGAGTTTTGAAGAAGCCAAATTCCAAGGCCATATCTTTGAGACCATGTCCATTAATGAAGCAGGTGTCGCCTGGGTGACCATTAGCCAAGCAGACATTAAGACATTTGGCATCAGTGAAGAACAAACCCAGATTGCGGTGACCTTGCCTGGGCGTATCGAAGGTGTCCTGTCTTGGGTCATTTTCGTTCAACAAGAAGGCAATGGTGATCACTATCGTTGCCGTATTCGTTCCAAAGGGCCTGTCATCAACGGGATTGCAGCTAATCATGATGGCGGTGGTCATCCCATGGCTAGTGGCGCTAATGCCTACAGTTTAGCTGAGTGTCAAGCCATTGTAGAAGAGTTAAGGCAAGCTGTTCTAGCATATCGCCAAGAGCTTGAGCAAGAAGTTTAACATGAAGAAGAAAACCCATTATATCATATATGATATAATGGGTTTTTTGTGTCTGGAAAGTCGGAGCCAGTGGTCCACTCGGCGGAGTGGACCACTGGCGCGTCAAGAAAGTGGCAGATTGCCTCAAAAGTGCCACAAAAAGCCAGAGCCAGTGGTCCACTCGGCGGAGTGGACCACTAGCACGCCAAGAAAGTAGCCGATTCCCTCAAAAGCGCAACAAAAACCCAAAGCCAGTGGCCTACTTTTTTAAGTAGACCACTGGAGCAAAGACAGCAAAAAAGAGTTTAGGCTCAGGTCCTAAACTCTTTTCATCTTATTTAAGGAGCCATTCAAAGCCGTCGCGGGCTAAGAGGTCATCGGCTTCTTGAGGGCCATGACTGCCAGCTGGATACTGGGCTAGTAGTGTCTCAGTATCGGCAGTCCAATAGGCTTGAATATTATCCAAGAATTTCCAGGCAGCAGCTACTTCACACCATTGAGTGAAGTGTTCGCGATCGCCTTGGCTAGCTTCGAAAATTAAGCGGGCGTAGTCATCTGGACTTTCTGCCAATTCTTCTGAATTGTAGCGGAAGCTAAGTGGCACGCGGTGGCTATCCTGGCTGTAGCCAATGGCTTTGGTGTTGAGCCAGAGGGTATAGCCCAGGTCAGGGGCGATTTCAATGCGGAGATGGTCGCCTTCCAAGCCGTCTTGAGTCGGACGATAGAGGACATCCACCATGGTCGCCTTCTGATTGAGACGCTTGCCGGTCCGCAGATAGAAAGGAACACCTTCCCATTCTGGCAAATCTAGCATCACTTTGGCAGCAAAATAGGTCTCAGTACGGGAAGCAGGATTTACGCCGTCTTCTTCCAGATAGCCCTTGAGATTGCCTTGCGCGCTGTATTGGCCACGAACTACACAAGCTTGGCATTCTTGAGCGTCAGCATAGTGATGTAGGTTGGCTAGGCTACGATATTTAGCTGCCTGAATATCTGCTGTTTGGTTGGAGGCAGGTTCTGCCATGGTCAGCAGGGCGAGCAGTTGGAGCATGTGGTTTTGAACCATGTCGCGGCTAGCGCCAGAATGATCGTAGTAGCCCGCTCTTTCTTCAACCCCCACCATTTCAGGCAGAGAAATTTGGATGCTAGCAATATGATCCTTATTCCATGTATGACGGAGAAGTTGGTTATGGAAACGCAAGTGGTAGAGGGCTTGAACCAGTTCTTTACCCAGATAGTGGTCAATGCGATAGATTTGCGATTCATCGAAGGCCACATTGAGTTTGTCTTGCAATTCTTGAGCAGAAGCTAGGTCATGCCCAAATGGTTTTTCGATAATGAGGCGGTTAAAGCCTGATGCCAAAAGACCTTGCGATTTAATATGCTCAGCAATAATAGGGAAGAAGGTAGGGGACATAGACAGGTAGAAGAGGCGATTACCTTGGGTTTGGTAAGTGGCATCGAGCCAGTCCGCTAATTGCTTGAGTTGGTCATAGTGTTCGGTATTTTGAACATCGTGGGATAGGTAATAGAAGTGGGAGGCGAATTCCTGAACGTGGTCAGGGCTAAGCGCCTGAGCGCCTACACTGTCTACAATGACTTGACGGAAATGCTCATCAGACCATGGACGACGGGCAGTCCCAATCAAAGCAAAATTCTGAGATAGGCGGCCGCTACGATAGAGTTGGTAAATAGCAGGGTAGAGCTTGCGAAAAGCCAAGTCACCCGTAGCCCCAAAGAGGGTTAAAAGGATAGGTTGTTCTTTCATGGGATACCTCCAATTCATTCACTTGTATTATAACCTATCAGTCCTGGATTAGACAATGTAGGTGCTTGGATCAAGCAACTTTTTTGTGGTCAAGTTCCTCTTGCGAGAAAAGGGTGGACTGGGTATAATAAAGGAACACATGGCTCAGAGACCTGTGACATTATATAATGAGCAAGATCATGTTATAAGGAGGCCTTTCGCCTATGAAAGATTTTTTGACAACTACTCAGTCTGCACCGCCTGCCATTTCCTTGGGCTGGTTTTTAATAATTGTCGGACTACTAGTCGTACTTGGTTGGACAACCTTACGAAAATATCGCGATCCTGCCTATGTTAAGACCTTCCGAATTATGCAAATTATCCAGTTGACGGTTCTCTATACTTGGTACGTGGTTTATTCCCTGCCTATATCAAATAGTTTGCCACTTTATCATTGTCGTCTAGCAATGTTTGCCTTGGTTCTATGGCCGGGCAAATCTCGTTTCAAGCAATATTTCGCCTTGCTAGGGGCTAGTGGTGCCT
Source organism: uncultured Abiotrophia sp. (assembly GCA_965245735.1). Lineage (GTDB taxonomy): Bacteria > Bacillota > Bacilli > Lactobacillales > Aerococcaceae > Abiotrophia. Next base: position 32,020 of record CBDFAX010000003.1, on the reverse strand, counting down.
TCTTTGCCTTGGTCTATCCGGTTTTCGATCCCTATGATTTCCCGCATGTTACTAGCTTTTCTTTCTTAGTCGGTCACTATGCCTTGTGGGTCAATGCCCTCATCTACCTCTTCAAAAATTACCAACCTAATCTACTCAAGCGCTGGCAGCTTGCAGCCATTACCTTTGCGCTGAATGCTGGTTTAGTGCTGGTTAATATGCTGACAGGTGGTAATTATGGCTTGCTCAGTGAACCGCCTTTTATTAAGGGGAGTCCACTCTGGGTGATTTATTTGGCAGTCAGCCTGGTGCTAATTGCGGCCCTGATTTTAGCAGACTTCTTAGTGGCCAACTGGAAGGCCAAACAAGCCTTAAGACCTCAGGAAATTTATCTTGAAAACTAAGTTTCAAGCACCTAGTTAGCTAGGTGCTTTTTATATGGCTTTAGAAGGGTTTGATTGGCTGACTTATAAAATTTGTATAAAGCCTTAAACCTTAAGTAATCCCACTAGCCTAAGGCTTAAGAGATGGTCTATAATAGAAGAAGTGAAAAAGTCCTACTAAAAAAATGCGATAGCTAGGCTTTTGGTCTATATATATAAGGAGGGGTATGATGAAGGCAGAACTTATTTCAGTCGGGACAGAACTTTTGATGGGTTATGTGGTCAACAGTAATGCGAGTGATATTGCTAAGCAATTATTAGCCATTGGTATCGGCACCTATTATCAGCAGACAGTAGGGGATAACTGGGAGCGTATTACCCAAGCCTTAGCACTAGCGCATTCGCGTTCAGACTTGGTCATTTTAACTGGTGGTCTGGGTCCTACTCATGATGATATTACCAAGCAAGTAGTGGCGGCCTTTGTTGGGACGACCTTGGAAGAGGATCCGCGCCAACTGGCTAAGTTAAACCAGCATTTAGCTCATGAGGGGCGGGAATGTGCGCCAATTGACTTGCTGCAGGTTCTTACTTTGAAAGGGGGAAAGGCCCTGTGGAATGCCTATGGCTTAGCATGCGGTTCTGTCTACCAACATGAAGGGGTGACCTACATTCTCTTGCCGGGCCCGCCCTTTGAAATGAATCAAATGCTCAAGCAAGAGGTCCTACCAGAGTTAGCTAAACAGCTAGGCAAGCAAGAGGCCATGGAGTCGCTCTATCTTAATTTTTTTGGTATTGGGGAATCTAAACTAGCGCAAATTTTGGCTCAACCAATTGCAGAGCAAAGCAATCCTACCCTAGGGCTCTATGCCAAGCCACGTCATATCGCGGTGCGTTTGACAGCCAATGCTGCAACCTCTCAAGGCGCTCATGCCCTTAACCAGGCCTTGGCTCAGGAGCTTATTGGCTTGGCTGGCGATTATTATATGGGGCAGGGGGAAGACTTTGATTTTGCGGGCTATGTCTTAGGAAAAATGGCAGATCAAGGTCAGCGACTAGTAAGTTTAGAGGGCTTTACCTATGGTCAACTAGCTAGTCGTCTACGCCAGCAAGATCCTGAGGCGGCTGTCTACCAGCGAGGCTATATTCAAGAAGTGACTGAAGCAAACCTAGAAACTAGCTTAGCCTCTCTCAGTCAAGACTTAGGACAAGACACTTTCTGCTTAGTCAACTATCAGCTAAATCAGGAAGAGGCAATGTTGATTTTGATTACACCTTCAGGCCAGCGCCTAGAGCGACCGGTCTACCTAGGCCAGCGACCTTACGAGGTTCAGGCTAGCATTGTTGTCTATGAAGGCTTAAGCCTCTTGAATAAGCAGTTGAGCTAAATTAAAAGAATCAGAACAAATGTTCTTGTTTTGCTTGCTTTTTGTCGAGATTTTAGGTAAACTATAGAAGAGTTCAGAAAGAGGAGATGTTAAAGAATGAATGAAGATCGCAAAAAAGCCCTAGATAAGGCCCTAAAAGATATTGAAAAAAGCTTTGGTAAGGGCTCTATTATGCGTCTGGGTGAAAAAGTCGACACCAAAATTTCGACCATTCCGTCAGGTTCCCTGGCTTTAGATATTGCCTTAGGGGTAGGTGGCTATCCACGAGGTCGAATTATTGAATGTTATGGTCCAGAGTCTTCTGGTAAGACTACTGTAGCCCTCCATGCCATTGCCGAAGTACAAAAACAAGGGGGCTTGGCGGCCTTCATTGATGCTGAGCATGCCTTGGACCCAGATTATGCTGCGGCTTTAGGGGTTAACATTGATGAATTGCTCTTGTCCCAACCAGATACAGGTGAACAAGGTTTGGCTATCGCCGATGCCTTGGTAACATCAGGGGCGGTTGACATCATTGTCATTGACTCGGTTGCAGCCTTGGTACCACGCGCTGAAATTGATGGGGAGATGGGGGATGCCCATGTCGGCTTACAAGCTCGTCTTATGTCCCAAGCGCTTCGTAAATTATCCGGTAATGTCAACAAGACCAAAACCATCTGCTTCTTCATCAACCAATTGCGTGAAAAAGTAGGGATTATGTTCGGGAATCCTGAGACGACACCAGGTGGTCGTGCCCTCAAATTTTACTCGACTGTTCGTTTAGAAGTGCGTAAGGCTGAGTTGATTAAGAACGGTAGCGACGTGATTGGTAGCCGTGCAAAAATCAAGGTTGTTAAGAACAAGGTGGCGCCACCATTTAAGGAAGCCCTAGTGGACATTGTCTACGGTAAAGGGATTTCTAAGGTGGGTGAGCTAGTCGATATGGCTGCTGACTTGGATATTGTCAATAAGGCAGGCTCTTGGTACTCCTACGGCGAGGCTCGTATTGGGCAAGGCCGTGAAGCTGCTAAACAATACCTCTTGGACAACCCAGAAGTACAAGCAGAAATCGAAGCTCGTGTTCGGGCTCACTATAAGATTGGCGAAGCACCTGAGACTAACGAAGAGGCTCAAGTGGCTTTAGGTGGACTTTTCCAAGAATAAGATAAAAAGTATGTGGCCGGAAGTCTTCCAGCCACATTATTTTCACAGACAAATAAAAAGTCCGCCAGATGGCGGACTTTTTAAATAGTTAGACGCTAGCAATTTCCAATGGTTTGCGGTACTTTTTAAGCCAAGTCTGGTCTAAGACGAAGGCAGCAATACCTAAGAGACTGACAGCTAAGCCAATCCATACAGGCATTGGGAAGTAGTGAAGGGTAATGGTGTGGTCGCCCTTCTTAATTGGAATAGCCAGTAGGGTGTCATTTAAGACTGAGATGCCTTGGACAGGCTGGCCATTATCTGTAATGCGCCAATGCTTATCATAAGGAATAGTGAAGAGCAGATAGCCTTCTTCTTGTTCCGTATTAATAGTACCCGTTATCTTGTTATGTTTGAAGCTCGTTACTTTGAAGAGATGGTCCTGCTTGCTAGCAATCATCGCATCATAGCGTGCCTTATCAAACTCGTAGAGTTTTGGTAGGTTAGCTTTTAATTCTGGCTTTTCAAGACGAACCTTGAGTTCTTGATTATCCTGAATTTTCTTGTAGGACGCATTCGTGATTTGGCGATAGGAGAAGGTCCCATAGAAGTGGTAGGCTTCGCTGTTAAGGTCTAGCTTGGTCTTCTCACCATCATATTGGCTAGGAAGGGTGAAGTAGTAAGGATTTTCGCTAGTTGTATTGAAGCGGAAGCTGAAGTAATGAGGGGCTTTTGGCTTGGTTGGATCATCGCTGTTAGCTTCGCTATTGCGTGAATAGGTCAGATAATCCCCGTCACCTCGGTTGGTGATGGTGACATTGACAGGAGCTTCTTCCTTGATCTCATGCTCAGTAAAGTAAGGCTTGCCGCTTCCCTTATAGTCCACGAGGCTGAGTAGGTATTCTTGGTTTTGAATAGGTTGATGGTTGACTAATGGGTCGGTGAGGACCGTCAATTGGCTTGAAACTTCAATCCCCAGGCCTAGACGCTCAGTATTCTCATGCACTACATAACGCGGTTGGCTATCAATGGTTGGGTAGGCTTGAATATCCAAATCAGTAGCTATTTGATAAAGTTTATACTGGTCAGGCAAGGTGTTGGCTGCCGTATCTTTGGAAGGATCCAAGAGATAGCGGATATTGAAAAGATCATCGGTGAAGAGAGTCCCGTTAGTATACTCTACAACCCCAGAAGTCTGAGGAAGTCCCAAATAGCCAAAGAGCTTAGGCGCGTTGGCATCAATGGTAGAACCAAAGTGGTTCATGCCATTGAAATGGGTATACATGGCTTCGTTCTTAGAACGCTGATAGGTGGTATGAATTCGGTAGAAGTCATCAGACGGGTTTCGGAGGCCTGTAAGCGACTGGTCTAAAATCGCCACATAGTCGTTAAACTTAGAAAGTTGAACGTAACTGAGTTCTTGCAGAATTAAGGCACCATTAGTGAAAATCTCGCAGGCTACAACTGCTAGTAAGGCTACTTGCATGAGCTTAGGCTGAAGAAATTCGAAGTGAAGAACTAAAATAATCAAGAGGGCAAAAATTAAGCTTAAGAGCAAGTTAGCCTCAATCTTGGTTGCGCCTAGGTTATTAAAGTCGATATTGACGGCATTGAGCTTGAGGAACTTATACTCGGCCATGCGACCGTAATAATAGTAGGTATAGACTGTGACACCGACAATCATCAGAATGCTTTGCCAGTAGGCCAAGGTCTGACGGCGATTTTGGAAGGCTTTGAGGGCAAGGATGATGAGGAAGAAGGTGGTCAAGAAGGAGAAGCGGAAGTGATACCAGATTGGGAACTGGCCACCGTGCCACAAGCGGTCAAAAATCTTGAAGTGGAAACCTAAATAAAAAGGAATCAAGACCACGATAGCCGCGATTTTTTCTTGCCAACGAATCTTGCGGATGAAGAAGTAGTAGACAACAAAGAGACTGACTAAGATAGAAGAGTAGAGGTTTGGCGAGCCTTTCTTAATCTCGTCGAAAACGAAGGAGCCAAGGAAAAGTTTGGAACCAATGGCCTCTAGATTATGGGCCACATCCCAGTTCCAGTCGGTCTTGGTGTGGGTTGCTTTACTGCTGAGTAAGGACATGAAGGTGGGGATCAACATCATGGCACTAATGGCAGCTCCCATTAGGGACTGGATGACGAAGTCACTATAGTGTTGGATAAAGGATTTAATGGTCACCTTAGGGAACTTCTCGAAGATGACATAGCCGGCATAGAAGGCTAGGAAGATGCACATCATAAAGCCAATGTAGTAGTTGGAAATCAGGCTGACGGCCAACATGATGACATAGAGCTTGCTGCGACGTTGAGTCATGATGCGGTCTAGACCTAGGGCAATCAGTGGCAGGAAGACTAAGACGTCAAACCACATGATGTTGAGCATATAGGTAAAGGTATAGCTCATTAAGGCATAGGCATTGGCAAAGAGACTGCCTATAACCGTATTAGTCTGATATTTCTTGCGAGCAAAGTAGAAGAAAGTCAGGCTAGCCCCGGCTAGTTTGAGATAGGTTAAAAGAGTCACGCCGACAGCTAGGTGCTGCTCATCGAAGAGGAGCAAGACTAGGTTAAAGGGACTCATAAGATAATAAGCCCATACCCCAATCATTTCTCCCCCGTAGCCCTTTTGGAAGCTATAGAGGAATTGCTCTGGCGTCTGAGTCAGAGTCTGCCGGAAGAGACTGAAGAAGTCGATATACTGTTGGCCCAAGTCGATAGTTAGCATGGAATTGGAGCCAAAAGGCGCAAATCCTTTGAAAAGGGCCAAACCAAGTAGAATAAGTGTGGTTAAGCCCAGGTTTAATAGATATGGTTTGTAGCGTACGAAGCGTTGCAACGCGCGCTGGTTCACGTGCTGGTTCATATATACCTCCAATGATTTATTGCATTCCCACTTATTCTACCAAATTTTAAGCCTAATAGCATCCTCTAAACAACTAGATTTTTAGCTTTTTTTATGGATTTATGATGAACTATTATCTTTTGATGAATTCTTTTGGTATAATAGAGAAGCTTAGAATATTATGAAGGGAATGGAGTGCTGAAATGCCACGTTATAAGTTAAAGAAACCGAAGAATAAATCCCATATTCCCTTTCGTTTGAACCTTCTATTAATGATTTCCTTTTTATGTTTTGCGGCCCTTTTCGTACGCTTGGGCTATATCCAACTCTATAATGGGCAAATGTTCAAACGAATGGTTGAACGGACCGAGTCGACAACTTCGACGGGTTCTGTACCGCGGGGGATGATTTACGATAGCAATGGGAAAGTCCTGGTCGGTAACCAGCCTGAACGGGCTATTCTTTATACCCGTGACAGTGATTCTAAAGTTCAAGCCAAGGATATTATTGCAGTTGCACGTCGATTAGCCTCTTTGGTTGATGTTCCAACGCAAGAAGTAACCGAGCGGGACCGGAAAGATTATTTCGTTGTGACTAATCCCGATACCGTCAATGGCCGTTTAACAGCTGAACAACGTAAATTAGCTGGTTCAGAAGCCTATGAGGCTCAACTAGCCGCTGTAACTGAAGATGATATTCAATATTCAGAGTCCGAACTTAAGATAATTGCCCTTTTCAAACGTATGAATAGTGCTTTCTCGCTTTCAACAGTTACCGTCAAAAATAAGAATGTAACGCCTGATGAAATTGCTCGGGTCAGTGAACATTTAAGTGAATTGCCAGGTATTCAGATTGGGACGGATTGGCAACGGGTCTACCCACAAGGGGAAATGATGCGTTCTATCTTGGGTCAAGTATCTTCAGAACAACGCGGTCTCCCAAGTGAATTAGCCTCAATGTACCTAGCTCGTGGCTATGCCATGAATGACCGGGTAGGGATCAGTTATCTAGAAAAACAATACGAAGACGTTTTACATGGTGCAAAGTCGGTATCTAAGATTGTAACCGACTCTTCCGATGATGTCTTGGCCAAACAAGTCGTCTACGAAGGCTCCAAGGGTGACAACTTAGTCATGACCATGGACATCGATTTCCAGAAGAAATTAGAAGAGATTGCCGAAAGCTCGCTTAAGAAAATTGAAAACCGTGGTTTGAACGATCGGGTTTACATTGCAGTGCTTAACCCCAATAATGGGGATGTTTTAGCTCTGGTTGGTAAACGATTCAAATACAACCAAGCGACCGACTCTTATGATTATGATACCATCGAAGATGACACCTTGGGGACTCTCAACACCTCCTATGGTATGGGGTCTTCGGTTAAGCCTGCCATGGTGGCTATGGGTTACATGTCGGGCGCGCTCAGCCTAAATAATAATACCATCTTGGATGAACCAATGAAGTTCCAGGCCTCTGCTGTAAAGAGTTCCGTCTTCAACCGTACAGGTCAAGTCAATATTAATGATATTGAAGCCTTGCAAAAGTCTTCCAACATCTACATGATTAAGACTGCCATGAGAATGGGTGGACAGAACGAATATACTAAGGACGGCAAGTTGGATATCGATCCTAAGACTTTGGATACCATGCGTGAGTACTTTGCCGAGTTTGGTTTAGGAACTAAGACTGGGATTGATATTCCGAGTGAGTCTGTTGGTTACTTACCTGAGTCAGAACAACTGGTTAACATCTTGGACTTGTCTTACGGGCAGTTTGACTTGTATACGCCGCTGCAACTGGTTCAATATGCTAGCGTCATTGCCAACGGTGGGATTCGTTATGCGCCACGTTTGGTTAAGGAAATCCGCAATACAGATGCCAATGGTCACTTAGGTGGAGTAGAAACAACAATTGAACCTAAGGTCATGAACGTAGTGCCTGTAGAAAAAGCTGTGATGGACCGGATTCATGAAGGGATGTATCAAGTTTCCCATACAATGGACGGGACAGCTCATTACCTCTTCATGAATTACCCTATCAAGGTTGGGTCTAAGACCGGGACGGATGAAGCCTTCTATGCTGGGCCAATCCAATATGCCGCCAATAATCCAGTGGTTAATGCTACCTATATCGGTTATGCGCCATATGATAAGCCTGAAATTGCGGTCAGCGTGGTCTTGCCTTATCTACCAGCTGACGCAACCGGTCGTGATTCTACTCGAATTGCCCGGGATGTCATGAATGCTTATTTCGAAACGAGAGAAGCTACACGCTCAACGATTGAAAGCTACAAGCCAAACCAACCATAAGTGTGAGGGGCTGGAACCTAAGTTCCAGTCCCTTTTTGGACTTTAAGTACTATTAGTTTACTCGTAAGAGACAAAAAATAGGTGTCTACTTGTTAACTATTTTTGTAAGCTCTATAAAAAATGAGTGCTAGCGTATATTTTTGTGCCTAACTTTGTTATAATAAGAGAGTAGTATTGAGATGAAGGAGGCGGGTTAGTTGCCACAAGCATTAATTATTTATGCAAGCTTGACCGGAAACACTGAAGCCTGTGCGGATATTTTGGCGGAAGCCCTAGAAGGACACGGGGTTGAGGTCACCCTACATGATGTCATGCAAGCCGAAGCAGCGGACTTTGAAGACTATGATTGCTGTATCGCTGGGGCTTATACCTATGGTGTGGACGGTGTCTTGCCTGATGAAATGTTAGACTTTTCTGAAGACTTAGGTCAATTAGACCTATCAGGTAAGGTCTTTGGGGTCTTTGGTTCCGGGGACGAGTTCTATGAAGTCTTCTGTGGGGCAGTTGATACCCTGGAAGAACAATTCAAGAAAGCAGGAGCTCGCCAAGCTGGCGCTAGCGTCAAGGTGAACCTCTACCCGGAAGATGAGGCCGTGACCGAATTAGAACGTCTGGCGCAAGATTTAGCCGACGCTTTAGCTGACAATTAATAATAAGATAGATACAAGGAGGAACTTATGACTTTAGCAAATTTTGATGAATTATTAGCCAAATACGCCCATCTCTTAATCAAGAAGGGCTTGAACGTAGGGACTGGGGATTATGTCCACATCAATACCGATGTTAACCAAATTCAATTGACTCACCTCTTGGTCAAGCAAGCCTATGAAGCAGGGGCAGCCCATGTTGCCGTAGACTTCTCAGACGACACCTTGACTCGCCTCAAATACGAACATGAAAGCACAGAAACCTTGTGCGAGGTACCTGACTATGCTGTAGCTAAGGCAGAATACTTTTTGGAAAAACGTGCTAAGCGCCTTGCCTTACGCTCAACTGACCCTAACAACCTATCTGGTTTAGACGCTCAGAAAATTAGTGCGTCACAACGTGCCTTGCGTTCAGCTATTGCCCATGTGTCAACCGCTATCCAAGCGAATGAAGTGAGTTGGTTAGTAGCGGCAGGGGCTGCACCTGCTTGGGCGGCAGTCGTCTTTCCTGACTTGGGCTCAAGCCAAGAACAAGTAGATGCCCTCTGGGATGCTATCTTCAAGGCTAACCGTATCTATGCTGATGATCCAATCGCTGCTTGGGATCAACATGTTGCAACCTTAGATCAGAAAGCTAAGTTCTTGAACGATACGCAATTTGATGCCCTGCACTATACGGGGCCAGGGACTGACTTAATCTTGGGCTTGCCTAAAAACCATGTCTGGGAAAGTGCCGGCTCCCTTAACCGTAAAGGTGAAATCTTCATTGCTAACATGCCAACAGAAGAAGTCTTCACAGCACCTGATTTCCGTCGCGCTGAAGGCTATGTTTCGAGCTCTAAGCCATTGGCTTACGGTGGGACAGTCATCGAAGGCATGAAATTTACCTTCAAGGACGGCCAAATTGTGGAAGTATCAGCTGAAAAAGGGGAAGAAACGCTCAAGCGCCTTGTAGAAGAAAATGAAGGGGCGCGTGGCCTAGGGGAAGTTGCCTTGGTTGCTCACAAAACGCCAATTTCTCAATCAGGTATCACCTTCTTCAATACCCTCTTCGACGAAAATGCCTCCAACCACTTAGCAATCGGTCAAGCCTATGCAACCTCGGTACAAGGTGGGACTGACATGACTCAAGAAGAATTGGCACAAGCAGGTCTCAACCGATCCATTGTCCACGTGGATTTTATGATTGGGAATGAGCACATGGATATTGATGGGATTAAGGCAGATGGGACCCGCGTCCCTATCTTCCGCAAGGGCGAATGGGCCTACTAGGCTAGAGAGGATGTAAAAGATGCCGACACACGATGCAAGCCAAGACCTCAGCCGTAAGATTAATCGGCGCCTGACCCGTAGTGGTTGGGTCTATATGCTAGGCCTAGTGGCTTTCCTCTTTGTAGCCATCTACGCCTTCAATCAACTCTTTCAATTGCCGATGAAGAAGAAAACGGCTGAAATTGAAAGTCTCAATAGTCGTATAGAAGAAATGGAGTCACGTCTAGAACAAGTAGAGGCGAGCCTCTCCATTGAAGTACCATCTGAATAGGCCTTAGGCCATCAAACTTCATGAAAAGGAGCAAGGGAAATGGTAAAAGTTAAGAAAGCAGTCATTCCTGCTGCAGGTTATGGGACGCGCTTCCTACCAGCTACCAAGGCTATGGCTAAGGAAATGTTACCGATTGTGGATAAACCAACCATTCAATTCATTGTGGAAGAAGCCATTGAAGCAGGGATTGAAGATATCCTAATCGTCACTGGTAAGAGCAAACGTCCCATTGAAGACCACTTTGACTCTAACATTGAATTGGAAGAACACCTACGTAAGCAAGGTAAGGATGATTTGCTGGAATTGGTTAAACCAACCAATGTCAACCTTTTCTTCGTTCGCCAATCTTATCCTAAGGGCTTGGGGCATGCCATTCTGCAAGCCAAAGCCTTTGTAGGCAATGAGCCCTTTGTGGTCATGCTAGGAGATGACATTATGCAGGGTCAGGAGCCCCTAACTAAGCAATTGATTGATGTCTATGAGAAGACACATGCCTCTAATATCGCAGTCATGGAAGTACCTCATGAAGAGACGTCTAAGTATGGGATTATTGCACCTGAGCGCGAGCTAGAAGATGGCATCTACAATGTTGAATATTTTGTAGAAAAGCCAAAACCAGAGGATGCCCCAAGTGACCTAGCCATTATTGGGCGCTACTTGTTGACACCTGAGATTTTTGACATCTTAGAAAATCAAGCGCCGGGTGCAGGTGGTGAAATCCAGTTGACCGATGCCATTGATACCCTCAACAAGACCCAAAGAGTCTTTGCTAAGCGATTTGACGGCAAGCGCTACGACATTGGTAATAAGTTAGGTTTCTTGGAAATGAGTATCGAGTATGGGCTTAAGCACCCAGAAATCAAAGAAGGTCTGCGCGACTATCTCTTAGACATTGCCGAGAATTTAGAATAATTAGATCAAGAGGTTGAAAGCTTGCTTTCAGCCTCTTTTAATCTGTCTGCTCTGTGGCAAGAAGAAGGGGAGGTTCTGAGATACAAAAAAATATCTGGATAATTATCACAACATTTTAAACTTGCTCCCAAACCCTTTCATAGCTTGAAAGATAAGATAGTTACTATCTGGTAACTAAATCTAAAAAAACTATAAAATTCTGATTTAGGACTCTCTCTTGGCCTTAAAATGTGCTATAATGAGACTGTTCAATAAAAATATGTAATAGGGGTGTTCCTATGGCAATTCTCGTAACAGGCGGAGCAGGTTATATCGGTAGTCATACCGTCGTGGAATTATTAGCTGCTGGCCATGAAGTTGTAATTGTTGATAATTTTTCTAATTCTAAACCAGAAGTATTAAATCGTATTCGCCAAATCTCAGGTAAGGACTTTACTTTTTACCAAGTGGATGTTTTAGACAAGGACGCCATGCGCCAAGTCTTCAAGGAAAATGATATTCAAGCAGTCATTCATTTCTCAGGCTACAAGGCAGTTGGGGAATCCGTTGCGGAGCCAATCAAGTACTACCACAATAACGTAGGTGGTGCCATCGCTCTAGTGGAAGTTATGAATGAATTTGGCGTGAAGAATATCGTCTTCTCTAGTTCGGCAACCGTTTATGGCCTTAATAATCCATCGCCTTTAACCGAAGATATGCCGACTCATACTGCTAACAGCCCTTATGGCTCAACCATGGTCATGAAAGAGCAGATTTTCCGTGACTTAGCTGTTTCTGATCCAGACTGGTCCATTACTATCTTGCGCTACTTTAACCCAATTGGGGCCCATGCCTCTGGCCGTATTGGTGAAGACCCTCAGGGAATTCCTAATAACTTGATGCCTTATATTACCCAGGTAGCGGTTGGTAAATTGCCTGCTCTTAGTGTCTTTGGGAATGACTACCCAACGCCTGATGGGACTGGGGTTCGCGACTATATTCACGTAGTAGACTTATCACTCGGTCACCTCAAGGCCTTAGACCGTAACTTGACGGTCAAAGGGGTTGAAACCTATAACCTAGGGACTGGCGAAGGCTACAGTGTCTTGGACTTAATCAAGGCCTTTGAAGAAGCTAATGGTATTAAGGTCAATTACAAGATTGTCGATCGCCGTCCGGGTGATGTGGCAACCTGCTATTCTGATGCTAGCCGGGCTAACCAACTCTTGGGTTGGTACGCTCAACGGAACTTGGTCGATATGTGCCGGGATTCCTGGAAATGGCAGCAAGAAAATCCGCAGGGTTATGACGTGTCCTCTCAAGCTTAAGATGGAGGACTGTTTTGAAAGAAAGACGTACAAAACGGTCAATCCCTTCATCCTATTATGAATATGACGATCGCAACTATCGGCGTAGTCGCCTATTGGTGCTGATTGTCTTCTTCTTGATGGTTATTGGAGTAGCATGTTTCTTCTATGTAAGTTTCGTCTTGCGTAATATTAGCTCAGCCTATGAGCCTTTAGTTGAAGTGGCAAGTAGCCCAGCTAATGCTGAATCGAGCTTGCCAGAGCGTATTCGAGAGCGTAAACCACTCACCCTCTTGTGGCTAGGTGTGGATGATAATGAATCGGGCCGTTTGGTCTCAGAGGAGACGCGATTGATTAGCCTCAGTCTGCTGGAAGTAGGGCAAGGAGAGAGCACTCGCCTACAGATTCCGAGTGAATCTACGCTTAAGGAAGGGGCTAGTCTACCAGCCGGTAAATTAGGTCAAGTTTTCATGATGAAACCATTACAATCAATTGAAAAAGCAACACATGAGTTGCTTAATGTGCCGATTGATTATACAATAGAAGTCAGGTTTTCTAAGCTTCGTCCCCTAATTGATCGATTGGGTGGCGTCACCTTAGTGCCTAAGCAAGATTTTGTCTTGGAAAATCGGCTCCTGGCCAAGGGCCAAGAGGTGAAATTGACAGGGCGTGAAGTCTATGTTTATTTGGCTCGTCAGACGGATGAGACCTCTCTCAGTCAAGGCCAAAGACAAATGGACGTCATAGAAGGCCTTATCAATCACCTGGCTAATTGGCAGAAAGTGCCAAGTTTAGACCAGGAAGTGGCGCTTCTGCAAGAAGCCATCCGGACAGATATGACCTTTGATGATTTTCTGGACTTGTTCCGGGCTGGTTACTTCAGTCAAATGACGGAAGCCCCTATGTCAATTGTCAATCTAGACGCCGACAGCCAGCATGTCTTGCTCCAACAGTTACAAGAGAAGTTGGAAAATAATTAAGGAATGTGATGGAATGACTAATAAAGTAAAACAATCGCGTAGCGAGCTGCACGGTTCTAAGAAGAAAAAATGGGGACTAGGTCGCTGGTTTCTTGTCTTCTTCTTCTTAGTGCTCTTAGCAGGTGCTGCCTATGCGGCCAAAATGTTATGGGATATTAACCACCTTGCTAATCAGGTCAGTCAGAATTCGACTGAAATTGGGAAGAGTGGTACTGTAGAGGTTAAGAAGATTCGGCCAAAAGAGGCTTCGATTGAAACCGGCGATCCGATTAATATTCTCTTACTTGGGACAGACGATGATGGTCGTGGACGTGACACTAGCAAGGGCTATGTAGGGCGTTCGGACTCCATGATTATTTTGTCCTTGAATCCAAAGACACGCACTACTAAGATGCTCAGCATCCCGCGGGATGTCTACACCGATATTCAGGGTCATGGACAAGATAAGATTAACCATGCCTTTGCCTTCGGTGGTGTCGACTTAACCATTGATACCGTGCAAAACTTCCTCAATGTGCCAATTGACTACTATGCCGTAGTCAATATGCAAGGTCTGGAACAGTTGATCGATGCGGTAGGTGGGATTGATGTCACTAGCCCAATTACCTTTACCTATCAAGAATCAAGCTTCGTAGCAGGCGAAACCAAGCATGTCGATGGTTGGAATGCTATGAACTTTGCTCGGATGCGCTATGATGATCCTGAAGGGGAGACAGGGCGTCAAAACCGGCAAAAACTGGTGATTAAGGCCTTGGTTGATAAGCTCTCCAATGTTGGGGCGATTGCCAACTACCCACAATTATTGGAAGTAGTGGCTAAGAACGTCCAGACTAACCTAGACCTCAAGCAGGCCCTTAATATCTATCAGAAATACTCGCCAGCCCTCCAAAATATCACGGCTATTCGCTTTGAAAATTTGGAAGATTTGATTTTGGATGAAATCTACTACTACTATGCGCCACTCTCATCCCGCCTCAAGGTGGCCAATGAGTTGCGTCTGAATTCAGGCTTAACACCAATTAGTGCTAGCCAACTCCATGATCCTCTTGGGGATACAGGAGGAACAACCACTGCGACGGTTTCTAAGACTTCTAAGTTGATTATCAACCAATATCCGACTGGCTTTACAGCAGAGGAACTGCAACAAGTATCCCAAACGCAAGATAATGCGCAGAACTTCCGGCAAAACGAGTACTATACACCAACAGCACCGGCCACTGATTATTACTATGAAGAGCCGGTAGTACCACAGCCGGTTCAACCAGATCCAGTTCAGCCAGTTGCTCCTTCAGAAAATACCGAGCAACCTGCCGCTCCAGCGCAACCGACGCAACCGGTCCAACCGGTAACGCCACCAGCGCAAGGCTCAGGTAACGGTCAGGGAACACCAGGAACAGGTCAATAAAGTATTTTTATGCCTCGTCTATGACGAGGCTTTTTCTTATCCTTGTACACAAAAAAGACGACTCAGGAGTGAGACGTCTAAGAGAGTGTAGCTGCTTCATCAGCCCCAAAACCATGGCAGTGGCTTGAGGTGGGTCAAGGTCTATTTTACACGGAGAATTTGCTGGCTATCCAAGAGGAAATCCAGGCCGGAGTCGCAGGCCATAAAACGGAAGTGGCCATTGCTTAAGAGGCCAGTGACATAAACACGGCGTTGGCCAAGTTGGATCTTGCCGGTCTTATCATAATACTCGTAGGTGAGCGTCAAGGCTTCTTGACTGACATAATGTTGGTGTAGACGCTCCAGAACATGGTCCATGGGCATAATAAAAGTTTGGACATTAGCATCTGAAGTCGGCGCTTGGAAGAAGGGTTGTAACAATTGGCGGGTTGCCTTGGAGACATTGCTGAAGAGGGCGGGCATTGCTTTAGTATTTAATGAGAGTTCCATGGGTTTCATCCTTTCTATGCGAAATAATGTTCTTGCGAACACCTGTTCTATACCTCTAGTATACGAACATGTGTTCATGATGTCAAGCATTTTTTTCAAGGTATGGAATAAGGAACGATTTTGCTATAAAAAACGGGATTGTTTTGGTATAATAGTAGGCGTATCCGAGTTATAGGAGGTGCAATTAAGTGTGAATACAACCATGAAAGAAATGCAGGCTATCGAGCGTGAAGCCGAAGCTTTAAGACGTGACTATCAAGAACAAGTAACTGCCTTAGGTCAAGTAGGTGAGGAAGAGTTGGCAGAGGTAATCGCCCAATTCGACCAAGTGACCCAAGCCCTAGTGGCAGAAGAAGAAGCCCAGTTAGAAGCACGCTATCAAGTCGCTCAAGAAGAATTAGCTTCAACCCAAGAGGCAACTCAAGCCTTGGTTGAGCAAGTCTTGGCTGGCCAGCGTGAACACTGGCTCCAACACATTTTGACAAAGGTGGTAGACAATTATGGCCGTTAGTCCAATGCAGAAGATTACCTTGGTGACAAGCAAGGCCCTTCTGCCGGAATTACTGACTGTCCTTCAAGAAGATGGCCAGGTCCATCTCAATAACCTCAAGGTATTGGACGATTGGCAAGACCTTGAAGCCAGTGAGCGAGGGACGTCTAAGCGGGAAGACGAGGCGGAAGCCGTCAATCTACTTCCCCAGCTTCAGAAACGTCAGGAAAAGGTGCAAAAGGCGCTGACCCTCTATCAACAGCATTTGCCTAAGAAGGGTCTCGTTGCCTCTTTAACTGAGGGACTGCCAGAATTGACCTTCCAAGAATTGGAAGCCCAAGGACGTCAGTTCAATGAACAATTAGCTGTTAACCGAGCAAGTCAGCTCAATAAGCGACTCAAGGATTTAGAAAAAGAAGCTCAGACCTTGCAAGCGGACCTGGCCCTCTTGACCCAATGGCAAAAGCTAGATGTCTTACCTCAAGGAGGCCAAGACCATCAAGTGGTCAATGTGGCAATAGGGACTGTGCCGGCAGACAGTATTGATCGTTATTACAAGGCTTTGGTAGCTTTGCCAGACTTAGTGGTAAAACGAGTCTTCAGCAATCCCCAAGAAGTGGGTGTTGTGGTCTTTAGTCAGAAATTAAGCAGTCAAGCAGACTTCTTGGATAGTTTGGCACCTGCTTCCTTCCAGGCATTAGAGTATCCTTTTGAGCGCCTGCCTCAGGAGCAACTGCCATTGACCTCTGAACGGCTCAAGACGGTGCAAGAAACCATCCAAGCCATTCGCCAAGAGTTGACCCAGTCTCAAGAGACGGTAGACCAACTCAAAGTTCAATTAGATTACTTAGCCAACCACAGTTTGCGTGAGACAGCGAGCCAAAACGCTGGTTTAACTGAACATTTAGCAGCGGTTGAAGGTTGGACGGAAACACGCGCGACAGCGCATTTACAAGAGACTCTCAAGCAAGCTTTCAATGGCTTAGTCGTAATGAAAGTTGCTGATGCTAAGGATGAAGAGCTAGACCAAGTACCGATTAAACTACGCAACCATCCATTAGTGGCACCTTTTGAATCGGTGACTCGCATGTATGCCTTGCCTAAGTATAATGAAGTCGACCCAACGCCTTTCTTGGCTCCATTCTATTGGACCTTCTTCGGGATGATGGTCGCCGACTTGGGCTATGGTTTGCTGGTTATGTTAGCAACCGCCATCGGTCTCTGGTTGATTAAGGGACGAGAAAGTCTAAGAACAACCTGTAAGTTTTACTTCTCTCTAGGGCTATCCACTGCTATCTGGGGGGCTATTTATGGGTCAGCCTTTGGGTTTAACCTACCATTTAAATTGATTGATACCAATACAGATGTCACGACCATCTTGCTGATTTCTGTCGGGTTAGGGTTCCTGCAAATCATGACTGGGCTCTTCCTCAATACCTATCAGAAAGCAAAACGACGTGACTTCCATGAAGCTTATGCTAATGGCTTGGCTTGGATTTTCATTTTGCTAGGCCTAGTCGCTATGATTCTGGGGCCAATGATTCCAGGCGCGGCTTGGTTAGGGACAGTTGGTCAAATCCTGGCGATTGTCAATGCCATTGGGATTGTCCTCAGCTCCGTCATCAAGGCTAAGAGCCTAGGTGGACTGGGTTCAGGTCTCTACAATCTCTATGGGATTTCTGGTTATATCGGGGACTTTGTCTCTTATACACGTCTTATGGCCTTGGGCTTGTCAGGCGGGAGTATCGGGGCGGCCTTTAACACCATTGTGGCCTTTCTACCTGTGTGGGCGCGCTTTAGTATTGGGCTCTTGCTCTTTGTGCTCTTGCACGGCCTTAACATCTTCCTGTCCATGCTGTCAGGATATGTCCACGGCGCTCGTTTGATGTTCGTCGAGTTCTTCGGTAAGTTTTACGAAGGCGGCGGCCAGCCATTCCAGCCCCTGGCACCAGTCAATCAAAACGTTCAAACAAAAGTGAAATCGGAGGAATAATTACATGGAACATTTAGCTGCTTACTTTACAGAATACGGGGGCGCCTTCTTTGCTGGCTTAGCCATCGCTATCGCTGTTATCTTTAGTGGGATGGGCTCTTCACGTGGGGTCGGGACTGCCGGTCAAGCCGCAGCCGCTTTATTGAAAGAAGAACCAGATAAATTCGCCCAAGCCTTAATCTTACAACTCTTGCCTGGTACCCAAGGTCTTTATGGCTTCGTTATCGGCTTCTTCATCCTCTTGCGTATGTCTGCTGGGGTGAGCCTAGCAACTGGTTTGGCCTATGTTTTCGTAGCCTTGCCAGTAGGGGTAGTGGGTTACTTCTCTGCTAAGTACCAAGGGAATGTGGCGACTGCAGGTCTTCAAATCTTAGCAAAACGTCCTGAACATGTCATGAAAGGGGTCATCTTAGCGGCCATGGTAGAAACCTACGCGATTTTGGCCTTCGTTGTATCCTTCATGCTCTTAACCAACGTTCAATAGACGCTGGGGAGGAGGTCCTAATATGAGTGAAATGGAATCCTTGCGTCAAGCTATCTTGGCGCAGGTGACAGAAGAAGGAGAGGCCTTGCTCAGACGGGCGCGTCATGAACACCATGACTTGCTGGAAAAGGCTGAAGCACAAGCAATGGCGGAACGTGATCGTCATCGCCAACAGGCCTTGAATCAGGTGCGTAGTCGCTACCAACAACAATTACAGCAAGTAGACTATCAGAAACGTCAAGCTAAATTGACTGCCAAACAAAAAGTCTTAACAGAACTTTTCACTGAGGCTTTGGCTCGGATGGAAGCCTGGGACAGCCAACAAATCTGGCAGTTCATGGAACCTGTTCTCAACCAATTTACTGGCCAAGCCTTTGAATTAGCGCTAGGTGAAGACACGCAAGCTAAGTTCTGCCAAGACCAACTGGATCAACTGCAAGCGCGTTATCCAGATATGGCGCTACGAGTGCCTTTGCGCCATGAAACGGGCTTTGTCATCACCCTAGGTCGGATTGAATACAACTATCTCTTCCGCGAATTGTTAACCGCTATCTATGAAGAGGAAGGCTATCAAATTGCCAATCAAATTTTTGCTGACTAAAAAGGAGGCTAGGACATGACGGTTCATGACTATTCTCAACTGAATACAGCCATTAGTGTCAAGGAACAAAGCTTCCTCAGTCGGGCTAACCTAGTCCAACTGCTGAATGCTGTCGATGATGAACAGCTAGCTCTTTATCTAGAGGGCACACCCTATAGTGTTCCTTTGGCCGATATTCGGCAACACGATGTCTTAGACCAAACTATTATGAGGGCGCTGGCGGCGGACTATGATTTTGCTTACCAGCAATGTCCAGACCCAAATCTGGTCAATGTTTTTGGGCTCAAGTATGTCTACCATAACCTTAAGCTCTTCCTGAAAATGCGGGCCATTGGTCGTGACTTGTCACATCTTTTGATTCCTATTGGCCCCTATCCTTTGGAGGCGCTCAAGCACTTGAGTCTGACCCTAGAGTCTGACCTATGCGATCCCTTGATTGTGGAAGAAGTGGCTCAGACTTGGTCAGAGTATAAGGATTATGAGAACACGGTCGCCATTGATATGGGGATGGATTCAGCCTATTTCCGTCATTTGCGGGTCATTGCTGATCAGAGCGACTTGCCGCTCTTGCAAGAATTAGTGGATGCCAAGATTGACTTTTTCAATGCCATTACGGCCTTGCGTGCCTTGGCTCAAGACAAGCCAAACAGTTTTGCCTATCAATTGATGTCTCGTAAGGGGACCAAGCGACCTAAGGAAATGTTGCATTTGGCTAAAGACGGCCAGCTAGCAAATTGGTTTAATGGCTTTAATGCCTTGCCTTATACCAAGGTTTTTGATCCCTATGTCCAAGCGATGCAATCAGGCAAGATTCAAGCCAGTCAGATGGAACAACTTCAAGATCTCTACTTGACTCACTTAGTCAATAGTGCCTCCCTAGATGCCTTGTCTGGCGGACAGATTTTGCGTTATTTGAATGGGCGTGAGATGGAAGCAGTGAATCTGCGTCTGATTCTCCTTGGTCGAGCCAATGGCATTGCCAAAGAAGCCATCGAAGAAAGGATGCGACTGGGTTATCATGACAACTAAATCTTACAAAATTGCCGTAGTCGGTAACCATGATGCCATTCTGCCTTTTCAAATGATCGGGTTTGACATTTATCCTGTTCGCCAAGTAGAGGGCCTGGGTCGCTTATTGGCGCAGTTAGCTAAGGATAACTACGGCATTATTTACCTGACAGAAGATTATGCTCAAGAAATTCCAGAAGTTCTGGCATATTACCAAGGACTCGTGACACCGGCTGTTATTCTGATTCCAACCCATAAGGGGAGCCTAGGGATCGGCAAGCAACAGATTCAAGACAATGTTGAAAAAGCAGTCGGCCAAAATATCTTGTAAAGGAGGGGTTTGCTTGAAAGAAGGAAAAATTATTAAAGTATCAGGCCCTTTAGTGGTCGCTGATGGAATGGAAGAAGCCAATATTCAAGACATTTGCCGTGTTGGGCATCTGGGCTTAATTGGTGAAATTATCGAGATGCGGGGCGACCAAGCCTCCATCCAAGTCTATGAAGAAACGTCGGGCTTAGGCCCAGGTGAGCCAGTAGCTTCAACTGGTTTGCCCCTGTCTGTTGAGCTAGGTCCTGGTATGATGTCTCAGATGTTTGACGGGATTCAACGGCCCCTAGAACGTTTCCGTAGCCAAACAGAAAGTGACTATCTTATTCGTGGGGTAGCTCTTCCTGTCTTAGACCGTGAACGCAGCTGGCATTTTATCCCTCAAGTTCAAGTAGGGGAAGCTGTTAAAGCCGGTCAAATTCTAGGTTATGTTCAAGAAACAGATTTAATCCAGCACCGTATTATGGTACCGAACGGTATTTCAGGGCGCTTGACGGCCATTGAAGAAGGCGACTATCGGGTGACGGACACCGTCTACCAAATTGAGGATAAAGACGGCCAGGTCTTCCAAGGTACCTTGATGCAAAAATGGCCAGTTCGTAAGGGACGTCCTTTTGCCCGTAAGTTGATTCCGGTCGAACCGATGATTACGGGTCAGCGGGTAATCGATACCTTCTTCCCTGTAACCAAAGGGGGAGCGGCGGCTGTTCCAGGACCATTCGGGGCCGGTAAAACCGTGGTGCAACACCAAATCGCTAAGTTTGCTAACGTGGACATCGTCGTTTATGTTGGTTGTGGTGAACGCGGGAATGAGATGACGGACGTCTTGAACGAATTCCCTGAATTGATTGACCCAGCCAGTGGTAAGTCCATCATGGAACGGACCATTCTGATTGCCAATACCTCCAACATGCCGGTGGCGGCGCGTGAGGCCTCTATTTATACAGGGATTACCATTGCCGAATACTTCCGTGACATGGGGTATTCCGTTGCCATTATGGCGGACTCAACCTCTCGTTGGGCTGAAGCCTTACGGGAAATGTCCGGTCGTCTGGAGGAAATGCCAGGGGATGAAGGCTACCCAGCTTACCTAGGGAGCCGGATCGCAGAATACTATGAACGGGCAGGGCGTGTAGAGGTCTTAGGTTCTGGCCTAGAAGGGACCATCACCGCTATCGGGGCCGTTTCGCCTCCAGGTGGGGATATTTCCGAGCCGGTTACCCAAAACACCTTACGTATTGTTAAAGTCTTCTGGGGCTTAGATGCTGGTTTGGCGCAACGACGTCACTTCCCATCGATTAACTGGTTGAACTCTTACTCGCTCTATAGTGATGAAGTGGGTCAATATATTGACCAAACACAGCAAGTCGATTGGGCTGCTAAGGTCACCAAGGCTATGAACCTGCTCCAAGAAGAGAGTGAATTGGAAGAAATCGTGCGTTTAGTTGGGGTAGATTCCCTATCGCCAAAAGACCGCATGACCCTCAATACGGCGCGGATGATTCGGGAAGATTTCTTGCAACAGAACGCTTTTGATGAAGTCGATACCTATACATCTTTTGCTAAGCAATATGCTATGTTGACCAATATTCTGCGCTTCCATGAAGTGGCGCAAGAAGCCTTGGTTTTAGGTGCTTATTTCCATGAAATCATGTCTGGAACCGTGGACTTGCGGGACCGTATTGCCCGGAGCAAATTCATTCCTGAAGCGGAGCTAGATCGTATTAAGGCTCTAGCCCAAGAAATTGACTCAAGTATCCATCAAATCTTAGCCCAAGGAGGTGAACTCGATGGCAGTCATTAAAGAATACCGCACGGTCAGTGAAGTAGTAGGCCCCTTAATGTTGGTTGAAGACGTCCAAGGAGTTCGCTTTAACGAACTGGTGGAAATCCGCCTACATAATGGTGAATTCCGCCAAGGGCAAGTCTTGGAAGTCCAAGAAGACAAAGCCTTGGTCCAACTCTTTGAAGGTTCGGCTGGTATTAACTTGGCTAGCGCCAAGGTTCGCTTTACTGGTAAGCCCCTGCATTTAGGGGTTTCGGAAGACATGGTCGGCCGTGTCTTCAACGGCATGGGGGAAGCCATTGACGGTGGCCCAGACCTCATTCCTGAACAATACCTTGACATTGATGGTCAGGCTATTAACCCGGTTGCGCGCGATTATCCGGATGAATTCATTCAGACTGGGATTTCGGCCATTGACCACCTCAATACCTTGGTTCGGGGGCAGAAATTACCTGTCTTCTCAGGTTCAGGTCTGCCTCATAAGGAGTTAGCCGCACAGATTGCCCGTCAAGCAACCGTACTTAATTCAGATGAAAACTTCGCCGTGGTCTTTGCTGCTATGGGGATTACCTTTGAAGAAGCGGAATTCTTCATGAATGACCTGCGTGAAACAGGTGCCATGGACCGTTCCGTCCTCTTTATCAACTTAGCTAACGACCCAGCTATCGAACGGATTGCCACTCCTCGGATTGCCCTGACGACAGCAGAATACTTGGCTTATGAGAAGGATATGCACGTTCTGGTTATTATGACCGACATGACCAACTACTGTGAAGCCTTGCGTGAAGTCTCGGCAGCACGTCGGGAAGTGCCAGGTCGTCGTGGTTATCCAGGTTACCTCTATACCAACCTGTCTACCCTCTACGAACGTGCTGGGCGGATTATTGGCAAGAAGGGTTCTGTCACCCAAATTCCTATTCTGACCATGCCAGAAGATGACATTACCCATCCAATTCCTGACTTGACCGGTTATATCACCGAAGGTCAAATTATCCTGTCACGGGATCTCTATAATAGTGGTTACCGGCCACCAATTAACGTACTCCCATCCTTGTCCCGTCTTAAAGATAAGGGGTCAGGTGAAGGCAAGACCCGTTACGACCATGCGCCAACCATGAACCAGCTCTTTGCGGCTTATGCAACTGGTAAGCAGGCTAAGGAATTAGCCGTCGTTTTAGGCGAGTCTGCCCTGTCGGATGTGGACCGTAAATACATTGAGTTCACCAACCGTTTTGAAGAAGAGTATATTAACCAAGGTTTCTATACTAACCGTTCAATTCAAGAAACCTTAGATTTGGGTTGGGAACTGCTCTCCATCTTGCCACGGACAGAACTCAAGCGGATTAAGGATGATATGCTGGATACCTTCCTTAAACCAGCAGAATAGGGGGATGGAAGATGGCGCGCTTAGATGTCAAACCGACCCGGATGGAACTTAATAACCTCAAGGATCGTCTGAAAATCGCCAGTCGTGGCCACAAGCTCCTCAAGGATAAGCGGGATGAATTGATGAGACAGTTCATTGAATTAATCCGGCAGAACAACCAACTTCGTCAGAAGGTGGAAGGGAACTTAGTTGAAGGCATGCAAGACTTCGTATTGGCTAAGTCGCTAGAGAGTGATGCGATGGTGCAGGAACTCTTTGCCGTACCATCCAAGGAAGTTGCCCTAGAAATTCGTCAGGACTCCATCATGAGTGTGGCGGTGCCTAAGCTCTTTGCAGATGTCAAGGAAGCGGCCAATGCTAGCGAAGTACCTTACTCCTATGTCGGGTCCAACAGCGAAATGGATCAGGCCATTGGCTCGATTACGGCCTCCCTAGACGACCTCTTGAAGTTAGCGGAAATCGAGAAGACTTGCCAACTCATGGCAGATGAGATTGAAAAAACACGTCGCCGTGTTAATGGTTTAGAGTATCAGATTATTCCGCAGTTAGAAGAGACTATTTACTATATTGAAATGAAGCTTGAAGAAGCCGAACGGGCCAACCTGATTCGGATGATGAAAGTGAAGAATATGTAAGCCTAAGAGGCTGGGAGGATTCCCAGCCTCTTTTGTGGTGTGCAGACATGGACACATATTTTTAAAGATTTCCTTATCGCCAGAGGTCATCCATTTAGTTTGATGGGTATTTGTGATAGAATAGAAGTAAGCGTATTAGAAAGTCTAGTTAAGGAATGAATGTCATGAAAGATTTACCAATTGGCTTTATCGATTCAGGTTATGGGGGCCTGACAGTGGTCAAGCAAAGCCTCAAGCAACTGCCCAATGAATCCATTATTTATTTGGGAGACAATGCTCGTTGTCCTTACGGCCCACGATCCATGGATGAGGTTAAAGACTATATTTGGCAGTTAACCCGTTTCCTGCTTAAAAAAGGCATTAAGATGCTAGTCATTGCCTGCAATACCGGGACAGCGGCAGCCTTGGAAGAGATTCGCCAGACCTTGGATATTCCAGTGGTTGGGGTCATTCATCCTGGTAGCCGGGCTGCCATTGAGCGGACAGAAAATAACCATATCGGAGTTATCGGGACCCAGGGGACCATTGCAAGTAACCTTTATGAACGAGTCATGAAGGACAAGGCAGACTATCTGCAAGTTACGAGTGTGGCCTGCCCAAACTTTGTCCCATTGGTAGAAGATCACCAACTCAATAGCCCTCTGGCCTGGCAGCAGGTTCGAGAAAGCTTAAGTGCCTTTGACCAGTCAGGCATTGATACTCTGGTCATGGGTTGCACCCATTATCCCCACCTCAAGCCGCTGATTCAGGCGGTCATGGGGCAAGGCGTGACCTTGATTGATTCAGGGGTAGAGACCTTGAATGAGGTCAGCATGCTCTTAGACTATTTTGGTTTGAGTCGCAGTGCCAAAGACGCGCAGATTCAGCCACCAAGCCAGCATTTTTATACGACAGGGGATGCAAAGCAATTCGCCCAGTTCGTGACTGCATGGTTGGAGCATGCAGAACCAAGTATCGTTCAGTGCCAAATTGAAGGAGATGAGATTCTTGAAGTTAGTCATCGCAACGCAGAATAAAGGCAAAGTAGCAGAATTTGAACGTCTTTTGGGACCTAAGGGCATTGAAATTGTCTCGCTTTTAGACTATCCTGATCTACCAGAGATTGAAGAGACGGGGGATAGCTTTGAAGCCAATGCCCGACTCAAGGCTGAAACCATTGCTAGACTATTGAATTTACCAGTCTTAGCAGACGATTCGGGTCTAGTCGTACCTTATCTAAATGGTGCGCCTGGCATCTATTCGGCTCGCTATGCCGGCCAACCTAAGTCTGACAAGGCAAATATTGACAAGCTCTTGCGAGAGATGAGTCAAGCTAGTGGGGACCAACGCAAGGCTTACTTCGTCACTTGCTTAGTGTTGGCATCGCCTGACCATGATAGTCATGTCGTAGAAGGGCGGGCCTATGGGACGATTGCTCTGGAGCCAAGTGGAGAATCGGGCTTTGGCTACGATCCAGTTTTTTATATGGACCAAGAAGGGGCTACCTTTGCCCAAATCCCACTAAGTCGTAAGAACCAAATCAGCCATCGGGCCAATGCCATTAAGGCCCTCCTGGCTAGCCTACCTGAATGGCTTGAGGTGACAGCATGAAAATTTTATTAATGAGTGACAATCATGGCCGTTGGCCTAAAGTCCATGAATTAGTTGAGTATTACCGGCCACAAGTTGATCTTATTCTGCATTGTGGTGATTCAGAGTTTGCCCCTGATGATCCCGTCTGGGAAAAGGTAGATGCGGTGGTAACCGGTAATAATGACTATGACCCAGAATATCCGGATGAATTGGTCATTAATACTCGCCAAGGGCGTATTTTCCTGACGCATGGCCATTTCCACAATGTCTACTTTAATAGCAAACGGATGGTCAAGGCAGCTCATGACAATCACTGCCAGTTTGCCTTCCACGGCCATACCCATGTGGCCTATGCCAAGATTGAGGATGGCGTCTTGCTCTGTAACCCGGGTAGCCTTAACTATTCACGTGGCTCCTTACCTTATCGGACCTATGCTATCCTAACTTTTGAACCTCAGACTATTAAGGTAGAGTTCTACGATGATGACAAACATCGTTTGGATCAGTTGACCCAAGTCTTTGATCGAAATTTACTTGAGGAGGCTGGATATGATACATCCCAAAATTGAAGCCTTAGTGGCTAGCAACATGCTGGATTTCATGATTCCAGCTGATAATGTCGCCAATGTGATTGATCAACATACCCTTAGTACGGGGCTCTTAATTCTAACCCAGTCCAACTACACCATGATTCCGGTTTTGTCAGCCGAGTCTAAGTTGATGGGGGTCATCTCCATGTCCATGATTATCAAAGCCGTCATGACGGTAGATGCCATTGAAATGGAGCGCTTGGACGAGCTTAAGGTTCGCGATGTCATGCTGAGTCAACCGGTGCGGGTTCGAGCTAATTGTCATTTAGCGGATGTGCTCAACTACTTAATTGACCAGAACTTTGTCTGCGTGGTGGATGAAGATAATCGTTTCTTGGGTATTATTACCCGTAAGAATGTCTTACAACGTCTGACTCATCTCCTACATTTAACTTCCAACCCTGGTGAGGTGGCTCGACTCATTAAACTATTTGAGACGGCCAAGACAGGAGCTTAGGAAAGGGGGCAGGCAGAGACGGTGGATGTCTTTAACCAAATTAGTCATTTAGCCTGGCAGGAAATTCTAAACCGGGTCTGGCAATTTTTCCTAGTAACGGTCATCTTTTGGTTGGGGAGAGGCATGGTCAATCGCTTCTTCGAATCCAAATTGCGCCACAAGGTCTTTCAGGTAGCACCTAAGACTTCACCGCAAAGACTCCAGACCATTTGGACCATTACAAAAAATGCCATTAACTATGCCTTTTATTTCTTCTATGTCTATGCTGTTCTAGGTATTCTAGGATTTCCAGTTTCTACCCTAGTGGCTGGGGCCGGGATTGCCGGGGTAGCCGTCGGTTTAGGGGTCAAGGACTTCATTACCGATGTGGTCAGTGGTTTCTTCATTATTTTGGAGGGCCAATACGAAGTAGGCGAAGAGGTTAAAATCGGGGATATACGTGGCAAGGTCCAGACCGTGGGGATACGGACGACCATTATCCAGGGGACTAGTGGCAATCGCTACTATATTCCAAATGGGGATATTAGTATTGTCAATAACCTCAGTCGTGAGAACCGCCAAATTGTCATTGATTTACCTATTACAGACCAGACTCAGTTGGAAGATCTGGCCCATCAGGTTCAAGTCATAACGGAGGGGCTGAGCCAGGACTATGCAGAGGATTTAACAGCTGAACCGGTCATTACCGGTGTGGTCAATGATACGACCACAGGGAAATTTCATTATGAGATTTCCTTCTATGTGACCAACGGTGCTCAGGGACGTTTGACAGGGGCCTTTTATTTCCGCTATTTGACCCAGCTTCAACAGGCTGGCATTCATCTCTTGGATTAAGTGCTTACCTTGTTCTCCTCTTAGAATCGTGGTATGATAAGAACAGTAAAGTTTAACGTGAAAGGATTTGAGGCAGAATGGAATGGACAAGCATTGCGGCCTTAATTGCGGCGCTAGCCTTTGCGATATTAGTCCTCTTTCTGTGTTGGACCTTAATTGGTTTCAACAAAATCATGAAAGAAGTTAAGCAAACGGTGGTCGAGGTCAATGATTCCATTAAAATCATTACCAAAGATGTGGACCAACTCTCAATTGAAGTGGAAGGACTTCTTAATAAGTCCAATAGCTTGGTTGACGATTTGAATGGCAAGTTAGCTCAAACTGACCCGCTCTTCAAGGCCGTAGGTGATTTGGGAACTTCAGTCAGTGGCGTACAGGCTTCTACTCGTAAGGTGACCCAATCCTTCAAGGCAGGCCACTTCTTAAAACGTGTGACGCCTTTTGGTGGCCGCAAGCAAGAAGCAGCAGCTAAGACACCAGCAGCGGCGGATGTCAAACCGACGACGCCTACAGCTGACAAGCCTAAGCCTAAGGCGACCGGATCACAGTTGGATTACCTAATCCAGAAGAAACCGTCACACACGGCGGGCGAAATTACACTAAAGAAATGAGGTATGTAGCATGTCAAGAAAATCAGGATTTTTTGCAGGTTTAGTATGGGGGAGCCTTGTAGGGGCTGCCGTAGCCCTCTTGTATGCCCCAAAGGCAGGGAAAGAATTGCGGGAGGACTTGACTGAGCGTGCTCATGAATACAAGGACTTAGCAGGTGAACGTTTTGTTGAATATCGCGACCTGGCCTTAGAACGGGCAGGGGAGTACCGCGATTTGGCAGTCGAAAAAGGGGTTAACTTCTATGATGCAGCTAACAGCAAGACGGAAGAAATCCGGGTTAGCTTAGCTAAATCAGCCCAAGAACTCAAGGACCAATTAGTTCACGCTACCTTCCCTTCAAAACAAGAGGAAGTAGCGGAAGATGCTGAGACGGTTATCACAGAGTTCAAGGAAGCCTTAGAACAACAAGCTAATCAAGCAGAAGAAGCCTAAAAATCTTAACTGGAAACGGCGATATCGTTTCCAGTTTTTTGATGGCAAAAATCCTGATAAGAAAGCGTTTCGAAATACAAAATGGCAATTGAAAGCCCCCCTGACATATGGTACACTTAGCAAAGGAATAATCCATCAGCACCAGACGGTGCGATTTTCATTATTAAAAGGAGTTATGTAATATGTCATTAGGCGTACGTTTATTTGCAGAATTTTTAGCCACTGCCATGTTAATCATCTTAGGTAACGGGGCTGTTGCCAACGTTGACTTAAAAGGTACCAAAGCGGGTAGCGGTGAAGGGGCTCACGGTTGGAACCTGATTGCCATCGGTTATGGTTTTGCAGTGATGATGCCAGCTATGATCTTCGGTCACGTCAGCGGTAACCACATCAACCCAGCTTTCACTCTTGGTTTGGCTATTAACGGTAACTTCCCATGGGCAGAAGTTGTGCCTTACATTGGGGCTCAATTCCTAGGGGCTATGTTCGGTCAACTCTTAGTAGTGGCAATGTACAAGCCTTACTATGATCAAACAACCAACCAAGCTCACATCTTGGGGACTTTCTCAACAGCTAACGCTGCCAACAGCCAATTGAACGGTTTTGTCGGCGAATTTATTGGCTCTTTCATCCTCTTCTTCGCAGCAGTAGGGATTACCAAAGGGCAAATGTTCGCTAACAACCCAGGCTTGGCTCACTTAGCGCTTGGTTTCTTGGTATGGGCTTTGGTTATCGCAGTCGGTGGGCCAACCGGTCCAGCCCTCAACCCAGCTCGTGACTTAGGTCCACGCTTGGTTCACCAATTCTTACCACTTAAGAACAAAGGGGACTCTAACTGGTCTTACGCTTGGGTACCAGTACTTGCGCCAATCTGTGCTGCCATTTTAGCAGTCTTTGTATTCAACACTTTCTTCTTAGTTAAATAAAGACCTTTTAGAGGCTGGGATACTCCCAGCCTCTTTGCTTGTCTAGTAATCAGTCGACCTTAGTTGGTTGCTTACTTAAGCACTCTTTGCCTAGCTGGGAGTGACTCCCGTTAGGCTTCGTGGTATAATGATGGTGGAGGTGTCTTATGAGTGAATTAAGCCGTTGGATTGAAGCCTGTGAGGAATGTCAATCCCTAGACCAAGTCAATAGTGTCTTAGAAGGAGCACTCCTAGAGGCACCAGATGATGCCCAAACCTATCAGGGTCTGCTAGATTTATCGGATTACTTTGCTAAGCGGGGCTATCGAGAGTGGCAAGTCTGGCTCTTAGACCAGCTTTATCAGCTAACCCATAAGAAAAAGGTTGCCTACTATCTGGCCAAGGCCTGCTTCCAGCTGGCCGATTATCCCAGTGCCTATGAATGGTTGAGCCGGGCCAAGACAGACCAAGCTGTTTTTCTTGTTCAATGGTTAGAGGCTCAGATTCTCTTTGAACTGGGGCAAGTTAAGGCCTGCCAGAAGGTCTTACAGGACTTAATTCAAACCTATCCGACTCGATTTGAGCCCTATCAACTGCTAGCTCAAGTCAAGATTGAAGAGGGGGACTATAGCAAGGCTAAGGACTACTATCAAGTCTTGCTAGACTACTTCTCAGATAAGGTGGACCGAGCCTTGATTCGGCAACGGCTCCTAGCTTTAGCCTTAGAAGATGAGATGATTCAGCTGGAATGGATTCAATCCCTAGCAAGTTGGGAAGATTTACCACTAGTTAGTGCTGAAGATTACTACCTCTTGGCCTTGGCCTATCAAAAGGCGGGGCATCTGGCTCTCGCTAATGAGGCTGCTCAGCAGGCCCTTGCCTTAGATTCAGATTCTGTGGACATCCACTACCTAGTGGCAGAATTAGCTTTAGGTCTGGGATACCAAGCTAGATTGAGGGAAGATCTTGACTGGCTCTTTCAAGTGGCTCTGGCAGATGACGGGCGCATGGCGGATTATCTGGCCTTATGCCAGGCTGTCGACTATCTGACGCCGGCTATTAAGGACAAGTTATTGGATGCCTATCTGCTCCAGGAAGATGAAGACTTGACCTATGCCATTGCCACCTATCTGATTGCTTGGTTAGCTCAGCATGAAGGTGCCCAAGCAGCCCTAGAGGTCTTAGATACTCTGGCGCCAGACTTTCCAGATCCCGAGTATCTGTCTTGTCTCTATGCACCACTCTATGCGGACCTAGGCCAGCGGGAGCAGGCTCAAGCAGCCTATCAAGAGGCTTTAGACCTGATGGCGGGAGACCGGGATTTTTGGTTACAAGCCCGTCAGTATTTTGTGGCTTGGGGCTTAGACCGAGAAGTCGCTACTTTAGACCGGATTTTGGCGGAAGCAGACCCTGACTCTCAGGATATAGAAGAGTAAAGATAAGTCTCAGAAAGGAGAAGACACGGTGATTAATAAGCATCAACGTAAACGTCAGTTTATTGCTTGGCTCTTGCAGCATTATCGACATGCCAACCCAACGGTTAATTATTTTTTAGAGTTTTTAATGGTTCAGCCTGATTATATTCAATATGTTGAGTTCTCAGATCAAGTCGAATATGCCAGTCACGGTGTCTATATCTCCTATGTAGAACAGACGGCGGTGCCTTTCCGCTACTATAAGGAAGGCAAGTCCTACAGCTCCTGTGAGCAGGCTTTTCACGATTTGAGACTTAATACTCAGGGCGGGAAACCCGTTACTTTTTACATCGAACTTAATATCCCTGACTATATAGCGACCCTCTGCCGTTATGATCTCTTTACTCAGCCGGATTATTTACCTGAAGATCGGACCTTTTTGGATCAATTGGAAATGGGACTGACTCAGGTTACCCGCCAAGTCAGACGCAAGCAATTGAAGGAGCAGGTCGACCTGGCTTTAGATCAGGGAGCTTTTGATCTCGTCAATCAACTATTAAATCAACTGGAGGAACTAGAAGGGCATGACCAAGACTATTAATCTCAATAATCCCTTGTTTCAGACGGCCATGCCCCTCCTAGAAGCCATTGAGTCTCATGGTTATGAGGCTTATTTTGTTGGCGGTTGTGTGCGCGATGCCCTCTTAGGCAAGGAAATTCATGATATCGATATTGCGACCAGTGCGACACCGGATGAAATCCAGGGGATTTTTCCGGTCACTTTTGATGTGGGCAAGAAGCACGGGACCATTGTAGTGGTCTACAAGAAAGAAAACTATGAAATTACCACCTTCCGAACGGAGGGGACCTATAGTGATCGGCGTCGACCTGACCAGGTTAACTTTGTTCGCAATTTACGCGAGGACACCCTGAGACGGGACTTCACCATTAATGCCCTGGCCTTAGACCGCTTGGGCAGGGTCTATGACTACCATAGTGGGGAGCAGGATCTACAAGCCGGCATTATCCGCGCTGTCGGGACTGCCTTGGAACGTTTCGATGAAGATGCCCTGCGTATGATGCGGGCCCTGCGATTTGCCAGTCAGTTAGGCTTTGAGATCGAGTCCCAGACCTTTGAGGCTATTGGCCAACTTGCTCCTAACTTATCTTATGTGTCCATTGAGCGCATTCGGATTG
>CBDFAX010000002.1:0-120723 GCA_965245735.1 uncultured Abiotrophia sp. | reverse complement strand
ACTTAGTCTTGGTGACAGAGACCGGTTGCCAAGTCCTCAACCAAGTCAGCAAAGACCTGATTGTGGTAGAACCGCACGTGAAATTCTAATATAGTAGTATTCGCCCTTGAATGCAAAATGTAAACGAGAATATGCGAAGAGCTATCGGCTTACCTTTGAGTTCAATGATTATACTTAATAGATATAAAGTGAATTTAGTTATGCTATTTTTAAAGATAAATCTGAAGACAGGGAGAGAATAAGATGAGGTGTCGAATTACTGGCTTTAACCTTCCTATTTTTGGGCTAAATTGGGAGTACCCAGACAAGGCGGATAAACAAGAGCAATGCCAGTTGTGCCCAACCAAAAAAATTAGAGTTTTTATAAGTTCGGTATGTGGAGATAACAAGAAGTTCAATCAAGTTAGAAAAAGACTTAAGAAACTTATTGAAGATACAGGAGTGGCTAAAGTATATCTATTTGAGGATGAGGAAGCCTCTACGTTGTCTGCAGGAGCTCATTACAAGTTCAATCTTATTGATTGTAATGTATGTATATTTTTAATAGACAATAAAGTGGGGGTAACGCCGGGTGTACAGGAAGAAATTGATATAGCCAAGAGACATAATATTAAGTCGTTTTATTATTTTTGTGATGAAGACTCGGCAGAAAAGACGGAGATAGAAAAAAGCTTGCAAGGGGCGCAGTTTGCCAAAAGCAAAACAGTTCATAACTTCCAAGATTTGGGCGATGCAGGAGCTAAAGCGTTGATTGAAGATCTTATTACTGTATACCTCATCTACTGTCAAGATGAACATCTACTTGATAATCTTAACGAAGAAACTCATATTAGTGCAATTGAGCCTTATCGTAGTAATAGGATTTTTATTCCAAGGGTACTAATTAAAAGTTGCAGGGCTTGTGTGAAAACCCTTAGCAAGATTATTATAGGGGATTCAGTGCCTTTTGATGATGAGTATGGTGATGTTAGGGTCGATGAGTGGGGATCTCTGTTTTTAAAGGTGTTATTTAGTAGGGAATCAATAAGGAAATTTAATACTGAACTCTTCCTGGAAGATATAGGTAAGGATAGAGATATAGAGAGTATGGAACTACTAAAAATTAGATGGAGTGCAATACAAGCATATTTTTTAGGTAATCTTGAGGGGTGCATTGGATATATTAAGAAAGCTTTAGAGTTAGCAAAAAATACTAATCAACCTAAATGGTTAGTAAATGATATCTTGATTGATTTAAGAAACCAGGAATCTTTGTTTGCTCAGATAAACAATAGTATATTATACGAATCTGAGGCGCAAAAAGAACTATCTAATAGTGAAGAGAGAGTACACTATCCTTGGCTCGATAAAGTTGACGATATTATTCAGAAAAAATACATAAGAGGGATGTATAAGGAGAAAACTGACTCTCCCTTTTCTGTGACATATAGTAATGAGTTTAATGAATTGCTAGAATTAATTACGGAATCTTATATTATCTCTTTATATAATGGCTCCTTGACACAGATTTTACTTCTTTATGGCAGAGTAAGAGATTTGCAACTGTATTTAAGTGCTGTACATGGGCGATATTCTTCAGAACTTTATCTTTTGAAATACGCTATATTTGACTGTGATATTGCATCTTCAGAACGAATATTAAAAGCCTATCCACAACTTTTTAAGTTAATGGGAGATAAAGATGCTGATGAGATTCTAAGCTTTTGTTTTAATCAAACAATTAAACATAAGCAGAATGAAAGCATTTTGCTAGGTATGGGTACGGTAGGATATTTTCTAAATACCCCGAGCTTTGATGAATACGAAAATTTATGCAAAGAAATCATTGATAAGTGGTTTAGCGAAGATAATAAAACTGTCTTCTTAGGAAAATACATTTTTAAATACATGGCTGGAATCGCAGAAAGAGTGCCTCATAACTGGATAGCTAATATTTGTGGTAAGTTCATGGAAAAGAAATGTCTGTACTGGTATAGAGATTTGTTTGAGTTTATGGATAGTTATATTGACTTAAATCTGATGGATTATGATGTGGCAATCAAATTTATTCAGCAAATAAATGATATGTTAGAGGATGAAAACGCGCTACCTCTGGTTAGAGATACACCTAGCTTTTTATCGCGACTACGAAAGCAAAATCCTAAATTAACAAGCAGTATAGATAAAAAAATATCCGAGCTACTACCAAATTTTTATTGTGATAATTATCGAATAGAGACTTCAAGTGAACCACAAATAGATTATGTGTCATATATTCACCAGCTCTTAGACATAATACATACCGATATCGAACAACAAGGAAAAGAAGGGATGTTTTACGTTAGAGGAACACGGAGCATTGCAACAATTCAAAATCTGCTAATGAATAATGATGTTTCATATGACAATAAATTACTGTCTAGATTGATAGATGAGTTATCCGATACATTGATATATTCCAAGCAGGGCATAGATATTAAATTAGATGCGATATCTCTTATGATGTGCATTGTTGCAAAATACCCTGATATTTATAAAGAAAAGAAGGAAATTTATGATAAGGTATTAGAAAGTGAAGCGGATATTATTGACGTTGATAACACATTTATGGATTCAAATATAGGTAAGATTGCTTTGCAAATAGCACTTAGTCTACTGAAATCGGCAATGGGATTTGATAGCTACTCAGATTTTTTTGGGTATATGTCACATATTCAAAATGATAAAGCCACAATTATATCTGTAATGAGAGTTGTAGCCAACTATCTAGAAGTAGATAATAGGCTAAGATTTTCAGATAGGATCGAGCTTGCTTTGTTTCAAAACGTGTTAATTTGGCTAAACGCAGATTATTTAGATGTTAAGTTTCACGCAGCCAGAGTTCTACTAATGTTAGGTAGAGGTGTTGATAACATAGAAATTTTAAATCAAACATTGATTAGACTGGTAGATTATGAAGGGGTAGCTATTAAACGGCATATTCTTTGGAACATGTATAAAGTGGATGGGATTAATGACAGTACAAAAGAGTATATTTTGTTAAAGTGCCAAAATGACCCATGCTATTTAGTACGTAAAACATGCGAAGAGATGATGGCAAAATATCGTTCAGAAACTCATAATATATAATCTGATTGTAGTAGAACCACACTTGAAATTCTAATCCATAAGTGGCTAGGGCCTAGTGAGCTCTGGCCACTTTTTGCTTAGCTAGGCGAGTACTTTGACATCAAATCCTAAAAAAAAGTTAACATTACTGACATCATGCGATTTTTAGTGTATAGTAGACTTGTTGACGGTCTGTCCAAGGGACAACCGTGAGACATGACTTAAAGGAGTAGACGCTATGAGCAAGCTATCGCTCGAGAAAAAACGGAAACTGATTCAAATTCTCACCGTGGTGGGTTTGATTCTGACCGTTACGGGCTCAGTCTTTATTGCCAGTTCGCCTTATTTTAAGGAAGGCGGGGGCTTTGGAGAACTGCTTAAAAGTATGGGGATATTCGGTCCCTTACTCTTCCTCTTATTACAAATTTCCCAGACAATTTATCCCATTATTCCCGGGGGCCTACACAATGTCATTGGCGACGTGATCTACGGTCACTTTGGTGGCTTCCTGCTCAACTGTACGGGCATGGTTATCGGGTCCTGTATCAACTTCTTCCTAGGCAAACGCTTCGGATCTAGTTTCATCAAGGCCTTCTTGTCAGACAAGCAATACGACCACTATATCGCCAAAATGAATGATGGCCCAGGTTTCCGTCGCCTACTTAAAATCGGCTTCGTGGCGCCCATCTTCCCAGACGATATCTTCTGTATGATTACCGGTATGTCCAACATCACCTTCAAAGAATTCGTCAAGATAGTGCTGCTCTACCGGCCAGCTTCCCTCTTCTTCTTCACCTTCCTGTCCAGTGAGATCATTCAGTGGCTCTTCCGGACCTTCCTCCAGAAGGGGTGATAGGATGTTTCGTTGGCTCTTCATTAAGCTAGTGCGTTTCTATCAGTTGGCCCTATCGCCACTCTTCCCGCCTAGTTGCCGTTATAGTCCGACCTGTTCCACCTATACTATCCATGCCATTGAAAAACACGGCGCCTTCAAAGGCCTCATCATGGGCTTAGCGCGGATAAGTCGCTGCCATCCCTTTGTGGCAGGGGGCAAGGACCCGGTGCCGGACTACTTTACCTTAAGACGCTCAACCCTACCAGATGGCAGTCCTAAGCCCCATCCCAAGGGTTGTTGTCACCACCATCACTAACAATAAGCGATTAAGCTAGGACCTGGAGGCCCTAGCTTATTTTTCTGCCTGAAGGGATTTATGGGACCTGCCTCTTTTTTTGTGGTCTTGCTTAGGGTATACTAGTACTTGTAAACTTGATGAAAGCGAGGAAATCCTATGATGAAATCCTTCAAATCATTCCTAATGAATGTCTTAAATGGCTCCGCCCTAGGGGTCATTGCTGCCTTGATTCCGGGGGCTCTCCTAGGAGAACTCTTCAAGGCCCTAACGCCAAGTTTCCCTGCCTTGGCCTTCATGACCCAGATTGTCAGTGCCACCAATACTTTTGTTGGCTTTGCGATTGGGGTGGCGGTTGCCATTCGTTTCGCCTTCAATCCCCTAGAAACCATCACGGTCGGCATGACCACCATGTTGGCAGGTGGTTCCCTTCAATTCCTAGAGTCTGGCCTGCAGCTTAAGGGGACGGGGGACATTATCACCATGTGTGTGACGGCCGGTCTGGCGGTGGCAGTCATCCAATTCTTGAGACCACTGGTGGGGGCTTACGCCATTCTGGTCATTCCAACCTTGACCGTCATTGTGGCGGGTGGCTTGGGCCGTGTGCTCTATCCATACTTCATCCTCATTACCGGTAAGATTGGTGAATTTATCGCCCATCTCTTGACCTTAGAGCAAACCACGCTATGCATCTGTTTGGCCATTATTTTCGCCTTGATTATCGTATCACCTATTTCCTCTGTCGGCATTGGGATTGCCATTTCCTTAGCGGGCGTCGGTTCAGGGGCGGCTAACCTAGGGATTGTGGCTTGTGGCTTTGCCTTGGCCATTGCTGGGCGTCGCGTTAACTCCCTGGGAACCTGTATCGCCCACTTCATCGGCTCGCCTAAGCTATCCATGCCCAACATTATCAGCCATCCTAAACTCTTGTTGCCGATCTGCCTTAACGCGGGCATTATGGGACTCTTGGCCTCCGTCTTCTATATTCAGGGGACGCCGCTATCAGCTGGTTTTGGCCTGAGTGGTTTAGTAGGTCCGGTCAACCACCTCAATATCGTGGGCTGGACAGCCGGGAATGGCCTCGTAACGGTCTTACTCTTCGTCGTGGCTCCAATTGTTTTGGGCTTTGCTAGCGACTACCTCTTCGTCACCCGTCTGGGCTGGATTGACCCAGAAAACTATCGTATTACCATCTAATTCAAGAAAAGGAGACAAAACTATGAAATTTGCAATTGCTGGTGCCGGCGCTATGGGCTGCCGTTTTGCCTATCAACTTAAACAAAGTGGCCAAGAGGTTATCTTAATCGACCGCTGGCCAGCTCATATTGAAGCTATTCGCCAAAATGGCCTACATGTCGACTGGAATGGTCAGGAGGTGGTGGAGCAATTCCCTATCTACTATCCAGAAGAAGTGACCCAACAAGTGGACGTGGTCATCGTCTTCACCAAGGCCATGCAGTTGGCGGACATGCTATCAGCCATTCAACCGGTCTTCGGACCTGACACCGCGGTGGTCTGCCTACTCAATGGATTAGGCCACGAATTAGTCATGAAGCAGTATGTGGCCGAAGAGAACCTAGTCATGGGCTCTACCATTTGGTCAGCCGCTTTGGATGGGCCTGGCCGGGCAGTACTGCATGGCGTGGGTAGCCTGTCCCTGCAAAACTTTGTCGACACACCAAGCGCTCGTGCTAAGACCCAAGCCATTGTGGCAGCCTTAGATGCGGCGGGCTTGCAAGCTAGCTACAGCGAAAATGTCAAGGCAGCTATTTGGCGCAAGGCCTGCGTCAATGCCTGCGGTAACGCGCCAACTGCCTTGTTGGAATGCGACCTCGGTGGCTTCTTCGACAATCCTTACACGGAAGAATTAGTGTCTGCCATTGCCCAAGAGTTCACGGCGGTAGCCGCAACCCAAGGGGTGGAATTCGACCCAGCAGAACTGACCCAGTTCATTATCTCTGCCTCGCTTAAGATTCGTGAGCACCATGCCTCCATGTACCAAGATTTGATTATCAACCGTCGTTTGACTGAGGTGGATTATATCAACGGAGCTGTAACCCGAATTGGTGAGGCAGCTGGTATCCCAACACCTGTTAACCGCACCATCACCCAACTAGTTCATATGAAGGAACTCCTCTTGGGTGCCCAATAAGTATTTCATTACCGCCTGCTCCTGGAGTAGGCGGTGTGTGTTTGTCTGAACATTTTTCACTCTAAGGGGCTCAAAATACCGAAATGGCCTTGATTTATTAAGGTTTTTACGGTAAGATACGAGTAATACTAGGGCCATTTTTCGGGGAGCAGGCCCCCAACCTGTCCGTTAAGGCACTAGCTTAGATAAAAACAACTGTCAATGTTCCATTGAAAGTAAGGAGGAATAGCATGAAAAAATGGCAGTATTATTTAACCCTGCTAGTCTTATTGCTTTCCAGTGTGCTCTCACCCGTGAGTGCCTGGGCGCAAGAAGTTGCAGCACCCCAAGAAACCTCAGCCCTAGTTGGTGACAGCCAAGCTCAACCTGAAGCAGAAGCGACGGAAGAGTCTGAGGAAGGCTTGGATCCAGATCTGCCTAGTGATGTCGACTTAGATGAACTCATTCGTCAAGCGCCAAATGTTAAGGCAGTACCCAATGTGGTGACGCGAATTTACGCCACTACGCGTGACGGCAAGCCTATCACCAAGAATCTCTTGAAGTGGGAAGCCTTTCGGATTAATGTAGACTTTACCCTGCCTAATAATGTCATCAAGGCTGGGGATACTACCGTAATTGAGGTGCCAAGTACCTTGGCCTTTACCGAAGCATCCAACTTCGAAGTGCGTGACTCCAGTGGTCAGCATGTGGTGGCCAATGCTACCATCCAGCCAGGTGCTCGCACCGTGACCCTGACCTATACCAGTTATGCACAAAACAACTCGGATATCACCGGGAACCTCTTCTTCTACGCTCGGATTAACCATGCCGAGGTAACCGAGAAGGGTAACGTGGATTTGAACTTTGTAGTAGAAAGCAAACCAATTCCAGGGGGCTCTGTACCTTTCGAGGGGGCGCCAATTCCTAAGGGGAACCCAATGGATAAGTCTGGTTGGCAATTACCAGGTCAGCCTAATAAGATTCGCTATATCGTGGCGGTTAACCGTCGAGGGGAGCAACGTCAGCATGTTGTCATTCGCGACTACCTCAAAGACGAAGGCCTAGCCATTGATCAAAGTTCTGTCTCCCTTACTAAGGGACACTGGGTTTACCAAAACGGTGGCTGGGTGCTCCAAAATGCAGCCAATGCAGCAGGTTCCTACAATATCACTTGGGACCAAGGTAATACAGGTTTTACCATTGATTTTGGGGACTTAGATACTCAGACTGGTTTTGAGATTCTCTATACTGTCAATATTCCTTATGATGCGGCCGATGGCGAGAAATTTGGCAACTATGCTTCTATGCAGGATGCCAACGGGACCGTAGCCTATACTAACTATGATTACAGTTACTCGATTGCCGGCGGGAATGCCGAGGGCTATACCTTCGTGGTCAAGGTCCATAAGCATGATGGCCAAGGTAAAGATTTGGCCGGTGCTGAATTCGAAGTCGTGCGGGATGCCAACAAAAAGGTTGTCGGCAAGATTGTGACCGACGCCCAAGGGAACGGGCAAGTCGCAGGTTTGTTGCGGGATGCCTATACCCTACGTGAGATTAAGGCCCCAGACGGCTATCAATTATCTAATGAAGAAATTAAGATCCAAGGTGGCGACTTTGGCGCAGACAAGAGTGTGCTCAAGCAGGTTGTCAACGAACCAGCGGTGACCACGGTGGATGTGCGCGGTACTAAGACTTGGTCCGATGCTGAAAACCAAGATGGCTTGCGTCCAGAGCAAGTAACCATCAAGCTCTTAGCTAACGGCACTGAAACGGGCCAAACGACTACTGCGACAGCAGCCAATGGTTGGACCTATGAATTCACCGGTCTTGCTGCTAAGGATGCCCAAGGTCAAGCCATTACCTATAGCGTGGCCGAAGAAGCAGTTACAGGCTATACCTCAACTGTGAACGGCTACGACATTACTAACAGCCATACCCCAGAGACCGTGGACGTGCGCGGGACCAAGACCTGGGAAGATGGCGACAACCAAGATGGTTTGCGCCCAGAACAAATTACCCTTAAGCTCTTAGCTGATGGTGCAGAGACAGGCCAAACGACGACTGCGACAGCGGCCAACAATTGGACTTACGAATTTACTAACTTGCCTAAGAATAAGGCGGGCAAGGCCATTGCCTATAGTGTGGCCGAAGAAGCGGTAGCCGGTTATACTTCGACTGTGAACGGCTACGATATTAGCAACAGTCACACCCCAGAAACCGTCTCCGTTCAAGGGACCAAGACCTGGGAAGATGGCGACAACCAAGATGGTTTACGCCCAGAACAAATTACCGTCAAGCTCTTAGCTGACGGTGTCGAAACAGGTCAAACCACAACAGCGACAGCGGCCAACAATTGGACCTACGAATTTACCAACTTGCCTAAGAACAAGGCCGGTAAGCCTATCACTTATAGTGTGGCCGAAGAAGCAGTAGCCGGTTATACCACAAAGGTAAATGGCTACAACCTTACC
This sequence comes from uncultured Abiotrophia sp., assembly GCA_965245735.1. Lineage (GTDB taxonomy): Bacteria > Bacillota > Bacilli > Lactobacillales > Aerococcaceae > Abiotrophia. The sequence goes on along the minus strand of CBDFAX010000002.1, from coordinate 111,901 downwards.
AATAGCCACACCCCAGAGACTGTCTCTGTCCAAGGGACTAAGACCTGGGAAGATAATGATAACCAAGATGGTTTGCGCCCAGAACAGATCACCATTAAGCTCTTAGCTGACGGCGTTGAAACAGGTCAAACCACGACCGCGACAGCGGCCAACAATTGGACCTACGAATTTAGCAACTTGCCTAAGAACAAGGCCGGTAAGCCTATCACTTATAGTGTGGCCGAAGAAGCAGTAGCCGGCTATAACACAACCGTCAACGGCTACGACCTCACCAACAACCACGCTACTGACTTGACCAGCGTGTCTGGGACTAAGACTTGGCAAGATAATGATGACCAAGATGGTCTCCGTCCAGGCCAAGTGACCATTAAGCTCCTAGCAGATGGTGTCGAGACAGGCCAAACAGCAGTTGCTAGCGCAGCCAACAATTGGACCTACGAATTTAGCAACTTACCTAAGAACAAAGCCGGTAAGGCCATTACTTATAGCGTGGCTGAAGAAGCCGTTGCAGGCTATACGGCAAGTGTTAATGGCTACAACATTGCTAACAGTCATACCCCAGAGACTGTCTCTGTCCAAGGGACTAAGACCTGGCAAGATAATGATAACCAAGATGGCGTCCGTCCAGAACAGGTGACCATCAAGCTCTTAGCTGATGGCGTCGAGACAGGCCAAACAGCAGTCGCTAACGCGGCCAACAATTGGACCTATGAATTTAGCAATCTGCCTAAGAATAAGGCTGGCAAGGCCATCACTTACAGTGTTCAAGAAGAAGCTGTTGCAGAGTACACTGCTAGCTATCAGGCTTATAACGTAACCAACAGCCATACGCCAGGCCAAACTAGTCATACTGTTCAAAAGGTATGGGATGATGGTCAGAACCAAGATGGTTTGCGCCCAGTTGAACTCAAGGTTCAGCTCTATGCAGATGATCAAAAATATGGCGATGAAATCAGCCTAACAGCTGCTAACAATTGGACCTATACTTGGAGTCAATTGCCAGAAAAGGCCCAAGGTAAAGCCATTTCCTACCAAGCACGTGAAGTAGCCGTGCCGCAAGGTTATCAAGCAGATCAACCAAGCACGCAAGCTGCCGTGACGACCTTGACTAACCGCCATACGCCAGAAGTCACGAGCCTTTCTGGGACTAAGACTTGGAAAGACAACAATAACCAAGACGGCGTCCGTCCAGAACGTATTAAGGTCAACCTCTTAGCTGATGGTGTCCTTAAGGCAAGCAAGGAAGTTTCCGCTGCTGATAACTGGTCCTATAGCTTCGATAATTTACCAAAATTTGCCGCTGGCCAAGCTGTGGTCTACACGATTACTGAGGATGCGGTGGCAGAATACAGCACACAAGTAGAAGGCTATAACCTAACAAATAGTCATACACCAGGCCAGACCAGCCTGACGGTTACCAAGCAATGGCAAGACCAAGGCGATCAAGATGGCTTGCGTCCAAGCCAAATCCAAGTTCAGCTCTATGCTGACGGTGTCGCTTCAGGTAGCCCAGTTACCTTGACAGCCGCTGATAATTGGGTTTACACTTGGTCAGGTTTGGCTGAGAAGGCCAATGGTAAGACCATTGAATATAGCGTCAAAGAGGTCGACCAACCAAGTGGCTATACTAGCACGACCAGCCAAGTAAGTCCGGGTAATGTCCTCATCGTCAACCAACATACACCTGCGACCACTGAAGTCAAGGGGCAGAAGACATGGGACGATGCTAACAACCAAGATGGCAAACGCCCTGAATCTGTGACTGTTCAACTCTATGCTGACGGCCAAGTGGTGGCTAGCCAAGTCGTGACCGCGGCCAACAATTGGACCTATAGCTTCAGCAACCTTCCTCAATTTGCTAAGGGCAAGGCAATCAGCTACTCCCTACAGGAATTAGTGGATGCTGGCTTAGACAAGGCGGGTTACCGACCAAGCTATGAAGCATACAATATCACCAACCACTACAAGCCAGAAGTAACGACCTTTGAAGTTCGCAAGGTCTGGAATGACCAAAACGACCAAGACAAGCTACGTCCAAGTCAAATTCAGGTCCAACTCTATGCCAATGGCAAAGCCTTTGGCGAGCCTGTGACCCTCAAGGCCGACAATGACTGGCGCCACGTCTTCGCTGATTTGGCTAAGTACCAAGAAGGCAAAGAAGTAGTCTACACGGTGGAAGAAGTAGCTGTACCAAGCGGCTATAGTGTCACAAGCAGTCAAACGGGGATAAATCAAGTGACCTTGACCAATACCCATCAACCAAAACGTCCTGAAGATCCAGGTAAGAAGGACCTACCTAAGACAGGTTCTGCTGAGACCTTCTCCTTAGCCTTAGCTGGCCTCATGGCTATGACAGGCTTGGGTATCTTATGGGGGACTAAGCGTCGTCATGCTTAGTCTTAACTAAGGGCGAATTTAAACTAATAAAAGTGGCTAGGATAAGCGTCCTAGCCGCTTTTTCTTTTGCTTTTAATTTCTTCTTTTTTTTCCCAACAAGTCTTGCTATACTATAGATAGTTGAAATCATCGTGTCTATTGAAAGAAAGGGAATTATCACATGGCATTAACGAATATTTTCGGCCTCTTGGGTGGTTTGGGGCTCTTCCTCTTCGGGATGACCCTCATGTCTCAAGGGCTAGAAACGGCTGCCGGCAGTCGTCTCAAGCAGATTCTGGAGAAATTGACCGCTAACCGCTTCATCGGGGTAGGGGTCGGTGCCTTAGTCGCTGCCTTGACTCAATCTTCTTCCGCAACCACGGTTATGGCCATTGGGTTCGTTAACTCAGGTTTGATGGACCTCAAAAGTGCGGTCTGGATTATCATGGGGGCCAATATCGGGACCACCATTACCGGGCAGTTGATTGCCTTGAATTTCTCGGCCTATGCGCCGCTTATTCTCTTCGCTGGGGTTCTCTTAGCTATGTTTGCCGCCAAAGGCCGCTCCGCAGCAGTGGGCCAAGTCCTAATTGGGCTTGGTATGCTCTTCATGGGGCTGGAGCACATGTCCCAATCCATGGAGCCACTCCGCTATATGCCAGAATTTACTGGTCTCTTGGCTAAATTTGAGAATCCATTGCTAGGGATTGCCGTCGGGGCTATCTTTACCGCGGTGATTCAGTCCAGTTCAGCCTCGGTCGGGATCTTGCAGACCTTGGCCCTCAGTGGCGTGGTCACCTTGCCAAGTGCCATTTATGTCCTCTTCGGGCAAAATATCGGGACCTGTATTACCGCCATTCTGGCTTCGATTGGCTCCGAGCGTAATGCCAAGCGGGCGACCTTAATCCATCTCTTATTTAATGTCATTGGGACGGTCATCTTCGTGGCTATTAGTATGACAACACCATTTGTTCACTGGATGGAAGGCCTGACGCCAGGCAATGTGCCAGTCCAAATCGCCAACGTTCATACTATCTTCAACGTGGTGACTACCTTCCTGCTCTTGCCATTCGGGGCTCAATTAGTGCGTCTGACCTATGTTTTCCTGCCGGACCTGCCACAAGAGCCAGCACCGAGTGTGGTTCGTCACTTGGACTTCAACATCTTCAATCAAGAATACCATGTTGGTTTGACCACCATGATGGGGGCGCAACTCTACAAGGAAGTCATGAATATGTTGGGCCTAGTACGCCAAAATGTGGCCTTGGCTTTCAGCCTCTATAATGCGTCCGAGATTGAAGACAAGGTAGCGGAATTAAAGAGTCGCGAGCAAGATATCGACGAGCTCAACCAACAGATTGTTCAATATGCGGCCATGTCTCTGACTCATGACGCCAACTTGCAGAGTGGTGAATATGTCAAGATTGCCTCTGACCTGGAGCGGCTAGGCGACCACGCCACTAACATTATGGAGCGTCTGCTCCTAATTCATGACAGCAAGCACGACCTGTCTGAAGAAGCGCGGGAAGAATTGGCGACCATGTCACGCTTGGCCCTAGAAATCTTAGACCAGCTCAAGGAGACCGTAGGTGACAACCTGGAAGAAGTCAACAACCAGGAACAATTAATCGACCAAGCCTACGAAAGCTTCGAACGCATGCAAATCCAGCGGCTTAAGAGCAAGGTTTGTGGGACTAGCAACAGCGTCCACTTTGCTAAGATTCTGACCGACTTCGAGCGCATTGGCGACCACTGTCTCAACATCGCACAAGAAATGAACACCATCCACCCAAGTTGGAAATTCGTTGAACAACAAGACTAACATAATCAAGGCTAGGACCTAAGGTTCTAGTCTTTTTGTTTTGTCATCAAAATGTTAGAAGGAAAAAAGTGCCAAGGCTCCCTCTTTTGGGTATTTATAGAGGGAGGGATGGAAATGGTAGTTCAGGATTATCTAGCAGGTCGCTGTTTGACCCAGACAGAAGTCCAAGAAGTGTGGAAGGCGACGGATGCAAGGGGACAAAAGCTGGAAACTTGGCTAGCTAGTCTGCCTTCAAAGCCTGCCCTGACGGGACCGCCTTGGGTCTGCGGCCGTTGTGGCAACCAGGATCCGCGTCAGTTTTGGACCTTCCAGGGACTGGACGGTCAGCCTAGGACTTATTGCCTGGACTGCCTATCTCTAGGTCGAGTCATGTCAGGCCAGAGGCTTTATTGTCAGCCGGCTCCAGCCGGAAGGCCCCTGAGTCAGACTCCGCTGACTTGGCAGGGAGAGTTGACCCCAAGTCAGGCTGAAATTGCTCAGAAGCTGGTTGAAACCTGGCGAGGCCAGGAGCGGCGACCACAATTAGTTTGGGCGGTCACAGGCGCCGGCAAGACCGAGTTGGTTTTTCCTTTGTTGGAGCAGGTGCTCATGGATGGAGGCCGAGTCTGTCTGGCCTCGCCCCGAATTGATGTCTGCTTAGAGCTGGCGCCTCGGCTTAAGGCAGCCTTTGCTGGCTTAGACTGTCAGGTTCTCTATGGGGGGAGCCAGGATCGATATGAGCTCAAGCCGCTGACACTGGCGACAACGCACCAACTGCTACGTGCTTATCAGGCTTTTGATTGCTTGATTGTAGATGAGGTGGATGCCTTTCCCTATGTGGATTCTCGTGCCCTGCATGAGGCAGTAAGGCGAGCCCTTAAGCCGGGTGGCTTATTAGTTTATCTAACCGCCACGCCGGATGACCGGCTCCTGTCTGACTGGGAGGCGGGGCGCTTGGTCTGCCACCAACTGCCGGCTCGCTATCATGGACACCCCTTACCCCTGCCGCAGTTGCAGTGGGTGGGGGACTGGCCTAAGGGCTTAGCAGCCGGTCGCTTGATTAAGCCGCTTAAGCAAATTTTGCAACGCTTCGGCCATCTAGAGGGCCCCAAATTACTCTTTGTGCCCCACATTCCGCAAGCCCAGGCCTGTGCTCGCCTTTTGAAGCCTTTGCTGCCGAATCTGGCGCTAAGCTCAGTTCATGCCAGTGACCCTAAGCGCCAGGACAAGGTAACGGCGCTACGACAAGGCAGGCTGGATTTATTGGTGACCACGACCATTTTAGAGCGGGGTGTGACTTTGCCTCATTGCCAGGTCTGTATTCTGGGGGCGGATGATGAACTCTATACGCGAGCCAGTCTCATGCAAATGAGCGGGCGGGTAGGGCGGAGCGCCGACCAGCCGACAGGCGCCCTTTGGTGGTTGCATCAGGGGCAAAGCCGTGCCATGCGTCAGGCCATCCAGCAACTTAGCGCCCTCAATCAGACGGCTCAGGCGCGCGGGCTCTTGCGGGCCAACTAGGAGGTGGAAAGTTTGAAGTGTATCATGTGCCAAGAAGCCTGCCATCAGGGGCCGACCATCTGGGACTACCTAGCTTGGGGTCCCTTGTCGGAGCCGGTCCTCTGTCGCGCCTGCCAAGATCTCTGGCAGACTCGAATTGAAGGCCAGGTCATTTGCTGGGGCTGTGGTCGGGCCTTGTCTCAGGAGGCTCAGGATCCCTATCATGCCGTGGCTATCTGGCAGGATCAACATGCCTATTGTCAAGAATGTCAGGCCTGGCTCAGCACTTATCCCATTGACTTGATTCATCACCAGGCCCTCTGTCCCTATCAAGGAGCCTTGCGCCAGTGGCTCCACAGCTACAAATACTTAGGGGATATTCGTCAGGCCCAGGCACCTGCTCAGTGCTTGCGGGCCTTTGCAAATCAACATCCAAAAGCCCAGTGGTTGGTCTTGCCCTCATCGCCAGCCAGTTTAGCCCAAAGGCAATTTCATGCCACACGCCAGCTCTTAGAAGTAGCAGGTTTGAAGGTTTTTTGTCCTTTTGACTATGTGGGGGATGGGGTCAAGCAGGCTAGCAAGAGCCGGCAACAACGCCTAGCGCTGGGCCAAGTTTTTGCCCTCAAGGAGGAGGTGTTAGCTCATTTGCCTGGGGGCGAATGGTGGCTCTTTGATGATGTTTACACGACTGGCAGCACCCTCTTGCGGGCCAAATCCTTGTTATATCCTGTAGCAAAAATTCGGCAAATCCCCCTCTATTCCTTTTCTTTATTCCGTGAAGGGCGTGCAGAAAAATAATTGAGTGTTTCCGCTTTCAATCTTAGGATGGGTATGCTATAATAAGCATAAGCAGAAGATAAACTGCTTGACAATAGGATTAAGATCCCGGGATTAACCCTATTAATCACCAACAGAAATGAGGGATTCGGTTATGTTTAACTATAATGTACGCGGAGAAAATATTGAAGTGACCAAAGCCATCCGTGACTATGCAGAGAAGAAAGTCAGCAAGTTAGAGCGTTTCTTCGACAATGCGCCAGATGCGACGGCTTACGTTAACCTCAAGGTATATCCCGACAAGACAGCTAAAGCCGAAGTGACCATTCCGCTCTCCTTCCTAGTGTTGCGTGCGGAAGAAACCAACCCAGATTTATATGCAAGTATTGACCTGGTGGTGGATAAACTCGAACGCCAAGTGCGTAAACATAAAACAAAAATTCACCGTAAATATCGCGAAGTTCATGGTGATGCAGGGGCTTATGATGCGCTCCTCAACCAGGCAAGTGAACCTGCTAGCGAAGAACCTGAGCTAGATATCGTGCGGTCAAAACGCATTAGCCTAAAACCAATGAGCAGCGAAGAAGCGGTATTACAAATGAACATGCTGGGCCATGACTTCTTCGTCTACACAGACGCAGAAACAGAAGAATTCAGCATTGTCTATCGTCGTAAAGATGGCCGTTATGGCTTGATTGAGACAGCAGAACTCTAAGCTAAAGTTGATTTTGAAAAGGCGAGACCTTGGTCTCGCCTTTTTTGTTTGGCTGGATACTGACGGGCTATTATTTAGGGCGCTAGATCCAATCTTTGCAGGAAAGAAGTCCAGTCGGGCTTTTTTTCATTTTTTGGGATAAAAACATTCAAATTCTGCACGGATTCTGCTATAATAGAATAGATGCATTAGGCATAACTTATGATGTAGATAAACAAAGGAGATTATTAATGGCTAATTTTCTAAGAAACCTCGTTGAAAATGATAAAGCAGAATTGCGCCGGACAGGTCGTATTGCCGATCAAGTCATGGCGTTAGAAGACAAATACAAAGCCATGAGCGATGAAGAATTACGCGCCCAAACGGCTGAATTTAAGAAACGCCTGGAAGCAGGCACTAAATTAGACGACCTCTTGGTAGAAGCTTTCGCTGTTGTGCGTGAAGCGGACCGTCGTGTCTTGGGGCTCTTCCCATACCGCGTCCAAATCCAAGGTGGGATTGTCATCCATGGCGGTAACATCGCCGAAATGCGTACCGGGGAAGGGAAAACCTTGACCGAAACCATGCCGGTATACCTTAACGCCCTAACTGGCAAAGGGGTTCACGTCGTGACCGTTAACGAATACTTAGCAACTCGTGACTCCAAGGAAATGGGGGCTGTCTACGAATTCCTAGGTTTGACAGTCGGGCTCAACCTCAACAGCATGTCAGCTGCTGAGAAGCGTGAAGCTTACAACTGCGACATCACCTACTCAACTAACAACGAATTAGGCTTTGACTACCTCCGTGATAACATGGTGGTTTACAAGGAGCAAATGGTACAACGCCCATTGCACTTTGCGGTAGTCGATGAAGTAGACTCCATCTTAGTCGATGAAGCGCGTACGCCACTGATTATCTCTGGCCAAGCTGAGAAATCAACGGCTCTCTACACTCGGGCAGACTACTTCGCTAAAGGCTTGAAGGCTGAAGAAGACTATACTATTGACTTGACTTCTAAGACCATCTCCCTAACTGACCAAGGGGTTGACAAGGCTGAACGTGTCTTCCGTCTGGAAAACCTCTACGATGTCAACAACTCTGTCTTGGTTCACCACATTGACCAAGCTTTGCGTGCTAACTACATTATGTTGCATGACATCGACTACGTGGTTGACGAAGGCAAGGTTAAGATTGTCGATCCATTTACGGGTCGTATCATGGACGGTCGTCGTTACTCTGACGGTCTCCACCAAGCCATCGAAGCTAAGGAAAACGTTGAAATCGAAGATGAGTCTAAGACTATGGCGACTATCACCTTCCAAAACTACTTCCGTATGTATGAGAAGTTGTCAGGGATGACCGGGACAGCCAAGACCGAGGAAGAAGAATTCCGCGAAATCTATGGCATGAACGTAGTCGTCATTCCAACCAACCGTCCAGTACAACGGGTGGATGCGCCAGACCAACTCTATCCAAGTCTTAAATCTAAATTCAAGGCAGTGGTGGCTGACATTAAGGAACGCCACAGCAAGGGCCAACCAATCTTGGTTGGTACGGTTGCCGTTGAAACCTCAGAATACCTATCTAATCTCTTGACCAAGGAAGGCATTCCTCACGAAGTCCTCAACGCTAAGAACCACTTCAAGGAAGCGGAAATCGTTATGCAAGCGGGCCAACGTGGTGCGGTTACCATCGCGACCAACATGGCCGGTCGTGGTACTGACATTAAGTTAGGTCACGGTGTTAAGGAATTAGGTGGTCTCTGCGTCATCGGGACTGAACGTCACGAATCTCGTCGTATTGATAACCAGCTCCGTGGTCGTTCAGGTCGTCAAGGGGACCCAGGTGCTTCCCAATTCTACCTATCTCTTGAAGATGACCTCATGCGTCGTTTCGGTTCTGACCGAATCAAAGCCATGTGGGAACGTCTCAATGTGACGGATGAAGAGATGGAAGATATGGCCATTACCAGCCGCTTCCTCTCTCGCCAAGTAGAATCTGCGCAAAAACGCGTCGAAGGGAACAACTACGATACACGTAAGAACGTCTTGGAATATGACGAAGTAATGCGTGAGCAACGTGAAGTTATCTATAGCCAACGTCAACAAGTCATCAACGAAACTGACAACTTAACTGACGCAGTCAAAGGCATGATTAAACGTACCATTATCCGCGAAGTTGAAGCGGTGACTGAAGGCGACAAGAAAGACTGGAACTACCGTGGCCTCTTAGACTACGCCCACGCTAACCTTGTCAACCCAGAACAATTAAGCTTGCAAGACTTAGAAGGCAAGTCTGCTAAGGAATTAGTTGAAACCCTCTACGGCACAGCTATGAAGGTCTTCCAAAGCAAGTTGGACATGCTCTATGGTCCAGAACAAGTCTTGGAATTCGAGAAAGTGATTATCTTACGTGTGGTAGACAGCAAGTGGACTGATCACATCGATATGATGGATCACCTACGCCAAGGGGTCGGCTTGCGGGCTTACGCTCAAACCAACCCATTGACTGAATACCAAACAGAAGGTTACGAACGTTTCCAAGAAATGATTGCTGAAATCGAGTTTGACGTGACACGCTTCATTATGAAGTCACAAATCCGTCAAAACTTGGAGCGCGAACAAGTTAACGCATAATCAAAAATCCCATTATATCATATATGATATAATGGGATTTTTTTGCGTCTTATGCCCAGCTTCTAAAAAATATGTCATATATAGTTGACATATCTTCCCAGAAGGTCTATACTATGTGTAACATATATGTGACACACAAGAAAGAAGGCGTGCTATGAACCGCGTGCGAGAACTACGTCAGAGCCGGAAACTCTCACAATTAGCCCTAGCCAAAGAGGTTGGGGTCGCCCGACAAACCATTAACCTAATCGAAAATGACAAGTACAATCCATCCTTGGATCTCTGCCTCAAGCTAGCCTATGCGCTCGAGACAGACTTGAATACCTTATTCTGGGAGGTCGAATTGCATGAATCAACCACACAAGCATAAGAAATTTAGCTGGGAGAACTGGATCCGCCGCTTTTACGGGGTACAGAACTTAGACGAATATCGCATGGCCGAAATCAATAAGATTGGCAACAAGGCCTATCTTATCTTGCTGCCCTATCTTGGCTTGGCCAACGTCGCAGCCTATTTTCTCTGGTTCTTCCAACCCGAGTGGGCCTTTTGGGGCATGATTGGCTGCAATCTCTTGGTTCTACTAGGGCTCAACACCTATGTGGCGACTAAGGTTCATCGCCTCAAGCTAGATGCCTTAGAAGTTGAACCTAACAAGGTCCAGCAAGCCCTCAAAGACTTAGTCTGGTCAGCCCTTAAGGCGGGAATCTTCTTCGCTGTTTGGATGCACTTTTCCCTAGCGGCTATTGGGGCCGTCTTGGGTGAAGATGGCATGGCCCATCTGACCCAGTGGCGCTACATTATCATTAATGCCTTAGGAGGGGTCTTCTTCGGGATTGTGACCTACACAGTAGGACGTCGGCGTTTGCGAGATGGCCAAGCTGGCCTAGAAGAAGACCTAGAGTCTAGTCAAGAGGAGGACGACCATGAAAACTAACTATCTAAGATGGCTAGCCATTCTGGCAGGTATGGGCCTGATTGCCATCGCCCTGTCTCGCGGCATGGGTTACTGGCAGGAATCCCTCATTCAGATGGATTCGACCCTGCGAATTAGCATTGGCCTCATTCTAGGCCTTAGTTTCTTCGTATTTGTTTATTGGCAACAGAGAAAAAATAAGAAGTAATCAGCAGATTAGGAGGTAATTCCCATGATTGAATTCCAAGACGTCTCTAAAACTTACGGGGCCACTCAAGCCCTCAAAAATCACAACCTTAGCATCCAAGAAGGCCAAATTGTCGGCCTAATCGGCCATAATGGGGCCGGTAAATCCACCACCATCAAATCCCTGGTCTCCGTCATTAACCCGACTTCAGGCAAAATCCTAGTCGATGGCTTCGACTTAGCTAGTCACCGGCTAAGAATCAAGCAAAAAATTGGCTATGTGGCTGATTCGCCAGACCTCTTCCTACGCCTGACGGCTCAAGAATTCTGGGACTTGGTGGCTGCTTCTTACGGTATGACTAGCAAGGATTATGAAGGTCGTTTGGTGGACTTGCTTAAGCTCTTTGATTTTGCCGACCACCGTTATGAAGTCATTGAGACCTTCTCGCACGGTATGCGGCAGAAAGTTTTCGTCATTGGCGCTCTCTTGTCTGACCCTGACATTTGGGTGCTCGATGAACCCATGACCGGTTTGGATCCTCAGGCTGCTTTTGACCTAAAGCAACTCATGCGGGCCCATGCAGACAAGGGTAAGACCGTTCTCTTTTCTACCCACGTGCTAGAAGTAGCCGAGCAGCTCTGTGATCGCCTGGCTATCCTTAAGAAGGGGGAACTTATCTTCTACGGAACCGTGGGAGAGCTCAAGGCGGAACATCCCGACCAAAGCCTGGAAGCCATCTATCTGAATTTGGCAGGGCGTAAGGAAGAAGGCGAGTCTCATGCGTCTTAAGATGATATGGCAACTGATGAAGGTCAACATCCTCTATGCGGGTCAGGCCAGCGCCCTTACTCGCTACCGTCAAAAGCAGGCCGCCAATCCCAATAAGAAACTGGATGTACCCATGATTCTCTTCCGCCAGTACCTGCTAGTGGGAGCCTTGTATGTCTTTCTCTTTTGCTTTATGAATGGCTTCTTCCAACTGGCAGGGGCACCCATTCGATTTACGGTGATTGTTTCCGTCTTCGTGCTCATGATGCTGGGACAGGGCTTTATGACCTTCTACAATGTCTTCTATGAAAGTGGCGACCTACAAGCTTACCGGCCTTACGCCTATACCGAGGGCGAAATTATGCTGGCTAAGCTCTTGTCGGCTCTGATGGTCATTCTCTTTACCATCTTGCCAGTCCTCTGCTACTTTATCCTCTTAGCCATTCAGAGTCCCGGCTTGTTGGTCTTGACCTTGCCGCTAGCCTTGCTAGGCTTTAGTTTGATTTTGGCTACTATCATTTCTTTGTTGATTGTGCTAGCCCATTATTTGACCAAAACAACAGTTTTCCGTCAACATAAGCAACTAGCCTCCAATCTGCTTATGGCTTTGGTGATGATTATCACCTTCTGGGCTGTCTTCCAAATCAATGGCAGCCGGGATGACCTAAGTAATCTATCTGGCCTAGCACAGATTTTTATGCCTTTCTATGACCTGGTGATGAATCCAGGACAAATGGGCGCCTGGCTAGGGATTTTGCCATGGCTAGCAGCCTTAGGGGCACTCCAAATCCTCTTGCGGCTTCAAGTAGTGCCACAATTTTACGAAGCAGCCCTAACAACTTCTAGCCAATCTGGCATAGGTCAGCGTAAGAGCCGTATCTATAGTTTGGATGGTCAGGGACGTCTATCCTGGGTTAAAACCTATGTTTGGCGACTGGTAAGTGAGGGATCGGTGCTCATGCAGGCCATCCTGATGAGTAGTGTCTTCCCTTATATCTTCCTGATTGTCATCCTAGGGGGCTTGTCAGAAAAACCAGAACTGTTGGCTCAATTGGTGCAGGCTCGCTACCTAGCGCCCCTTATGCTCCTGGTAATCTTTATTGCTGGCTTTAACGCCGGCTATGGTGGCCTAGCTATGATGGGCCATTCCTTGGAAAAGGACAATCTGGCCTATATCAAGACCCTGCCAGTGGATTTAATGGGCTATCTCAAGAAAAAATTCTGGTTATTAGTTGGTCTGCAAAGCCCACTGGCGCTGGCCATATTGATTGGCCTCTGCCTCTTCGTAGGCATGGAGTGGTGGGTCATCGGCTGCCTAATCTTAACCTGGCTGGTGGTCAGCCTAGCTTGGTCTAGCTGGTCCTACAGTAAGGATTATCTGGAGCCTGTCACCCAATGGTCCAATGTCTCCGAACTCTATAGTCGAGGCAGCACCTGGGTACGGAGTATGTTGATGCTGTTAGGTTATATTGTGACCATTGGTCTGGTCGTGGGAGAGTATGTGCTCTTGATGAATCTGCCTGAGAAAACAGGCTATCTTCACGCCCTCTTCCTGACCGCTATCTTGCTAGCAGTCGCAGCTATGATTGGGATAGTGGCCTGGCATCGCCTAGCCGTCCAAGTCCGTGGAGCCGAGGCAGTTGGCCTGCTAAGACATAAATGGTATTACTGGCCACCAGCCATTGTCCTGGGCTTCCTAGCTATTATGTTCAGCTTGTTACCACAGGTTGTCGTTTTCAATTTAATGGCTCAAGTCGTGGGAGATCAACAGACTTACTTGATGTTGGCTGCCTTAGCAGGAGGGATTATCTTCACTGCTATCAGTCTCAAGTTCTATTACAAGCTTTCCGGTGAACGTCTCAAGTTCGGCTGGAAAGACTTGGGAATTGCGCTTGTCTCTACCATTGCGATGCGGATAGTGATTATCCTGGTCTACAGTATGATGCAAGCTTATCAACAAAAAACGGCCAATGATGTATCCTTAGGCAACGTATTAGGATTAGCAACTGAACCCAGCCTATGGATTGCCTATTTCGTTATCTCGGTAATTGGACCGATTAGCGAAGAACTCGCCTTCCGTGGCTACTTCAAGAAACTCTTCTGTAGTAAGGGGAATTTTGGTTGGTTGGCTGGCCTGGTGTCGTCTGTGATATTCGGTTATTTACATGGCTCTAGCACCTTCTTCGAATGGGCTATCTATGGTGGCATGGGCTTTATTTTCTACCTCAGCTTCCGTCGTCGGAATCAGCTGATCGATTCCATCGCCCTCCATATTGGGAATAACCTATTTGTAAGTGTCATACAGCTACTTGTTTATTACGGTATCTTGCAACTGCAATAAAAGACAACCTCGCTCCTGAAACATAGGAGCGAGGTTTATTATGCGCATAATAGGCCTCCAAGCACTAAACTATGCTATAATAGGAGCCAGATAGGGAGTGACTTGAAATTTATGAAATACCTTTTATTACTTCGCGGAATTAATGTTGGTGGCAAGAACAAGGTGGTGATGAGTGAACTCAGAGCTCAGATTGAGGCTTTGGGTTATGAAGCAGTCACTACCTACATCAATAGTGGAAATGCCTTTTTCGAGACGGAGGAGCCTCTGGAGCGCATCAAGGCTAAGATTGGTGACATGTTGGCGACTTATCCCTTTATCATTTATCATGTAATCTTAAGTCGTGATGCCTACTTGGAAGATGCCGCACAAGTGCCAGATTGGTGGCAGGAGCCCTTGGCGCGTCGCGATGTCCTTTTCTACACAGACCAGGTGGATTATGAGGACATGAAGGCTCGCATTCAGGCCATGCCCCTACACGATGAAGTGGTTCATTTTGGTGACCGGGCGGTCTTCTGGGGCAAATACACGGAAAGTGAATACCTCAAGACCTCCTACCACAAGTACCTGCTCAAGGAGGACTTCTATCCGCAGATTACCATCCGTAATGGTAAGACCTTCGATAAATTGCGGGACTTGCTAGGGTAAGACCAAAAAAAGCCGGATTCCTAAAGTCCGGCTCTTTTGCTTAGCTTAGCCAGTAGGCTAGCCAGAGAATTAGAGACAAGCTACCACGAATGAGGAGATGACGTGCTTGGATGCGGCCGAATAGATAATGGCCGTTGAGTGGGGCGCAGACCATGAGGCTGAGCAAGGCTAGCCCTAGCCCGAAACAGGCAGGCCCGTGCGACAGCCAACCAAAGCAAGCTGCTAGGCTGGCTGCCATGAGACTCAAGGCGCAAAAGACATTAAGCCCGGTCAGCCAAGCCAGACCGGGGCGCCTGCTATAAAGACTAGCGCCTAGCATGGCTAGGGCGTAGAGGACGAAGAGACTGAGTAAGATAATTTTCATGATAGGACCTCCTTGTAGGTTACTATCTCTAGTAAAACCTGAGGGGCTAAGCCCCTGTCAAGAGGAGGAGACCAAAATGTTGCAGACGGGTCAGATTGAAGCCAAATACCAGGTCAGTCGCGACACCCTGAGATTCTATATTGAAGAAGGCCTTGTGGCGCCAGATAAGGTGGCGGGCAAGTATCAGTGGTTACCTGAGCATGAGGC
The DNA here is from genome assembly GCA_965245735.1 of uncultured Abiotrophia sp. Lineage (GTDB taxonomy): Bacteria > Bacillota > Bacilli > Lactobacillales > Aerococcaceae > Abiotrophia. Next base: position 96,688 of record CBDFAX010000002.1, on the reverse strand, counting down.
GGCCTTGACTAATATTTTGGAACTTCGGGCCTTAGGCTTATCGGTCAAGGCCATTAAGCGCATTAAGGAATTGCATGAGGCAGCTTGCGGGACCGAGATTCAATGGCGGGAGAATTTGACGGTTGTAGAGGAAGAACTAGCAGATTTAGACCGCCAACAAGCTGACTTGGACCGTCGCCGGGCGTCTTTGGGCGCTTTGGCCGACCAGTTGCGTCAGCGCTTAGAAGTTTAAAACTAGGCACAACTCAAGGCATAGGCCCCCTGCTGGGGCCTTTTACCATTGTCCCACTAGGTTTTGCGTGGTACAATAAGGTGATTGACTAAACGAAGGAGCGTTGATTATGGAATTATATGAAATTCGTCAATTCATTGACAAAGCCAATAACCAATTAGCTAGCTTCAGGGGGTCTCTTTGACTTAGAGGCTTTAGAAGCAGATATTGCCGACTACGAACATCAGATGTCGGCGCCTGATTTCTGGGATGATAACGAAAAGGCTCAGAAAATTATCAGCCAACTTAACTTAGCTAAGGAGACTTACTCGACCATTCATGCCTTGGAAGAAGGTGTAGCGGACATTGAAGTGGCCCTTGAGCTCTATGAAGAAACAGAAGATGCCGATATCTTGGCTGAAGCTGAAGGTCAGGTTGCCCAAGTCCAAGAGGACTTAGATGCCTACGAGATGAAGTTGCTCCTGTCGGGACCTCATGATGCCAATAATGCCATTCTGGAAATTCATCCAGGGGCTGGCGGGACCGAATCCCAGGACTGGGGCAGTATGCTACTGCGTATGTATCAGCGTTGGGCGGATAAGCAGGGCTTCAAGGTAACAGTCTTGGATTACCAAGACGGGGAAGAAGCGGGTATTAAGAGTGTGACCTTGGAAATCGAAGGCCACAATGCCTATGGCTACCTCAAGTCAGAGAAAGGGGTACACCGTTTGGTGCGGATTTCGCCTTTTGACTCCAACAGCCGGCGCCATACTTCCTTTGCTTCGGTAGAAGTGACGCCTATGTTGGATGACACCATTGAGATTGACATCAACCCCGATGATTTGCGGATTGATACCTATCGGGCTTCAGGGGCTGGGGGTCAGCACATCAACAAGACTTCCTCAGCTATTCGGATTACCCATATTCCAACCGGTATTGTGACTCAGAGTCAGTCCCAGCGTTCCCAGTTCCAGAACCGGGATTTAGCCATGGCCATGCTCAAAGCTAAGCTTTACCAATTAGAGGAAGAGAACAAGGCTAAGGAATTAGCCGCCCTCAAAGGGGAACAAAAAGACATTGCCTGGGGCTCCCAGATTCGCTCCTATGTCTTCCACCCTTACGCCATGGTTAAGGATCACCGGACTGGCTACGAAGTCGGCAACACGGGGGCTGTCATGGACGGCGACCTCAACGGCTTTATCGATGCCTATCTCAAATGGCAAATGGGCGATTCTGCCTCCTGATACACAATTGACATCTCCTTGTGACCCAGTGGACGAGGAGATGTGGTAGACTTAAAGTGACTAATTTTAGAAAAAGAGAGAGAAAGAAGGTGACCAGATGATTCAATTACAACGTGTCAGCAAACAATATGACAAGGGGACCATTGCCCTCCGTGACATCAACCTCTTCATTGACAAAGGGGAGTTTGTCTACTTGATTGGGCCAAGTGGCTCCGGTAAGTCGACCCTGATGAAGTTACTTTATCGTGAAGAAATGCAGACCCGCGGGACTATCCGGGTAGGGGACTTTAACCTCAATAAGCTCAAGGAACGCCAAGTGCCACATTTGCGCCGGACGGTAGGGGTAGTCTTCCAGGACTTCAAGTTGCTGCCTAAATTGAACGTCTACGAAAATATCGCCTATGCCCTAGAGGTAACGGGCGAGAGTGGCCGGACTATTAAAGCCCGGGTCAAGGAAGTCTTAGAATTAGTGGGCTTATCCCATAAGGCTAAATCCTATCCAAATGAGTTATCAGGTGGGGAACAACAACGGGTGGCCATTGCTCGGGCTATTGCCAACCGTCCAGCTATTTTAATTGCGGACGAGCCAACTGGTAACTTGGACCCTGAGACAGCCATGGGCATTCATCGTGTCCTAGAATCCATTCATCGTCGGGGAACCACCATTTTGATGGGGACCCATAACGATACCCTAGTGGACCACTTCCAACACCGGGTAGTGGTGCTAGAAGGTGGTCGGATTGTCCGCGATGACCGGAAGGGGGATTACCATGAGAGCCATTAGAAGTTTCTTCCGTCATATTCGTGACGGTTTCCGTAACCTCTTCCGTAACGGACTCATGACCTTGGTGTCCATCTTCACCATGACCTTAACCTTGATTATGATTGGGAGCTTCGTCTTAATTTGGACTAACATTAATGAAGCGACTCGCAATATCGAACAGACTTTCCAGGTACGGGTGCTGATTGACCGCATTGCGACGGCAGAAGAAGAAGCCACACTCAAGACGCAGATTCAAGGCCTGGAGCATGTTACGGATGTGGTCTATCGCAGTAAGGATGAGGAATTAGAGCACTATAAGAAGACCATCACCTCTGACTTCGATGTCATTGAAGGGGATAAGAACCCCCTCAATAACGTTTATGTGGTCTCAGTTGATAAGGGTGAAAACCTAGACAAGGTAGCCCAGGATATTCGTAAGCTAGCCAAGGTAGAAGCTGCCAATTATGGTTCCACAGACGTTGAGACCATTCTGGGCAATATCAATGCAGTGCGGATTGTCCTCGCCGTATTGGCCTCGATCTTCGTTGTCTTTGCGGTACTCCTGGTGTCAAACACTATTCGTCTGACTATTTTGGCCCGCCGCACAGAAATCGAGATTATGCGCCTAGTAGGGGCAACCAAGCGTTACATTCGTGCACCTTTCAAATATGAAGGAGCCTATATTGGCTTGATTTCGGGCCTTCTGGCCTTTGGTGCCTTGTATGGTATCTACGAAGGAGCGCATAGCTACTTGCCAGGCTTCTTAGGTCTAGCTAATCTCCAGCTAGTAGCCACCATGCCAATCATGGCCTATGTTGGAGCAGGACTCCTAGTGATTGGGATTGTCTTAGGCCGCCTAGGGGCAGGCCGCTCAATCCGTCGTTTCTTAGATATATAAGAGAGTAAAGGACTGGAAGATGTTTCCAGTCCTTTTTAATATGCAAAAACCACTAGCTTGGCTAGTGGCTTGGTCTTAGTTGAGGTTAGTCTTCTAATTGGTTGCTCAAGATGTTGACCTTGCAGAAGCGAGGCCAGTAGGCGGTCACGCCTACCATAATGGCGCCGCATAAGAGGAAGAGCAGGCTAGCTGGCAAGTAGTCAAAGCCGATGGAGAAGGCCACCATCCCGAGGGGTGTTAGGAGTTGGGTAGTGGTCGTAACAATATTGAAAATCCGGCCTTGATAGTGAGTCGGTACTACCTGAGTGAGCCAGGTCATCATGGGAATGTTAATAGCTGTTGAGAAGCCACCAAAGATAAAATTGATTAGAAGGAAGATGACAAAGAAGGCATCTGTCGGCAGGGGGAGCAAGAGAAAAGCGCCCGTCAGAGCAATCAAACCACCTATGACTAAGATGGATTTCCAGGTTAGCAGAAGTGGATAGCGGACGGTCTTACGAGTGGAAAGATAAATCCCCACCAAGATAAAGCCTAGGCTGAGGGCGGCTTCTGAGATGCCATAATAAAAATCCGAGAAATTGAGGACTTTGACTTGGACATAAGGCATACCCACAATGACCCCTGTAATCAGGAGGTTAATGAACATGAAGAGAGCCACGGTATGTTGGAATTTCTTGTGGGCCTTGATAAAGTCCAGACCTTCCTTGAAGAGGCTGAAGAGAGAGGCTTGGGCATCCGCCTGATGATGCGCAACGAGGTGGAAGTTAAGGGTTAGAGTAATGATAATGACGAGGGCTTCTAAGACAATCTCTAGCCCTACTAGGTATTCCAGGGGTAGCATGGCATAGAGGGCAACCCCAGCAATAGGCGCGATAAATTGAGACAGAGCGCCAATGGTTTGTTCGATGGACTTGAGTTTATGGACGTGCTCCTCAACAACTAGGTTGGTAGCGGCTGCCATCGAAGCAGTGGACAGGAATTGGTCGGAAATCTTGAGGGCAATCAAGAGCAGGAAGACCATGAGCAGATTGCTAGTTAGGTGGGTGGTGGCGATAAAGCCGGCGAAAAGCCCCAAGGCTAGGATACTGAGACCTTGAGCCCAAACAATGATGTGTTGTTTGTTGTATTTATCGACGAGGCTACCGGTAAAGGGCAGCAGTAGCAGGGAAACCACTGGTCCTACTGCCTGGGACAGGCCGAAGTAAAGGGCTGAGTCACTGTGCTTGAGGATAATCAAGCCGATGACGAAGGTCAGGATGGCAGAACCGAGCGTACCGGCTAGGTTGGATACAATCAGTTTACTGAGTTGTTTATTGGATGCTTGGGTAAGTCTTGCTTCCATGGGAATCACTCCTTTCTTAATCGATTTTAGTCTAACATAGGATCTGGTGGCTGCCATCGGCCTTAGGACCGAAATTTGAGTGTAGGGCGAGGCAGTCAACCACAACTCGGAATCGCTTACATCAACTATTTAGTGGAAAAGTATTTTACCTGGGTCCATTCCATGGTAAAATGGACTGTATGCTTATGAGAGAGGAGGCGCCCAGATGCGTGATGGACAGGAACAAGACTGGCAAATGACCCCTATCGGGGGCGCTAGTGGTGATGCCTATATGGGCGTTAAGAATAACGAACGCGTCTTCTTCAAGCGCAACTCCTCGCCTTTTATTGCTGCCCTATCAGCACAAGGGATTACGCCTAAGCTCATGTGGACCCAGCGAACCTATTCCGGAGATCTCCTGGTGGCCCAAGAATGGAAGGATGGCCACTTGTTGAACCGGGAGGACATGGGCCAAGAAAAGGTTATTCAATTAATTCGTTCCATTCATCAATCTGACTACCTGCTCATGATGCTCAAGCGCAGTGAAGACCAACTATTCTATCCCTTGGACTTTATTGCCCTCTACCGCAAGGACTTGCCGGTGGCTCTCTGCCAGCATCAGTTTTTCAATGAAGTCATTCATTCTCTGGAAGATGCCTTGGATGACGACTTCTATAATGTTAACTACTGCGTCTGCCATGGGGACTTGCATCACCTTAATTTCTTGGAAGCTGAAGATGGCCAGCTCTATCTAGTGGACTGGGAGAATGTCCGCATTGCCGATCCGCTTAGCGACCTCAGCCGTCTACTCTGTGAGTATTACCGGCCTAGCGAGTGGACCCAATGGCTGAAGACTTATGGCCTACGCTTCGATTCCACCACCTATAAGCGGGTCCAGTGGTATAGCCAGATTAACTGTCTACTCATTATTAAACACTATTACCAGGAGAACCGCTTCGACCGTATGAACGAGTTGGTCCTACTCTTGAAGTCTATCTACCAAGGGGCGCAAGCTGATAAGCGTCGCCTCGCCCATCAACCAAAGGAGTTTTTCTAAGTTATGAGATTACGTCATAAACCTTGGGCCCAGGATAAACTGGATGCCCATCCTCAGTATGTGCCTCAGCAGGCGGAGACACTCCGTGGCCAGTGGCAGACTCGTTTCGCCAAGGAACAGCCTATTCATATCGAAGTCGGTTCCGGTAAGGGCCGTTTTATCGTGGAAATGGCTAAGCGCCATCCTGAGATTAACTACATTAGCATTGAAATTCAAACCAGTGTCATCGTGACGGTCTTGGAACATCAAATCCGGGAAGACTTACCTAACTTGCAGATTCTTCACGCTGATGGCCGCAACCTCAACCAGTACTTCGCGCCGGGCGAAGTGTCTCTGGTCTACCTCAATTTCAGCGATCCTTGGCCTAAGAAAAAACATGCCAAGCGGCGTCTGACCTCGCCTGATTTTCTGGCTCAATACCAGGAGATTTTGGTGCCAGAAGGGGAGATTCACTTCAAGACCGACAACCAAGGCCTTTTCGAGTATTCCTTGGCTAGCATGTCCCAGTATGGGCTCTACTTCAAACAGGTCTGGTTAGACTTGCACCAGTCAGACTTCCCTGATAATGTCATGACTGAATATGAGGAGAAATTCTCTTCACGTGGTCACCGTATTTATCGCATGGAAGCCAAATTTAGAAAATAAGACTCAGGGGACGGGAAGGCGACTTCCTGTCCCTTTTTGATTGGGCCTGACTAGTTCGGATTAAGCGTGTCTCTATACAAGGCCTGATAAATTTGGTATAATAGCGTTATCAAAAGCAACCGGAGGCGGTATTATGGTAAAAGATAATCCATTAGAAATCGAAAACATCGAAGACGAAGAATTGGCCGCACAAGACCATGCGGATGGTCATTGTGGTGTAGGGTGCTGCAGCACCTCCTTCCACGTAGTTGATTCTGAAGAAGCCTTCCAAGAACTTCTTCGGGGTTTGCAAGACGAAGGTTCATTCTAATCTTGCAAGACCCTGAGGCCCTTGGGGCCTCTTTTTTCGTAGAGAGGGAGGAGAAGGTGTATGGATGAACTGGTCTTGTTAAAGGAACTCATTGCCATTGGCTTAGCGGGTGTCTTCTATTCCAAGGATGTCTTCGATACCGAGCGCTATGAGCGGATTCAGGTCATCGCCAAGGAATTGATTGCCCAACGGTCCAACCTGGATCGGACGCAGCTGGACCTAGGCTTTGATGGCGAATATGGCTATCAGACGCCTAAGGTCGATACCCGAGCGGTGGTCTGGCGCGACGGAAAGATACTGCTAGTTCAGGAAGCCGATGGGCGCTGGGCCCTGCCAGGTGGCTGGATGGATGTGACGGAGACCTTGACTTCCAATGCCCTCAAGGAACTTTGGGAAGAAGCGGGTGTCGTCGGTCAGGCTAAGCGTCTGATTATGATCCAAGACCGTAATCTGCATAATCCAGGTCATAATCCCTTAACCATTCTCAAGTGCTTCATCGAGTGTGACTACCGGTCACAAAACTTCCAGGCCAATGTCGAGACCCTGGCGGCGGAATTTTTCGCTCCGGATGACTTGCCGGAACTCTTTGAAGCCAAAAGCTCCTACCAACAAATCGCGCTCTGCCACGAGGCTTATCAGGCGGGTGAGCGTTGGCAGGTGTTAATCGATTGATTTTTGAGCATTCGAACATTTAATTTGTTCGATTTTCGACCGATTCGTGTTACAATAAAGGCAAGCAACAAAGCAAAGGAGATATGCGCATGTTTAATGAAAAAGACTTACTCGCCGTCAATACCTTACGGACCCTGAGTGTAGACCAAATTGAGGCTGCTAATTCAGGTCACCCAGGTTTACCAATGGGGGCGGCACCGATGGCTTATGCCTTGTGGGCAGGCCACTTGAATGTTAACGCTAAGGATTCTGGCTGGCTCAACCGCGACCGTTTTATCCTCAGTGCAGGCCACGGTTCAGCCTTACTATACAGCCTGTTGCATACTGCTGGCTTTGATGTAAGCATTGATGACTTGAAGAACTTCCGCCAATTAGGTAGCAAGACCCCTGGTCACCCAGAAGTGGGTCACACGCATGGGGTAGAAGCGACTTCTGGTCCTTTAGGTCAAGGGATTGCGACAGCTGTCGGCATGGCCATGGCTGAAGCCCACTTAGGCGCGACTTACAATACGCCTGACTTCCCAGTGATCGACCACTACACCTATGCCCTCTGTGGTGACGGGGACTTAATGGAAGGGGTAGCCTATGAAGCCTGCTCCTTAGCCGGTAAGCTCCAATTAGGTAAATTAGTAGTGCTCTACGATTCTAACGATATTTCCTTGGATGGGGACTTATCGCAAGCTTTCGTAGAAAATGTCAAAGACCGTTTTGAAGCACAAGGTTGGCACTATCTCCGCGTGGAAGATGGCAATGACTTGAATGCTATTTCCGCTGCCATTGAAGCAGCTAAGGCGCACACTAGCCAACCAACGATCATCGAAATCAAAACCGTTATTGGTTTTGGTTCTAAGAACGAAGGGACGGCCAAGGTTCACGGGGCTCCTTTAGGGGCAGAAGATTGGACTGCAACCAAGGCTAAATACGGCTGGAACTATCCTGCCTTCACTGTGCCAGAAGAAGCTGCACAAGTCTTCGCTGAAAAGGTTCAAGCGCGTGGCGCCAAAGCCAATGAAGCTTGGAACCAGTTGTTTGAAGCTTACAAGGCTGCTCACCCTGAAAAGGCTGCTGCCTTAGTCGCTGCCTTCCAAGGTAAATTGCCAGAAGGCTATGATGCAGGCCTGAAACTAGTAGGTCCAGAAACAGCGGCTGACGCAAGCCGTAACTCAAGCTTCAAGGCCATCCAAGCCTTAGGCCAAGGAGTGCCTTTCCTATGGGGTGGCTCTGCTGACTTATCTGGTTCTAACAAGACCATGAACAGCCAAGAACAAGACTTCATGCCTGACAACTACGCAGGCCGCAACATCTGGTTTGGGGTACGTGAATTTGGCATGGCAGCTGCTATGAACGGGGTAGCCCTCCATGGTGGGTCTAAGATTTACGGCGGGACCTTCTTCGTCTTCACTGACTACCTCAAGGCCGCAGTACGTTTGGCTGCTCTCTCTCAATTGCCAGTTATCTATGTCATGACACATGACTCAATCGCAGTTGGGGAAGACGGCCCAACCCACGAACCAATTGAACAATTGGCTGCTTTCCGTGCCTTACCTAACCTCAACGTCTTCCGTCCAGCAGACGTTAACGAGACTTATGTGGCTTGGAAGGTTGCATTAGAAGAACAAACTCGTCCAAGTATGTTAGTCTTAACTCGTCAAAACTTGCCAGTCTTGGCTAATAGCCAAACCTTGGCAGAAGAAGGCGTACGTAAAGGGGCTTACGTGGCATCTCCAGCTCAAGGTCAAGTACCTGCTGGTTTACTCCTGGCTTCTGGTTCTGAAGTAGCCTTAGCGGTCGCGGCTCAAGCTAAATTACGTGAAGAACACGGTGTGGATGTATCCGTTGTATCCTTCCCAGCCTTCAACCGCTTCGACGAGCAAGATGCAGCTTACAAGGAATCTGTCTTGCCAAATGCTGTTCGCAACCGTCTGTCTGTTGAAATGGCGTCAACCTTCGGTTGGCAAAAATATGTCGGCTTAGACGGCGTCACGGTGGGGATTGATGGCTTCGGGGCATCAGGTCCAGCTGACCAAGTTATGGCTCAATTCGGCTTCACAGTAGAAAACGTGGTGGCACGTTACTTAGAAGCTTTCGGTAAATAAGCTAAAAAATAAGAGGGTTGGAAGGTAACTTCCAGCCCTTTTTTCTATGGCGAGAGGGGGGTAAAAGTGTGCATTTAAGCGCACATTTTTGGTATTTAGAGTTGTTTCAAAGGGGCGTCATCGGGTATAATAGAAGGGAGTAGCTTAAGAAGGGGGATACTACTATGCGCGAATATGAACGAATGATTTCTGGGCAAGCTTATGATCCATCAGACATGGAGTTGCGACAACTGGGCCTCAAGGGGCGTTTGGCGATGGAGCGTTACAACGCCTTGTCGCGGACGGAAAAGGAAGCTCGTTATCAGATTCTCAAAGATACCTTTTCAGCAATTGGCCAACGCTGCCACATTGAGTCTCCCTTCTATGTGGACTATGGTTGCAATATCTCAGTGGGAGAGTATTTCTATGCCAACTTTGATTGTATTATGTTGGACGTGGCGCCGATTACGATTGGCCGCAATGTCATGTTTGGGCCTCGGGTCAGTCTCTATACGGCGACTCATCCCTTGGATGCTGGCGTCCGCAACCGCGTGATTGAACTGGCTAAGCCCATCACCATTGGCGATGAGTGCTGGCTAGGTGGCAATGTGGTGGTCAATCCTGGCGTGACCATTGGCCCTCGCACGGTCGTGGCTTCAGGTTCGATCGTCACCAAGGACCTACCGGCTGATGTGCTAGCGGCAGGCAACCCAGCCCGTATTATCCGAACCTTAGGTCAGGAGGAGCGCCTGCATTGGGAGGCGGTCGAGGCTGACTACTTTGCTAGCAAGGTAGCAGAGGAGGGGGACCGTGATTAAAAAACTCCGTGGTCGTTTTACTACTGGGCGGGCCCTGGTAACGACCCTTCTGATTCTGATTCAGTTAGTCTGGTTTGCCACGGTCTTTCTCAACATCATCGATTACTCCTTGGTGCTGGATGCCCTGCTACGGGTCTTTACCGTTATTATGACCTTATACCTGATTCGTAAGAACGAGAACCCGGCCTATCGTATGAGCTGGATTATCTTAATGGGCCTTTTGCCTATCTTCGGTGGGCTCTTCTATGCCCTCTTCGGTAACAAGCGGCCTAGCCGACACATGGCAGCCCAGGTAGCCAACCAGGTGGCCAAAGATTACGGCCAAGCTGTGTCAGGGGCATATCCTCACTTGTTAGAGCAGGACTCCCGTCTGGCCAGCCTCAGCTATTATATAGAACAGACCTCTAATTTACCGGTCTATGGTGACACCCAAGTGGATTACTACGCCGCGGGTGAGTTGGCCTTGGAGCCTCTTTTGGAGGCTTTGCGGTCGGCGGAACGCTATATATTGCTTGAATTTTTCATTATGAATCCAGGCCTCTTCATGGATCAGGTCTTCGAAGTCTTAGCGCAAAAGGCTGACCAAGGAGTGGAGGTCCGGGTAATCTATGATGACTTTGGTTGCTTAACCACCCTGCCTAGCGACTTTGTCGCGCAAATGGAGGCCATCGGTATTAAGTGCCTGCAGTTCAATCCCTTTACGCCGGTGATTTCGCTGGCCGTTAACAACCGTGATCACCGTAAAATTGTGGTCGTCGACGGCAAGGTGGGCTTTACAGGTGGCATGAACCTAGCCGATGAATATATTAATGAAATCGAACGTTTTGGCTATTGGAAGGATAACTTGATTCGCCTGGAAGGACCAGGTGTCTGGAGTTTGGCCACGCTCTTCCTAGATATGTGGAATGCCTTCTATCCTAAGAAGGACATTAACTATGAAACCTTCAAAGATGACACCCTAGCGGAGCGGGCGTTAACACTAGCTGATCCTTCTCAGGGCTTTGTCCAAGTATATGGGGACACGCCTTTGGACAATGAGCCTCTAGGTGAGAATGTCTATCGTGATATGCTCAATATTGCCCAGGATTATGTCTATATCTATACGCCTTATCTGGTTATTTCCTATGAATTGCAGACGGCTATGACCCTGGCGGCTAGACGTGGGGTGGATGTCCGCCTCATGACACCGGGTATTCCGGATAAGAAGATGGTCTTCCGCATGACCCGTTCTTACTATCGTCCCTTGATTGAAGCAGGGGTTAAGATTTATGAATTCAGCCCGGGCTTCCTCCATGCCAAGACCTTTGTGGCAGACGATCGCCTGGCCAGTGTGGGGACCATTAACCTGGACTACCGCTCCCTCTATCTGCACTTTGAGTTGAGCGCTATGTTATACGATCATCCAGTTATTCCAACCATCAAGGCGGACTTCCTGGCCACTCAAGCCCAAGCTCGCCAAATCACCCTGGCAGATACCCGTAATACCTTGACTGGTATGCTATGGGATGCTGTCTTACGGATTGTTGCACCATTTGTATAAAATAATTCAAAAATTATTGTTGAAGAGGACGGATTTGACATGTCAGACCAAGAACAAGTAAGCAAGCAAGATCCAATTAAACCTTCAGAAGAGACCAGTCCTAGCCCTGCCAGTGACTCAGCGGCCTTGAGAAAACGGGCAACCCGGACAGGCTTGACCCTCTTAGCGGGAGCTATCGCAGTGCTAGTGCTAGCCTGGGTGGCTTTCCCTCTCATTCGTGGGGGTTCGACCCTGGCCATCCAAGCAGCCGAAAGTGCTATTCAAGACCTCTACCTAAGCCCACAACGAGACTTCCTAGCTCAAGATATCTCAACAAGTAAGCTAGAGGCGGCTAAGTCTAAGGTGCAAGCTCTAGGTGGCTGGTCAGGTTATCGACTGATGCAGGACTACCAGGCGGCCGAAGCTCGTTATCAAGCCATTCAAGCCTTGGGCCAGCTCTATTCTAGCGACCAAGCCCTCATTCAAGGTAACCAAGTCAACCACAAGGCCAAACTAGCTGAGGGGGTGACGGCCGAGACGGTTAAGACCGTGGCTGGCAACGAATCGGTGACTAAGGTTGGTAAACAAGATGCCCTAGGCCAAGCCATCCAAGAACTGATTGCGGAGGCCGACCAAGTCTTTACTTTGAAAGATAAGGTAACGGCGGCGATTAGTGACTTGTCCTTGGGGACGACCGTCGACCAAGCGACGGTGGACACGAACGTGGCCACTCTCCAGGCCATCGAGCAAGATATCCAAAAGATTGAGGCTCATACCGATGCCCAGGACTTGAGCGACCAACTCAAGGATAAGACCAAAGACTTCGCCAAGGCAGTAGCTAAAAATGCCACCGACGATAACTTATCCAAGGAAAGCATTGAGGCCCTCTGGTCTTGTGCTAGCCTAGCAGACGGCTTGTCAGGCTCTGCCATTGACCACCGTAAACTGATCAGTCTAACTTTTGACGATGGTCCTAACCCAGAAGTGACAGAGAAGTTACTGGAAGTCTTAGATAAGCACCAGGTGAAGGCTACCTTCTTCATGATGGGGGGCTTCGTCGAGAAGTATCCTGAGATTGCCCGTAAGGTGCGAGATGCCGGCCACCAAATCGGCAACCACACTTATACCCACCCGGACATGGCCAAGGAGTCAGATGAAGGGGTTAAGAAGCAAATTCAATACGCCCAAGAAGCCATTCAAGAAGCGACGGGTGTCACCCCAACCCTCTACCGCCTACCATTCGGGAGTGGGGGTAAGCGGGTAGTAGACCTCCTACAACCTATGACGTCGATTGTCTGGAACGTGGACTCCGAGGACTGGAAGAGCCACGACAAGGACATGATTATCGAGCAGGTCTTGAGCCACTTGCAACCTAAGTCGGTGATTCTCATGCACGATACCCACATCTCCACAGTGGAAGCCATTGATGTCCTCATTCCTATCTTCAAGGAGAAAGGCTATCACTTCGTCATGCCACAGCAGAACGATCTAGGTTATTACTATTACTAAGCCAAAGGACCGGAAGTTAACTTCTGGTCCTTTTCTTGTGCTGACTTAAGCACAAGATGCTTCGTCCCGCTAGGCAAGGCAGTCAAAGTTTGTGTATAATGGAAGAGAGTTCGCTTGTCTAGACCTCGCATATTTGAATTAATACTATAGGAGTTACCACTATGAAACGTGATCTACGTGAGACCGTCATGAAGTATGTCTTCTTGATTTCGGCATTGATCTCGGTCTTATCTATTATCCTGATCTTTTACTTTATCTTCTCCGGGGGTCTGCCCTTCATTCTGCGACAGGGAGTCTGGGAATTTCTGACAGGGACCAACTGGCGGCCAACGGCCAGTCAGCCTGAGTTTGGCATTCTGCCCATGATTGTCGGATCCCTGATTGTCACAGGAGGCGCCATCCTGATTGGGGTGCCCATCGGGGTGCTGACGGCCGTCTACATGGTCTTCTACTGTCCAGAGCGTTACTATCGCTATGCCAAGTCGGCCATTAACCTGATGGCGGCCATCCCTTCCATTGTCTATGGTTTCTTCGCCCTCCAAATCTTCGTGCCTTTCTTCCGGCTGATGGGCCGGTCGGGTATGAATATGGTGACAGCCTCGCTCCTGCTAGGCATTATGATCCTGCCCACTATTATCGGGTTATCGGAATCAGCCATTCGTAATGTCCCTAAGTCCTATTATCAAGGGGCCATCGGCCTAGGAACCACCCACGAGCGGGCCATCCTGACGGTCGTGGTGCCAGCTGCTAAAAACGGCATTTTGTCAGCCATTATCCTTGGGATTGGCCGGGCTATCGGGGAAACCATGGCCGTCATCCTGGTGGCGGGCAACCAGCCACGTATTCCAACGGAACTTAACCAAGGGGTTCGGACCTTGACGACCAACATCGTCATGGAAATGGCCTACGCGACTGGCCAACACCGGGAAGCTTTGATTGCGACTGCCGTGGTGCTCTTCGTCTTCATTCTGATTATTAACCTCTTCTTCACCCGGGTTAAAAACAAAGGGGGTAAACACTAATGCGAAAGCTTACTTGGGTTAAGTGGCTGATTTATGCTTCGGCTGCCTTCACCTTGGGCATGTTGGCCTTCATTGTAGGTTTTATTGTCTGGAATGGGCTTGGCGCCTTAACGCCTAGCCTCTTCGCCTGGGACTACACGACGGACAATCTGTCCTTGACGCCCGCTTTGATTTCGACCTTGATTACGGTCGGCCTGTCCCTGGCTATTGCCACCCCCATTGGTGTCTTTACCGGCTTCTACCTGGTAGAGTACGCTGACCGCAAATCACGAGTAGTCAAAGTTATTCGTCTGGCTACGGACACCTTGGCAGCCGTGCCGTCCATTGTTTATGGCTTGTTCGGTATGCTTTTCTTCGTTATCTACCTACGTTTCCAGTTTTCTCTTTTGGCCGGGATTCTGACCATTGTCATTATGGTCCTGCCCATTATTATTTCGGCGACGGAAGAAGGACTGCTCCAGGTCGATAATTCCCTGCGTATGGGGAGTTTGGCCCTAGGTGCCGGCAAATTACGGACCATTTTCACCGTCGTCCTGCCTGTGGCTATGCCAGCCATCCTGCAAGGGGTCATTCTGGCCGTCGGGCGGATTGTCGGGGAAACGGCTGCCTTGCTCTTTACCTTAGGGTCGGCGACCGGTCTGCCATCCAGCCTCATGTCCAGTTCTCGGACCCTGTCCCTACACATGTACGTGCTCTCGTCAGAAGGGCTTCACCTTAAGGAAGCCTATGCGACCGGGACCGTCATTATTCTCTTAGTACTAGCAATTAACGGCTTATCGAGCTACATTGGGCGTCGCTTAAGCCGAGGAGGAAATTAAGATGACTCAGCCATACAAGTTTAATGTTACCAATCTCAATCTCTATTATGGAGATTTTCATGCCCTAAAAAACGTCAATATGCAACTGGAAGACAAGGTCGTGACTAGCTTTATCGGCCCATCAGGTTGCGGCAAGTCCACCTTCCTTAAGACCCTCAACCGCATGCAGGACTTGGTGCCTAGCGCCCGCGTAGAAGGCCTGATTGAACTGGACGGCAAGAATATCTATAGTAAGAACTATGATGTCACCCAACTGCGTAAGCAAGTGGGCATGGTCTTCCAGCAACCCAACCCTTTTCCTAAGTCTATCTATGACAATATTGCCTACGGGCCACGTACTCACGGCATTAAGGACAGCCAAGTCCTAGATGAAATTGTCGAGAACAGCCTTAAGGGGGCGGCTATCTGGGATATGGTTAAGGACAAGTTGCATTCCAATGCCACTGAATTATCAGGGGGGCAACAACAACGGATTTGCATTGCCAGAGCCATCGCTAATGACCCTGAAGTCCTACTTATGGACGAGCCGACTTCAGCCCTGGACCCTATTTCGACCAACAAAATCGAAGACTTGATTCAGGAACTCAAGGACCGCTATGCCATCGTGATTGTGACCCACAACATGCAACAAGCAGCCCGTATTTCGGACAAGACGGCCTTCTTCCTATCAGGGGAAGTAGTGGAATTTGGCGACACCGCCCAAATCTTTACCGATCCACACGATCAACGGACCAATGACTACATCTCAGGCCGCTTCGGCTAATCTAGAGGAGGTATGACCTATGCGTAATAACTATGTTCAAGAATTAGAAGCCTTACACAATAAGCTCTTAGACCTAGGTAAGGCGGCTGAAATCTCAGTCAACAAGGCCATCAAGGCCTATATCGAAAGCGACACCGAGTTGGCACACGAAGTCTTCAGTGATGACCTGAGAATCAACGCCACGACGGCTGAAATCGAAAAAGATACCCACAAGATTATTGCCTTGCAGCAACCCGTAGCCCAAGACTTGCGTATGCTCTTCGCCGTTCTCCATGTCAGCATCGACCTGGAACGTATTGCTGACCACGCGGTTTCCATCGGGACCATTGCCCTACGTAATCAAGACCACGACGAAGAAAGCCAGACGGTTAAGGGCTACCTGGCCCGCATGGCGCAAGTGGCCGAGAAGATGATTGCGGACGCCTTAGACAGCTATATCAGTCGTGACGCTAAGAAGGCCCGTAAGGTGGCTCTCATGGACGAGGAAATTGATGAATTGCTGGAGGCGGTCTACCGTGATACAGCTGAGCGCATGGAGCGCAAACGGGAGTTGATTCCAGCCGGGATTGACTACTTGGGTGTGGCCGGTAGCCTGGAGCGTATTGGCGACTATGTAACCAACATTTGTGAGCGGGTAGTCTTCCTCAATACGGGCGAAATCGTCGAGCTCAACTAGGAGGCTAGTAGATCATGTTTAAGCAAAAGAAATGGGGGAGCCGGCGCCTTAAGTGGGCGCTAGCGACTCTCGTGACAGGGCTTCTAGCCGGCGCCCTTGGGCCATTTGGCTTGGAGGCAGCTGCGGCTAGCTCGGTCAGCGGCCAGCCCATTATTGTGGTCAGCCGGGAAGCAGGGTCTGGGACGCGCCAGGCCTTTGTGGAACTGGCTAAAGTAGTCGATGCCCAAGGCGACGACAATATCACCGTGGAAGCCGATGTCCTCAATACGACGGGCGGCGTCCTCCAGGTGGTGGCCGGCAATCCGGCAGCCATTGGCTATATTTCCTTTGGCTCCCTCAATGACAGTATCCAGGCCTTGAGCTTGGATGGGGTGGCGGTCAGCGCCGAAGCGGTGCGTGACGGTTCCTATCCGCTGGCCCGGCCCTTTAACCTGGCTTGGAAAGAAGAGGGGCTGAGCGACCTGGGTCAAGACTTCATGTCCTTCGTCTTCTCGCGTGAGGGGCAGGCTATGGTGGAAAGCGCCGGCTATATCAGCCCCGGCAGCAAGGTGACTTGGCAGGAGCAGGCGGCCGGCAGTTATGACTACAGTTCGGGCGGCCACAAGGGCCAGCTGAGCTTAGTTGGGTCGACTTCCTTGACGCCGGTCATTGAAAAGCTAGCCGAGCGTTACGAGAAGCTCAATCCTGGTGTTAAGATTAATGTGACCTCCAACGGGTCGACTGCCGGCTTCACTGCCGCTCTGGATGGCACCGCCGATATCGGTATGCTGTCACGGGAGCTGACTACTAGTGAGGCTAGCCAAGTTGGGCACGCCACCTTTGCCTTGGATGGCATCGTGGTGGTGGTCAACCCGGCTCAGAGTCAGCTGAAAAACCTGACACTGACCGAATTACAAGCCATTTTCAGTGGCCAGAAAACGCATTGGTAAGATAAAAAAGCGGCTAGGATTATTCCTAGCCGCTTTTTGGTGAGCCAGTGGTCCACTCTTTGGAGTGGACCACTGGCTGGGTCGGAAACTGACGGAAAGGGGGCAAATAGGGTGGAAAGTCGTGAGCTAGTGGTCCACTTTTGAGAGTGGACCACTGGCTGGGTCGGAAACTGCGGAAAAGTGCGCAAAAGGGGTGGAAAGTCGTGAGCTAGTGGTCCACTTTTGAGAGTGGACCACTGGCTGGGACGGAAGCTGCGGAAAAGTGCGCAAAAGGGATGGCAAGCCATGAGCTAGTGGACTACTTTAAAGAGTGGACCACTGGCTCGGCAGGAGGGCTATCAAGTTCTTAGCCTTGTAGCTCGAAGCTTTTCCAGGCGGCGTATTGGCCGGCGATGGTGCCGGTCACGAAGGCGGCGGTGATGTTGTAGCCACCGGTGTAGCCATTAATGTCCAGCAACTCGCCACAGAAGAAGAGGCCTTGGGTCAGCTTGGACTCCATAGTCTTAGGATTGACTTCCTTGGTGGAGACGCCGCCCCCAGTCACGAAGCCCTTTTCCAGAGGTTGAGATCCGGTCGCGCTTAGCGGAAAGGCCGTCATCAGCTGCCAGAGCTGGGCAACTTGGGCATGGGTCAGCTGCTTGAAGGCTGTCTCTGGCGCCACTCCTAATTGTTGGCAGAGGACCAAAGCCAGGCGCTCGGGCACCCACTGTTTGAGCAAGGTAAGCAGCTGCTTGTCGCGTCCGGCCTCAGCCTGGGCGCTCAAGTCAGCCTGGGTCAGGTTAGGCTGGAAGTTAACCGTTAGCAGGCAGGATTCCGCCTCCGGATGGGCAAAGAGCCACTGGTTGACATGGCCGGAACAACGCAGGATGGCAGGACCTGAGAAGCCAAAGTGGGTGAAAATCATGTCCATTTGGTGGGTGACGATGGCCTTGGCGGGGACACTAGATTGTTTGGCAGGCGTGTTTTCGGCTGTTTGGGCTTGGGAAGATGCAGAAGGAGCTCCCGCCGCATCCCAGACTGTCACTGCCACATCGCGCAGGGAGACGCCTTGTAGAGATTTGTCTACAATGAAAGAATCCTGACTCAAGAGCGGGGCTTCGGTGGCATAAAGGCGCTCGATGGTGTGGCCGGCAGCCCGGGCCCAGGCGTAGCCATCGCCGGTTGCCCCAGTCTTAGGATAGGCGCGGCCACCCACTGCTAGCACCACCGCAGGCGCTAGCACCTCTCGGCCGCTAGCCAGTAGGACACCACGCACCCGGCCGGCTTCCCGGTCCAGGAGCAGGCGCTCAACGGGCGCTTCATACCAGATAGTGACATCTAGGGCTTCAAGCTCAGCCAGCAAGGTATCCAGAATGGTCCGGGCCGAATTAGTCACCGGAAACATACGGCCGTGGTCCTCTTCCTTGAGGGCGACGCCCCGGGACTGGAAGAAGTCGATAATGTCATCTTGGTCGAATTGATTGAGAGCCGAGTAGAGGAATTTACCGTTGCCGGGAATGTGGGCAATCAGGTCCTGTCGGCTGGTTCGGTTGGTGACGTTACAGCGCCCGCCACCTGATAGCAGGAGCTTGCGACCAGGTCGCTTATTCTTCTCCAGGAGGAGGACGTGGGCCCCTTGGCTGGCAGCATTAATGGCGGCCATGAGGCCACTGGAACCGGCGCCGACCACGAGGACGTCGAAGCTAGGATGTGTCATGTGAATTCTCCTTATAAAACGTGTTTCAAGTCCCCTTTACTTTACCGTAAGGACGGGGCTAAGTCCACCTTTTCGCTGTTATGCGTTTGTAATCTTTTTTGGGGGAGGAATTTGGCAAATACTATTGACTTTTGGGGCAAATCACGTTAATATGGATAACGGTATTGTTTGCCCCACTATGAGCCCCGGAAACTCAATAGTAATGTCAAACAACTAGATTTATATTGGAGGAAACTATCGTGCGTACAACATACATGGCTAAGAAAAACGAAGTTGAACGTAACTGGGTGCTTGTAGACGCAACAGATGTCCCATTGGGTCGTTTGTCTGCTGTAGTGGCATCAATTTTACGTGGTAAAAACAAACCGACTTACACCCCTCACGTTGACACGGGTGACTTTGTCGTAATCGTCAATGCTGATAAGGTAGCCTTGACCGGTAAGAAAGCAACCGACAAGATCTACTACCGTCACACTGGCCACCCAGGTGGTTTGAAACAAATCACTGCTGGTGAATTACGTGAAAAGAACCCAGTTCGTTTGGTAGAACAATCTATCAAAGGGATGTTACCAAGCAACCGCTTAGGTCGTCGTCAATTCACTAAATTACATGTCTACGCTGGTGCTGAGCACAACCATGCTGCTCAACAACCTCAAGCATTGGACATCCAATCATTAATTTAAGGAGGGAACCACATTGTCTAAAGCACAATACTTAGGTACAGGTCGTCGTAAAAACTCTGTTGCTCGTGTACGTTTAGTGCCCGGAACTGGTGTATTCACTGTCAATGGTCGTACATTGGAAGAATACATTCCATTCCCTCACTTACACGAAGTAATCAAACAACCATTCGCAGTGACTGAAACACTCGGTCAATACGATGTATTGGTGAACGCTAACGGTGGTGGCTTCAACGGCCAATCCGGTGCAATCCGTCACGGTATTGCACGCGCGCTCTTAACTGTTGATCCTGACTTCCGTCCAGCCCTGAAAGCTGCAGGTCTCTTGACCCGTGACCCACGTATGGTTGAACGTAAGAAACCAGGTCTTAAGAAAGCTCGTAAAGCTAGCCAATTCTCAAAACGTTAATCAATACGATTATATCAACGTTTGTGGAACGCCCTACACTCTGTGTGGGGTGTTTTTTTGTATTTTCAGGCTATAAATGAAAATAAAGAGTGCTCAATAAATGCGATTTGCTCAAACGAAGAGTTAACAGCCTAAGTGGTTAATCTGGCTTGCTAGATTCTTGGGTATTGCGGTTGGCGTGGAGTTTTTAGGGAGCATGTCACTGGTCGCGATTAGGAAAGGAGTGCAAATTAAGAAGTAAGGCATGGTTTGACATAGAGTATTTTTACCGTATGCTAAAATGAGTCCCTATCTAACCAATTCTGAAGACATCTAATTCAAAAACTTGAGTAGATTATATGTGGCCCGAACTCTTATGGAGTATTCTTTCAGTTCCAGTACCCCATTGAATAGAGATTGATCAGTAGATAATATCTACCATTAAAAATGCTGTGGCATAGAATCGAGATAGATAATAGTCGAAATTCAGTTTGATTAACATACCACCATTTTAGTATGGAGGAAACAAAGGCGTTGGCGTAAAGTTTACTGGACACCAACTACGTCATGGTAGTGATGATTTGCACTTGACATTTTTAAAAGTAAATGCTAGTGTTAGGATGGTGATTGTGTAGTTTCAATCGTATTTATTATGTAATACAAACTATTCAATTTTTCGGAGGGGTTATGAGAATTAAGGATATGAATTTCGGGAAATCAGATGGTTATACTGAGTCAATGGAGCCAAACTTTTCTGAATTATTCTATGATAAGGAAGGACTATACGGTAGTCTGGTAAAGGGAAATAAATACCTGATTATGGGACGCAAAGGGACAGGAAAGACTACGCTAGCTGCTTATTATTGCCACAACAATAATGAAAAAAAACAAGTTTCAAAACAGTTGTTTTTTAATGATTATATCCAGAAGAAGTTGGACAATTTTGCAGAAAATGAAATTAATAGTCAAGAAAACTCCTTGTTTTGGGAGTATATATACTTATTGGATATAGGGGAACAGATTTCGGAATATTTTGACTCTCTTAACTGGTACAATATAAAACGATTCCTTTATAAGGGTGATGTATCAAAATTAAAATCACTTATTAAAAAAGAACACTATAAAATAGATGAGATAGTAACAGAATATGGCGTCCAGACAGATTCCAATATGGATATCAGAATAGGCTCGAAAATAGGGTCAGGAATTGCGAAGAGGAGATCACTGATAGAGAAAGAGAGTATATCTAAAAAAAGAGCGAAATACTATGAAACTCTACCACAACTCAAGAAGGTTATTTTTAATCTAATAAAAAGAATGGACCTAAAGATCACTATTTTTTATGATGATATGGATCAACTTGAAGAAAGCATGGAACTAACCGCGTTTAAAAGGTTAATAAAAAATATGATTTATACAGCTGATAAGCTAAATAAGGAATTCTGCAAGTTTACAACTTCTAGAGTCTGCCTAGTAATACGTGAAGATATAATTGATATGCTTCACCATGAAGCTAATAATCTAAATAAACAAATTTCGGACTGTGGGATTAAGATAGACTGGTTTCTTTCGGAGTATACCTCATCAAATCCTTTGGTAAGGATGGTGTTACACAAAATAAGAAAGAGTGGGAACGAATTCGAATATTTTACTCCGGATGAAATTTATAGCGAAGTATTTGATAAAGGAGTACCAAAGTACTTAATTGAACGTAGCTTTGGTCGTCCTAGGGATATCATCATGTTTCTAAACATTTATAAAGATAATTTTCCAAATGAAGTGAAAATTACAATAGATAATTTAATGCGTGTTGAACAAGATTATTCGAAATGGTTCTATGATGAATTACTAAATGAAATTGCAATCTCTGAAAATAAAGAGAATATAAAGTTAGTATTGAATTATATTTCGAATCGAGGATATTCTAAATTTACTTATCAAAAATTGTCTGATTACATATCTCGTGAAGATAACGAACCTATTGATAATCTATTAGATATTTTGACAGTCATGAGAGATTACGGAATTATTGGAGTTGTCAATAAAAATAAGAAAATAGACTTCACGTATAGAAAAGGGCTTAGTACCAATATCAATAAAAATACGAAGTTTATTTTACACAGAGGACTACATAAATACTTGAATATGTCATGACTAAGAACCCCAGCAAGCCCACAATCTTGCTGGGGTTCTTCTATACTATTTGACTACCCTACATCCTTCCGCCCAAACCACCAATAAGCCACACCCAGCGAGCAGGCTGATAAGACCAGCCCTACTCCGACATAGCCTAGGTTTAGGCTGCCCTGAGGGATGATTTCGGCGCCGTCCACGTAAGCGAAGGGCGTGAGCCATTTAAGGCCGCCCAGGCCGGGGGCAATATTGGCGACTAGGTTGGCTAGGTAGAAGGCAAGTACCAGCCCGATGCCGGCGCCTAGGCCAGTGCCGCGACGTTTGCCGGACAAGGCCGACAGGCTCAAGCAGAGGGCGATGAACTCGAGGTGTAAGATTAGATAGGCCAAGTGCAAGAGTAGGAGTTGGCCCATAGGCGCGGACTCACCCATCAGGGTCAGACTTAACAAAACAACTGCTAGGGTCACCGCGTTAAGTATCAGAAGCTGGCTGACGAGGGCCCAGGCCTTGCTGGTGACAATCGAAGCCCGACTCAGGGGATGGGTCAGCAGGAATTCGGCGGTGCCGGCTTGCTCTTCTTTGGCTAGGCAATTGCTGGCCAGAATGGCGGCATAGAGGGCGCCGCCCAGGCCTAGGACGCTCTGACATTCAACGGTATAGAAGCCGATGAAGGTTCCCATGTTGAGCTTGCCCAGGCCGAAGGCGTCAGAGAAGGCGCCCATGGTGCTAATCAGGCCGTTGATACTAGCCATTTGATCCTTGACTTGAGGGAAAAGCAGGGAAATCAGGGCCATAAAACCTGCAATGGCCGCCGTCCACAGGATCAGGCTACGCCAACCTTGGCGTAATTCGTGGCGGAATAGAATCATGACAAATCCCCTCCTTCTTGGTAGTAGTGGCGGAAGATTTCCTCCAGGCTTGGCTCTCCCAGACTGAAATCGCGTACTTGGCCGTGCGACAGGCAGGCCAGTAAGACATTGAGGTCCCCTTGATAGAGGAAGCTGGCTTGGTCTTTGCCCTTGGCTTGCCAGTTTGAGACACCCGCTAGGTCTGCCAGGCCAGGTACTTGGCCAGACAGGCTGACGCGTTTGGCTTGGTGTTTCATAAGGCTAGCCACATCTTCGGTGGCCACGATTTGCCCTTGGCGGATAATGGCGGCCCGGTCGCAGTGGTTTTGGACTTCGGACAGGACATGGCTGGATAGGAAGACGGTCCCGCCGGCTTGGCGACGTTCCTCTAGGAGGGCGAAGAATTCTTCTTGGATCAGGGGATCCAAGCCACTGGTAGGCTCGTCCAGAATCAAGAGGTCAGGTTGGTGCTGGAGGGCTGCCACAATGCCTACCTTCTTACGGTTACCCAGAGATAGTTGGTCTGCCGCAATTCCTAGGTCTAGCTGCAGCCGGTCGCTGAGGCGGCGACATTCGGCCTGGCAGTCCAGGCCTCTCAGATTAGCAGATAATTTGAGCAGGTCGCGGGCGGTCATGCCGGCATAGAATTGGGTTTCGGATGGCAGGTAGCCCACCCGGCGTAGGATTTGGCCTTGTTGGCGGCCGACTTCTAAGCCCAGGACCTGGGCACTCCCGCTGGTAGGCTTAATCAGCCCCAGTAGGGTGCGGATAGTTGTGGATTTGCCGGCTCCGTTAGGCCCGATAAAGCCAAAGAGCTCGCCCTGCTGAACGGTCAAGTTAAGCTTGTCGATGCCTCGGTGCTTGCCGTAGGATTTGGTCAGTTGTTGCGTTTGAATGGCGTACATAGGATCACTCCTTTCTAAGATAGAGAGACTTCCAGAAGTCAATCAGTTGGTTGAATTCCGCCTCGATAGTTTCGGGATCAACGGCCCCTCGCTGGACATGCTCCCAGAGATAACCCTGGGCGGCCCAGGTCATATCCTTATACATGAGCTGAAAGTCGATATCGGGCCGAAAGCAGCTCATATCTAGCTTGTCCATGAGTTGGACCTGTTTCGCCTTGACTTGTTTCATGCGTTGGGCCAATTCTGGCATAATCTCGGGATCCTGCTCGTAGTAGGTCTTAAGACTAAAGGCCAGCCAATCGGGATTGAGCCGGGCTAGTTGCACCTTAGTCTGGGTCACGCTCTTGAAGAGCTCGAAGAAATCCAAGGTCTCATAGCAGCCTCCTTCTTTTAGGACGTTTTCGGTCTGCTGGACTAAGAGGTCGAAGAGGAAAAGGTAAAGTTCCTTCTTATTATGGAAATAATGGAAAAGCAAGGGCTTGGAAATCCCCGCCGCATCGGCAATGGCGCTCATGGGCGCCTTCTTATAGGTGTGCTGGCCGAAGACGCGGAAGCCGGCTTGGATAATGGCCTCCTGCTTGGCTTGGGGCAGGGCATAAAATTTAGGATTCATTGCTTTCTTGGCTCCTTTCATTAAGAAGTTAACTTCATTATAGACCCGTTGACCGTTTTTGAGAAGGGGTCAGAAACTTGTGTACCCTATCTACTAGTTCTACTAGTAGATAGGGTGCAAGGCAGGCGAAATTACGTGGTGAGATGATAACAAAATGACGGAAAACTTGATATATAGGGGATTTAGCTAGTGAAAGCGATTTTCCTATTATATCATATATGATATAATGGGAAAAAGGAGGTGCGTGTCATGGACGCTCATTACAAGATTCCGGAAGACATTCTGGCCATGGTAGAAGGCCTGCCCTATCAGCAAGCAGTCAAGGCAGTTGCGGCCTTAGAAATCATTGAGCGGGAAGGACTGACACCCGCTGTGATTGAAAAATGGGGCCGAGGCAAAGGTCAGGCCAAGACACTAGTTATTCCTTTGGGTGAGATTAAAACAAGAAAGGTAGGTGAAGAGCATGTCACTCGAGTCCTTAAAGAATCGCTTAGCATCCCAATATCCTGATTTTACTTTGGATTTGGCGGAGGAAGGCGCGCGACAGGAAGTGGCCCTAAAATTGGTGGAGCTGCGCCTAGAGCGAGGCTTAAGCCAAGCTCAGATGGCAGAAAAACTAGGCCTGCGCCAAGCCAACCTATCAAGGCTAGAGAGTGGCCAAGCCAATCCGACAGTGGGGATCTTGGGGAGGATAGTCGAGTCATTAAATTATGAATGGAATGTAGCGCTGACTAAGAAGGGCTAAGCTTGTAAAGGAGTCGATTCTGTTGGAAGAAATTAAGCTTGTTAAATCGAGAAAGTACGAAGACAAAATCAAGGAATACAATCTTCAGGATATTGAGAGACATGAGCAAGAGATTCTAGAGAAAGCTAGGAAGTATCAGGAATATAAGGATAAGCAGAGTCAAAAAAATGTAATTATAAGACTTTGGAATAGAATACTCGAAGCTTTGCGCGTCAATCATCCTGAAAGGAATTTCATCAATAATCCATGGCATACGATTCAAGAGACTGAGAGTGATAAGTGGGAAATAGCGTATTTTTATAATCATAAGAAAAAGACGTTGAATTTCGATAATATCTTTCATTTGCAATCAGAAGTTGTGGAAAGTGAATCCAAGCATAAGTTTTTAAATGTTGCCAATATAATGCTTTATTATCTTGATAAAATTGTGTTTTGGGTGTCGTTTGCGTATGTTTGTCTACTTCCTATTACATCTACCTGGGAAATTATTCAAGAGTTAAGATGTGGAACAAGTATATCTATAAAGACTTGGCAGATTTATCTATTGATAATATTTCTAACTTTCGTGATATGTTGTTTCTTGTGCTATTTAGCTGTCAGGATTAATAGAAAAGAAACCTTAGCACTATGGAAAGTAGCAAAGGAAGCAAAATGGAATGAAAAGCTATCAATCTTTATTGAAAGCTCCATTAAACAGGTGCCCAAGATTTTTTATGAGATTTTATATTTGTTTATACTATGGTCGAGTGTCGCTCTTGTTTTTTATGTGAAAGTAACAGAATATGCACCATTCGACGTACTAAAAATTGTGCCTGCGGATTTTATTATGCTATTCATCAATATCTATTGTGGCATTAAGCTGACAGTCATTGTTCTGCGCTTCTTTATAAGTCCATTTGGATTTTTGATTTGTGCAGTCGTTATAACTGTTTTTTTAATAAATCTCAAGCAGTGGACCGGCATTACCTTGCTCGCTGCTTTGTGGACCGTGCTACTTACGAAAGAGTTTTGGATGCTGAACTCCTCCAGTGAAGTGCCAGAATACATTATTAACCCGACAGATAAAAATTCGAGGATAATTAAATCAAACTTATTGAAGATAAAGGTGTATACTTCTATAGGGGTACTCGTCACTTATTATTTGTTAGTTCTAGATGACAAATACCGACCATATTCTCAAATGCTTTTATTTCTTAAGCTTGCCTCAGAGGAAGAGTTAAAGACTCCCTATTATCAGATCTTCACATATTTGATAGAAGGGCTCGTGGTGTTTGCATGCCTAAGTCTAATTATGTTGAAGATAAAAGATTCTTATGGGTCCGATAACAAAGGGCTCATTCGAAACATAATAGACTCTTTAATATCGAACATAAATAATTTAATCTATCGGGACGTTAAGGAAGTAGAGGAACCTAAAATTAAAGAAAAGGTTGGTCTAAGTATAGCCTACCTAGATAAAATCAAGCCAATCCATCTATTAGAAAATAGCGAGGCGCTTCCGAAGGGGATAAAAGTCTCAGTTGAAGAGACTGATGACCCTAATAAACGTAAGGTCATTGTTATCATGCCGGATTTAACAGTTCACAGTGGCATTGTAGAATTTGAACCTGAAATAGCACCCTAGATTTCCCGCCCCCCAATTCTAGGACTTTCCCCTAAAATTTAAGCTATACTCAACTTGTCAGGAGGTCATACACATGAATATGATGGAAGCTTTTAACCGGACGCTAGACTACCTGGAGTCAACTCTGGATGGGGAGTTTGATGAGTTGCGGGTGGCGCGACTGTCGGGCTATCCTTATGCTATGTTTAGCCGGCTTTTCTCCATGCTGACGGGGACGTCACTGTCAGAGTATTTGCGGGAACGTCGCTTGACAGAGGCAGCCCTGGCCCTGCGCCAGTCTGAGGCCCGAATCATCGACATAGCTATCCAATATGGCTATGAATCAGCCGATGCCTTCGGAGCAGCTTTCAAGAAATTTCATGGTGCAACTCCGACACAAATTAGACAGGGGGCGCCTTTGCGCCTAGTTGGGCGATTACAGTTGCGACTGACCCTGCAAGGAGGAGATAGTATGAAAATCAATATCCAGAAAAAGCCTGCTTTGACTGTGGCAGGGCTCAATGCCAACCAAATCCCTAGTAGCCAGTGCCCTCAGGTCTGGCAAGACCTCTTTGGCAAGTGGTCCCATGATGACCTAGCCAGTCTAGGAAGTGGCCAAAGTCTGGGAGTCTGCCACGACATCGACACGCCAGAGCGCCTCAACTATATGGCCGGCTATGAGGTAACTGACCGGGCTAAGGCTGAGGCTATGGGGCTCGATATCTTGGAAGTGGCAGCGGCTGAATATGCGGTGGTTGAGTTGAATGGGCCAGTGCCAGATTCTATCCTCGCAGGTTGGCGCTACCTCATGGAAGTCTTCTTCCCTGAGCAAGGCTTCCAACATTCGGGTGCACCTGACTTCGAGGTTTATAGTGAAGGCAATATGGGGGCGCAAGACTATCGTATGGAACTCTGGGTGCCGATTGTCAAAGTCGATTAAGCCAGGACAGAGTTAAGCAGACGGGCTGCCTGCTAGCAGGCGCCCGTTTTTTTACGACTTATTTGTGAGCGCCTGTGCATTTTGGACATGAGCCGGCAAGTGGACTATAATAGGAAGCATCATTAAATTAGAGAGGTGATCCCCTATGGATAGACTGAAGAATATGTTTCAATCCCTCAATCGTGACTGGTTAATCCGCCATTATTTATTTGGTTTTGCTTTTTACGCCTTCTTCGTCTTTACATCTGTCAGCCAAGTTGGGAGATTCGATGCTAAACTGCTGATTTTCCTACCTTGTGCCTTGCTTTATCCCTTTGCTATGTTTGTCTATGAGAGTCTAGTCGACTTCATTGTAGGCGACAATGTCTTCTTCATTAGTGGCCTTTTAATGCTGGCTTGGAAGTTTTTCCGCTTTGTCATTATTTGGGTCTTGGCCGTGCCAATTGGCTTGATTGGTTTTATCTATCTTTATTTTGTTTACGGACGTCAATCCTAAAATAGAAAAAATTAAGTTAGAAGAGGGGAGCGAGTACGCTCCCTCTTTCTTTTTTTAACAATCGTGGTATACTATTCATGTTGACATTTCAAGATAGAAGGGAGCATTATAATGTCTAACTTATTACGCAAAATCGGCGCCGGGATCGCGGCCTTAGGTTTAGCTTTCACAAGCTTATCTGCGACGCCTGTACACGCCCAAAATGAATTCGAAGGCAAGACCGTCAAAATAGGGGTTGTCGGTTCAACCATGAAGGATATCATGACCTATGTAGCTGAGAAAGCTGCCAAGGAAGGGATTACCTTAGAGGTCACTGAATTGAACGACTACAACACGCCTAACACGGCTTTATTGGATGGCGATATCGATATGAACGCCTTCCAACACCAAGTATTCCTAGATGACTGGAACAAGGCTCACAATGCCGAACTCCAAAACATTGGCTATACTTTCGCGGTGCCATTACGTCTCTACTCTAGCAAGTACAAGTCCTTGGACGAACTACCAGACAAGGCTAAGATTGCCATCTCATCTGACCCAGTGGGTTCAGCTTATGCTATCAAAGTTTTAGCGACTGACGCGAAACTCTTCACGCTCAAGGATCCAGACATGGAAAGTCCTACCAAGGATGACATTGCAGACAATCCTAAAGGCATTGAATTAGTAGAATTAGATGCAGCGCAAATTCCAACTTCTATGCCAGATGTGGACGCAGGGATTATCCAAGATTCCTTCCTCAAGGCCACAGAATTTAAGCCAACAGATGCTATCTACATCTACGGTGACAAGGCCGACACCTTGAACCTCAAACGGACCAACATTTTCGCAGTTCGTAAGGAAGACAAGGATAACAAGCTCTACCAACGCATCGTGCAACTCTTCCAAGAAGAAGACGTCGCTAAGAAAATTACGGAAATCTCTGAGGGTGGCTTAATTCCTGCTTGGGATTTAGTTAAGGAATACCGAGAGAAACATCCAGATGCAGAATTGCCAGGTCTTCAAGCGGCTTCCAGCTCTGCTGCTTCCAGCGAGGAAAGTAGCGCACCTGAAGCAGCACCAGCAGACGCAGCTTCAGAAGGGGCTCCTGCCGCTAATCCAATGCCACAAACTGAACAAACCATGCCACAATAAGCATGACTGATTAAAGTCACTTCCTAGCCAGGGAGTGGCTTTTTTTAGATTAGCGACTAAGCCAACAAAAGTCCGCAACCAATCATTTGCTATGTATATTTGGGGCGACTTATGGTACACTATAAATTATAGAGATAGAATCAATAGAGACTGAAATTAGGGAGTTTTATATAATGAAGAAATTAGTCATCCGCGGAGGCAAGCCCCTCACAGGTGAAATCACCATTAACGGGGCCAAAAATTCCACAGTTGCCTTAATTCCAGCCGCAATTCTAGCGGATTCGGAAGTCGTCTTAGAGGGTGTACCTGATATTGCAGACGTCTATTCCTTAATCGAGATTTTAGAAGATTTCAATGTTAAGGCTAGCTTCAAGGATAATGTCTTAACCATTGATCCAACCGAAATTAAATCTATCCCAATGCCAAGTGGGAAAATTCAGAGCCTACGTGCCTCTTATTACTTTATGGGGGCGACTTTGTCGCGCTTTGGCGAAGGGGTCATTGGCTTGCCAGGGGGCTGCTTCTTAGGCCCTCGCCCAATCGACCAACACCTCAAGGCCTTTCGTTCCTTGGGGGCTAAGGTAGAGGACGACTTTGGTGTAGTGACTCTGACGACCGACCAAGAAGGCCTTGTTGGAGCGCGTATCTACATGGACGTGGTCAGTGTAGGAGCAACCATCAACTGTATCTTGGCAGCCGTTAAGGCCAAGGGTAAGACCATTATTGAGAACGCCGCTCGCGAACCGGAAATTATTGATGTCGTTAACCTCCTTAACAAGATGGGAGCTAGGATTCGCGGGGCCGGTACTAGCGTCATCCGGGTTGAGGGCGTGGAGCATCTGCATGGCTGTACCCACACCATCATTCCGGACCGAATTGAAGCCGGGACCTATATTACGGCTGCTGTGGCAGCAGGCCAAGGGGTCCGCGTCAATAACGTCATTTTCGAACACATTGAAGGCTTCATTGCTAAGATTGAAGAAATGGGCGCTCAATTGGAGATTGGTGAAGATTCTATCTACGTACATCCAAGTCCAAACCTCCGTATGGTCAGCGTCAAGACCCAACCTTATCCAGGTTTTGCCACTGACTTGCAACAACCGCTGACGCCACTTTTGGCGATTGCGGCAGGTAACGGGACCATCATTGACACCATCTATCCAGCCCGTGTCAAGCATATTCCTGAACTCAACCGCATGGGAGCAGATATCAAGGTCGAAGGGGCCATGATTCGGGTCAATGGGCCAGCTCATCTGAGCGGGGCACAAGTCAAGGCTAGCGACCTGCGGGCAGGGGCCTGCCTAGTCATTGCCGGCTTGCTAGCGGATGGCGTAACCGAGATTACTGGCGTCGACCATATCTTACGTGGCTACTCTAATATCGTAGGCAAGCTGCGCGATTTGGGTGCCGATATTGAAATGATTGAAGTAAGCGAGATGCAAGAGGCCTAAGGGCCTTTTGCTGTTTAGTGGAGGCTGATAGCCATGAAAATACATAAAACCAATGCCATGCGACTACTCGACCAACATAAGGTGACCTATCAAGTACGAGACTACAGTCAGACCGGCGCCTTATCAGGCTTGGAAGTAGCAGAAACCTTGGGCCAGAATCCTGACCAGGTATTCAAGACCCTAGTAACCGTGGGCAAATCAGGTGGCCATTATGTCTTTGTCATTCCAGTGGTAGCTAGCCTGGATTTGAAGAAGGCCGCGCGTGCCGTAGGCGAGAAGCATATCGCCATGATTAAGGAACGCGACCTCCTGCCCCTAACGGGTTATGTTCACGGCGGTTGCTCGCCCTTAGGCATGAAGAAGACCTTCCCGACCCATATTCATGCTAGCGCCTGGGATTATCCTTCTATCATGGTTTCGGCCGGCAAGATTGGCCTGCAGTTAGAGCTAGATGTTCGGGATCTGGCTTCTGTCCTAGCTCTGAGCGCGGATGATTTAATTGAATAAGTCATGGTAAGCAGCAGTCCTCAGGGGCTTGCTGCTTTTGATTTTCAAAAAAACCTTGCTTTAGCATAGACGCAAGGGGCGTCTTGCGCTATAATAGAATTAAGAAAACGTATACATAGCAGGAGGGGTCAACATGTCAGACTTAAACAAGCAACAACACGTGGTGACCGTCATTCAAGCTAATGGGCAAAGCGAATTTGAAAGTATTCCTATTGAAACCATTGAAGGGGATAGTCAATTGTGGCAGATGCTCGGCTTGAGTGCGGCCCAACTTACTTATTTCCTAGAAGATGAAATTCTAGAAAATCCCTTCATTGAACTAGACTATCCTAAGACTAAGCCCCGGCAAGCATCGGTTACCCTACAAGAACACAGTGCCATTATTGGGGTGGATCCGCAGATGCCGGAGGCGCCACGTAATCTGCCTATGTTTCTCTTCGAACAGATTATGATGTACCGGCATACCATCATTCGGGACGCCATGGTGCGCTTGATTGATTTATTGAATCCTCAAGGCTATCTGCCATACAGCTACCAGGAAGTGGCCAAACAATTAGGCATCGAACCCATTATTGCCTTAGATGCCATTACCCTCTTCCAACAATTGGAACCTGCTGGTATTGGGGCCTATGACTTGCGCGAGTGCTTGATGTTGCAGACCGAGCAAGATGCTCATGCCCCTAATGTGGCCTACTACCTCTTAGAAGAATATTTTGACCAACTCAAGTCAGAAGATTATCAAGCCATCGTGACGGCTACTGGCCTGCCGCTAGCAGATGTCCTGGCCTGCGTCAGCTACTATCATACCTTGCGGACCAGTCCAGCCGACCTCTTCCAAGTGGAAGAAGAGGAAGGTCTCCTAGATGACGTGACCGTTCTTCAAGACCAGGAAGGCATGAAGGTACGCTATAACGCCCACTACTATCCAAAATTAATCTTCAATGAGCCTTACTATCAAGAGATGTTAGCGACTCAAGAGCCTGAAGTGGTGGCCTTTTCCAAGCCGCAGAAACTCATGTATGATCGTCTAGCCCGTAACTTGCGGGTGCGGGAGCAATTGATTCTGAAAGTCGCGCAAGCTATTGCGGCGGTTCAACATGATTACTTCAGCCAACTTTCAGATTCTAAGGTGCCGCTCTTGCTCAAGCAAGTAGCAGAGATTACGGGCTTGCCTGAACCAGTCGTCAACCTCTTGGTGTCTAACAAGAACATGGGCTTCGGCCAATATGTCCTGCCAATGACGGACTTTATCACAGTAGCGACACGGGAGGACCGAGATGGCTTCTCTGCTGAGAAGATTAAGCAAATCATTCATGAGATTCTACATGATGCGCCAGCTGACTTAAGTGATGAGGAGCTGGTGGAACGCTTAGAAGAACGTAAAATTATGATTAGTCCTTTCATGGTGCGTAACTACCGCCAAGCACTGGGCCATTAATAAACAACCCGCTCTAGACTTGAGGCTAGAGCGGATGTTTTATATTAAATTGAAAAGCAAGATTTTAGGGTGAGTTCTGGTTAACCACAACTCGCCCTAAAATCGTGATAGGACAAGAAAGTGATAGTTCATCTTGCAAACGCCGACGTAATAAGATAAACACTTAATTTTATGCCTGAAAACGCGATTTTGAAAATATGGTCTTTTTAGACAAAGTTATCCCCCAGCTTCCATCTAGGAGTCCGGGGGATTTTTACTAAGTTACTATTTAACTTCGGCGCGGTTGAAGAGTTTGACCGCAATCCAGAAGAAGAGTAGGAAGTAGGCCGAGGCTACGACGGGTGTCAAGTCCAAGTTTAAGTTGCCCCAGTTCAGAGGCTTGCCTACTTTTAGGAAGGTGAAGAAGAAGGCAAAAGCCTCATTCGCACTCATGAATTTCTGAACCACATTCCCCATGCTATCGCGATTAGTGGTTAAGAAGGTATAGGCTCCGCTTAAGATTGGGTTAATGAAGCTGAGCAGAAGATAAGTGAAAATCAGTGGTCCTTGGCCAGCGAAGAGGAAGGCAGGAATGCTTAAGAGGGCGATGTAGCCTAGGAAGAGGGGGATGCTAGGAATCAAATAGTTAGTGAAAAATTCGAGGATTTCATTACCCTTGAAAGTAGCACCCGACATGCTGCCCCCGATTAAGAGCCCAACCAGGCTCAAGCATGAAGCTAGTAAGAGGTAGAAGAGTCCTACCAGGATCTTGCTGAGGACGACAGAGCGACGGCGGTGGCCATAACTGATGGTGTTAATCAAGGTCCGGTTCTTGGTCTCGTTGTTAAAGGTCAGGATTTGAGCCACGAAACAAAGAATCAGGGGCATTTCCTTTAGGCCGACGGTATAGATACTCAAAACTTGATTGCCCACAAGAGCCTTAGTTAGTGCACTAGTACTAGTCCCGCTTTTTTCCCCGAAGAGAATCATGGAAGCTAGTGAAGCAATACCGAGTGTTGCCAAGAAGCTGAGCAGCAGCATAGTAAAAGGCGCCACCCGATGTCGGATTTGATAGAATTCTGCGCGTAATAGCTGGAACATCTTAGTTGCCTCCTTCTGTAAGATTCAAGAAGACGGATTCGAGGTCATTCTTGTGGCTACCCAGGAAGAGAAGTTCGAAGCCTTCATTTACTAGGCGTTTGGCAATTTCAGGTAGGGGCACTTCCAAGTCATAGATGGCAATGAGCTCTTTACCATCTGCTGCCACCTTATCTTGGCCTAGCCATTGGCCCAGGAAGTCCAGTGCCTTGGCATTATCGGTTGTTTGAACCTGGTAATAGGTGCTAGCTTGATGAGCGAGTTCTTGAGAGCTAATATCTGCCACCTTACGGCCCTTGTTAACGAAGACGAAGCGACTTGCCAAGTGCTCCAATTCCGATAGGATATGGGAAGAAATCAAGATGGTCATGTTCTTTTCCCGATTGAGTTTCAAGAGTAGCTCCCGCACATGGATAATCCCAGCAGGGTCCAAGCCGTTAATAGGCTCGTCCAGAATCAAGAGGTCGGGATCATGTAAGAGGGTTAAGGCAATGGCCAAGCGTTGCTTCATCCCCAGGGAAAAGTTCTTGACTTTCTTATTGCCGGTCTTGTCTAAGCCAACCAAGGCCAAAACTTCGTTGATACGGGCGCTGCGGTCTTTGACCTTGCGTTGCAGGGCATAATGAATCATATTCTCCTTAGCGCTCATGTTATCGACGAAGGCAGGAGCCTCAATCAAGGCGCCGACGAAGTGGCGGTTGGTCAAGAGGGCCTCGTAGTCCACTGAGCCAAAGAGCTGAATGTTCTTCTCAGATGCAGGGGTTAGGCCCACGATGCTACGTAGCAGGGTGGATTTACCAGCCCCATTGGGTCCGATGATGCCGACGATTTCACCGCGCGAGACGGAGAGATCGAAGGAATCTAAGGCCCGTTGCTTCTTATAAATCTTAGTCAGCTGGCTTACTTCCAAGACAGACTCTAAGACGGATTCGGTCATGTAAATCTTCCTTTCTTAAAGGGAATCGCTATCTATAGTATAGCAAGGATGCCTGTTGATTCCAAGCCAGACGGGTGGTAGGCGGGTGTGGCTGAAGCAAAAAGATAAAGATTACGGTTGACATCCAGTCAGAAAGGCGTATAATAAACTATGGAAAAAGTAACCATTACATATTTTCATAGGAGGAAGATCGAATGAAACGTAAATTATCTGCACTTTTAGCAAGCCTAGTATTAGTACTTGGCTTATTGGCACCATTGGCGCCTACTGTCTCAGCTGCTGGCAAGAAGAAGGTCATGACCACCTTCTATCCAGTTTACTATTTAGCTCAACGCATTGCCGGGGATAAGGCAGAGGTTTCCATGCTCTTAGAAGGCAACCAAGATGCCCATGACTACGAAATGAGTGCCCGCGACGCAGCCAAGGTCCAAACTAGTGACCTCTTTATCTACCAAGATGATGAGATGGAACATTTTGTTGAAGACTTAACCAAACTCTTGGATACTGACAAGACCAAGGTTCAAAAGACAACCGAAGGCATTGAACTTCTCAAGGGTGATGCTGACCATGAAGACCACGAAGATCATGAAGACCACGACCACGATCACGAAGCGGAATCTGGTCAATCTGGGGAAGAGCATCATGAAGAGGGCGAAGAAGGCCATCACCATGAATTTGACCCACACACTTGGATGGACCCAATGACTTATGCTAAGCAAGCGGAAAATGTCAAGAAGGCCTTGGTGGCCTTAGACCCTGACAATGCGTCAACCTATGAAGCCAATGCTGCTAGCCTAACAGAAGACCTTAAGAAATTAGACCAAGAATTTAAAGAAGGCACCGCTAAGCTAAGCGACAAGAACTTTGTGGTACAACACGCTGCCTTTGGCTACCTAGCCCACGCTTATGGCTTAGAACAACATGCTATTACGGGTATCTCTTCTACGGCAGAACCAAGTGCGGCTGCCCTAGCTAAGATGCAAGAATTTGTTAAGGAACACAAGACCAAGGTCATCTTCGTTGACCCATCCTTGGATGATGCCATTGCCAAGACTGTGGCATCTGCGACGGGTGCTGAGCTCCGCCCATTGCGTACCTTAGAAACCGTTAGCGCCGAAGAAATCGCGGCTGGTGCTGACTACTTTAGCCTCATGCGCGAAAACCTAGCTAACTTGACCAAGTAAGGTAGTAAAGTTTAAGACACCTCAAGCAAGCGGTGGCCTTGGCCACTGCTTGCATTTTTTGTCCTAAGTGGTCTATAATAGGAGGAGTCAAGTGTAGCAATTACTATCCAATTAATTGCAACGCGATCGTTTGAGTCCCGCCTAGCAGGAGGGACCTTTTTAGCCAGCAAATTATCTGCCAAGGAGGCAAGTCATGACCCTAGTCAGTGTCAAAAACCTCTCCTTCTACTATGATCGGGAGAAGGTCCTTAATGAAGTAAACTTTGAAGTCAACCCCGGCGAGTTCGTCATTCTGACCGGGGAAAATGGGGCGGCCAAGTCCACCCTCTTGAAGAATATCCTAGGCCTACTTAAACCAGCGTCAGGCACGGTCACGATTGCTAAGACTAATGCCCTAGGCAAGCCCTTGTCTATCGGCTATGTGCCACAGAACGTCAACTCTTTTAATGCCGGCTTCCCTAGCCGAGTTCAGGAGTTTGTCGAGTCCGGCCGCTATCCAAAGGGGCGCTGGTTCAAGCGTTTAGACGCCCATGACAAGGAACACGTGGATCGTGCCCTATCGGCTGTCGGCATGAGCCATTTGCGCCATAAGAAAATTGGAGAATTGTCAGGCGGTCAGAAGCAACGTATCTGCCTAGCGCGGGTCTTCGCAACTGATCCGGACTTCTTCGTCTTAGATGAGCCAACCACCGGTATGGATATTGAGTCCCGGCGGGCCTTCTACCGACTCTTACGTCATGCCTGTAAACATCACGGCAAGTCCATTCTCATGGTGACCCATGCCGACCAAGAAATTGAAGGTTTTTATACCCGGGAAATTAGACTAGTGAGAGAGGAGGGAACCCCATGGAGATGTTTCAGCTTGACTTCATCCAACGCGCACTCCTAGCCGGCCTGGCTATATCCTGTATCACGCCCATTATCGGCCTTTTGCTGATTTTGAAGCGTCAATCCATGATGGCCGATACCTTGTCCCATATTTCCTTAGCGGGGGTAGCCTTGGGGATGATTTTACGGGTTAGCCCGACGGTAACCACCCTCCTAGTCGTCATTGTGGCCTCCGTCTTGTTAGAATATTTGCGGCTTATTTACCGGGACTTCTCTGAAGTGTCAGTCGCCATTATGATGGCGGGTGGTATGTCGGTGGCCTTGGTGCTGATGAATCTTAACCGCAACGCTTCTAACTTTAAGATTGAACAATTCCTTTTCGGTTCTATTATTTTGATTTCACCTCAAGAGGTAATTCTCTTGGCGGTCCTAGCGGGCATTGTCCTAGCCCTTTATCTGCTCTTCCGTCGCCCCCTCTATGTTATGAGTTTTGATGAAGCAACGGCGCATACGGCGGGTCTGCCTGTTAAGTTCATGTCTATTCTGCTGTCTGTCGTGACAGGGGTGGCCATTAGTGTCATGATGCCGATTGTGGGGGCCTTACTGGTATCTGCCCTCATTGTTATTCCGGCCGCGACTGCCATTAAGCTGTCCTCAAGTTTCAGACAGACTATCTTGATTGGCTTTGTCATTAATGTGGTAGGGATTATCGCCGGTTTGATGGCCTCTTATCATCTGAATACACCGCCAGGGGCTTCCATTACCCTAGGTTTTGTGATCTTATTTGTCGTGATTTCTCTGGTCCAGGGCCTACTTAGCTGGTGGCGGAGTAGAGCTTAATATAGGCAAGAAAAGTGGCTGAGTCCTTGGCTCGGCCGCTTTTTATTTGCACAAAAGATAAAACAATTATGTAATAATTAATGATAAACAAGCGCCTTACATATTGCGGGCAAAAAGTAAGTGGAATTGCCTGCCTCTTACCGTCTTTCACATAAAGATACTAATAGCTAGGGCATGACCATGTCTAGACCTTTCGGCGGTAAAAAAATCAGAAAGACGAATATTGTGAAAAACAACTATGGAAAACGTTCTAGTTTCTGATATAATAAAGTTAAACCAAAAAGGAGTTGTGAATCATGGGTGTAGAAGCCAAGAAATTTAAACGCAATCATCGAATTGTATTCATCTGCCAGTATTTAATGGAACATCCCAATCAGCTAGTCACCTTGTCCTTCTTTGCAGATTACTTTGATTCTGCCAAGTCCTCAATCAGTGAAGACATCAATTTTGTTCGCGATGTCTTCCAAGAAAATGACCTTGGGGACATTCGCACAGTGGCTGGGGTATCTGGTGGTATTATCTTCTACCCGACGATTCAAGACCGTGATTTGAAGGACCTCTTCCAGCGCGTAGCTAAGAAAATGCAGTCAGGCAAACGGGTCTTGCCTGGTAACTATATTTATATGGGCGATGTCTTGCAAGACTCAGATATTTTGAACCGCCTAGGTAAGCTCATTGCTTCGCGCTATCAACAGAGTGGCGTGGATGCCGTTATGACTATCGAGACCAAGGGGATTGGCTTGGCCGTCGCTGTTGCCCGCTATCTCAATGTCCCGCATGTGGTGGTGCGTCGTGACTCACGTGACGCCGAAGGGTCAACCATTTCCATTAGCTACCTATCTGGGTCCCTGCAAACTGTCAACAAGATGGAATTATCCAAACTAGCCCTAGCGCCTAAGAGCAAGGTCTTAGTGGTGGATGACTTCCTCCGCAATGGTGGGACTATCTTTGGCCTCCTGTCCATGCTGGATGAATTTGAGTGCCAGCTAGCCGGTGTCTGTGTCTTTGCTGAGAATACTGACCAAGAGAAGCAAAAATTACCACCTCACGAGTCCTTGATGAAAATTCAAATGGTCTATAACCCAGAAATTGAACATTTTGAGCTCTATACAGAACCTGGTAGCTTCTTCCAAGACCAGGCTTTCGAGCCTTTCACCACTTCCCTCCACTAGAAAATGACAAATTGATAAAAAATGATAATTCGATTGGATATCTGCGCCTGAAATCGGTATAATAGTATCGGTAGATTACGAAATTAACGTGCCATGTCGTACGTAGTAAGTAAAGGAGTATGATGAATGGAGAATCGGATGGCAGTCATTCTAGCTGCAGGGAAGGGCACACGAATGAAATCTTCCCTCTACAAGGTCCTACACCCAGTGTGTGGTTTGCCTATGGTGGCCCATGTGGTGCGAGCAGTTGAAGCCAGTGGCGTCAACCAAATCGTCACCATCGTGGGGCATGGAGCGGAAGCTGTACAAGCCTACTTGGGCGATAAGTCTAGCTATGCCTTACAGGCAGAACAACTAGGGACAGGTCACGCAGTCCTACAGGCAGAAAGTGCTTTGGGACATTTAGCGGGCAGCACCTTGGTGATTTGTGGTGATACGCCACTCTTGACTGCTGAGACTTTATCGGCCCTTTTTGACTATCACCAAGCTCAAGGGGCAGGAGCAACCATTTTGACCGCTGTCACCGAAGATGCGACAGGTTACGGACGGATTGTTCGTGACCCTGAGGGTCAAGTTCTGAAGATTGTGGAACAGAAGGATGCCACAGAGCAAGAGGCGCTGATTCGTGAATTCAACACCGGGACCTATGTCTTCGACAATCAATTATTGTTTGATTGTCTCAAACGTGTGGGTAACGACAATGCCCAAGGCGAATATTACTTGCCGGATGTCATTGCCCTAGCCCGTCAAGCAGGACGGACCGTGGCTGCCTATGTCATGGCAGATGAGACCGAAGCCATTGGGGTTAATGACCGAGTAGCCCTAGCGGAAGCGACCCAATCTATGCGCCGCCGCATTAATGAATATCATATGCGCCAAGGTGTGACTATGGTTGACCCAGCTTCAACTTATATTGAAGCCGATGTGGTCATTGGTCCAGATACCATTCTGGAAGCCAATGTCAGCCTCAAGGGTCAAACCCGGATTGGAGCTCAGTGTCAAATCGGGGCCAATACGGAAATCCATGACAGCCAATTGGCAGACGGTGTCTCTGTGACCCAATCCGTTATCGAGTCTTCGACTGTCGCCACTGGCGCGACTGTTGGGCCATTTGCCCACCTACGGCCAAATAGCCACCTAGGCCAAGATGTTCATATCGGCAACTTCGTCGAAGTTAAGAACTCTACTTTAGGGGCAGGCGTCAAGTCTGGCCACCTAACCTATATTGGCGATGCTGACCTAGGTCGTGATATCAATATCGGTTGCGGGACCATCTTCGTCAACTATGATGGTAAGAAGAAGCATCGTTCGACCGTAGGTGACCAAGCCTTTATTGGCTGTAATGCCAACATTGTCTCACCAGTTAAGATTGGTGACCAAACCTTTATCGCAGCGGGCACAACCGTGACACGCGATGTGCCAGATCAAGCCTTGGCTATTTCTCGTGTCAAGCAAGATAACATTCCCAACTATTGGCAAAAATTTAGCAAAAAGTAATTTTTAGGAGGAACCATTGTGGGTAAACATTATAAAGATCCGAAGTTGAAGATTTTCTCTTTGAGTTCAAACCGTCCTTTGGCAGAGAAGATTGCAGAGGCAGTTGGTCTGGAGCTAGGGAAAATTAGTATTTCGCGTTTTTCAGACGGTGAAGTCAAGGTCAACGTGGAAGAAAGTATTCGGGGGGCGCACGTCTACATCGTGCAGTCGACTTCTGACCCAGTCAACGACAACTTGATGGAACTCTTGATTATGATTGATGCTTTACGCCGAGCAAGTGCCAAGACCATTAACGTGGTGATGCCTTACTACGGCTACGCGCGTCAAGAACGTAAGGCTCAGTCGCGTGAACCAATTACCGCTAAATTAGTTGCTAATATGATTACCATTGCCGGGGCAGACCGTGTCTTAACCTTAGACTTGCATGCACCGCAAATTCAAGGCTTCTTCGATATCCCAGTGGACCACTTAATTGGGGTGCCACTCTTGGCTGACCATTTCTTAGAAAAAGGCCTCTTCGGGGAGGATGTCGTGGTCGTTTCTCCTGACCACGGTGGGGTAGTGCGGGCCCGTAAGTTGGCCGACTTCCTCAAGTCACCGATTGCCATTATCGACAAACGCCGTCCGCGTCCTAACGTTTCTGAAGTCATGAACATTATCGGGGATGTGGCAGGCAAGCAATGTATCATTATCGATGACATGATTGATACCGCAGGGACCATTACCTTGGCGGCAGCAGCCCTCCTAGATAAGGGTGCCGACGCCGTTTATGCCTGCTGCACCCACGCTGTCCTATCTGGCCCAGCTGTCGAGCGCTTAGATGAATCTGAAATCAAAGAAGTCATCGTGACCGACTCTATCCAACAACCAG
Source organism: uncultured Abiotrophia sp. (assembly GCA_965245735.1). Classification (GTDB taxonomy): domain Bacteria; phylum Bacillota; class Bacilli; order Lactobacillales; family Aerococcaceae; genus Abiotrophia. The sequence goes on along the minus strand of CBDFAX010000002.1, from coordinate 55,458 downwards.
AAGGTCGCCATTTAGACAAACTTCAAACGATTTCTGTCGGCAACTTAGTCGGGGAAGCCATCAAGCGTATCCACGAAAACCGTTCAGTAAGTCCACTCTTCCAAGAAAAATTCAAGTTGGAAGATTTAAGCAAGGAAGACTAATCCTATTCCAGTCTAGAAAGGAAGAACCCCATGAAACAATTCTTCAAGAAAATGGCCGCTCTTTTGATGGCCCTGACCCTGATTTTCGTCTCTTTACCTAAAGTACAAGCGGAAGATTTAGCAATCTCTGAACTTTTAGGCCGTAGCTATGAAGCCTACCGTGGCCTCAAGAGCTTCCACACCCAAGGGACGCTCAAGGCTGCCATTGATCGTCAGACCCAACATATGGACCTAGGCCAAGTGCAAGTCGATGGTTTTGTTGATATCCAAAACCTAAACGTTGATCTGAAAATGGTCATTGATTCAATTTTCCTTCCCCAATTCCGCAATGTTCGTTGGGGTGTCAAGGATAATCAAACCTTCTATGAAATTGATGATCGTATCGCCCAAGTGGATGATACTAGCGCGGAAAAAGCTGATTTGAAGAAAACTTTAGAGCGTGAAGGCTTCAACTTCCCTGCTAAAGACGAAGTCGTTAAGGCTTTAGCGCAACATGATGAGCTAATCAAGCAAATTTTCAAACTCACAGAGACAGATAGCGAGTATGTCATTAGCCTGCGCGATGATATTGATGCCAAGAAGCTCTTTGATGATAACAAGGCTGCTTTGGATGAATTCAAGCAACGAATCTATGATGAGATGGAAGAGCGTGGCGAAAAGGTATCGCCAAGCTACAAGGCGCAAGTTGAACGTTTCTACAGTGCTGAAACCCTAAGCAAGTTCTTGGAAAGCAAGCCGGTTTATGAAGTTCACTTTGCTAAGGATAGCTACCTGGTGACATCTTATAAGGTGGAAGTGACCTTACGCTTCACAGACTTCCTAGATAGCAAAGAAGTTGAACAATTTGGTCTCTATAGCTTCTACTACAATGCAGAAATGACCTTCGACGGCTTCAACGAAAGCCGCGAGATTAGAGTGCCAGAAGAAAAATTACCTGGTTCAGAGCCTGATTCAAGTCGCATGACAGAATCAAGTGAAGACAACTCTTCAAGTTCTGTTTCAGAATAAGGACATTTTTCTAGCAGCCCCAAGGGGCTGCTTTTTTGGTGGGGTCGTCAGCGAAGGGCGAACTTTCCCCGCTTTAGAGCCTAGGATTTGTTCGGAATAATGGGCTTTTTCTCGGTCTAAAGTATGAAATTTATATGAAATCGAGGGCTTTTGGTTGTAATTTAAGCTGAGCGCGTTATAATAGGAACATGTAAAATCTTTTACGTAAAGGAGAATGATGATGAAATCCATCAAGAAATTTTTTGCTGTAACAGCTGTTGCTGCTACTGTATTCGCTACTACCCCTGCTACTACTGCTCACGCTGTAGGTTTAAATGAACTCTTCAGCAAAGCAGACGCAGCTTTGAAGACTGTGAAGTCTGTAGAATTGAAAGGTGACTTAGCTGTTGCTTTTGACCAAAACGGGACTAAAGTAAACGTTGCTAACGTAAACTTTGAAACTGAATTAGACGTAGAAAACGTTCAAGGTGAAGGTAAAATTGAAGTTGCGAGCCAATTGTCTCCAAACGCTCAAAAACAAGCTTTCCAATTGAAAGATGACACCTTATCAACTCAAACTGGCGATAAGGAATGGACAAAGGCAGACTTCTCTGCACAACGCAACCAATTCAAGACAGCTCTCCAAAACGGCTTGCAAGCAGCTTACAAGGACTTAACTCCTGAACAAGAAGCTACTTTAGGTCAATACTTCGAAGTGAAGGAAGACGGCGAAGACTATGTTTACGCCCTCAAACAAGGTATCGACGGGAAGAAATTCTTCGAAGATAACAAAGAAACCTTCGCTCGCGTTAAAGAACAAGTCTTGAAACAAGCAGAAGCGAACGGCCAATCTGTATCTGATCAACAAAAAGCAACCTACGACAAGCTCTTCAGTGCAGAAACCATGGAAAAATTCTTTGCATCAAACCCTAAAGTAGAAGTTCGTTACAACAAATCTACTTTCTTAGTATCTAAGGTGACTCTTGATGTAAACTTGAACCCTGCTGACTTCTTGCCAGCTCAATCAGCTCAAGGCGCACCAGGTAAAGTATCTGTACAAGCTAACTTAGAAGCTAAAGACTACAACCAACCAATCGAATTAGAAAACCACTAATCCGTCATAAAAGCACCCTTAGGGGTGCTTTTTTAATGGCTTTTTGACTGCAGAAAAAGAAGAAACGAAAGAAATTCTACTTTTGTCTAACTTTTTGTGCGTAAAGACTTGAAGTCTGGCTCTTAAAGTGTTAGCATAATATTATCAGGTGCTTGCCTAGGCAAAACCTGGAATGTAACTGCGACTAAGAGGAGGAATGAAAATGAAAAAATTAGTCAAAGTATTAGTTGTTCTCTTGGCTTTCTTTAGCCAATTACCTTTCGCTGCAGCCCAAGATGCTGCGCCATCTTTCGTTGATTTGATGACCCAAGCCAACGAAGCAGCACTCAAGTTGGAGACTTTCCACTTGGAATCTAGCCTGTCCGTTATTGGTACTACTAAGACTACACCACGTAGTTTAACGGCTAACCTAACAGGTGACGTGGATGTTAAGAATGCTGAGCTCCAAGGTAAACTTGATTTACAAGTGCCACCAACCACCAACGGCCAATTTGAGGCAGTGGTAAAAGGTGCCAAAGCCTTCTTCCGTGAAGGAGACAATGACTGGCATGTATCAGATGTTTCCATCAACAAACAAGAATTCCAAAAAGCTTATGCCAAGTTTTTAGAAGTAGCTAAGACAAATTCTGAATTAGACAAAGAATTTAATACAGCTCTTTCTGAATTATTCAATGTAGAGGCAAAGGATGACGAGTATCAACTTTCCCTCAAACAAAACATTGACGGTGCTAAGTTCTATCAAGATCACGAAGCACTCTTTAAGAAATTACAACAAGCGGCTTTAGACCAAGCTAAACAAGCAGGTCAAAACGTTAGCGAAGATAGCTTCAGCAAGGTCTTCACGGCGGACAACTTCAAGAAGTTCTTCGAATTGAACCCTAGCTTGGTAGTAAGCTATGATAAAGAAACTCACTTCGTCAAAGCTTTCAACCTTGTCCTTCATGTAGACGTGGCTCAAGTAAATCCTAAATTGGCTGAGGGCGACGACGCACCACAAACAGTGGATGTTACTTTCTCTGTGACTGTAAGCAACCACAACCAACCAGTTGATATCAAGGAACCTGAAGCAGGGGCTAGCAATGCTAATTCCGCTTCATCTTCTGAAGAATAAGCAAGCTAGAAGGCTAGGACTTTGTCCTAGCTTTTTTCTTGTCTAGCATTTATTTTAGCGTCAAAAGTGCTCAGAATTGCTTGTCCTCTAAGCCTTAAGGTATAATGAAGGGGTAGATAATTCCTGGAGGGATAATATGAATATCAAAGCAATTGCCAAGGAAGTCTTAGAATTCCTGGTTTACTTAATTATTATGGTGGCGGCGGTTTTCGCCTTGCGTCATTTTGTGGTGGAGTCTTTCCGTGTGGATGGGCATTCTATGGACTATACTTTACAACATGACGAACGCCTCTTTATGTGGAAGCTAGCCAAAATTGAGCGCTTCGATGTGGTAGTTATTAAGGCGCCAAGCGACCCTAGCAAACGCTATATCAAGCGTGTCATTGGGGTGCCAGGTGACACCATTGAAGTACGAGACGATAAACTCTACCTCAATGGCGTGGCTACTGACGAGCCTTACTTAGCCGAGAAGGTGAAGGAATACCAAGCAGCCAATCCGAATGGCAACTTCACGCAAAACTTCACCCTAGCACAAGTAGCCGGTGCTAGCACAGTGCCAGAAGGTAAGTACTTCGTCTTGGGTGACAACCGCCAGAACTCCCTGGACGGCCGTTCCTTTGGTTTTATTGATGCCAACACGGTTGAAGGGGAAGCCGATGTCAGCTATTGGCCTTTAAACCGCCTAGGCCTCTTGCAAAAATATAAATTAAATGATGCGGGACAAATTGTGAACCGCTAAGTGAGTCAGGTCCAGGGACGCCAGTCCCGGACCTTTTTTGATACCAGAAGCCAGTCGAAGACAGCTTGACAAAGGACCTAAAAATGCGTATATTTATAGCTGTAAATAGACTAGTACAGTCCCTATGGTTTTAGAGAGTGCGTCCTTGGCTGGAAGTCGCATACCCTCTGGCGGATTGGAACCTACTATTGAAGAGAACAAGTGGGCTGGCCTCCTTATCGGCTATAAGTTGGCCGCCGCCTATGTCGGCAAACAAGGTGGTACCGCGGAGTGACTGTGCTTCGTCCTTGATTAAGGATGGAGCACAGTCACGATTTTTTGTAAGGAGGTTTACCAGATGGTAACAAGACAAGAAGATTTCTCAAAATGGTATTTACAAACCATTCAACAAGCAGATTTAATGGACTACTCGCCAGTGCGAGGCTGTATGATTTTTAAGCCAGATGGCTATGAAATTTGGGAACATATCCAAAAAGCGATGGATGCTCGTTTCAAGGAAGAAGGCATCCGTAATGCCTACTTCCCAATGTTAATTCCTGAATCATTCTTCAACAAGGAGAAGGATCACATCGAAGGCTTTAGCCCAGAATTACCATGGGTAACGGAAGCAGCCGGTGAGAAATTAGAAGAACGTTTGGCCTTACGTCCAACTTCTGAGACCATTATTGGGGATGCTTTCTCCAACTGGATCCAGTCCTACCGTGACCTGCCACTCGAAATCAACCAATGGGCCAACGTTTTCCGTTGGGAGAAGAAGACCTTACCATTCTTGCGGACCTCTGAGTTCCTCTGGCAAGAAGGCCATACGGCTCACGCCGACGGTCAAGAAGCCTTAGAGCGTACCATGCGTATGCTCCAAATCTATAAGGAAGTCGTGGAAGGTGTCTTGGCTGTACCAGTGGTAGACGGTGAGAAAACACCTTCTGAGCGCTTTGCCGGGGCTGTTAGCACCTTCTCGATTGAAGCCATGATGCAAGACGGTAAGGCCGTTCAAGCCGGGACTTCCCACTACATGGGGACTAAGTTTGCCGAGGCTTTCGACATTCGTTACCTCAATACAGATAACGAGCACGTTTATGCGCACACCAGTTCCTTCGGGGTATCTACCCGTTTGATTGGGGCTATGATTATGACTCACGGCGATGACAAGGGCTTGGTCTTGCCACCAGCTGTGGCTCCAACTCAAGTAGTCTTCGTTCCGGTTGGTCCATGGCAGAAGAATCCAGCCATTCTGGAGAAAATCCATGAATTACAGGCACAACTTAAAGCCGCAGGTATCCGTTGCCGCGTAGATGACAGCAACAACTCACCAGGTTTCAAATTCAATGAATGGGAACTTCGTGGGGTGCCAGTTCGGATTGAGTGTGGGCCACGTGACTTAGAAAATGCGCAAGTCATGATGAAGGCTCGCGACTTAGATGAGAAAGTAGCCGTGCCATTTGAGGACTTCTTGGCTAGCGTTCAAGGGGAATTGACTGGCATGCAAGGACGACTCTTAGAAAAGGCGCGCCAAATGAACCAAGCCAACTACTATACAGACATCAATAGTTTAGATGAGCTCAAAGCCCACATCGAAAGAAAGCGGGCAGCTGGCCAAGTACCTGGTTGGGTGTTAGCAGGTTGGGATGGCACTGAAGAGAGCGAAGCCAAGATTAAGGAAGAAACTGGCTTCACCACGCGTAACATTCCATTTGCAGGTCAAGTGCCAGAGAAAGCAACCTGTATCGTGACAGGCCAGCCGGCTAAACACACCGTATGGTTGGCGCGGGCCTACTAAGAAAGAAGGAAGCTAAGATGGAGGCTAAGTTTTGCCGCGAATCACGAGCGGTGCAAACCCACCGTATCCTACCTTTCCATTGTAATATGCACCAAACCCTCTATGGCGGTCAGCTCATGGAATTCATTGATAACTGTGCCAGTATTACAGTGTCCCGCCATACGCGCAGTCTCTGCGTGACGGCCTCGATGGACCAGCTCAACTTTATCCGGCCTCTGCACTTGTCTGACTCCGTCTGTGTGGAAACCATTGTCACAGGTACCGGCCGTACCTCGGTCGAAGTCTTTGCCAAGGTAGTGGGCGAACGCCTTGAGACGGGAGAACGTTATTTAGCAGCGACGGCCTTTCTGACCTTTGTAGCCATCGATGAGACGGGGGCTTCGGTTGAGGTCGCCCCTATTCAGCCTGAGGGCCCAGAGGAAATCTTCGTCTGCGCAGGCTACACAGAACGCCAGGCCAAACGCATGGCCGAGCGCAAAGCATCGGCTCAATTCCAGTCAGGCCTCAACTTGGATTTCCCCTGGGATATCCACTAAGGCCTGTCTGACGCTAGGTGCTAGCTTTTCTAGCTAAGGACCAAATTTATTCTTTACATTTGGCAGAGAATTAGGTATGATATTAGTGTTGCACCGAGTGCAGACAAATAACTCTAGACTAGCAAATAGCCTAGGGCAGAAAGGAAGTTCATAAATGAGACCAGATATTCATCCAAACTACCAACCAGTTGTCTTCATGGACACTACTACTGGTTACAAATTCTTGTCAGGTTCAACGAAAACTTCTAACGAAACGGTTGAGTGGGAAGATGGCAACACTTACCCATTAATCCGTGTGGAAATTTCGTCTGATTCACATCCATTCTACACTGGGCGTCAAAAATTTACCCAAGCAGATGGTCGTGTGGACCGCTTCAACAAGAAGTACGGCTTCAACAAATAAGTCATCCTTCTATCCACAGAAGATTAAGAGCCCCTTGGGGCTCTTTTTTTATTTTAGGTAACAATCTTGCGCAAAGCGTGACAAGACAAGGTTTTTGGCTTATAATAGAGGACGAGACTAAAATTCGAAAGGATGTTTTTTTATGAGTACATTATGGACTGTTTTAGGGATTATTGCTGGGATTGTGGTCCTATTAGTAGTCTTCTGGGCATCTGTCTACAACCGTTTAGTTCGTTTACGTAACTGGTCTGAAGAGAGCTTCAGCCAAGTAGACGTGCAACTCCAACGTCGTAACGACTTAATTCCAAACTTAGTGGAAACAGTCAAAGGTTACTCTAAACACGAGAGTGAAACCTTAGATGCCGTAGTGAAGGCGCGTCAACAAATCGTTAACTTGCCAATGGATGCAACACCTGAGCAAAAGAACGAATTATCAAACCAATTGACAGGTGCTTTATCTCGTTTATTGGCTGTAGCAGAAGCTTATCCTGAGCTCAAAGCTAACCAAAACTACTTAGACTTACAACGCAGCTTGGAAGAAACCGAAGACTTGATTGCCAAAGCACGTCAAATCTACAACTCAAGCATCGGCCAATACAACACTGGGATCCAAACCTTCCCTAACAGCTTGGTAGCTGGCTTAAGTGGCTTTGCACCAAAGGCTTACCTACAAGCACCAGCTGAAGCAAAAGAAGCACCAAAAGTAAGCTTCTAAGTCTAAACTTGCTCCCATTATATTATTGACCTACTAGCTAGCATGGAAAGGAGGCATGAGATGAAACGGGTTAACCTCTATGTGCATTATGACTCGGTTACCAACTATATGATGACCCGGGCCCTAAGTCTGACTAGTGACGACTTTAGTGCACAGAATTTACCTAATAACTTGATTTTGGCAGAAGCACCGGCTAATTTTGGTCGCTTTGATGTGCAGACCAACTTCAAGATTTTGCGGGGACGGTCAGAAGTCTTACGGTATATGGAGACAGTCCAAGCCCAGAAGCTGCGGATGTCTAACTGGATTGACTTCGAATCCATTGAACTCATGCATCAATTGACTCCTCAGGAAATTGCGGAATTGCTTTATCTCTTCCACTCTTCCAATGTCCTACGCTCAGCTTTCTTCTATAAGTTGCAGAATAACTTTGTCTATCTCACTTTACCTAATGGGCTCAACAAGCTCTTCTATCGGCATATTCAAGACTTCTACCCGCGCTTTGCTCGGAATATGACCGAACGCATGATGGATCTGGTCAATGAGAATAAGAACCTCTTCTTCTCTAAACGCCAGACAGTCTCCCTCTTGCCTGCACATGTAGCAGAGGAACTGGCCCCTTTATTCGCCAACGGCATTAAGGTGGACTTCGTGCAAGCTCACTCTCATAACGGAAAATGGTCAGTGCCACTCTTCGTGATTGAAGATGAGTTGACCCTGCTCTCACAGAATCAAAATATGGCAGAGCAGATTGGGGAGATTGTCTATGATACAAGTGCCAACCATTGGCGTCTGGTATTGAATATCTAAATTTGATGGAGGAACTTTACATGAAAATCGTCTTACTCTATGGTGGGCAGAGTGCTGAACATGATATTTCCTTGATTTCAGCACATAATATTATGCAGTCCATCATGTATAACTACTATGAAGTACAACCTGTTTACATTACTAAGCAAGGGGACTGGCTCAAAGGAGCGCCTTTATCAGGGCCGCTTAGCCACTCTAACCAACTGGCCTTAACTGTTGGTCCGCAAGCACGTTGGGCTGAGGGGCCGGAGGGTCAATCAGTCGGGACCTTCATTCAACCAGGCGACATTAAGGAAGCAGACACCATTGTCTTTCCTGTCTTACATGGTCCTAACGGTGAAGACGGGACCATCCAAGGCTTCTTGGAAGTCTTAGGTATGCCATATGTCGGGGCTGGCGTGACTGCTAGTGCCTGCGGTATGGACAAGGTCATTTCCAAACAACTTTTCCACCAAGCTGGCTTACCACAAGTACCATACGTGGCCTTTGATTCTCGTGAATGGGCTCAGTCCCCTGAGGAATGGATGAATCGCTGCGAGGGCAACTTGCTCTATCCGCTCTTTGTAAAGCCTGCTAACATGGGCTCTAGCGTGGGGATTTCTAAAGCCACCACGACCGAAGAGCTGCGTGCAGCCGTAGAGAAAGCCCTGCAATTTGACCGTCGCATCGTGGTGGAACAAGGGATTTCTGCCCAAGAGTGCGAAGTAGCAGTTCTAGGCAACGATGATGCACACGCTAGTGTAGTTGGCCGTCTGGTCAAGACTGCTGATTTCTATGACTATGATGAGAAGTATGTCAACAACACAGTTGAAATGGAGATTCCGGCTCAATTGCCAGACGCCATTAGTGACAAGATTCAAGAATATGCCCTACGCGCCTACCGCGCATTGGATGGCAAGGGCTTGTCGCGGGTTGACTTCTTTGTGACGGCTAGCCACGATATCTATATCAATGAAATTAACACCATGCCAGGCTTTACCCCTTACAGCATGTATCCTTGTCTTTGGGAAGCGACCGGGCTTAATACCCGTGACTTGATTGAAGAGCTCTTGCAGTTAGCGCTTAAGAGCTTCGAAGACAAGCAAGCTTATAAACAAGTAAGTCGTTAAAGACAAAACCACATGGCGGATGCCGTGTGGTTTTTGATAGCATTAGAAAAGCGAAGTGCAGAAGCACTTCGCTTTTTCTTAGGCATTGAGGGCCTGAATAATATCCGCAATTAAATCCTGCGGGTCTTCAATCCCTACGGATACCCGTAGTAAGTCGGCTGTTAAACCATAAGACTCGCGAATGTCTTGCGGGATGTCAGCATGGGTTTGGGTGGTTGGATAGGTGATGAAGCTTTCGACACCCCCCAAGCTCTCGGCGAAGGTGAAGACCTTGAGAGCTCTTAAGAAGCTGTCTACCTTGTTGGCATCTTGAATCTTAATGGACATCATGGCGCCGCGACCAGGGTATAGGACTTCTTTGATTTTAGGGTGTTGGCTTAGGGCTTGGGCTAGGGCCTGAGCATTGGCTTCTTGTCGGTCTAGTCGCAGGGACAGGGTTTTAAGTGAACGGATAAAGAGCCAACAGTCAAAAGGCGACAAGGTTGGGCCTGTTGTGTTAGACAACCAGACTAGTTGCTCGCCCAAGCTAGCATCCTTGGCCACCACCACACCAGCCAAGATGTCGTTATGGCCAGTCAGGTATTTGGTGCCTGAATGAATCACTAAGTCAGCCCCTAATTCTAGGGGACGTTGACGTAGAGGCGTTAAGAAGGTGTTATCCACGATAAGGCGTGTTTGGTGGTGTTGACAGAGTTGGGCAACAGCAGCCAAATCAATTTCTTGCATCAGCGGGTTGGTAGGTGTCTCGACAAAGACTGCAGCTACTTGATCGCTAATTAAGGAGGTCAAGTCTTCTAAATCTTGGAAATAAGTAAATTGATAGAAGCCCTGTGCTTGGAGTTTATCGAAGTAGCGGAAGCTACCCCCATATACGTCCCGCGTTACCAGGAATTGACTCCCAGCCGGGAAAAGACCTAAGACTAGCTGGATGGCACTCATACCAGAAGAGGTCACCACTGCTTGTGCGCCACCTTCGAGGGCAGCCAGGCCTTCTTCTAAGACGGTACGGGTAGGGTTTTTGGTTCGGGTATAGTCAAAGCCTGTACTTTGGCCCAAACCTGGATGGGCGTAGGCGGTAGACAGGTGAATAGGTAGGGAGACTGCGCCGGTCTGTTGGTCTTGGCGGTTGCCCAGTTGGGCTAGTTGAGTGTCGCGATGGGTCATCAGGGTCAACTCCTTTATGGATTAATGGGTCAAAGAAAAAGCCCGACGCACAGGAAAAGGCCTGTGCGCCGGGACGAATCTTCGTGGTACCACCCGATTTTGCGCTTGCCTCACAGCAAGCACCTTGGTAAGTCTAAGACTTGGCAGTAACGTTGCGAACGTCTCACTGGCTGAAAAACAGTGAAATTCTCAGAGGTCATCTTGGGTCAAGGTGGCCACCCATTTGCAGCAACTAGGGCTCTCTAAAGACCGAGGCTTGACTTACTCATCTCGTCATCGAAGTAGTATTTGCCTCAGTGTAACACGAAAGCAGAAGCCTGTCAACAGAGCCATTTTGTCAGGAGTCGACTAATATGGCTGTTATGGGCTTTAATCATATTATTACCTCTTGGTGGCAATTCTTGACCTTGAACCACTAGGGGCTATCCAGTATAATAGAGACTATATTGGTGGCGACTTGGACTGAAAGGGAGGAACTATAATGGCGCAAAAAAATACAAGAAAAACTTCAATCTGGCGTCAGCTAGGCTACATCGTGCTCTGCCTCATAGTGGGCGCTGCAATCGGCCTTCTAATAGGACGCTTCTTTGGTCCATCACTTGCCAATCAGATACGCCATGTGTCCATTATCTATTTGCTGGCGACCTTTATAGTGAGCACGATTTTACATATTATAATTCATGAAGGGGGCCATTTGCTTGGTGGCCTGCTGACAGGTTATAAATTTGTTAGTTTCCGGGTTATGGATTTAAAATTAGAAAAAACAGAGTCAGGTGGCTTTAAGTTTCGCTGGCAACATGTGGCCGGGACAGGGGGGCAGTGTTTGATGCGCCCGCCACGCTATCAAAGCCCAAAATTTCCTTTTAGGCTCTACCTAGCGGGTGGTTTTCTGGCCAATATTTTGACCAGTGTTTTGGCCTATTGGCTCTGGCCTAATATCTATGTCTTTGTCTTTGCTAGCCTAGGGATTTTAATGGGCCTGACCAACGCCATTCCCATGAGTTTCAATGATGGCAAGAACCTGCTTTTATTGAGCAAAAGTGAAATAAACCGTCTGGTCTTCTTTCTAATGCTAGAGGATAATTACTGGGCCAATCGCGGTAAGTCTTATGATGAGAAATATCGCTATCTACGGCGCGTTACGATTAATGAGACTAACTTCTTGACCGACGTTACGCTTTTCTATGACTTAGAGCAACTAGTGGATCAGGGTCAGTTCGAAGAAGTCTATATCCTGGCTAAGAAAATCTACCAGGAACGGGAGGATATGGTGACGCCCTATCGTCAGGAAATCTTGCGTCTCTTACTTTTTGCGGCTAGCCTGCAACATCCCGAAGATCCCCTGATTACGACCTTACTGGAAGATCCACTCCTAGTGGCCATGCTGAAGGCCAAGCGACCAGAAAATTCAACGGCTCAAGCAGCCTATTACTGGCGAGTCAAGGGGGATCTAGCGACGGCTCTGGAGCATTTGGCGCAAGCTAAGAAACGCCTGCCTCGCGCCCATAATCTTAGAGCCCAGGAGCAGGAAGCTCGGATTATTGATTACTTGGAAGAGAAAATTCAAGCAGAACACGCTAGTAATAATTAAAAAAACTCAAGTATCGGTTTAGTGCCGATTCTTGAGCTTTTTTATTTGCGTCTCATAATTTCCGTGGCATTAAAACCGGACATTTAGATTCAGTTGGCGCTTTTTGTTCGGAAAAGCTTTACTTTGAGCAGGATAATCGCTATATTTAGAGTAAACAATTTGAAAGGAGTGACAGTATGAACTGGTTCATTTTAATTGGTATTGTAATTATTGTCCTTGGTTTTTCGCTCAAGTTGGATACCATGGCGGTCTTAATCGTGGCAGCTTTGTCAACGGCTTTAGTGGCTGGCATTCACTGGCAAGAGGCATTAATTCTCTTGGGGGAAAACTTTGTCAAGAACCGTTTGGTCACCATCTTCTTGATTCCAATTCCCATGATTGCTATGGTAGAACGATTTGGTTTGCGTCAACAAGCCCAGCATCTGATTAGTAAGCTCAAGGGCTTGACGGCACCTATTTTGCTCTATACCTATGTTGTGATTCGTGAGGTGTCCCTGGCCTTCCAAATTCCTCTAGGTGGGCACGTGCAATTTATCCGGCCCTTGATCTATCCCATGACTGAAGCAGCTGTGCGTGAGAAATGCGGTGAGGATTTGAGTGACGAAGAAGTCGACGCGATTAAGGGTAAGTGTGCGGCCGTAGAAAATATTGCCAACTTCTACTCTCAAAATATCTTTGTCGGTTCTTCAGGGGTCTTGCTGATTATTTCTACCTTAACTGAAGCAGGTTATGATGCGGCGGCAACAGATGTTGCCAACACAGCTCTGACTGTAGGGATTGCCAGCTTAATCGTGGTAGCACTCTATATGGCATACTGGCAGCAAAGTCTTAATAGAAGGGGGCGGAAATAATGGAAATCACTGCAGTACGTGATCTGATTTTAGAATTCGCTTATTACATTGCGGGAGTAATCTTCTTCCTGTCAGCCTTCTATGTTTATCGCTCAGATAGTAAGACTCGATTGGGGTCTACCATCTTCTGGAGTCTCTTAGGGGTTATTTTTGCCTTTGGTTCTTACTTGCCACCATTACTAGTAGGGGTTCTGTTAGTAGTCATGGCGATTTTAACTGTGACTAAGCAAGTGACTACTCCTAGTCTTCGTACGGTGTCCGATGCTGTGAAGGAGGAACGTGCTAAGCGCTATGGCCTATGGATTTTCTTGCCTTCTCTGACCTTGGCCTTAGTTGCCGTCTTGTTAGTTTACAATGTTAAAGGTTTGGGGGGGCAGGCGCCTTTAGTAATTGGTGGTTTAATCTCCTTGGCGGTTGCTTTGATTATGTTGCGTCCTAAGCCAAAAGAAGTCTATGATGGGACCACTCAGATGACGCTACAAATGGGAGTAACCATCATTCTGCCTCAATTACTTGCTGCTCTGGGAGTTATCTTTACCAAGGCACAAGTCGGGACCTTGATTTCAACAGCTGTGGCCTCAGTTGTGCCAGCGGAGAATCGTTTGTTAGGTGTAGTAGCCTATGTTTTAGGGATGGTAATTTTCACCATGATTATGGGGAATGCCTTCGCGGCCTTCACAGTAATTACGGCAGGTATTGGGATTCCGTTTGTTTTCGCTTTGGGAGCTAATCCGGTGGTAGCCGGCACCTTAGCCATGACAGCGGGCTATTGTGGGACCTTGATGACACCAATGGCAGCCAATTTTAACTCTATGCCTGCTTCTCTCTTAGAAATGAAAGACCCGAATGGGGTCATCAAGCAGCAAATCCCTGTTGCACTCGTCATGATTGTCTTGCACATTGCCTTGATTTACTTTATGGCATATTAGAATAGGAGATGAACTTATGAAAATTTTAGTAACTGGTTTTGATCCTTTTGGCGGAGAAGCCATTAACCCTGCCTGGGAAGCCGTTAGTCGCTTACCTAAGGAAATTGAGGGCGCTGAGATTGTGACGGTTCAGATTCCAACCGTTTTTGGTGATTCGGCTAAGGTCCTCTTTGAAGCAGTTGAGCAGCACCAACCCCATGCGGTGGTCTGCGTTGGTCAAGCGGGCGGGCGCTTTGGCATTACGCCTGAACGGGTGGCCATTAACGTGGATGATGCGCGAATCACTGATAACAAGGGCCAACAGCCTTTGGATACAGTGATTCAAGCTGATGGGGCGCCAGCCTACTTTACGACCTTGCCGGTTAAGGCCATGGTAGAGGCAGTTAAGTCAGCGGGCTTGCCTGCTAGCCTATCTAACACGGCTGGGACCTTTGTCTGCAACCACATCATGTATCAGAACCTCTATTATCTGACTAAACACTATCCTAATACTCAAGGGGGCTTCATTCATGTCCCTTATGTGACGGAACAAGTGGTAGACAAGCCAGGCCAGGCCTCTATGGCTTTAGCTGATATTGTCAAAGGCCTGACAGTCTGCTTAGAGACCATTGTAGCCTACCAAGGCAAGACAGATGCTCAAGTCGTGGGCGGCGAAACCCATTAACCTCAAATAAAAAATGAAGCCAACCCAAGGGTTAAGCTTCATTTTTTTTGTCTGAATTTGCTTCAGTTTCCTTAATAATATAGATAGGACGCCGTTTGGTTTCCATAAAGATTTTACCAATGTAGTTACCGATAATCCCTAAAGACAGGAGTTGGATACCTGAGAAGAAGAGGATGATGGAGACAATTGAAGGCCAACCAGCCACCCGGTCACCATAGAGCATAGCCCGTACAATAATAACGACCAAGAAGAAGGCTGAAATTAAGCAGGTGATGGTCCCCATAATAGAGGCTAAGGTCAGAGGCACTTCAGAGAAGTTGATGATGCCGTCAATGGAGTAACGGAGTAGTTGGAAGAAGTTCCAGCTAGTTTGGCCAGCTACGCGGTCACGGTTTTCGAATTCTAGGTAGACCGTATCAAAGCCCACCCAGCTGAACAGGCCCTTGGAGAAGCGGTTGTACTCGGATAATTCCAAGATGGCATCGACCATTTGACGGGTCATTAAGCGATAATCACGGGCCCCGTCTACGATTTCGGTTTGGCTGATGCGATTGATGAGTTTGTAGAAAAGGCGTGCGAAGAAACTACGAATAGGCGGTTCCCCTTTGCGGTTGGTTCGTCGGGTTCCGACACAGTCAACCCCATTGCTTTGAATGAGATCGAACATCTGAGGCAGTAACTCTGGTGGATCTTGCAAATCGGCATCCATTAAGGTGATATAGTCGCCCCGACTGGACTTGAGTCCAGCGTAAATGGCTGCCTCTTTGCCAAAATTACGGGAAAAGGATAGATAGCGAACCCGATCAGGGTGGGCTTGATGTAAGTTGCGTAAAACTTCTAAGGTCGAGTCCTTGGAGCCGTCGTTAACAAAAATATATTCGGCTGGAAAGTCCAAGTTCTTCACTACTGCTTCCGTAGCAGCAAAAAAATGTGGAATGGCATCTGCTTCATTGTAGCAGGGCACAATAATGGATAACATGCTAATTCCTCCTGTCATATCTCGTGACTATTATAGCATACGGTGCCTAGCTTTGCGAGGTTTGAGATGTGCTAGCGACGCTTTAAAGGTCAGCAAGCTCAGTAGGGAAGACTAAGCTGAGAAAAAGCTCCTAAGCAAAATGAAATAGCTTACAAAAACGTCAAAATATGCTAAAATAAAGCTGACGCCTATCCAAATGGGGATAGCCAATCGATTATTACATTTGCCTCCTTCAGAGGCACCAGGGGAGTCTTATAGATGAAAGAACCAATTCTAGTCATCATGGCAGCCGGAATGGGCAGTCGTTATGGTGGCCTCAAACAGCTTGATTCAGTCGGACCAAGAGGGGAGGTTATGCTGGATTATTCGCTCTATGATGCGAAAGAAGCAGGCTTTAAGAAGGTTATTTTTATCATTAAACCCGATATGGCCGAGCGTTTTAAGGTCCAAGTTGGTGACCGTGTAGCGCAATATATGACAGTAGAATATGCCTATCAGAAATTAGAAGATTTACCGGCGGGTTTTGCTGTGCCAACTAGCCGAACCAAGCCTTGGGGGACCGCCCATGCGGTTTGGTGTGCGCGAGACTTGATCGACGCGCCTTTTGCGGTTATTAATGCCGATGATTTCTATGGCCGACACGCCTTCCAATCAGTCTATGATTATTTGGTGAAAATGCAGACCTATCGTAATCCGCGTTATAGTATGGTGGGCTATCCTCTCAAGAAAACGATCTCGGCTAACGGGGCGGTTTCGCGTGGCCTTTGCCAGATTAATGAGTCAGGCTACTTAGTTGAAATCGAAGAGCAGACTCAGATTGAAGCCTATCCAGAAGGGATTCACTATACGCAAGACGGCTTAAACTGGGTGGATGTAGATCCAGAAACAATTGTGTCCATGAACCTCTGGGGCTTTCCCGAAGGTTTCATCCAAGTTATTGAAGGCTATCTACCAGAGTTCTTGGAGAAGGGCCTTCGGACTAAGCCTGATAAATGTGAATACTACCTACCCAGTGTAGTTCGCAAACAAATTAAGTCTGACCAAGCCAGAGTAAAGATTTTAGAAACCCAATCCCAGTGGTTTGGGGTTACCTATCAAGAAGACAAACCTTTAGTGGTAGAAGCCATTGAAAGCTTGACTCAGTCAGGTATTTACCCAAGCCCCTTGTGGCCAGAAGTTTAGGATAGTAGCAAAAGGAGTGAAGCATATGTCAACCGTTCTAGCGACCGATTCGCCGGCCTACTTGGCCTATCAAGCTTATGATTTACCAGGGAACTTGCTTGCCCTAGAGCCCTTAGGCAACGGCCTGATTAATAAAACCTACCGCGTCCACCAAGGGGATCATCAAGGCTGGCAAGGGGAGTACGTCCTCCAAGAAATTAACCAGTCTATCTTCCCAGATGTTCCCGGACTTATGCAGAATATCTTGGCCGTGACAGATTACATGAAAGGAATTATCAGTCGCCGCGGTGGTGACCCTGAGCGGGAAACCTTGACGGTTGTGCTGAATCGTGAGGGCTTGCCTTATACGCGCTTGGAAGATGGGACCTATTGGCGCATCTATGAGTTTATTAAGGATAGCTTCAGCATTGAACAAGTCACCAATGAGGACGAGTTCTATCGGGCTGGCCAAGCCTTTGGGGCTTTTGCCGCTGATTTAGATGATTTTGATGCTAGCCAACTGACTGAAGTCATTCCCAAATTCCATGATACGCGTCATCGCTATGCTCAGTTTGAAGAAGCCGTCGCCCAAGACCGTGCGGGACGTGTGGCAGAGGTTCAGGAATGGATTGATTTTGTACGAGCTCGCAAATCTGATTGCTACCTACTCTATGATTTGTTAGATGCAGGCCAATTGCCCTTGCGCGTGACCCACAATGATACCAAGCTCAATAATATTCTTATGGATGCTGCTACTGGCCAGGCCCTCTGTATCGTAGACTTGGATACCATTATGCCAGGTCTGGTACTCTTCGACTATGGGGATGCCATTCGCTTTGGGGCCAACCATAATGCGGAGGACGAGGCAGATTTGAGCAAGGTCCAATTTGATGCCCATTTATTTGAGGTTTATACCCGAGGCTTTTTGAAGGGGATGGGGGATCGCCTAACTACCTTAGAAATCGAATTGCTACCTTGGGGAGCAAGGGTCATTACCTTGGAGCAGGGGATTCGTTTCCTGACCGACTACCTCAATGGCGACGTCTATTATGGCACCAGCCGTCCAGGCCAGAATTTGGATCGGACCGCCACTCAGTTGACCTTAGTGGCTCAAATGGAAGCTCAATGGCCAGAACTCAAAGCCATTGTAGCGCGCGCGGCTCAAGCTTGTTAGCAGCAAATAAATTAGACTCAAAAATGCCGACTCAGTCGGCATTTTTTCTTGGCCTTGAATAAGTCCAAAAAGTTTTTGTGGCTTTAAGTAGATTTTAAGTAAGCATCCTATACTTAAGCTATCAACTTTAATGGCCAGACCATCACCTTAGCAGACGGTACTGTCCTTAAATAAGCACAAAAAGCAGCCCTCCCACTTAGGGGAGGGCTCTTGCTGTGTTTGGAGGTCTTATTTTTAAGCTTGGTCATCAAGCGTGGCTAAATCATAAGGTGTTTGTTGATAAACCAAGTTCAGCCAATTATGGAAGAAGAGATAGGCGCTAGATCGCCAACGATGTTGGGGTGGTAAATCCGCTTGATCTTGAGGATAGTAGTTCAGAGGCAGGCAGACTTGAGGATTAGAACCTAAATCCCGACGATATTCTTGATCTAAAGTCAAGGCATCGTATTCCATGTGACCCGTGACAAAAATTTGCCGATTATCTTTGGAAGCGGCCAATAGGGTCCCCGTTTCAGGCGCGGTAGCCAGCACATCCAGCTCTGGGTGCTGGGCCAGTCTTGCTTCATCGATACCCGTGTGGCGCGATTGTGGCGCTAAGAAAGTGTCGTCTAGACCACGCGTTAGAGGATGATGGCGCTGGGTCAGGGCATGACTAAAAATACCAAAAAGCTTAATAGGTAGGGTATGCTTAGCTATGTCATAGTCGTTATAGAGTCGCGCTTGCGCCCCCCAGCAGATATGGAGGCAAGAAAAGACATGGCTTTTAGACCAGTCGAAGATGCTTTGGAGTTCTGACCAGTAGGTGACGTCTTCGAAGTCGAGGTGCTCTACTGGAGCTCCCGTCACGATTAAGCCATCATAATAGCGGTCTTGGATTTGATTAAATTGATAGTAGAATTTCTCCAAATGCGAGGCATTGGTATGGCTAGACTTACGACTCGACATCTGGAGGAAGTCGACTTCAATTTGTAGAGGTTGGCTACCTAGAAGGCGTAGAAATTGAAGTTCAGTTTCTTCTTTTTTGGGCATGAGATTGAGGAGCAAAATTTTAAGCGGGCGAATATCCTGGCGCTGCGCTGTCTGCTCTTCCATGACCTGGATACCTTCATGAAGTAATTCTTGTTTGGCGGGTAGGCCATCAGCAATACGAATAGGCAAAGGGCAACCTCCTGACGCAATCACTCCTATCAAGTAAAGGAGCTTTTCTATTATTGTAAGGGCTAAAGCGGGCTAGGGTCAATCATCTGGCTATACTGATTTTATAGGAGTATCTATAGTTTTTACTTATAGATAGAGGACGTTTAGAAAAAAATATGGAGATTTAGGCTAAAAAATAATGGCGAAAAGCGAAAGAAAGTTTATCGAAAACGGTTCAATTTTACTTGGCAAAGAAAAACAAGAATGCAAACCAAAAAAATCAATTAAAAGTTCATGTAAATCCGAATGTTAAAAGGGCGGAATAAGCACTTATTTAAGAAAATATTTTGAAAATCAATATATTGACCGCCCATAATTGGCGTGATATAATTATTTCGAATTCGAGATAACTAAGTGATCTAAGATACTGCTTTTAAAAATAGAGGGGAAGTAGTTCTTTTGCTGTGTGTCGTTTCGAATTTAGGATGATTGTGACGACGGCTGGTTCCAATCACATCAATCGCTTGTGGGTTAGATACCTAAATCTTATGCCACTTATGGTTCTTTTTTTCACCTGAGTGTGGATTCGGCTGAAAGAACCTATCCTGTCAGAGTGCAACGGCGCGTTGTATCGGATGATAGGGGATGTGAGTAGGCAAGAGATCAAGGACAAGTGATGGCTACAGCTTGGTTATTTGATAAGTGGTTTCTCTGCTTAATAGGGATGATAGCTTGCTACCACCGTTGATCACATTATCTGAGGTTGCCTTTTGAAGAGGCAGAAGATACCTCATCCTGTAACTTGACACTGACCATGAGATTGAGGGATCTCGGTCAGCCTAGTCAAGATACTTCATGGCTAGCACAAGGCTAGCATAACCTCATTATTATTGGTTACTATTCGAATGATGGAAGCGCTGATAAAGTGGTCGCCCTTTAGGGGAAGGCCGACCATGGTTCAGTTGAATATCGTCAGTCAAATAGGAAGTATAGGGGCATACCGAAAACTTTTCTATTTTGACGCGTTCTATCATGATGACAAAAGCGTGTTGACTTAGGGGAGTCAACACGCTTTTTCTTAGTCTTGGTTCTTTAGGAACTGAATATATTTGCCACCCCAAGTACCTAACTGTTCTAGGACCAGGCGAAACTCAATACCAATCTCGGTTAATTGGTATTCCACCTTAGGTGGAATCTGAGGATAGGCCTTGCGGAGGATGATACCATCTTCTTCTAACTGACGCAATTGTTTGGTCAGAGTAGCCTGCGTAATCCCGGATAGCTCACGGTGGAGGGCGTTAAAGCGTTTGGGACCTTGCTCGAGGGCATGGAGGATGAGAATAGCCCATTTGCCAGATAATACCTTTTGGGTGACGACAAATGGACAAGTGGGGAGTTTGTCACTGCTGAAGCGTGTCATATCAATTACTTCCTTCGTATATATATTTTTGATACTTAATATATTATATTAAGTTATAATCGAATCGTCAAGTACAAAAGTTTTTCTTGTTGAAAAAAACAAGACTTGTTATAATAGAACCTTAAGTGTGAAAAGAGGAGGAAGCTGGCTTATGCATCAGGAATTAGCATTAAAAGTTGTTGTGGGACTAGTGCGTACAAGTGGTCAACTGCTCCAATTTCTTAAGAGTGATATCACCCATTATGGGCTTAATACGACGGAGTTTGGGGTGCTCGAGTTGCTCTACTCCAAAGGGGAATTTCCGGTCCAGCAGATAGCTAAGAAAATTCTTATTTCTTCTTCGTCAACCACCTATACCATTAACCAGCTTGAAAATAAGGGCTTTGTGGTCCGAAGAGTAGATCCTAAGGACCGCCGAGTGGCCTATATAAGCCTGAGTCCGTCAGGCTATGAGTTAATGAAAGATATCTTCCCCGAGCACGCTGCTCGACTCGATCAGATTTTCGGCAAATTAAGTGAGACAGAGTTAAAGCGACTTAGTACCCTATTAAAGAAGATTAAATTCGACTAAATTGAATAATCTATCGTGATGATGATTGTTTCAAACAGGGCGCCTGAAACAGGCGCCCTGTTTTTTTGTGTCGTTTAGGTAGGCAAAGGGAGGATTATCCAATAGAATAATACAAATTTAACAAAAAGGTAGTCGCATCAGTATAGTTAGGTATTTATAAACGGGCAATAGTACCTTTCGGTGTTGTGTATAGATTATAGTCATAATAATTTATGGTTTCTATTTAGTAGTTTGTAAATATCTATATTAAAAGGGATTCACCGCCCTAAACCAAATAATATAATGCTTACATTTACAAACTAAAGTGATAGTTAAGTCTAAAAATAAGGGTTCAATATAATTGTGCTTATACCCCTAATAAAGATAGCTAAAAATTGAACAAAACTATAATTTGTGCTAATTTTTCTATAGTTTGTGCATATTTTTTAAGGGTAGCCTCTCTTATACTGGAAGTATCAAATAACCAATAGGAGGAATCGAAATGGGAAAGAAACATTCTACCCGCTTCAAATATGCCTTGGCGACCTCTATCGCTTTAGGTATGGCCTTGTCCTATCAGGGACAAGCGCAGGCAGTTGAACCTGCCAATGCCACTTCATCCGAAGTGCCAGTTCAGTCTACTGTCCCCGCAGTAGCTAGCAAGGAAGAGACTTCCCCGGTCTTACCACAAGTGCCTGCTGAATCCGTCAGCCCGGAATCAGCAAGCCAAACGCCTCAGGCTGAGCCAACTCCAGAGGCTAGTCAAACAAGTCCAGCTCCTCAAGCACCTGCTGAACAAGAGGAAAATGTGGTGCTTGGAGCAAGCATTACTTATCAATCTGCGCCTGGTCAAAATGCTGAGACGGCCAACAAGATGTTGAACGGGACTAAAAATGGATTGTCTGATAAGTACTTTACGCCTAAGAGCCAAGCGCGTGTTGAGATTAAGTTAGACCGTCCGCGGACTATTGTGCGCTTGGTAGTGGAACATGCAGGGGCAGGTGGCGAAGATAGCGAGATGAATACGCGCGACTTCGACCTGATTTTCCGCGATATGAAGAGCAGAGGCTGGAAACTAGCTAAGGCTATTCGTGGCAATGAAGAATCTGTGACAGATGTCTTATTAGAACGTCCCTTCGAATCTGATGAGTGGGGCCTTGTTGTTAAGACGGCAACTAATGGTAACAAGCATCCAGGTGTTCGAATCTACAACTGGAAAATGTATGAAAAACCAAATCCTGAGACTCCGGCGCTGGATCCTAGCCAAGTGACCCTTCATGCTTTAGGGGAAGGCTACGTGCAATTGGGCTTGAAAAACTTGCCACAACATAGTACTGTAACCGTCTATGATAATGCCAAAGTACGTAAAATTGTAGCAACTGGTATTGCTGATCAAGGTGGCAATTTATTACTTAAACCGCTCGCCTTAAAAAATGATATCAAGACACTCTATTATCGCATTCAAACACCAGGCCTAGCGCAAAGCGCAGTAGGTCAAGTGGATGTTCCAAAAGATGCCCACTTGGCAATTAGCCAGATGACCCTTGACGTAGATAAGGCAAAACGCATCTATAGAGTTGGGGAGAAATTAGACTTTAGCAACACGTCACTTCTTGTTCGCTATGTGGGTGATTTTGCAGGTAAGGTCTATGACCTCACTAACCCAGCCGTGACAGTTTCAGGTTTTAATAGCCAAGAAGTAGGCCAACAAGACCTAGAAATTAGCTTCTTAGGCCATAAGGTACGCTTGCCTTGGAAGGTCTTTGTCTACAAACCAGCGCCAGATAACTCGCGTGTAGTTGTCGGAATGGATGTGGTGACCTTACCTAAGGCTGAATATATTCAAGGTGAAGACCTAGATTTAATTGGTGGACGCTTCCGTCTGCTCTATAGCGATGGGCGTGCAGTTCTGCAACCATTTGTTCATCGTCGTGTGGTCTACTCAGGCTATGACAAGAATAAATTAGGCACCCAACGCATCACCATGACCTTCAAGAATGAAGTGCTCAGCCACTTTGATGTGGTGGTTAAACCTAAGGAACAAATCGACTTCACACGTCTTAAAGCCTTGATTGCTGAAGCAGAAGCCGTTGTCCAGACGGGTCACTACCAATATGCTACCTTAGGCGCGCGTGTAGCAGTCGATATGGCACTTGCCCGAGCTAAAGAGGCCTTGAATTCACCATTTACTCGTAGCAATGAGGAAGAAGGGGCTCGTTGGAGCCTCTATGGGGAGTTGCGTCGTCTCAACGGGACTGCCAACAAAGACAAGGTCTTAAATGATTTCAAGGCCCTCATCAACCGAGGGGAAAACTTGATGTCTCGCTTCCCAACCTCAACCTTATATCCATCCATTCAAAAAGCAGTGACAGCTGCTAAGGCCTTGTTGCCTTTAGAAGTGATTCCTGCTAGAGAAATCGAATCACTTAGCCGACAAATGAAAGACTTATTTGCTTGGTTTTAAGCCAAGAGGTGAGAGACTTAGGTCTCTCACCTTTTTCTGTCTAAAGGGCAAGCTAGAGAATTTTTAGGGAAATGAATTTTGGCGAAATGAGAGACATTTTATCTGATCTTATTTGATATAGAGGCATCCTTTGTATATTATATAATTTTCTTGTTTGGTCACGATTTTGCCCTGAGTTGTGGTTAACCACAACTCGGTGTAAAAAATTGCTGCAATAAGGCTATTGTTCTCTAGACTAGAGGATAGGCTCTTTGTCAGTACCTTTGGCGCGCTTTAAGATAAGCCTATAGTTTGTCGCAAAAGGTCTATATTTTGTACAGTCATGGTCATGCTATAATAAGGGTGAGGTGATGACGATGAAAGTAACATTTCCAGTAGATTTTTGGTGGGGTGGGGCAACTTCTGGCCCACAAAATGAAGGGCGATTCCATAAGCCACATGTCAATGTATTCGATTATCATTATGATACCAAGCCGGAAGATTTCTTCCGCTATGTAGGGCCGGATGTGGCATCCGATTTCTACCATTTATATGAGTCTGATATCGCCCTATTCAAGGACTTAGGTTTTAATAGTTTGCGGACCTCCATTCAATGGACCCGCTTGATTGATAATTTAGAGGAAGGAAGCTTGAATCCAGAAGGGGTAGCTTACTACAACCGGGTCATTGATGCCCTCTTGGCTGCCGGCATTCGACCGATTATCAATCTTCACCACTTTGATTTACCAATCGAACTCTATGAGCGTTACGGTGGTTGGGAGTCCAAGCATGTCGTAGAGCTTTTTGTGAAATTTGCGCGCCGGGCCTTTGAGTGTTTTGGTGATCGTGTGACCGATTGGATGACCTTCAATGAACCCATGGTAGTCGTAGAAGGCCAGTATCTCTATGGTTTCCACTATCCTATGTTAGTAGATGGCAAGAAGGCTGTGCAAGTGGCCTATAACCTACAATTAGCCTCTGCCAAGGCCATTCAAGCCTACCGCCAAATCAATCAAAATCCGGCAGGTCGGGTCACCATTGCCCTTAATCTGACGCCGGCTTATCCTGCTAGCCAAGCTGAAGGAGATTTGGCAGCAGCACGTTTTGCCAACTTATTTGTCAACCGCCTCTTCTTAGATGCTTCAGTTAAGGGACATTTTCCAGAGGAATTAGTGGCCATTCTGGCTAAAGACGGAGTATTGTGGGAATCGACGCCAGAAGAGCTAGCCATTATCCGCGGCAATCGTGTGGATTATATCGGGGTTAACTACTACCACCCTCATCGGGTTAAGGCTCCCGAAATCTCGCCTAACAGCTTAACCGTTGATTGGATGCCACAACGCTACTTTAACGACTATCAAATGCCAGGCCGTCGTATGAACGTGGACAAGGGCTGGGAAATCTATCCTCAAGCCCTCTATGATATTGCCAAGAACCTTCAAGATAATTATGATAATATTCCTTGGTTTGTCTCTGAGAATGGGATTGGCGTTTCGCGTGAGGAGCGCTATCTCGATCAGACCGGCATTATCCAGGATCAGTATCGAATTCAGTTCTTCAGCGAACATCTCTACTGGCTTAACCGGGCCATGCAAGAAGGGGCTAACTGCTTCGGCTATCATGTCTGGACACCAGTCGATGGTTGGTCCTGGCTCAATGCCTACAAGAACCGCTAT
This sequence comes from uncultured Abiotrophia sp., assembly GCA_965245735.1. Classification (GTDB taxonomy): domain Bacteria; phylum Bacillota; class Bacilli; order Lactobacillales; family Aerococcaceae; genus Abiotrophia. The sequence goes on along the minus strand of CBDFAX010000002.1, from coordinate 30,275 downwards.
GGCTTAATCTCCAACGATATTCATACCCAGACCCGGACCGTCAAGAAATCCGGCTGGTGGTTCAAAGATTTGACTGCTAATCATGGTTTTGAATGGGAGGAAATGACATGAGCGAGCAACTACTGGTTTGCGATGTCGGGGGGACGAGCGTTAAGTATGGAGTTTTTGATGGGCAGGTATTGAGCCATCAAGGGAAGTTCCCGACGCCCGCGACTTGGGAGGAATTCCAGTCCCAGCTTGCCAAACTCCGCCAAGAATTGGACTTGCCTATCAAAGGGATTGGCTTTTCCGTGCCGGGAACTGTTTTGCCGGACAAGGGTCTTATCGAAGGGATTAGTGCTGTCCCTTATATCCACCATCGGCCTTTTGTTCAGGAGATGACCCAAGCCTTCCAAGTGCCTGTCACCATTGAAAATGACGCCAACTGCGCAGCAGTAGCTGAAGTTCATTCAGGAGCTGCTCAGGGAGCCCAAGCCGCCGCCCTCCTAGTCTTAGGATCTGGCATTGGGGGCGCCCTGGTCTTAAATGGCCAGCTCTACCGGGGCCCAGGGGGCTTTGCCGGAGAGTTTGGTTATGGCATGGTCGACTTTAGTCGCCGGGTCAGCCCAACCATGAGCCCGGTTAATGTGGCGCGGCGTTATAATGGGTCCAGCGATTTCAAGGCCCTTTTGGAACTGGCCACGCAAGGCTATCCAGAAGCTAAGGAAGCCGTTGATCAAATGGTAGATGATTTAGCTCTCTTGATTCATAATCTCTACGTCTTCATGGATTTGCCACTTATTTTGATTGGGGGCGCATTGTCGGGCAATCAGGATTTCAGTCGGCTACTAGAGAAGAGGGTCAAGACCTTCTTAGATGAGTCTGAAGTCCCCCATCATCCTCAGGTGCGTTCTTGTGCCCATCAAGCAGATGCTAATCTGATTGGGGCAGGGGTAACCTGGTTGGCAAGATCTAAGTAAGTGAGTTAAACGCATAATATTATTCGTTTAAGGCATGACTTCAGTCATGCCTTTTTGCTTGGCCAGCTCTAAACAAAAGCCTACTAAAATAACTACCTAAATTAGCTGTAGGATAGTGCCTTAAAAACTTCAATCTAGCTGCTAGAGTCTCAGCCTGGACTAGTATTTGCCTATGCTAGTTTAATATACAAAGTATGATTTAATACCTATAATTTTTAATAAATTACCTATGATTTGAGGATAGGAAGTCAGGGGCAATTGGCGTATAATACAAACTGTAAACGTTAACAGAAAAGAGGAGTGACAATGGAAGCAGCGAAAAAAGCTAAAAGCTCCAAAAAACGACGCAAATGGAAACAAAATATACCCTTGCTCATTATGACTTTGCCGGGGCTGATTTGGCTTATTTTTTTCTACTATATTCCAGTATTAGGAAACGTGGTGGCCTTTAAGCAATTCCGTTTCTCCAAGGGAGGATTTGTTCAGTCCATCCTCGACAGTAAATGGGTGGGGTTCGCTAACTTTAACTACCTATTTTCAAGTTCTAAGGCCTATCTTATTACCCGGAACACTGTCTTATACAACCTAGCCTTTATTGTTATTGGCCTTATCTTCGCCGTTATGTTCGCGATTATTCTCAGCCAATTACGTAGTAAGCTCTTGGTTAAGACCATTCAAACCTCCATGCTCTTACCTTATTTCTTGTCATGGGTTATCATCAGTATCTTCGTCTTAACCTTCCTATCTACTGACCGCGGTCTTTTGAACCAAATGTTAGGGGATATGGGCATGAAGGCCGACAATAACTGGTATACAACACCTGATATGTGGCCACCATTCCTTGTCTTCATGGGGATTTGGAAAGGGATTGGTTATTCCTCCATTATCTACTTCGCGACCATCGTGGGGATTGACCGGACCTACTATGAAGCCGCTCAAATGGATGGCGCTAGCAAGTGGGATCAAATCCGTCACGTCGTGATTCCACATTTGGTGCCTATGATGATTATTCTGGTTATCTTGGGGATTGGGAACATCTTCCGGGCCGACTTCGGTCTCTTCTACCAAGTACCACTTCAATCTGGCCCACTTAAAAATGTCACGTCCGTCTTAGATACCTACATCTATGATGGTTTGAAAAACGCAGGGAACCTGGGGATGACCACCGCAGCCGGGCTTTATCAGTCCTTCGTTGGTTTCATCTTGTTGCTGTCAGCTAACTTGATTGTGCGCAAGATTGATCCAGATTCTGCTTTATTCTAGGAGGTGCCACCATGACTCAGACCAAGAAAAAACTGGGTAAGGTATCGGTGGATACCTTCGGCCCCAAAGCTAACTTCTTCTTCAGTCTTCTGATGACCTTGGTTGGTTTAACGGGTGTTTTTCCCTTCATCTTTGTTATCATCCTATCGCTAACTGATGAAAACTCCATTGTGCGGAATGGCTATCGCTTGATTCCGGATGCCTGGTCTACGGCAGGTTACGAGTATCTCTTTACGCAAAGTTCTACCATCGCCAATGCCTTTATGGTGACAGTCTTCGTGACCGTGGTCGGGACCTTGATTAACGTAACAGTTACTTCGACTTATGCCTATGCCTTATCACGACCTTACTTCATCTTCCGACGCTTCTTCCTCTTCATCATTTTGGTGACCATGTTGGTAGGGGCTGGGATGGTGCCAAGCTATATCGTGATGACTTCCTTACTCAAGTTAAGAAACTCCATCTGGGCCTTGATTTTGCCAATGGCCTTGAGCCCCTTCAACGTCATCATCATGCGGACCTTCTTCCGCAAGTCTATTCCAGAATCCATCATTGAATCTGCTCGGATTGACGGGGCAGGCGAATTTCGGATTTTCCGCCAAATCGTCCTACCACTTGCCATTCCAGGGATTGCAACCATTTCCCTCTTTGCGGCCATTGGTTTCTGGAACGACTGGTTCAGCGCTTTGCTTTACTTAGATGATCAAAACCTCTTCCCACTGCAATATGTCTTGATGCAAATCCAGGCCAATATTGACTATATCGTTAAAAATGCTGCCCAAGGGGCTTCGGCCGTATCGGGCGTCTCGATTCCGCGGGAAGCAACGCGTATGGCCATGGTGGTTATCTCAACCTTGCCAATTGCTTTAAGCTATCCTTTCTTCCAGAAATACTTCATTTCTGGTTTAACCATCGGTGGCGTCAAAGAATAGACGTGACCACTCCATTCTTACAGGTAATAACAATATAAAAATTTTAGGAGGAATCCACAATGAAAATGAAACGTCTTGTACGTAATATGGCTATGTCTGCTTTAGCAGCAGTATCGGTAGCTTCTGTCTTCACTCCAGCTGTTAAAGCTGAAGAGCCAACTACTATCACCATGTACCAAATCGGGACACCACCTGATAACTTGGATCAACTTTTGGCTAAAGTTAACGAAGCTTTCGTTCGTGACTTAAACCTTAAGCTTGAAATCCGCTACCTAGGTTGGGGTGAGTACGATGACAAGATGAACGTGATGACTAACTCAGGTGAAAAATATGACATCGCGCGTGCCTCTGGCTACATCCAAAATGCTTCAAAAGGCGCTTATGCTGACTTGACTGACTTAATCAAAGAACACGCTCAAGACTCCTTCAAGTACTTAGATGAAGCTTATATCAAAGGGAATACAGTTGACGGCAAGATGTATGCTTTCCCAGTGAACGGGAACGTTTATGCACAAGAATTCTACACCTTCAACCCAACCTTCTTGAAGAAATATGACCTCAAATTAGACGGCATCAAAGAACTCAAAGATGTAGAGCCTCTCTTACAAACCATCAAAGACAAAGAACCTGGCGTAGCACCTTTAGCTGCAGGTCGTGGCTGGCGTGTAGGGCATGACTTTGACTATGTCATTGGCGATGCTGTACCACTCGGGGTTTACCTCAAAGGTGATACTGCCAAGATTGTGAACCCTTATGAAGAAACAGATGCCTTCATTCCAGAAATCAAAGTAATGCACGAATTCTACGAAAAAGGCTTCGTTCCTAAAGATGCTGCCACTTCTGACCAAGGTTACCCATTAGATGCGGATACCTGGTTCATGCGTCGTGAAACAGTAGGGCCACGTGACTACGGTAACTACTTACTTCGTGCTGTTTCTGGTAAAGCCTTAGAAATCGTGCCTCACGGCGACACCATTATCAAGACTAACGCTCAAGCACGTATGTCAAACTTCGTTATCGCTCAAAACTCTGATCACGTTGAAGAGTCAGTTAAATTGCTTAACTACATCAACTCTAAACCAGAAATCATGAACACCTTGGTTTACGGTCTAGAAGGCGAGAACTGGGAAAAAGTTGGCGAAGACAAGATCAAACTCTTGCCTAAGTACAACGAAGGTGCTACTCACATGTCTGCATGGAACACAGGGAACGCTGCTTTGCTTTACAAAGATGAACGCATCACACCAGAACAATTGGCTGCTTCTGAAAAAGGCTTGAAAGAAGCAACAGAGTCTCCACTCTTAGGTTTCAACTTTAACCAAGAACCTGTAGCGGACGAAATTGCTAACGTTAACAACGTAGTCAACGAATATGTTGCAGGTCTCCACACTGGTACTGTTGACCCTGAAAAAGTCTTACCTGAATTCAACAAAGCTTTGAAAGATGCAGGTATTGATAAGATCAAGGAAGAAATGCAACGTCAATATGACGAATTCTTGAAAAACAAAAACTAATGCCTAATGAATGAGGCGAGGCTGGAACTCAGTTCCAGCCTCTTGTTGTTAAAAGACGGCGCAATCCTTGCGACTCGAAAGCAGAAGGCGGGAGCTTTTGCACTCCCTCGGATCAAAGATTGAGGATTGAAAGAAAGGAAGAAAAGAGATGTCAGCCCCTTACCAAACCATTGACACCCGTTGGGGAACACGGAATAGTCACCGCTTGGGCCAGGGCAACACCCTGCCCTATACTGGGGTGCCCTTTGGCATGAACCATTTTGTTTTGGAGACTCGGCCTGGAGAGGCACGCTTTTTCCATCCGGAAGATGGTACTACTTTTGGGATCCGGTTGACCCACCAACCCAGTCCCTGGATGGGCGACTTTGCTTGGGTTACTTGGCAGGTGGCCTGCCTAACGGATAAGGAGTGGGGTCAACTTAAGGAGCCACTGTCGGCTGAGGCCAGTCGAGAATTGGCTAGCTCGGGCTATCGCGGAGATTTGGCTCAATTTCGGCCAGGCTTTCTGTCCTACCAACGTTTACGCGACGGCTTGCAAGTGGCTTGTTGTCCAACGCAGGATGGGGCCAGCCTTAAGGTGACGCCTGACCGACGCTATCCTAAGGGACATTGGGTCATGAGCTTGGTTTTGGACCAAAGTGGTTGGTATGAGCTAGAAGGTCGTCAGCTAATTTACTATACCAACCAGCTAGCAGGGTCTAAGTACGGCCAATACGGTCAGTATGGCCGTATGCTAGCGCCTGAGGGTGTAACTTTCAAGTTTTGCCAAGTGGTGAATTTGGGAGAGGGGCTTCAGCAACTTTGGTTAGAGTTGGATGGCATTGAAGCTGTTCTAAGCCAGTTCTTGCATTTGGAGTGGGTGACCTCCTATATTAGCCCAGACCAGCTCCAGCTTAATTATCGGCAATCTGACTTCTTCGGCCAGACCTGGGACCAACAGTGCGCTCAGACTGAGGCAGCATGGGAGGACTATTTGAGCCGTTTAACAGTTAGCCATCGAGAAACTAAGCTAGTCGATCGTTTTTACCATTGCCTCTATCGGACGGCCACCTTCCCTCAGGCAGCCTATGAGTGGTCGGAGGCCGGGGAGCCTATTCATCAATCGCCTTATACAGGTAAGTTGGAGCCTGGCTACTTCTTCACCAACAATGGCTACTGGGACACCTTCCGGACTAACTACCCACTCTATGCCTTAATTGTGCCTGAAATGGTGCCACTATTCCTAGAAGGCATTCTAGCTGTCGCCCGAGAAGATGGTTTCTTGCCTAAATGGCTATCTCCTGATGAACGGGGGCTCATGCCAGGAACTCTGGTGGATGCGGTCATTGCGGATGCCATCGTTAAGGACCTAGTCCCATCGGAGTTAGCCCAGGAGCTTTATCAGGCCATGCTTTATACGGCTGAGACAGAGAGTGTTCACCCCTTAGAAGGTCGCCAGGGAGCGGGTGATTATCGTCGTTTGGGCTATTTGCCAGCAAGCTATAGCGAGTCGGTCAATAAAAGTCTGGACTACGCCTATAGCGACTTCTGTATTAGTCAGGTAGCGCAGGCTTTAGGCGATTATGAGAGAGCCGAGGATTATCGCCAACAATCCCTCAACTACCGCCATCTATTCGATGGAGAGACTGGCCTAATGCGGGCCAAAGACCAAGCAGGCCACTTCTTAGACGGCTTTGTTAGCCAAACCTGGGGTGGCCCTTATACCGAAGGGTCTGCTTGGCAGCAGTCTTTCGCGGCCTATCATAATTTAGCTGACTTAGTAGACCTACATGGCGGGGATACTGCCTTCTACCAGCAGCTGCAGGCCTTGGTCAATCAACCTGCCAGCTACCGGGTGGATGGCTATGGCTATGAAATTCATGAAATGTTAGAAATGGCTCGTCGTGACTGGGGCCAGCTAGCCCTATCCAATCAGCCAAGCTTCCATTTGCCTTACTTACCAATCTATGCTGGCTACCCACATATGGCCCATCAATTGCTTAAATCGCTCATGCTAGAGGCCTTTAAGTTGGAAGAAGAGGGCTATATTGGTGACGAGGACAATGGCTCCTTATCAGCTTGGTTCGTCTTGAGTTCTCTGGGAATCTATGCAGTGACACCAGGGACCAATCAATATGTCTTAGGGATCAGTATCTGGGATAAGGCCAGTCTAAACTTAAGTGGCGGGTCAAGTTTCCAATGGTCTAACTTAAATCCTAGCCAGGTACTCAATGTGGTTTTAAGCCGCCAATTAAATGGCCGAGATTATGATGCTCACTTCTTGACTTATGAGGACATAATGGCGGGTGGCCAATTAGAACAAGAACTGGGTTTCTTGCCGTCTCTTAAGCCATTGGAAGCATCTTTAAGACCGTTTTCTCTAGCGCTAAATGGCCAAAGGGAGTATAATAGTTTTGATTGTAAGATAGAGGAGGAAACGCATGGAAACTAAACTTGTTGAGATGATGATGCGAGTCTACTATTGGATGAAGGGGGCCGCCTTTTTCTGGTTAGGCTGGTTGGCTGGTTTGGGCCTTTTTGGCACCATGGCTAGTCTGACGGCCTTAACTGAAGCCCACCAAAGCGCTAAATGGCGAGCAGACCTGCTGACTTTCTCTGGCTTTTGGGATAGCTATAAGGCCAACCGCCGTGATAGTTGGGGCCTCAATCTCTTCTATACCCTCTTGTCTATCTTTCTTTGTTGGTTGATTTTTATTAGCTCTCAAATGCGGGGCCTCATCTTCTTGGTGGCCCTTGTTATCCAAGCGACAGTTTTAGTCCTAGTGAACCTAGCTTTAGTAGCAGAGAGTCAAATGCGGGTTGTCTACCAGGGAGAAGCCAGCCAATTCATTAAGTTTAGCTTCTTCCAACTTTTGGTGACGCCACGTCCCAATCTTCTGACCTTGGTTTATAGTTTGGTTATTGTCTGGGTGGTGATGACCTTCCCAGCCTTGGCCTTTATCTTCGCGGTCCCTCTCTGGGTGACTAGCTTGTCATCCTTCTATTTGAGAGAGTGGCGTCGGCAAGGAGTGATTCCGCATGAGCCAGAAGAATCCCAACCGCTTTAGTCGGCTCTTACGCTACTATGCAACTCTAATTCTGGTATTAGTCTTTCTTTTGCCTCTTGTAGCGGTCTACTTGCTCTATCAACATAACGTCAATAATGCCCTGGCAGAGCTTAATCTCATGCACTACCATATTCAGACAGAACTCAGTCAGGCTGACCAAGATACTCAGAAAATCGCGCAAAAACTGACCGAGTCAACCAAGCAGATTGAAGCCTTGCGCCATTATGCCAATTATAGCTACCAGGAGTCGCTAGAGAGTTTTCTGATGAATCGTCAGTACAATCTCTACTTGCCTGATAAGCTCTATCGACTTCACCGGGAATTTCAAGATATTACCTCGATTCTTATTCATGTCGATAATGCCAAAGAACTGATTGTCTCTACCGCCGAAAACACACGTGGGCGTAAGATGATGCCGTCTGATATAAGTAAAGAAGAGGGTAAAGAGATTGGTTTTGACCGGCCCTTATTTGACTTGCGTTCTGGCCATAGTTTGGGGCAGGTACAAGTCAACTACCATGCCGATCGTTTCTTCCAAGGGGTGGCTGAGTCGCCACTCTTAACCAAGGCTCAAACTGTCGTCGTCGATGCCAAGCTCAAACGAATGCTCTTAGAACGTGGCAAGCTGAGTCAAGACAAGCTACAAGCGGTCATCAGAGGAGAAGACGTGCCTTCTGGCTACCTGGTCAGCCGCATGGAGACGGGCGAAGATTTACTAATCATCAGCCTTCTGCCTAAGTCCATTATCTGGCAACGGGTTACGGGTCCTGTATTAGTGATTACCTTGATTACCATACTTGTGGCCGTCATCCTCTTGGCCTTGCTTTATCGTTTCTTCGGGGCCTATTCCAATCAGGTTCATGATATGGTCACGACCCTCAAGCGAATTGGAGAAGGGCAATTTTACTATCGTATTCGGGAAACGGATAAGCAGGATGAACTGCGGGAAATTACTCATTCCATTAATACCATGTTAGACCAGTATCAGGTTAACATACAGGAACTCTATTCCATGGAAGCTCGCGAGCACGAAGCCATTCTCAAGGCTTTGCAGTCGCAGATCAATCCGCATTTTATGTATAACACGCTAGAGTTTATTCGCATGAGTGCCCTGACTGAGGGGGCAGATGAATTGGCCGATATCGTCTATGATTTTGCTGCCTTATTAAGAAATAATATTAGCGATGAGAAGGAGACGACCTTGGAGCGTGAGCTTTCCTTCTGCCGTAAATACATCCACCTCTACCAAGTGCGCTATCCTAACAAATTGCAGGTGGATATTGAAATGACGTCAGAATGTCAAGCTTTCGTCTTGCCTAAGTTTACCTTGCAACCATTGATTGAAAACTATTTTGTGCATGGCGTGGATTTCGCTAGAAGTGATAACCACCTAGTCATCAAAGCCTGGGTGGAAGACGTGGCCGACCGAGCCAACCTGACTAGCAGGCTCTGGATTGAAGTGTCTGATAACGGGAGAGGTATGTCCCCAGAAACTCTCAGCTCCTTAAATCAAGGATTAAGAGAAGGGGCGCGATCCATTGAACCGAATGGCCGGCAGTCAATTGGAATCTTTAATGTGGCCGAGCGACTCCATCATTATTTTGGTGGCCAGGCTACTTTATCTTATCAAGTAAATGAAGAAGGAGGTGTCCGTGTATGGCTCAAGTGTCCTTTCAACCCACCCCACTCAGGGTCATGATTGTGGACGATGAGTACATGATTGTCAAAGGCTTAGAACGCCTGATCCGCTGGCAAGAACTAGGCCTGCAACTTGTAGGGACAGCCGGTAATGGCCAAGAAGCCCTGGATTTAATGAGTCGTCAAGCCGTGGATATTGTCATCACCGATGTCAATATGCCTAATGTGACGGGAATTGATTTTATTAGTCAAGCTAAGGCGCTAGGCCAGGACTTTGCCTTCATTTTTGTGTCCGGCTACCAGGAATTTGAATATGTCAAGCGAGGCATGGAATTAGGGGCCAAGAATTATCTGCTTAAGCCTATCGACAAGGTAGAACTTCATCGGGTGCTTAGCCAAGTAGCCCAAGAAATTCGGGAAAAACGGGCCCTAGCTCAGGTGATTTCAGATCATGAGCAAGCTCAACTGACTAGTTGGCTAGAGACAGGACAAGGGAGCTTACCGCCTCGTTACCAAGATGTTACTGCGGCCAATTGGCAGTGGGTCCTGGCTCCGAAAACTTGTTTGTCTCAATTATTGGCGGCGGCTGGCTGGCCGATTATGATGCTAGGTGACTGGCTACTAGGGATTATGCCCCAGTCGGATTCTTGCCAAGAGTCTCAAGATAGTGGCATGCAAATACAGACCAAGCTTAGCCTAACTGACATTCATCATAAACTCCAAGCCTTCCTTCAGGCTGAAAGTCGACGGCTTTTCTATGAATGGGAGTGGGATGAGGAGCGAGCTAGGCAAATCTTTTGGCAGGATGAGCGTGACGCTTCCCAAACGGATCCTACGACCGTTAAGTTAGTCGATCAATTAGTGGGCCATCTCTATGAAGCCATCGATAATCAGAATAGCATTAAGCTGGATGCGGACTTAGATAGCTTCTTGGCCTTTTGCCAGGAGCGGGAACTAGCGCCTCAGGAAGTGGTGCAATTAACGGCCTTGATTCGGCATTACTTTGATATTAAGTCTAACCAGCATACCCCAACCAGTCTCCTAGATGAAGGGGCCAATCAACCTCTGACTTTTGCCTTGCTAAGCCAGCATCTCAAGAAAAGTTTGGATTTAGGTGGACGTGAGAAGCGCCACCACCTCTATCCACCTATTGTCAATGAAGTTTTGGCGGCCATCTATGAACGCTATAACGAAAATATCTCCATGAAGAGTTTGGCAGATGACCTCCATGTCAATGTTATGTACTTGGGGCAACTCTTTAAGCGCGAGGTTGGCATGACCTTGTCCCGTTATATCAATCAATATCGTTTAGCGATCGCCAAGGATTTACTGATTGCTTCTAAGCTATCAGTGGCCCAGATTGCGGTCAAAGTCGGCTACCAGAATCAAGCCTATTTTTACCGGGTCTTTAAACAATCAGAGGGTGTCAGTCCCAAAGAGTATCGCCAACACTACCATGATCACCTTAAGGCTCAGGAAGAGAAGCAAACGACACGGTAAGGGTTAGCCTTGCCGTGTTTTTATTTAGGACAGGGACAGAGTCCTATGGGCTAACTGGGGCTCTTTTTAGCGAAAATACATTGTATTTTGACCCAATCAAGAGTAAAATAGTACTGATACAAAAGAATGCAAATCTATAGAAAAGGTGGCAGTATGATTTTGAATAAAGATATAGCCGGCTATGTAATAGACATCGTTGAAAGATTAAATCGGGGGCAGAAACAATTTTTCTGGGCCATCAGTGACTTAATAAGTTTTATTGTAGCCATTGTGGTATCCTATGTCCTCTTCTATACCTTGATTAACCCTAATCCCTTTGACTACATTGTGTATGTGGGGTTAACTTTTGCAATTTACCAAGTCTTAACCCATCTTATGGGCTTGGCAGCAAGTATGAGCCGCTACAATTCCCTAGATGAATTTATGAAGCTCTTTTCCACCATCGCCATTTCCAGTGTGGTGGGCTATGGCATTAGCTATGTCTTCTTGCCTCAGTTTTCAGTTCGTTTCTTGGTTCTCTTCATTCTCTTGAGTACCTTCTTGGTCTTTGCACCACGTTTGATTTGGCAGCTCTTATACTCCCAGCGTGATCGCGGCCAGGAGGTGGCGACCAGTCGCCGGATTTTCCTAATTGGGGCTGGGGACGGGGGCGCGGCCTTCATGAACAGCTATCAACCTCAAACCAGCGATTTGGACATCGTGGGGATTTTGGATAACGACCTCAATAAGAAGGGGCAACAGCTAAGTGGCGTGCCAGTTTTAGGCCGTTATGATGATTTAGCCAGCCTGGCCAAAGAATATGATGTTGACGAAGTCATCGTGGCTATCCCCTCTCTGGAACCACGTGAATATGAACGTATCCTCGAAATGTGTAACGAGGCGGGCTTGACCGTCTATAAAATGCCTAAGGTTGAAGATGTTATTCAAGGGGCTGGCCCACAACGCAATGGGATTAAGAAAATTGACATTGTCGACCTCTTGGGTCGTAAGGAAATCCGCCTAGATGAGTCTTGCTTGGACCAAGAACTAAGTCATAAAACCATCTTAGTGACCGGGGCAGGTGGCTCAATCGGGAGCGAAATCTGTCGCCAAGTGAGTCGCTTCAAGCCTAAACGCGTGATTCTCTTAGGTCATGGTGAGAACTCTATTTATTTGATTTACCATGAATTAATTAAGAGCCATCCGGAAATTGAATATGTGCCTGTTATTGCAGATATTCAAGACTACCCACGCTTATTACAAGTCTTCCAGGATTATCAACCAGCTATCGTCTATCATGCAGCAGCTCATAAGCATGTGCCGATGATGGAGCGTAACCCTAAGGAAGCCCTCAAGAATAATATCCACGGAACCTATAATGTAGCCAAAGCAGTCGACCAAGCCGGTGTGCCTAAGATGGTCATGATCTCGACAGATAAGGCGGTCAACCCACCTAACGTGATGGGGGCAACCAAGCGTGTGGCCGAACTGATTGTGACAGGCTTCAATAAGACCAGTCAATCCACCTATTGTGCCGTTCGCTTCGGTAATGTCTTAGGTAGCCGAGGCAGTGTCATTCCAGTCTTCGAGCGGCAAATTGCTGCAGGTGGACCTTTGACGGTGACCGACTTCCGCATGACCCGTTACTTTATGACCATTCCGGAAGCTAGTCGCTTAGTCATTCATGCCGGAGCATATGCCCGCGACGGCGAAGTCTTCATCTTAGATATGGGTGAACCTGTTAAGATTTATGACTTAGCTAAGAAAATGGTCCTGCTTAGTGGTCATACTGAAAAAGAAATCCCAATTGTTGAAGTAGGCATTCGCCCAGGTGAGAAACTCTATGAAGAACTCTTGGTGGCATCGGAATTTGTGGATAATCAAGTTCATGATCAAATCTTCGTTGGTAAGGTAAACACCATGCCACTGGCGACCATTGAAGCTAAAATGGCAGAATTCGATAACTTAGAAGGCGATGTCCTCAAAGAAGCTATCATTGGCTTCGCCAATCAAACTACTCAAGCTGACTAGGAGGCAGCCATGATGAAATCAAAACTCCAGCATTTGCTTTTAATCCTCATCTTGGGCCTAGTGGCCAGTCTCTGGCAAGGGCCTCAAGTTCAGGCGGCACCAGATTCTGAGCCTATGTCTTTCCTCTTTCTAGGAATTGACACGGGGGAATTGGGCCGGACAGAACAAGGTCGTTCCGATACCATCATGGTGATGACTCTGAACCCTAGCCATAAAACCCTACGCCTCGTTAGCCTACCGCGAGACACCTATGTCAATATTGAGGGCTACGAGGGCATGGATAAGCTCAACCACGCCTATGCCTATGGTGGTGCGGAGTTATCCAAACTAACCGTCGAGCATTTACTAGGTATCCCCATCCAACACTATCTAGCGCTTAATATGAAGGGGCTAGAAGATTTGGTGGATTTGGTGGGCGGTGTAGAAGTGGTACCACCTGAAACCTTTACCATTGATGGCTATGAATTTTACCAAGACACGCCGGTTTATTTAGATGGCCGGACAGCCCTCTACTATGTGCGAGATCGCTTCTCTTCAAGTGGAGACTATGCCCGCCAAGCCCGTCAACGACAAGTGCTAGAAGCCCTGATGCATAAGACACAAGATGCTTCTTTTAAGTTAGATCCTTTGAAAGTTGCCTCGCTTATGACTTCTGTCTCGACTGACTTGTCCTTGGATCAACTCATGGGGCTTTTCAATCAATATCGCCAAGCGGGCCTACAACTTGAACTAGGTCAATTACAAGGGCAGGGACAAACCATTAATGGCATTTATTACGATATCCCTGATCAAGCCTCTCTAGCTGAATTACGCACAACCCTACTGTCTGACTTGAAAGAATAGGAGACATCTCATGAAGAAAATTAGAAAAGCTGTTATTCCGGCGGCCGGCTATGGAACAGGCTTCTTGCCAGCCACTAAAGCCTTCGCCAAGGAAATGCTTCCGATTGTAGATAAGCCCATTGTCCAGTTTATTGTGGAAGAGGCCATTGCGTCTGGAATCGAGGAAATCTTGATTATTACCGGTAAAACTAAACGTCCTATTGAGGACCACTTTGATTCCAACATCGAATTGGAAGACAACCTTCGCTCAAAGGGTAAGGCTGACTTACTTAAGCTAGTGGAGGGCACAACCCAGGCTAATCTCTTCTTTGTTCGCCAGTCTTATCCAAAGGGCTTAGGAGATGCGATTTTAGCAGCTAAGGCCTTTGTGGCAGATGAGCCCTTTGTGGTCATGTTAGGTGACAACATTATGACGGGGCAGCAACCCGTCACACGTCAGCTCATGGATCTCTATCAAGAAACTCAAACGGCCAATGTGGCCATTATGGAGGTTTCTGATGAAGAAGCTGAGCAAATGGGGATTGTCGAATTGGGTAAAGTGGTCGACAATCAAGTGGGCTTACCGGTTCATCACATTAACAATATGGTGGAAAAGCCAAAAGCCAGTGAGCTCAAGAGTCACATGGCCATTGCCGGACGGTATGTCTTGCCACCTGAAATCTTTGAACTCTTGGAGGACTTACCTGTGGGTAAGGAAGATGAAGTTCAGCTGACAGATGCCCTTAACAAACTCAATCAGACCCAACGTGTCTTGGCTGTTCAGTGTCAAGGTAACCGCCATGATGTCGGCAACAAAATGGGCTACATGCGCTATATGGTGGAGTATGGCTTGAGTCACCCTGAAACCGCTGAAGGGCTAAAGGGATATATCAAAAATATAGCAACAACATTGCGCTAAAATAATGAATAATATGGAGGCTAAGACCTAGGTCTTAGCCTTTTACTTTGTTTTGCCCTTAAGACTAGGTATGAGAGTAGCGAGAGCTAGTAAAAGTTTGCTAAGCATTTGCTAGTAGATTCTTCTATCATTTAAATAAAAGTGATGGTTAGCTTCTAAAATTTATTTTGAGAAGTATAGAATTTTTGGGTGACAGATGCTATAATAAAGTGATGCAATAAATAGGAATTTATCAAATTCTATAAGGAGGACGCCCCACAGTGACCACGAAAGATCGTGATTTGAAAAAATTCTTAATTTGTATGGTTGACTTGATGGGTGTCATCTTAGTCGGCCTACTCTTAACCACCAGCCGCTCACCACGACTCCACATGGATATGGACGATGTCAATACGCTTCTACTTATTCATATAGCAGCCTTCTATGTGTCCAATCAATTTAATTCTTTGTTTGACCGCGGCTACTTGGAACAACTCAAGTCAGTTATTATTTATTCTATCTATTTCCTTGTCGGCATTACCATGATGGTCTTTATGTCTAAGAACCACTTCTATATTGCTCGGACGGCGTCCTTGGTTTTCGTGACGCTAAATGGGATTTTGGTTTATGCCGTTCATTCCTCGATTAAATATTATTACCAACACCTCTATCCAACCCTCAAATATTCGCGCAAGGTACTCTTGGTGACGACATCGGATCGCCTAGAACGTATTGCGGCTCGCTTTGAAGCCAGTAGAGCTTGGGGTGGGCAGATTTGTGCCATTGCGCTTTTAGATAAACCACAGGAACTGGCCTTGCCTAAGATCTTCCAAGATAAGCTCATCCTTTCTGTAGATGAGCTCGAACCCTATGCGACTCAGAATGTGGTCGATGAGGTCTTCCTCAATTTGTCTCGTGATTTTGATGAGCAAATTGCGGATTACCTCTTGCTCTTCCAGTCCATGGGGATTGTGGTCAGTCTCAACATCTCAGCCTTTGAGATTCCCCTTAATTCGGACCGCCGAGTTCGTAAGCTAGGTAAGTACAGTGTCTTGACCTTCTCCACTAAATTCTATGACTACAAATGGATGACCATTAAGCGGGCTATTGATATCTTGGGTGCCTTAGTGGGCTTAGTTATTACCTTCTTAGTTGGCCTAATCTTAGTGCCTTTGATTAAGTTAGAATCCAAGGGTCCTGCTATCTTCGCTCAAAATCGTGTAGGCCGTAATGGACGAGTTTTCAAGTTCTATAAGTTCCGTTCCATGTACGCTGACGCTGAAGAGCGCAAGAAGGAATTAGAACAATACAATCAGATGAAGGGCCTCATGTTTAAATTAGAAGATGACCCACGTATTACCAAAATCGGTCGCTTTATTCGCCGGACTAGTCTAGACGAGTTGCCACAGTTCTACAATGTTCTGATTGGTGACATGAGTCTAATCGGTACCCGGCCACCAACCGAGAGTGAGTTCAAGGCCTATTCTGCTGGCCATAAGAAGCGACTCAAGTTACGGCCTGGTATAACTGGGCTCTGGCAGGTAAGCGGACGTAGTGATATTACGGACTTTGAAGAAGTGGTCCAATTGGATGCCGAATACATTGATAACTGGTCCTTGTGGCTAGACTTCAAAATTCTCTTGAAGACCGTTAGAATCGTCCTCCTAGGCAAAGGGGCACGCTAAAATAGTACTAGAAAAGGATCGGCTGCGGCCGGTCTTTTTGTCTGCCTAAGGAAGGTCACTAGCTCAGTCACAGAGACAGTCAAAAGTAAGGTGAAAAGTTCACTGTACAAATATTTCCTTCCCCTAGCTAAATTATGGTATAATAAGTCGAATACAAGAGAAAGGTGAGGAGAAGATGTTGGATTGGTTTCATCAATTCTTAGTGGATAAGCCTTTAGTTCGACTCCTGGATATTGCCATAGTCTGGTACATTATCTATCGTGTCTTACTCTATGCACGTAATACACGGGCAATGAACTTATTAAAAGGGGTAGGCATAATCTTAGCCGCTAAATTTATTGCCTCGGTTGTAGGCCTGCAGACCATCGATTGGTTGCTGCAACAAGTTATTTCTTGGGGTGTGGTGGCCGTGGTCATCCTCTTCCAACCAGAATTGCGCCGTGCCCTAGAATCTATCGGGCGAACCGTCAGCTCTCGCTCGCGCAAGGGATTAGAGCATGATCCAACTGCTCGTTTGATTCAAGACTTAGACAAGAGTATTTGGTACATGTCCCGTCGTAAAATCGGGGCGCTGATTTCCATCGAACGAGAAAATAGCCTGAATGAATACATCCAAACGGGCATTCCCATGGATTCAGCTATTTCCCATCAGCTCTTAGTCAATATCTTCATCCCCAATACGCCACTCCATGATGGGGCCGTTATTATCGCGGGCCATCGCGTGGCAGCAGCTGCCTGCTATCTACCTTTGTCTGGTAGTCAGGCCATTCCTAAGGAATTAGGGACACGCCATCGGGCAGCGATTGGTCTATCAGAAGTCACAGACGCGGTCACCTTGATTGTCTCAGAAGAGACAGGCGGGGTCAGCTTAGCTATGAGAGACCATTTGCACCGGGATGTAGACCCTAAGGAGCTCAAGGAACTCCTAAAACGTTACTTAAGTAGAGACGACCAAGGCGATAATGCTGAGTCTAGTCGTAACCGCCTGGTTAATGATCTCTTGTCATTCTTTAACAAGCAGAAAGGTGGTGCCGCATGAAGAAGTTTTGGAATAGTCGTTGGTACGACAATAAATGGTTCTTGCGGATTGCTTCTCTAGTTTTTGCGGTCTTCCTCTATGGTATGGTACAGGCAAGTAGCCCCTCAGTGACTAGCCTATCTAATTTGCAGCAAGTAGTCAGTGTGGATACAACCGAAACCATCTCTAATGTGCCAGTTAAATTAGGTAAGCACGACGACGACATTTTCGTCAGCCAACTGCAAGAAACTGTGACCGTTACCCTAACGGGTCCTAAGAATATCGTCTCTTCGTTAGCCAGTGGCAATTTGGTTGTCCAAACCGAAGATCTAACTGGTATTGAGACAGGGCAACAGACCCTCAAATTAGAAATTCCTGGCTTGCCAGATAGTGTTAAATATCAGATTAACCCATCGCGGGTAGTCGTCCAGGTCGCAAGACGTAAGACCGTGACTGTACCAGTAGAATACGAAATCGAAGAAGGGACCATTGCCTCTGGTATGGAAGTTGGAAATGTGACGCTCAACCCAAGTCAAGTTGAGTTAACGGGCAACGAGGAAAACATCAATAAGGTGAAACGTGCCTACGTCCGCATCAGCAATGCGACGGCTCACAACCGGACCTTTACCGGTAAGTTCAAACTCCAGGTAGTGGATGCTGACAACAAACTCTTGGATGTTAATGCCAATGTTAGCGAAGTAGAAGCACATGTGGAGCTTAACGCCCAACAGCGTAAGACGGTTAACTTAGTGGTGGCCGCGCAAGGCGAATCCAATAGCTATCGTTACCAATATCAATTGGTTGATGCTAGTCAAATTGCCCTTCAAGGATCGGCTTCAGTATTAGAAAACATCCGTAATATTAAGGTCAATGTAGACGTCAGCAACCTGACCTCTAGTGCCACCCTCAAGGGCCAGTTAGAACTGCCAGAGGGTGTCACCGCCAATCTCTCAGGTCCCGTTTCAGTTGCTGTGACGGTCACCCCAATCACAACGGATACCAGTGATACGACCAGTAGCACACCTGCCGCTAGTTCCAGCAGTGCGGTGGAAGAAGCCCCAACAACCCCCAATCAAAATGGTGGCAATGCCAACCCAGGTGTGACAGAAGAAAATAACGCCAATCCTGGCGGCCAAGATGTCGAATAAGTTTAAGACATCCTTAGATTAGTTGATAAGAAGGAGAACATAAACATAATGGGAAAATACTTTGGAACTGACGGCGTTCGCGGCGTCGCTAATACGGAATTAACACCGGAGTTAGCCTTTAAACTAGGCCGGTGCGGGGGTTACGTTTTAATGCAACATGCACCTGAACAGGCGCATCCACGCGTCTTGGTGGCACGCGACACCCGGATTTCTGGACAATTACTCGAACAAGCTTTAGTAGCCGGCCTTTTATCAGTAGGGATTGAGGTTATGCAATTAGGGGTCATTTCGACGCCAGCAGTAGCCTACCTGACCCGCACTCAGAATGCGGCAGCAGGGGTTATGATCTCTGCTTCCCACAACCCAGCTTTGGATAATGGGATTAAATTCTTCGGTTCTGACGGTTTCAAACTTTCTGATCAACAGGAAGAAGAAATCGAAGCCTTAATTGATGCGCCAGAAGATACCTTGCCACGACCAAGTACAGACGGCCTTGGAACCATTGATGAGTTCCCAGAAGGGGCCATCAAGTACTTGCAATTCTTGCAATCGACTATTTCTGGCGATTTAGAAGGTATTCGTGTCTGTATCGACGCAGCCAACGGGGCAACAGCACCTCTGGTTAACCAACTCTTCGCTGATTTGGAAACTGACTTCTACACCATGGGTGACCGTCCTAACGGCATTAACATTAATGATGGTGTAGGGTCTACTCATCCAGAAGGCCTGCAAGCCTTCGTTAAAGAAAAAGGCGCCATGGTTGGTTTGGCCTTCGATGGGGATGGCGACCGCCTGATTGCAGTAGATGAGAATGGTGAATTGGTTGACGGGGACAAGATCATGTTCATCTGTGGCCAACACCTTAAATCAAAAGGTCGCCTAGAGAAAGACACCATCGTATCGACGGTTATGTCCAACATTGGCTTCCACAAGGCCATTGAAGAACATGGCATGGTCGCGCTGAAAGCTCAAGTGGGTGACCGTTACGTAGTAGAAGCCATGCGTGAAGGTGGCTATGTCCTTGGGGGCGAGCAATCTGGCCACATTGTCTTCCTTAACTTGAATACAACTGGGGATGGCCTCTTAAGCGCCGTGCAACTCTTGGCTGTAATGAAGGAAACTGGTAAGTCTTTATCTGAATTAGCAGCTCAAGTGACCATCTTCCCGCAAAAACTAGTGAACATTCGCGTACGCGACAAGCATACGGTTATGGATGAACCAGCTGTTAAGGCAGTGATTGAAGCCGTTGAAGCTGAAATGAATGGCGACGGACGTATCTTGGTTCGTCCAAGTGGGACGGAGCCTCTCTTACGGGTTATGGCTGAAGCCTCAACTGATGAGAAGGTGTCCCGCTATGTGGATACCATTGCCGATGTCATTCGCGCTGAACGCGGAATCGAATAAGTCAAGCATTAGGTTGGGACCTTGGGGTGCCAACCTTTCTTGTTATTGACTAGCTCGATTGAAAATTCGGCGGATAAGGGCTATAATGTCCAATGACGATCATGCAATAGTAAAGTGCGGAAGGAGCCAATCATGACGGAGTTAAAAAGCAAGAAAGACCGGACCCAGGACTGGCTCCAAGCGCATTTGGGGCATCTGTGCCTACAATGCCATCATTGCCATCAAGCTTTGAGCCTGGAGGGCTATAGTTTGGTTTGTCCTCAGGGACACCGAGTAGATAGCCATAAACAAGGCACCTATTTTTTGAGCAATAAGTCGGTCGATGACCATTATGACCGCCAGCTATTCCAAGCAAGACGGCGGTTTATTCAAGAATCTGCCTATTATGCTCCCTTGCAGGAACTGCTCAACCAATTAGTAAGCGACCATCAAGCCAGTTTAGGGCAATCAGACTTACCTTATCGTATTCTAGATGCAGGTTCGGGCGAAGGGAGTCACTTAGCCTGGCTCTTAGATCAAGATTCTAAGCACCGAATTGGACTTGGTGTGGACTTGGCGCGGGCAGGTATTGCACTGGCTACCGATTTTAATGGGCAACAACTTAATTTAGTAGGGGACCTAGCTCAGTTACCAATTGGCGACCAGACCATCGATGGCCTGCTGTCCATCTTATCACCCTCCAACTATCAGGAGTTTGACCGTGTTCTGGCTCCGGGCGGGCGAGTCTTTAAGGTTATTCCAAATGCCGGATATTTGGCAGAAATTCGGCGGTCCTTAGGGCAAGAGACTGTCAAGCAAACTTACGACAACCAAGCAACGCGACAAGTCTTTGAAAGCCACTACCGACAACATCAGGCTTACCTAGTGCAGGAAAGGCGCCTGCTCAAAGCCCAAGCCAAGGCTGACTTAGTGGCGATGACACCTTTGACTTGGCACCTAGATGCAAGTCAGGCTAGTCAACTAGTGGAGTCTCTGCCAGATGAATTTCTACTCGATCTGACGGTCTTAGTAGGTTGGAAGGAATAAGGATTTACTTAAGGAGTTAGCTTGAGAGAGCTAGCTCCTTTTTCTATGGCATCTAGTCGCATATTAGCTTAGGTTTCTAGTAGCCGAAGGGGCTTCAAATATGATAAAATGAAGGGTGTGAGTATCAGGAGGTGGGTTGCATGATCGCGGATGATTTTATTGATGATTGGCAATTATTTTTGGCACCCTATGAGCAGGCAGTGGATGAGCTTAAGCTCAAACTTAAAAACCTGCGCAAGGAGTTTCGTATCGAGCATCGCCGGGCGCCTATCGAGTTTGTGACGGGGCGGGTTAAGACGCGGGAGAGTATCTTAGAGAAAATGGAAGTTCGCAAGATTGCGCCAGAAGATTTTCTAGTAGGGGTACAGGATATTGCCGGTGTTCGGATCATGTGTCAGTTCGTAGAAGATATCTATGAAGTGGCCAATATTTTGAAGAATCGTCAGGACTTCAAAGTACTCTTAATTCGCGATTATATTCAAAACCGTAAGCCGAGCGGTTATCGCTCCTATCATATGGTTTTGGAGTATCCTGTCCAGCTAGCTTCCGGCGAAGTCAAGCAACTCATTGTTGAGGTTCAGATTCGGACCTTGGCCATGAACTTCTGGGCAACTATTGAGCACTCGCTCAACTACAAATACCAAGGTGAATACCCACAAGAAATCTTAGAACGGCTAGAGCGCGCCTCCGAGGCAGCCTTTCGCCTGGACGAAGAGATGTCGGAGATTCGCGATGAGATTCGTGAAGCGCTCTTGCTCTTCGACAAACGCTAAGGAAGGACGGTTGACGGATGAAACAAGCAATCATGATTTATACCAATCAACAGCCCCAATCCTTAGAAATTGAGGCCAGTCTCAAGGCTAAATTGGAGCTTGCAGGCTTCCGCTTGGTGGAACCTGGCCAAGTGCCTGATTACCTCATTACCATTGGCGGGGATGGCACGCTCCTAGCGGCCTTCCACGATTATCAGGACTGGTTGGATTGTGTGGTATTTATTGGGATTCATACCGGTCATTTGGGTTTTTATGCCGATTGGCTGCCACATGAAATAGACGAGTTAGTCGACAGTCTGGCTCGCTCTGGCGGCCAAGGCCATGTTAGCTATCCTTTACTTAAGGTAGAGGCAGCTTGCAAAGATGGCAAAACACATGAATGGTTAGCTCTAAATGAGTGTTCCTTGCGGACTATGGCTGGCACCATGGTGGCCGAGATTCAGATTAACGAGAAGTTCTTTGCGACCTTCCGTGGTGATGGTCTCTGTATCGCAACGCCAACCGGGTCCACCGGCCTTAACAAGTCACTAGGTGGGGCTGTCATGCATCCGCGCGTAGACGCTTTGCAACTAACGGAGATGGCCGCCCTTAACAACCGGGTCTATCGAACCTTGGGTGCTCCTATGATTATTCCACGCGATGAATACCTAACCTTGGTTATCCAAGAAGAAGCTCAGACCATGCTCATGATTGACCATCTCACCTGCGAGACTAAGGGCATCCAGTCAGTCAAATTCCAGTTGGCTGATACACGGATTAAGTTTGCCAGCTTCCGCCACACCCATTTCTGGGATCGCGTAGAGAATTCCTTTATCGGCCACAAGCAGGAACGGAATCCAAAAATCAAGCATTAACAAGTCAGTAAATTAAAAAAGAGGGAAAAACATGCGTTTTAATAAACAACACTTAATCAAACTCGGTCTTTTAGGCTTAGCTAGCTTAAGCTTGGCAGCCTGCAACTTAGGACAAGGCGGCAACAACTCCAGTAGTTCGACCACGAATGCGACCGTAACCGAAGTCGATAAGAAAGTCGAAATCCCAGACAACACCAATATTGCGGGCATGTCTGAGTCTGAAAAAGCCAGTTTCTATTCTAGCTTAGATCAGATTACACTCGACACCAGCGAGGGCCTCAAGCCAGGTGAATACTCCAACATCAAAGAAATTATTACTGAGCAAGAGTATAATGATCTCATCCTATCAACGACCGATGGGCCTAAAATTGTCTATCTTGGCTTTGACGAGTGCCCATACTGCCATGCCTTCTCTCCTAAGATCAACCAATTGGCTAAGGAGAAAGGCGTCACTGTCTACTATTACAATACTCGTAAACACGCCAATGACAGCAACTTCCAATCTGCTATGCAAGTCTATGGGGTTAATAAGGTACCTAATGCCTTCATCGTCAAATCAGGCAAACCTGGCACCAATGTCAACCACTCAAGTAAAATGGCAGATCTCGAAGCTTTTATTAACGAGGCAGCGAAGTAAACGTGGTCAAGTTTCAATGGCACTATGAGGGAGACCATCCGGTTCGAATCAAGGACTACCTTAAGCATCTGGGCATCCCTCGCAAGTTCGTATCACATGTCAAATTCGAAGGCGGTAACATCTTACTGAATGGTCAAGAGGTCAATGTCCTTGCTAAATTAGAGGCAGGCGATGTCCTGACCCTGGTGGCAGCCGACGAGGGAACCCATGAGACGGTGCCACCTTCACATGTTCCTATCCAGGTCATCTACGAAGACCGGGACCTACTGATAGTCAATAAGCCGACAGACGTTGTCTCCATTCCTTCCAAACGGATTCCGGATTCCGCCATGGCCAATCGGGTTAAGGGCTATTATCAGCGCCAAGGCTACGCAGACCAGGTCATCCATATTGTCACCCGCTTGGATCGCCAGACCACCGGACTCATGTTGATAGCTAAGCACCGTTTGGCGCACGCCATGTTGGATAAGCAGGTCCAAGGGGGTCAAGTTGAGAAGTACTATTTGGCCATTTCGACAAAATCAGACTGGCCGGATCACGGCGTCATTGATCGGCCTATTGCGCGCACAGAAGATTCGATTATCACGCGACGGGTCCATGAAAGTGGCCAGCGGGCAGTCACTGAATATTGGCTAAAGCATCGCTTTGCTGACAGCAGTCTACTCAAGCTTCGGCTTCATACCGGACGTACTCACCAGATTCGGGTCCATATGCAGAATGCAGGTGGGGTCCTAGTAGGAGATGACCTCTATGGTGGCCCGCATTTAGAGCGGATTAGTCGTCAGGCCCTGCACTGTGGTGAACTCCGTCTCACTCAACCCTTTACAGGCCAGCGCTTAGTGCTATCGGCTCCGCTGCCTGAGGATATGGCTGCTTGGCTAGCTAAAAGACAACATCACCTATAAGAAAAGAGCTCGATAGCCAAATATCGAGCTCTTTTCCTATAGAAAAAGCTTGGAGTTAGCTCCAAGCCTTGCTTAATGTAGACGATAGCTTCGAACACGATAGCCACGTCGTTCTAGTTGTTTGACTAATTGATTATACTCAACAGGGTCCAAACTGCTTGGAAGAGCATAGAGGATTTGGCCCTTGGTATCCATATCGGTTTTCTCTAAGGTGGTAGCAGAGACAATATCGCTAAAGCGATTGATTAACTTGCTGACTTGAGCCAGTTCTCCACGACTACCCAGGGTCTCAACTGATAGGGCAAATCCTGCATTGGGCATTGCCCAGGCTTGAGCTAGCCACTGCAACATGGTGTTATGGCGAATAATACCGCTGAAGCGATTGTCACGGTCCAGAACAGCTACGTAAGGCAGATCATTGAGGGTAAAAATCAAGTGGTAGAAGGAGTCCTGCTCGTGCACTACGCGAGTCGTATTTTTGAGGAAGTGAGTAACCGGCAGGCGACTCAAATCTTCATCAGGATGATGGTAGGCATATTGATAGATGTGATAGCGATAGAGATTACCGCGGTAGAGGGTCTGGGTGGCGTCTAGGACGGGCACACAGCGTAGTCCCTGATCTTCTAATAAATCCAAGGCGTTTGCGCAGTTATCAGCTTCGGTTAGATAGCTAATCTGCTGTTTAGGGACGACTAGTTGTTCAATCATGGCGGCACTCCTTTCTGGGGAACTTTTGCCCCCTAAAATGGGGCCCAATCTCATATAGTGTATCAAAAACAAGGACAAAACACAATATTTTCTCATGGATATCTCATATAATATTAAAAAAATCTAAAAGAAAACGTATTATTGGCCCCTAGCTCTTGCAATTTGAATCATTTTTACCTATTATTAAACTTAACATTATATTGTAAAAGCAAAAGGAGATTGACGACAATGGACCCCTCGGGGAATTTAAGTACACAAATCTTATTAATCTTAGTACTGACCTTTATTAATGCGATTTTCTCGGCATCAGAGATTGCCTTCGTGTCGCTCAACCAACAAAAGATGACGCAATTGGCTGAATCAGGCAATGTTAAAGCCCAACGCGTGATGAAACTTTTGGATAATTCGGACGACTTTTTGGCCACTATTCAAGTAGCCATTACCTTAGCTGGCTTCTTCTCTAGTGCGTCGGCTGCGACTAGCTTCGCAGATCGAATCATGACTTGGCTACCAAGTCTGCCGGGCGGAAAAGCAGTCGCGATTTTGATTGTCACCTTTGTTTTATCTTATTTAACCCTGGTTTTAGGGGAGCTCTATCCTAAGCAAGTCGCCCTTCAAATGCCAGAAGAGATTGCCTTAGGGACAGCGGGCTTTATCTCTGTGACCCAGTGGCTAGCCAAGCCTTTTGTGGGCTTGCTGACGGCTTCAACAGGGCTTTTGAAGCGATTGACGCCAATTGATTTTACCAAAGAAGAAGAAAAATTCACCCGTAGTGAGATGAAGGCCCTCTTGGCCAACAGCCGCAACGATGGGGCCATTGACACGGATGAGTTTGCTATGATGCAGGGTGTGCTTTCGCTTGATAGCAAGTTGGCCCGTGAGGTTATGGTGCCTCGGACAGACACCCAGATGATTGATATTGAAGATCCGCTAGAAGAAAATATCAATGCCTTATTAGATAGTCCTTTCTCGCGGATTCCACTCTATGAAGGGGATAAGGATAATGTGATTGGCGTGATTCACGTTAAAAACCTCTTGCGCGCCTCACGCCAACATGGGTTTGATAACTTAGACTTGCGTGAGATTGCCAATGAGCCAATGTTTGTGCCCGATACCATCTACACAGATGACCTACTCTTAGAATTCCGTCGCGAACAAACCCATTTGGCTATCCTCAAGGATGAATACGGCGGTGTCGAGGGGATTGTCACCCTAGAAGACTTAATTGAAGAAATTGTCGGTGAAATCGAAGATGAGTCCGATATCAATAGCGAGTCACTTCAAGCTATTGATGAAACCCACTGGGAAATTGACGGGGGTATGACCCTAGATAAGTTTAATGCGACCTTCAATGAGTCGGTGCGGTCAGAGGACGTGGAAACCATTGCCGGCCTCATGATTCAAATTATCGGCTATGTGCCAGATGATGATGAACGCTTGTCAGTGCGGGTTAACGACTATGTCCTGACCACCACACAAATTGAAAATGGTCGTATTCGTTGGGTGCTGCTGACACTAGATGCTGAGCGCACACAGGCAGCTGATTTTGACTACCAAGACTTCGAAGAAGAAGAATTTGGTGACGAAGAAAACGAAGAAAACTAGACTTTTAAAGGGGTAGAGACAGAGCGTCTCTGCCTCTTCTTCTATAGAATTTGAGAGGAAAGAAAGAGTATGATTATCTTAATTACGGGGGCGTCTCATACAGGCAAAACCCTACTCGCGCAGAGACTATTGGAAAAATATCATTATCCCTACCTATCCATCGACCACCTAAAAATGGGCTTGATTCGGAGTGGCCATAGTCCCCATCATGCCATGACGGATGACCAGACCTTGACCGAATTTCTCTGGCCGATTGTGCGGGAGATGATTAAAACGGTCATTGAGAATGGGCAAAACCTGATTGTAGAAGGGTGTTATATTCCTTTTGATTGGGCCAAGGACTTTGAAGCTGACGAGCTCAGTCAGATTAAGTCCTATCGCTTGATCATGAGCGAGGCCTATATTAGAAAGCATTTTGCTGACATCAAGGCACATGCCAACGCCATTGAACAAAGAGTCGATGACACTTGGTGCACCTTTGACAGTGTCTTGCGAGATAATGCAAGTCAGCTGGCCCAGGCTAAGCAAGCAGGCGCCAACTATCTTCTGATTCAGGATGATTATCAGCTAGATATTGACTTATAGAAGCGAATGGGGCACTGCAGGAGCGGTGCCCCATTCGCTTTATCTGAAAAGAAACACTAAGTGAGACCGCAAATAAAAATAGGGGCCAAGTCTTCCATGGTACCGGTTTTATGGTATACTATAGGTAGATAAAGATGGGAAGGAGATGAGGCCATGCATGCTAAGATTAACGCGGAAGAAGTCTTACGACGTCTGAAGAATCAGACCATTAATTATGACAAGGTCTTACGCAAAATGATTGTTAAATGGGAGGCCCAGGAAGACAAGCCAACCATTCTCTTGCATTCTTGCTGTGCACCTTGTTCGACTTCCACCCTAGAGTTCCTCTGCCAACACGCGGAGGTGACTATCTTCTTCTCTAACTCCAATATTCATCCTAAGTCTGAGTACCAGCGCCGAGCACATGAGCAGAAGCGCTTCATTGACCAATTTAATGAACGGACTGGCCATCAGGCGGGCTTTATTGAAGATGAATACCGGCCAGAAGTTTTTACGCGTATGGTCATGTTCCATCAATTGGCTGAAGAAGAAGAAGGGGGCGAGCGTTGCTCGGCTTGCTTTAATATGCGACTAGACCGGGTAGCCCAAGTGGCCCAAGAATTGGGCTTTGACTACTTTGGTTCGGCTCTGACCCTATCCCCTAAGAAAAACAGTCAGCTCATTAATGAATTGGGGCTAGAGGTTCAACAACTCTATGATGTTAACTACTTACCAAGTGACTTTAAGAAAAATAAAGGCTATGAGCGTTCAATCGTCATGTGCCGCGAATACGATGTCTATCGCCAGTGTTACTGTGGCTGTGTTTTTGCAGCCAAGCAACAAGGAGTGGACTTACGGGAGGTGAATAAGGAAGCCTTGGCTTATCTCAAGGATAAGCACGAGAATTGGGACAAGATTTCATTTAACTTTGGCAGGAGCAAGGCGAAGGAGGCCAAAGAAAACCATGATTAAGATATTTGGTGGCGTGGTGGACAACCACTTGCCGCGCGTGGAGACCAATCGCCTAGTCCTGCGCAAGCGGACCTTGGCGGACGCAGAAGATATGTTTGCTTATGCTCATTTGGATACCGTGGCTCAGGCCGCGGGGTTCCCGCGCATTCGGAGTCTAGAACAAGAAATTACTTACTTTACCCAAGTCTTTCCTCAGGAAATGAGTTATCGCAGGGTGCCGATTGGTTACGGTATTACCCTTAAGGGAATTGACCGAGTGATTGGCTCCATTGATTTTATTGATCGTCTGGGGCCAGATATCTTAGAGATTGGCTATGTATTGCATCCAACTTATTGGGGGCGGGGCATTGCACCCGAAGCTGTTTCGGCCTTTATCGAGGTGGCTTTTGGCTTACTGGATCTCTACAAATTAGAGGCATCCTGCTATAGCAGTAATGAACAGAGTCAGTCGGTTCTACGCAAATGTGGCTTTTCCCTAGAAGCTTGTTTGCGGGGTAGACATCAGTTGGATGATGTCCGTATCGATGATTTACGTTATGGCCTACTCAAATCAGACTGGGCTCGTCGTCGCGAGGGCGCTTCTTATGCATAGGCTAAAATGGAACCGGTACTGTTTAGTGGTAAGTTACCAGACAGGAAAACCAGGCTAGAGCTTGAACTCTAGCCTGGTTTTTGTCTTTGGGGGCAGGGAATAGAAAGCGCTTGTCGATAGCCCCCATCATTGCGTATAATAGAAGTAATTAGCAACTTATGTCAGCGTAGATTTCGCTATTTCTCGTCACTAGCAAAAGGAGGCAACGCTATGACCACTCAGCCCCTCACTCTGGCCTATATCGGCAATGGCAAGAGTACTAACCGCTATCACCTACCCTTTGTCGATCAACTGCCCCATTTGTTTCGAGTCAAAAGTGTCTATGTCCGGCACTTTAACTTTGCTTGGCCCAAACGTCCAGATATCCACTATAGTCAGGACTTGACGGCTATTTTGGGCGACCCAGAAGTGGACTTGGTGGTCATCACGACGCCTCTGGACTCCCACTATGGCTATATTAAGCAGGCCCTCCTAGCAGGTAAACACGTTTTATGTGAGAAGCCTTTTTTAGCGACTGCCCAAGAGGCGCGCGAGCTCTTTGACTTGGCGGAAGGATTAGGCCTACACCTAGAGTGTTATCAAAATCGTCGCTATGATTCGGACTACCTGACTAGCCTGGAGGTTATTGAGTCGGGCAAGCTAGGTGATTTGCTGGAAGTTGAGATGCACTTTGATTACTATCGACCAGAAGTTCCGCAAGGACAAGATAAGTTTACTCTCAATTTGAGTTTTCTCTACAGTCACGCATGCCACACCTTAGATTAAGTGATTGCCTATTTTGGTCGGCCTAACCGGGTGGTCTACGATGTTCGCTCGCTCTTAGGCCCCAATCGGATGAATGACTACTTCGACCTGGATCTCTATTATGGTCCCCTCAAGGTTTCCGTTAAATCCTCTTACTTCCGCCTAGAGGAACGGCCTTCCTTCCAACTTTATGGTAGTAAGGGCTCCTTTATCAAGGCAAGCAAGGACCGCCAGGAGGAAGACCTCAAGTCCTTCTATATGCCAGACCAGCCTGATTTTGGTTTGGATAGGCCAGAGCACTATGGCATTCTGTCTAGCCTGGATCAAGAGGGGCGTCTAGTCCGACAAGCCATTCAGAGCCAAAGGGGCGATTATGGCCGCGTCTATCAGGCCCTCTATGCCACGCTCAGAGAAGGTGCCCCCCGTCGCGTTCAACCGCAAGAGACCCTACTGCAGCTAGAAATACTAGAGGCTGGCATTGCCAGTCTGAAGGCCAGTTGGCAAGTAGCACCTTAGTATTCAGCAAATGATTTAAATTCAAGAAAAGGAGTTGACGCCCATGGCCAACTTTATCTGGGACCTGGACGGGACCCTCATTAATTCCTATCCTCATACCCTAGAGGCGCTAGCCCAAACCTATCAAGAATTCGGCCTCAGCTTCGATCGAGACGTGGTAGCATCCTATATTATTGATTATTCCATCCGTGACCTCATTGCTGGTCTAGTAGCATCAGGGCAGGTGGACCGCGACCCTTTTGTGGCCAGACTCAAACAAGCGACCGCTGCTCGGGATGGGCAGATTGGCCCCATGGATGGGGCAGATGCTACACTGGCTGGCTTGAAGCAAGCGGGCCATCGCCACTTTGTCTACACCCATAAGGACAAGGCAGCCTTTCAAGTCTTGGGCCGATTGGGTTGGACGGACTATTTTGATGAGGTTATCACGATTGAAGCAGGTTTTAAGCGTAAGCCTGACCCTCAAGGGGTTCACTATCTCTTAGATAAATATCAATTGGATCCGGCTCAAACCTACTATGTTGGTGACCGCGACCTAGAT
>CBDFAX010000001.1:0-126196 GCA_965245735.1 uncultured Abiotrophia sp. | reverse complement strand
TATAATCAAGGTCAAAGAAAGGAGGCTTGCCTATGAAAGCCATTGGAACCCAAACTCTCATCACAGAAGACCTTATTTTACGACGATTTGAACTATCAGATGCGCCTGCCATGTTCAGTAACTGGGCGGGCCGTCCCGACAATGTCACCTACCTGATCTGGCCTGCTCATGCCGACTTAGACGTCACTCAAGCCATCCTAGAGCGTTGGGTAGCGGCCTATCAAGACGGAGGTACCTTTATATGGGCCATCACTCTCAAATCCCAGCCTGACCAAGTCATTGGCGATATTAGTGCCCTCGACTATGTGCCTGCCACCAATTCCATGACCATAGGCTATGTCTTAGGACGAGATTACTGGGGCAAAGGCTACATGACCCAGGCCCTCATTGCGGTCAGCCGTTTCCTCTTGCAAGAAGCAGACCTCAATCGACTTAGTACCACCCATGATACTGCCAATCCTGGATCTGGTCGCGTCATGCAAAAGGCAGGCTTCCACTTTGAAGGCATTCTACGCCAAGCCGGGCACAACAACCAAGGCATTGTGGATATCGCCCACTATAGCCTGCTCAAATCTGATTTATAGGCAGACAAAATTCCCATTATATCATATATGATATAATGGGAATTTTTCTTGTCCCCTCCAACTCACAAAAAAAGAGACTGGCAAGGCCAGTCCCATTTGCTATTAAGCGTTAAGTTTGCGTTCTTGTTCAACTGCAGCTTGAGCCAAGATGTTGAGGTAGTTCCAAGGACGGTCAAAGACAGGTTGGAAGAAGAAGTCAACATAAGCCAAGTCTTCAATGGTCATCTTGTTTTGGATAGCCAAGGACAAGGTATTAGCAGAAGCGGTACAGTCGTATTTAGACATTACTTGGCCACCTACGATACGGTTGGTTCCTACTTCGTAAACTAACTTCATGTAGATTTTCTCGTTTGTTGGCATGAATTCTGGACGATAGTTGTCCACCACGTATACTGAACGAGTATCTAAACCGAAGTGCTTAGCAGAACCTTCATTCACCCCAGTTGAGCCAATGTTCCAACCGAAGAGGTGGAGACCTGAAGTTGATTGAGTCCCGCGGTAACGAACTTTGTCGCCTGCGATGTTCTTACCAACCAAAGCACCCATACGCACAGCGTTAGTTGCTAATGGGATGTAAGCATGACCGCCGTTAGGGTTGTAGTTAACCGCACAGGAGTCACCCGCTGCGAAAACATCTGGATGGCTAGTCTTCATGTAGTCGTCAACGATGATAGCACCGTTAGGCATAGTTTCAACTTGGTCTTTAACTAAGTCAGTGTTTGGACGGAAACCTACACAGAGGATTACCATGTCAGCTTCGTATTCGCCACCAGTGGTTACCACTTTCTTCACGACGCCGTTTTCGCCCTTGAAGCCTTGAACCATTTCGTTAAGGCGCACTTCAACGCCACGGTTACGTAGGTCTTCTTCTAAGATATCCGTGAATTCTGGGTCTAAGTATTTGTTCAAGATACGGTCTAAACCGTCAAGCAAGGTAACGTCTTTACCTTCTAAGTTGAAAGCTTCAACGAGTTCAATCCCGATGTAACCCCCACCGATTACTACCACTTTTTGCTTGTCAGTCTTCTTAGCGAAGATTTCTTTAGCTTGGTTGTAGTTCTTGCAGAGTTGAACGTTTTCTAAGTCTAAACCTTCTAATGGTGGGATGATTGGCCAAGAACCAGTTGTTACCACTAACTTGTCGAAAGTTTCATCGAATTCTTCACCAGTTTTGAGGTTCTTAACTCGTAAGGTCTTAGCCTTCAAGTCAGCCTCTAAAACATCGTGTTCCATGTTGACTTTAGCGCCTAAAGAAGCTAATTCTTCTGGGCTTGAGTAGAAGAGCCCTTGAGGGTCTTTCACAACCCCACCGACGTATAACGCAATCCCACAAGACAAGAAAGATACGTTGTCGTTACGTTCGTAAACAACCACTTCCGCTCCTGGGTTTTCGTTTAAAATAGTTTTAACAGATGATGTACCCGCATGAGTACAGCCAACTACTACTACTTTCATATTTTTTCTTCCTCCTTATGATATTGCTTAGCAACAGATACATCATACCATAAATACAGTAAAAAGGATAGCGTTTTAGACTCTTTAGTGCATTTTTCTTGAGCGTTTACATTCTATTCATACCGGGACTCTTACCCACCTTGCTTTCACAAACGTTTTTCATTTTACTCATGCAGGCAAGGGTTTATTTCTTTTCCTGTCTTTTCCTTGGAAGGCATTGAAATTTAAGCCAAAATTCTGTATAATATAATAAGATAATTAAATCACAAAAGGAGATGTCAGTTCACATGCGTAAAAAATTATCTATCCTTTTCGCAGCTTTGTTCTTGGTCTTTGCTAGCCTAGGTCACACCTTGTCTGTCTTAGCCCAAGAATCTTCCAAGCCCGATACAACTTCAGGGGCGTCCGAGAAAAAATACACGGACCCTGCTGAACTCAAGGAAAGCTACGACGTAGTCGTTGTCGGTTCCGGTGGTGGCGGTATGGCCGCAGCGATCGCAGCCCATGACGCTGGAGCCAACGTTGTAATTTTCGAAAAAATGCCAATCGTGGGTGGGAATACTAGTAAGTCTTCTGCTGGGATGAACGCCAGCGAAACCAAATTCCAAAAGGAAGCTGGTATTGAAGACTCTAACGACAAGTTTTACGAAGAGACCTTCAAAGGCGGGAAAGAAAAGAACGATCCAGAATTGCTTCGCTTCTTAGTAGACCACTCTGCTAGCGCCATTGACTGGTTAGACTCCATGAACATTAAGTTAGATAACTTAACCACAACTGGTGGGATGAGCGTCAAACGTACACACCGTCCATCTGATGGTTCTGCAGTTGGGGGCTACTTAGTAGAAGGCCTCTACGCTAACGTAACTGAACGTAAGATTCCAACTTTCGTTAACTCTGACGTAACAGAAATTACGGAAGAAAATGGTGCCGTTTCTGGTGTCAAAGTAACGATTGAAGGCCAAGAAAAAACCATAAAATCTAAGGCTGTTGTCCTAGCTACTGGTGGTTTCGGGGCAAACTTAGACATGGTCAGCCAGCTCAAGCCAGAACTCAAAGGCTTTGTTACAACTAACCAAGAAGGTTCCCAAGGGGACGGTATCAAGATGGCTGAAAAGCTTGGTGCCCAAACCGTTGATATGGATCAAATCCAAATCCACCCTTCTGTTGAACAAAAGACTTCTTACTTAATCACTGAAGCCGTTCGTGGTGAAGGTGCGATCTTAATCAACCAAGAAGGTAAACGTTTCTTCAACGAATTAGAAACCCGTGATAAGGTTTCTGCTGCCATTATCGGCCAAGAAGGCAAGTCAGCTTACGTTGTCTTCGACGAAGCCCTTAAGGGTCGCGTTAAAGCTATCAACCAATACGAATCTAAAGGCTTAGTGGTCAAAGGTGATACCATTGAAGACTTGGCTAAGGAAATTGGTGTGGACCCAGCTAACCTAAAAGCTAGCCTAGAAACTTGGAACAAGGCTGTTGCTGATAAGAAGGACGAAGAATTCGGCCGGACTACCGGGATGGACAATGACTTGTCACAAGCCCCTTACTACGCAATTAAAATCGCACCAGGGATTCACCACACCATGGGTGGTCTCAAGATTAACACTAAGGCGCAAGTCCTCAACAAGGAAAACCAACCAATCAAAGGTTTGTACGCTTCTGGTGAAGTAACTGGTGGGGTTCACGGCGCTAACCGTATCGGTGGTAACGCCGTTGCCGACATCATTATCTTCGGACGCCAAGCTGGTGAACAATCTGCTGCCTTTGTCAAAGAATAAGGACAACTCACACCTCCCTTTTTGGGGGGTGTTTTTGTATGGTTAGAAGCTTTCAAATTGGCCTGTTTTTTTCGTGATTTTGGTCATCTTTTTTCCGCAAGCAAACATTTTTATGATATAATTAATAAGAATTCGTCAGTACAAATTTTAAGGGGGCCATCATCATCGAAAAGTTACTTTCCAAGACGCACAAGCGTCAACTCCAGTTATTAAATATTCTTCACGCTTCCGATGACGCTCTGCCATTAGACCAACTGGCTGATACCCTCGACTGCTCTACCCGTATCTTGAAGGAAGACCTCCAGCAAATCGCCAGTAATCTGCCGCAGTATGATATTTCAGTCCAACCTGATGGCGCAAAAATGGTCAATCGCTTCACAGTCGATATCAACCTAGCCTACCAATTTTATCTGGCTAACTCTGTCCACTTCCAAGTTTTAGAATACCTCTTCTTCCACCCTCAAACTGAAATGGAAGAGGTCCTAGAGCACTTTTTCATGAGTTACCCTACCTTCTACCGAACCATTCGTCGCATTAACCGCTGGTTTAATGGTCTCTATAATATTCAGGTATCTACCAAACCGCTGGCCATCACGGGTAATGAGAATGAGATTCGCTTCTTCTTTGGCCAGTACTTCGCTGAGCGCTATCCCTCAACTACATGGCCTTTTGAAGATATCAAAGAAGCCCATGTAGACAAATTAGTGGCCACCTTCATCAAGATTTTGGATCGGCCACTGGATTTCTCCCTCTACTACCTGATTAAGCGCGCAACTATTATTAACATCAAGCGTCACCACTTCAAACGGGACCTTCCACTCCACATAACCAATGTTTCGAGTCGTTTTGCTCAGGCATTAGAGCAAAAAGCAGACCAGGAATTTATTCGATCTTTATCTGACT
Organism: uncultured Abiotrophia sp.; assembly: GCA_965245735.1. Lineage (GTDB taxonomy): Bacteria > Bacillota > Bacilli > Lactobacillales > Aerococcaceae > Abiotrophia. The sequence goes on along the minus strand of CBDFAX010000001.1, from coordinate 121,476 downwards.
ATGTGGGAGAACCTTTGGGAGACATCGTGCTGTCTAACCTACTCTACCCATTCTTGCGGGATGATTTCTTCTACACCTATCAAGATATGCTTAAGGCGTCGCGCCTACAAGCCTCCATCCATACTTCACTGACTCAGGCTCAGCTTATGATTGAGGATATTCGCCAGCATTTCAATCTTGAAATCAGCAACCCAGAAGTTCTGACCATCCTCTTCCATAACGCCTCTTCTGTTGAATGTTACGAGGTATTCGCTAAATCTGAAATTTTCCGACGTCGGGCAACTTGGATGAGCCATCTCTACGAAGATTTTCCAGACTTCTACAACTATATTGAGAAATCTGTTATTCAATACCGTCAAGCCAATAAGCTTCATACAGGCCCTGAAATTGTTCGATACTTAATCTACACCATCTTCTCTACTTGGTCTGAATTAATTCCTCAGCTCATGAAATGCCAGAAGAAGATTCGCGTGGGGATTTTCAGTAATATTAACTCTTCCCACTCCTTGATGATTCGTGACCTCTTGGCTTGTTCTTGCTCCCAGCAACTTGAATTCCATGCCCCACAGGTTCTCTATCAGAATGTCCGGGAAGTGATTCGTTCTGAATATGACGTTATTCTCAGCAATGTGCCTATCCCACAATTGCATTCTAAATTATTCATCAATATCAATGCCATTTCCATTGAAACGCTGATTGAACGACTTAATAATATTGGCAATGAGCTTGCTCAGTGCTCTCAAGAAAGTTAATAAATAGCCGGAAGACTAAGTCCTCCGGCTATTTTGTTATATAAAAGAAAGCTGGGATAAACCCAGCTTTCTAATTAATCGATTAGTCGATTTCTACACGGTTTTCTTTCAAGTGCCAGATATCGCGGTTGTATTCTGCAATGGTCCGGTCAGATGAGAAGAAACCAGCCTTAGCAATGTTAATCAAGGCTTTCTTGTTCCATTCAGTACGGTTTTCGTAGTCAGCCAACATCTTTTCCTTAACTTGGATGTATTCTTCCAAGTCAATTAAGGTCATGAACCAGTCTTTGCTGATTAATTCATGATGTAGACGGTTGAGGCGTTCTTCGTTCCCTGCTGCTAACATCTTATCGCTCACGATGAAGTCAACTAATGGACGAATGGCATCGTGCTCGTAGTAGTCACGCGCTACATAACCTTGAGTTTCGTAGAGCTTGATGATTTCATCACTGTGCTTACCGAAGATGTAGATATTGTCATCACCAACTAATTCGTGGATTTCCACGTTAGCCCCATCTTCAGTCCCTAAGGTCAAGGCACCGTTCAACATGAACTTCATGTTACCAGTACCACTTGCTTCCTTAGAAGCCAAGGAAATTTGCTCAGAAATGTTACATGCTGGAATCAAGTATTGAGCACGTTCTACGTTATAGTTCTCAATCATTACCAATTGTAAGTGTGGGCTTACTTCTGGATCATTAGCGATTACTTGAGACAAGGTCAAGATTAAGTGAATAACGTCTTGAGCGATTGTATAAGCTGGCGCAGCCTTCCCACCGAAGAAAACAGTCAATGGAGTTGCTGGAATGTTGCCGGCTTTAATATCTAAGTACTTGTTAATCACGTAAAGAGCGTTCATTTGTTGACGCTTGTACTCGTGCATACGTTTGATTTGGATGTCAAAAATAGAGTGCTCGTTAATGTCTACGCCTTGCACTTCCTTGAGGTAGTGTTTGAGGTGGAGCTTGTTGTTGAACTTGATGGACTCTAACTTATCTAAGACCGCTTGATCATTGACATAGTTGAGTAAGCCTTCTAATTCAGCAGTGTGGTGCCATTGACGGCCAATCAAGGAGTCAATGTAGTCAGACAATTCTTTGTTAGCGTCCATGATCCAACGACGGAAGGTAATCCCGTTGGTCTTGTTGTTGAATTTCTCTGGGTAGATTTCATAGAAGGCACGCAATTCTGACTTCTTCAAGATGTCTGTATGCAGTGCCGCAACCCCGTTTACAGAGAAGCCGTAGTGGATTGACAAGTGAGCCATGTGAACACGGTCAAATTGGTCGATGATTTGTACTGCGTCGTTATCTGGGAATTGTGCCTTAATACGAGCATCCAAGTTACGGATAATCGCCATCACGTTAGGAATTACTTCTTCCAAGAAGGATACAGGCCATTTTTCTAAGGCTTCAGCCAAGATTGTGTGGTTGGTGAAGGCAGTCATTGAACGAACGATTTCTACTGCTTCATCGAACTCAATCCCGCGTTCGCCCAAGAGACGAATCATTTCTGGGATAACCAAAGCTGGGTGAGTGTCGTTAATTTGGATCACTGCGTAGTCTGCCAAGTCGTGTAAGTTGCTGCCCTTAGCGACTGCTTCTTCCAAGATCAATTGAGCCCCGTTAGATACCATGAAGTATTGTTGGTAAATACGTAATACTTCACCTGCGTGGTCAGAGTCATCTGGGTAGAGGAAGAGGGTCAAGTTCTTCTCGATGTCGTGTTTGTCGAAGGAAATGCCATCTTCAATAATGTCAGAAGTCACGCTGTCTAAGTCGAAGAGACGGAGACGGTTACGTTTGGTTTGTTTGTAACCTAATACGTCGATATCATAAAGGGTAGAATGCAAGGAGAACTTGCGGAAAGGAACAGTATAAGCCTTCTTGCTTTTGATAGTCCAGTCATCGCCAGTCAACCAAGCATCTGGAATAGTCGTTTGTTGGTTGTCTTTGAATACTTGACGGAAGAGCCCGAAGTGGTAGTTCAAACCAACCCCGTCCCCGTTAATCCCTAATTTGGTGATAGAGTCAACGAAGCAGGCAGCCAAACGACCCAAGCCCCCGTTACCTAATGAAGGTTCATTTTCAGCTTGTTCGATATCCATGATAGATTTGCCGTGAGCTTGTAACTCAGCGTTCACTTCGTCGTAGATACCTAAGTTCAAAAGGTTGTTGCTCAAGAGCTTCCCGATTAAGAACTCTGCAGAGAAATAGTAGAGTTTTTTCTTGTCATCGTGAGTTGGTAATTCGCGAGATTTGTCACGCGTAATATCTAAAAGGGCTTTGTAAAGTTCTGCATCGTTACAAGCATCAATTGATTTATTGAAAAGCTTGTTAGTGTAGTTTTCTAAAATAGTCATGTTTAACTCCTTATTTTGATTAGGCCGTAAGCCTCAATGATCTTTCTGATTAACAGGTAGGCAAGCAAGAGGTGTTAGAAGAAATCTCCTAACACCGGCCACATTTATTTACGGGTCTTGCTGGGTATTACTTAGTTGTAGGCTTTTTGGCCTTTTGAACTTCAGTAGTCTTAGTTGACTTAGTCTCTTCCGCTACTTCAGCCTCTTCACTTGCTGCTTTGAAGGCAGGATTCAAACGGCAGTAGGTAGTTGTCAACTCCAATAATTCTTCCGCTAATTTGTCAGTCAGAGCATCTGACTTCATACGCCATTTCCAGTTGTTACCTAAGGTAGACGGCACGTTCATACGCGCTTCGTTACCCAAGTTCAACAGGTCTTGCATGGTGTAGATTGCCATCTTGCTGACAGCAGCGGCAATCCCGCGGTTGAGGGCATGAGAAACTGTTTCATTTTCCCCACGTCTCATGTAGGCATTGAAGAATTCACGTGATGCCTCATCAGCTGAGTCTTGGAACCAGCCTAAGCCTGTTTCGTTATCGTGGGTTCCCACATAACATACAGAATTATAGACGTAATTGTGAGGTAAATCAACTGAATCCCCTCCGCCAAAACCAAATTGCATGATTTTCATACCTGGGAAGCCGGTTTCATCCCGCATATCAATTACTTCCTGGGTCATGAAGCCTAAATCTTCAGCAATAATCTTCACGTCACCTAATTCCTTGCGAATAGCACGGAAGAGGTCGCTACCTGGGCCTTTGACCCATTCACCATTGATAGCAGTGGTGTCGCCAAATGGAATTTCCCAGTAGGACTCGAATCCACGGAAGTGGTCAATCCGGACTACATCGTAGAGCTTGAAGCTTTCCTTAAGGCGAGTGATCCACCAAGCATAACCGTCAGCCTTCATAGCGTCCCAGTTATAGATTGGGTTACCCCAAAGTTGGCCGTCAGCAGTAAAGGCATCTGGTGGGCAACCAGCAACAACGCTTGGTTGGTGATCTTTAGATGTCTTGAAGTAATGTGGGGTCATCCACATTTCAACACTATCCGCTGCAACATAGATTGGCATGTCCCCAATAATCTCAATGTGTTGAGCATTGGCATATTTCTTAAGTGCTTGCCATTGGATATTGAAGAAGTATTGTATTACCCGGTGGTAGGTCAATACATCCGCTAATTGCTGACGCAAATGAACGATGGTTGCTTCATCGCGCAAGGTAGCTTTTGGATCCCATTGGAACCAAGGCTTGAGATCATAGTGCTCCTTGATTGCCATGTATTCACAGTATGGCTCCAACCATTCATAGTTGTCCGCCAAGAATTGTTGGTAGTCCTTCTTGTCAGCTTTAGCCAAGAAGTTAGCGACTGCCTTCTCCAAAATTGGACGACGTTCTGTATAAACCTTGGCATAGTCCACATATTCTGGATGGTCACCGAAGTCTACCCCAGCATAATCAGCTTCTGTCAGCCAGCCTGCTTCAACTAGGAGATCCAAGTCGATGAAGTGGGTGTTGCCGGCAAAGGCAGAGAATGATTGGTAAGGGGAGTCTCCATAAGACGTGGTCCCTAGAGGCAAAATTTGCCAGTATTGTTGGCCTGTTTTAGCTAGGAAATCGACAAAGTCATAGGCCGATTGCCCGAAAGACCCAATCCCAAACTTAGATGGGAGAGATGATATATGAAGGAGTACGCCACTCGTACGTTGCATACCCAAACCTCCTTTGCATATTTTCTTTTTTTTTGACAACTCTAATTATACGCAAACGGTTTGCAAGTGCAATGCCTTTTCCTGATGTTCTCGGTATCAGAATATCAGTCATTAGAACTGGTTTCAAAACTTACAAGCAAATCCCTTGTTTCCTAGTCATATCAGGCTTAAAATGAGTCTAAAGACCATTACTTTGAGGAGGATTTTTTCATGTCTCACCCTACCCTATTTTTTAGTGACAAGTGCCCCGATACCCAACCTTTTGTAGCTGGACTTGAATCTCGTGGTATCCGCTATGATGCAGTCAATATTACGAATTCCATGCGGGAACTCAAGGCCTTTCTCCACTTGCGTGATAGCCGACCAGAGTTTCAAGCTGTTAAGGATGGCGCTAGAGTTGGGGTTCCTGTCTTGCTTAAGGAAGATGGCAGCCTTCATTTTAGCTTAGACAGCCTTTAAGCTAGCCCTATATCAAAAAAGAAACTGGGACTTAGGTCCTGGTTTTTTAGTGTTTGCCATAGTAACGGCGGTGGCCGTCGATTTTATCTAAGACAAAGCCTGCTTCTTGGCTTTGGCGTGGTACTTGATAGTCCGCTTCTTGTGGCAAGCGCTGAGCGAAAATCCGCTCGTAGTCCTGGACAGATAGGGCTTGGCGGCGTTCCAGATGAGCCTTTAAGGCTGCCAGATCAAGAGCCTGTCTAAAGCCTTCTTGTAGTGTCCCCGAAAAGAGTTCGGCGACCGCGCCTGAACCATAGGAGAAGAGGCCCAGACTGTCCCCTGCTACTAAATCCTCTACTTCCGTCAGATAGGACAAGAGGCTGAGATAGAGGGAGCCGGTGTAAATATTGCCCACCTGACGACCCAAACGCGTAGCCGGCTCATAGGCTGCCTGCCAACGCTCAATCAGATTGGCATCCACGCTTCCTTTTTGAGCCAAGGCATCCAAGGCCTTCTTGCCCATCTTGGTAAATGGCAGGTGGAAGACCACATTGCGCCAGTTTTCAGGTGACAAACCTGCTTGTTGGGCAGACGCCATGACCTGACAAAAGCAATCTTGGTAGAGTTCAGTCGAGAATTTGCCATCTACTAGCGCCACGTCAGAATAAGATGGACGCCAGAAATCAAATTGGTTATCAGTATAAGAAATAGATTGGCTATCCAAGGCCAAAATCCGCGGATTAGCAGAGATGAGGAGGGCTACTGCCCCAGCTCCTTGCGTAGGCTCACCTGGCGTGCCAAGACCGTAGCGGGCGATGTCGGTGGCCACTACTAGTACCTTACGGTCTGGTCGTAGGCGTACGTAGTCACAGGCCGACTGGAGGCCTGCTGTCGCCCCGTAGCAGGCTTGCTTGATCTCATAGGCCTTACAATAGGGTTGTAAATCCAATAATTCGTGTAAGTAGCTAGCTACTGACTTGGAATAGTCAAATGCCGATTCAGTCCCTACAATGACTTGATCAATAGCTAAAAGGTCATGCTCATCTAAGATGCTAGCTGCTGCATTGGCCGCCATCGCGACCACATCTTGGTCTAGGGGTGGCACGGCCATCTTGTCTTGGCCAATACCAATCGTGTATTTACTTGGCTCAACGCCACGGGCTTGAGCTAATTCGGTCATTTCAATATAGTATTGGGGCACATAGAGCCCGATTTTGTCTATACCGACAGTTACGGTCATCTTTTATCACCTATATTCCTAATTTGTCACGCTTATTGTACCACGAAAAAGGCGCCTTTAACTTAAAGGCGCGCTAACTTAATAAATTTTTTAACTTCCCTCTTGGCTGCGTAACTGGGCCAAGACTTGCTGAGCTAAAGCACGGTTCATGGCAGGGGCCTGACGCAAGGCCTTAACTAGGGCAGGCACTTCCTCTAGGCTAGCTCCGACTTGAAGGGCCAAGGACCGGGCTTGCAAGGCCATATGGCCCTTTTGAATGCCGTCAGTCACTAGGGCTCTTAAGGCAGCAAAGTTCTGGGCTAGGCCGACTGCTGCAATGATTTGGGCTAGCTCACGGGCAGTGGGCTTACCTAAGATCGCTAGGGCCAATTGGGCAGTTGGATGGACAGCCAGGGTCCCGCCAACGGTCGCAAGGGACAAAGGCAGGGTTAATTCCCCTTCTAGTCTGGCTTGGTCAGCGGAAAGGGTCCATTGACTGAGACCCTTATATTGACCATCCCGAGCCGCATGGGCGTGGACGCCAGCTTCCACCGCTCGCCAGTCATTACCTGTGGCAAGCAAGACCGCGTCTACCCCATTCATAATGCCCTTATTATGGGTCACCGCCCGACGTGGATCCAACTGGGCCACGCGACTGGCCTGACTCAAACGTTTGGCCAGATTCAAGGCTTGCGCTGGATTGGCGTGAAGCTGGGAAAGAGGCAAGCTAACCTGGGCTTTGACTAGGAGCTTATCGCCATGATTAGAAAGAATCCGCAGGAGGGCTTGACCACCTAGGCTTGCTTCAACTTCAGGTGCTAGGGCCTCTAGGACCGTATTCATGACATTGGCGCCCATGGCGTCACAGGGATCCAGGCTCAAATAGACACAAAGAAAATCGCCCTGGTCATCCCCATAGCTATCGGCCCATAAATCACAAGGACCACCACCACGAGCCACCATGCTAGGACAGGCTGCCCGAGCTAGGGCCAGCCAGTGGTCTTTTTGAACCAAAACTTGCTCAAGCCCGCTAGCCAGGTCTTCAATATCGGTTAGCACAATCTGCCCGATTAATTGGCGACTCAAAACCTGAGACTGGATATTGCCCAGGCGTTTGCCCCCATTGCTGGCAGCGGCCACCACACTAGGCTCTTCAATAGCCATTGGCACCACATAGTCCCGCCCATTAATTTTGAAGGTCGGAGCCAGACCAAAAGGCAGACTATAATTGCCCACATAGTTCTCAATCAACTGGTTGGCCACTGACTCTGGCAAGGCCAGGGCTGTTTCTAGGTCTTGGCCTTGCCCTCTCTCTTCTAAATAAGTCGCCAAAATGGCCCGGCGCTGGCCGATTTCTTTCTGATAGAAAGCTCCAAAATCTGCTGGCATCTTAGATCCTCCTCAAGACGTATTCTACCTCCTTAGTATAGCATGTCCCACGCCACTTGGGAACGCGGGACTTTTGCAAAAAGTTAGCTAGCGTGCTATACTACAGCCATTAAGTAGGAGGAATATTCCATGACTCAGAAGCTCATCCAGGATCGCTATCAGGCGGTCTTAGACCGTATCCAAAAACATACCCCAGAAGGCAAGGCCCCTCAGCTAATTGCCGTCAGCAAGACCGTGGGCGCCGACCAAATTCAAGCCCTCTATGATTTAGGCCAACGGCATTTTGGCGAGAATCGCTATCCTGCCCTCTTAGAAAAGCAGGCCACCCTAGCCCAAACTGCTCCAGACATTGTCTGGCACTTCATCGGCCGGGTCCAAACCCGCCAGGTCAAGGAGTTTATCAATCAAATTGACTATCTCCATGCCCTAGACCGCTTTGACTTAGCCAAGGAAATTCAAAAGCGGGCCGACCACCCCGTCAAGTGCTTCCTCCAGGTCAATGTATCGGGCGAAGAGAGCAAGACAGGCTATGAGCCCGAGCAAGTCTTTGCGGCCATCGAGCAGCTAGCTCCTTACGACAAGATTGAAATCGTGGGCCTGATGACCATGGCGCCAGCCGATGCCCTAGAAGGCGAGCTCCACTTCTTCTTCAAGACGCTCAAACATCTCCAACTCCTAGTCCAAGAAGCCGGCTATCCTCACGCTCCTTGTAGTGAGCTCAGCATGGGCATGAGCCAAGACTATACCATCGCCACCGAGGAAGGTGCTAGCTTCCTGCGTGTGGGCAGTGCCCTCTTTGCGCCTGAAGGCTATTAAGTTATGCTATCAAGAAAGACCCCTGAAGCCAGGATTCCAAATGGCTTCAGGGGCTTATTTTATTGTTTTTAACGTTGCCGGGCTGCCTTAAGGTCAGACAGTTTCACCACTAGGCGGCCATCTTGGGTATAGCAGAAGTTGCGTACCTTGCTAGCATCAGCCATCACTTCAATGAGACGGTCGCGGTAAGGCTCAGCCAACTCGTCGAAGAGGAACTCATCATCAGACAGTTGCAATTGTTGACGTTGGGCGTCAATTTGTCCTTGGGTCCAGAGTTGATAGCTGCGACTTGGCAAATTGCCTTGGATTTTGCGTTTTTCAATCCGGTAGACATAACGGTCATCATCATAAGTGATTTCCAAGGCCCCGGTATTAGTCCGCGTCTCCTTGACGTCCCGATGGTGCTCCTTGTGGATGCGCCACCAGGTGTAAATAGCATTGAGGGCTTCTTCCTCCGTCAGGTAGGATCCATGCTCCTTGCGGGCATCTGTATAGCGGTCTACCCAATAGTTCGTGTACACAACTTTTTCCATATGAGAACCTCCTTGTTAAGCGTTTCCATAATCTTATTATAGCATAGCCTTATGAAATAGCAATGAAAAAGCCGACTACTTTGACAAGTCACTGCTAAGTAGTCGGCTAGGGTCTTATGGCTTGACTTCTTGAATAGAAAATTGGTTACCCTGTAAATCCAGGGCCTTGCCGGTCAGAATTTGAGCCACTAAACGCGTGACCGTGGTCTTATCATATAGGACCTTAATAGAAGATGGCTCTTCTACTATTTCCACATTCTTAAACTCAAAGTAACGCGGTGTGATGTCTTGGTCATGGTCACTATGCTCGACATAGTCCAGCCTTACCTGGCTGGCCTCTTGCTTCTTACTTGGATCAGCCAAGGAAGTTCTTTGGGGGTTCTGGGTTAGTTGATAAAAATCATCTAGCACTTGGTCGGTCTGACTGTCACGGTTAAAGCGATAGGTCTCTGGCAGATAGAGTCGTACCGTCGTGTCCTTGATTTCAATGGCTACTAGACTGCTGTTGGCAGTATCATTGCGGAAGACTACTTGGCGCGGACTGGCTGCCACCGAGGTCCAAGTGACCAAGCTAAGTAAAATAGCTAGAAAAGGAATGAGAAATTGTTTGAGTGCTTTCATCTCGGACACCTCCACATTCTGTGTGTCAGTCTCTCCTTAAGATGGACTGATGCTGGCTAAAAGGACGATTAGGCACCAACATAGAGTCTTTAACAGGCAAGGCCTCCTACTAAACAAGTCATATCAAGTTCTATCACTGGTTTACTTTCACGCTCTCTTCTTTCAAATATTCGGCTATTTCTTGGTCTAGGGCTAGGCTACTTATGCCTGGCTTCAACTTCATGTAAGTGCTTGCAGATAGTATACGCCTCCCTACCTTGCCTGTCAATAGGCCACTAATTTTACTCATCATTAGAAAAAGGCTGGGACGACAATCCCAACCTTTTAACCTTTTAATCTTTTATTCAACTGTAACGGACTTAGCCAAGTTACGTGGTTTGTCCACGTCTAGGCCACGGCCTAGGGCAGTATAGTAAGCAATTAATTGAGTCACGACCACCATAGCCAGTGGGCTCAATAATTTGGTTACATTTGGTACCACGAAGAAGTCGTCTTCTTTGGCTACTTCTTGGCTTGCAATCACAACTGCTTGGGCGCCACGTGCCTTGACTTCTTCCACGTTACCGCGGGTATGAGCGGCTACGCTTGGATCACTGATTAAGGCCAAAACAGGAGTCCCTTCCTCAATCAAGGCAATGGTCCCGTGCTTCAATTCACCGGCTGCAAAAGCTTCGGTCTGAATATAGGTAATCTCCTTGAGCTTGAGGGCAGCTTCCATGGACACATAGTAGTCCAAGAGACGGCCGATATAGAAGGCATTGCGAGGTTCCATCAAGTTGGCGTTACACCATGCTTCAAGCTGATCTTTCTCTGCCAAGATAGATTCCATGGCGCTAGCCACTAAGCTTAGCTCATGTGCCATGTCGAAGTCTGTTTCCTTACCTAAGTGGCGGGCTAGGCAGTCTGCCAAGATGGCCATAACTGCGATTTGAGCGGTATACGCCTTGGTAGAAGCCACCGCGATTTCCGGCCCAGCGTGCAGCAAGAGGGTATGGCTTGCTTCACGAGATAAGGTAGAACCCTTAACGTTGGTAATGGTCAAGGATGGGTAACCCAACTCATTGACACGAACCAAGGCCTGACGGCTGTCTGCCGTTTCCCCAGACTGGGTCAAGAAGATAAAGAGTGGTTTGCTGCTAAAGATTGGCAGGTCATAGGCAAATTCGCTGGCTAAGAGGACATCGACTGGCTTGCCGGCCATCTTCTCAATCAAGTTCTTGCCGACCCAACCAGCATGGTAGCTAGTCCCGCAGGCTACCACATAGAGGCGGTCCGCTTCTGTTAAAGCAGCCAAAAGGTCTTCAGATACATGGAAGTGGTCCTTGCCGCCTTGGTATTCTTGAATCAGACGACGCATAACGGTTGGTTGCTCGTCGATTTCTTTAATCATGTAGTAAGGGTAAGCGCCCTTCTCTAAATCTGCCGCGTCTAATTCTGCTTTGAAGGCAGCACGCTCTACCACTTGACCTGAGTAGGTTTCGATGGTCACAGCAGATGGTGTCAAGGTCACAAATTCCTTGTCCTTGATTTCTAGGTAGTCAGAAGTTAAGTGTATGGTTGCCATGGCATCTGACGCAATCAGGTTGTAGCCTTGGCCTAAGCCCACTAAGAGCGGTGATTTATTCTTAGCTGCATAGAGGGTATCTGGGGTCTCGCTGTCGATTAAACCGAAGGCGTAAGAACCATGAATCAAGCTCAGGGCCTTCTTGAAGGCTTCCTTACCTGACAAGCCATCTTTTAGGGCAAAGTGCTCAATCAATTGAACTACGACTTCTGTGTCAGTATCAGACTTGAAGTCGACGTCTTGCAGATAGTTAGCCTTAAGGTCAGCAAAGTTCTCAATCACACCATTGTGCACTAAGGCAAAACGACCGCTAGCGGATAAATGTGGGTGGGCATTGTATTGGGTAGCTGGCCCGTGGGTAGCCCAACGGGTGTGGCCAATCCCAACAGTGGCAGGTAAATCGAAATCCACAATTTCCTTGAGTTGAGCAATGCGCCCTACTTCCTTGAAAAAGCCCACGGTCTCATTGTTGCGCACAAAGATACCTGCTGAATCATAACCACGATACTCTAACTTTTCTAGGCCGGTAATCAAGGTTTCTTGAACCTTGCCCGCGCCGATCATTCCTACTACTCCACACATGGGGGTAACAACTCCTTTATTATCATAAATTAAGTTGCTTTTAGGTGCTTAGACAGAGCCTCTGTCCTGGGATTTGCATCCCCAGTTTTATGCTCTCTCTTGTGGACTGCACGGCCCCGGGTCATCCGCCGAAAATTCGATAAACCCGCTCCTCGTCCCCTTCTTATGTGAAGGGCTGGCGCTATCCATTGGTCTACAACTATCCTCCTTGACTTTGAATTTTCTAAAAGCTCCTTATACTTTACTATAAAGTATTTGTAATGTCAAAAATTCTCAACTCCTGATTGTACCGGGCTTGAGCGCACTTAAAAGCTCAAGCTAGCAAGATTTATAGGCAAATATACATTTGTTATATAAGGGCATTTTCATAAGGGCTCCATGCAGAATCCCTTTAAATCAACCTTCTTGGCTAAAAACACGAACATTCTTGTGAAATTGACCCGACTATGTGAAATTTAGCCAAATTCCCCCGTAAAAAAGTCGCGCTCAAACCCTATTTATAGGTGTAACCTATAAATAGGCAAGGTCAGTCAGACTAGGGCCTAGCACAAGCAAAGGCCCGCCCCCAAATCTGAAAGATTTGGGGCTGAAGACCTAAGAAAAGAAGAGGCTGGGATCTTCCCAGCCTCTTCTTTAATCAATTGGCATCACGATTAATCAGTTATGCTTAGATTTACGTCGATGAGTCAGTTGACAATACCGCTCATACCAGATATCCACGAATTCTGGCGCAAAAGGACCTTTCTTCTCTTCGATCCAGCGGACCAGTTCTTGGATATTATATTTGAGGATACGATCGATTTCTTCCGGATAGCGGTATCGCTTGCTGTGGAGCTCGTACTCGTCCAAGTCCAGCAGCCGCTTTTCCCCATCAGGAAATACCTTAATATCTAAATCATAGTCGATATACTTGAGCGCCTCATTATCAATCAGATAAGGAGAAGCCAAGTTACAGTAATAAGTAACGCCGCGTTTGCGAATCATGGCTACAATATTAAACCAGAAATGCTGGTGATAATAGAGCAAGGCTGCTTCCCGGGTTACCCAGCGACGACCGTCCGATTCCGTTACTAAAGTATGATCGTTACACCCAATGATGGATTGATCGCTGGTCTTCAATACCATGGTATCGCGCCAGGTCCGATGCAAAGACCCATCATGCTTATAACTTTTAATCGTGATGAACTCGCCTTCCTTGGGTTGTTTCATCACTGAACCTACTTTCCGTTCCAAATTGAACCGGTACTTCGACCGTTAACCAATACTCCGATATTATAGCACAATTTCACCTATTATGCTAAGGCTTTATGCAGTCTTAGCAAATTTTTCTGAAAAGTCTTAGACTTCTTCTTGCATTTGGTAGTAAAGTTGGCGCTTAGCCATGAGTTGGTCGTGAGTCCCTTGCTCCACAATGGCCCCATGATTCATGACAATAATCAGATCCGCACTGCGAATGGTAGCCAAGCGGTGGGCAATGACAAAGCTGGTCCGGCCAGCCATAAGTTGGTTGAAGGCTTCTTGGACCTTGAGCTCTGTATAAGCGTCGATGGACGAGGTCGCCTCATCCAGCAATAGGACCTTAGGTGGCTTAATGAAAATTCGAGCCAAGGCTAGCAGTTGGGCCTGCCCTTGCGACAGTCCCCCACCCTGTCCTGACAGGATAGTGTCATAGCCCTGGGGCAGGAGTTCAATAAAGTGATGAGCCTTAGCCGCCTTAGCCGCAGCGACTACCTCCTGGCGACTGGCCTCTGGTCGGCCAAAAGCAATATTGTCATGGACCGTCCCTGTGAAGAGCCAGGTTTCCTGGGGCACCAAGCCAAGTTGATCGCGCCAAGATTGTCGTCTATAGGTCGCAATATCTTGGCCGTCTAACTCAATGGCACCAGAGCTTGGCTCATAATAGCGCATGAGCAAGTTAATCATGGTGGATTTACCGGCCCCAGTTGGCCCCACCACGGCCACCATACTGCCAGGCGGCACATGCAGGTTGAAGTCTTGAATCAGGGGTTGGGCTGGGTCATAGGAGAAGGCCATGTCGACAAAATCAACAGCGCCTTGAACCTGGTCACCTGCCAGGTCAAGCGTGGCACTTTCAACTAAGCTTGGCAAATCCAGAATTTGATAGAGACGTTCGGCACAGGCAATGGCACCCTGAAGTTCCGATAAGACGGAGGAGATATCATTGAAGGGTTTGGTGTACTGGGTGGCATAGGCCAGAAAAGTCACCAATTCCCCTACTGTAAACTGGCCGCCCACTACCCGGCTAGCCCCCACCCCAATTAAGAGGGCATAAATCAAGGCATTGACGAAGCGGGTCATAGGATTGACCGTTGAAGAATAGAAGGTAGCCCCTAAGCTTGCCTGGCTATAAGCCTGGTTCAAGGTTTGGAACTCGTCAGCTAAGAATTCCTGGGCATCTAGTTCCTGCAGCAAGGTCATTTGGCGAATGGTCTCCTCTACCCGCTGAGCCTGGTCACTCCGGGTCTGAGCTTGATCCCGATAGCGGTGATAGCTTTGTTTGGCGATAAAACGGGCAATGAAGAGGGAGACTGGGGTCAGAATGACCACCAAGCCAAAGAGGACCAGGTCCATGCCCGCCATGAGATAGAGGGTCACACCAATAGTGAAGAGGCCACTCATGAGTTGGGTGAAGAGCATCATCAGGCCATCCGTTAATTGCTCCAAGTCGTTGGTCAGACGGCTGACTAAGTCTCCCAGGCCAAAACCATCAAGGGCAGGCACCGGACTAACTTGAAGCTGGGCCATGACCTTCTGTCTTAGCCCTGCCATATGGCCATAGACCAGTTGATTGTAGAGCCAAGGATTGAGCCACTGGAAGGCAATGGTTAGGCCAATAAGCACTAACATTTGGACTAGCAAATCTTGCAAGACTCCTTGCTGCCCTGTCCCGACCCAGTCAATGGCTCGACCAATCAGAACGGGTAAATAGAGGATGAGACCGGCCTGGACTAAGGTGGATAGCAAGGCTAGGATCATGAGCCATGGTCGACTCGCCAAGCCTTTAAGTAGGCGTTTCATGATTTGACCTTGTGTCATTGGCGGTCACCTCCCTGGCTTTGGGTCTGGACTAGCGTCCGGTAATAAGGATTGGATTGGGCTAATTCTTGGGCCGGCCCATATCCTGTAGCCTGACCATCTTCTAAGACCAAGATTTGGTCAGCAAAACGCAAGGCATTTAAGCGTTGCGAAACCATGATGACCATGAGGTCAGGCCGCGCCGCCTTTAAGCCGGACAGGAGGCGACTTTCGGTAGCATAGTCCAGGGCTGAAGTCGCATCATCAAGGATCAGGCCTTTTTTGGCCTTGAGTAAGGCTCGGGCCACGGTCAGTCTTTGCCGTTGGCCACCTGAGAAATTACGACCAAAAGCCGTGACTTGGGCATCCAGCCCACCCTTTTCGGCAACAAAGTCTTCTGCTTGAGCCAGGGCCAAGGCCTGCCATAAGTCCTGGTCACTGGCCTTGTCTTGAGCCAAGAGCAGATTAGAGCGAATGGTGCCCTTAAAAAGTTGGGCTTGTTGAGGCACCCAGGCTAAATCTTCAGCGTCTGGCCCTGCTAGGCTACCCTGGTCAGCCGGTAAGATACCCAGTAGGAGTTTGATTAGGCTAGTCTTACCTGCCCCGGTTACCCCGGTCAGGCCTAGCCACTGACCTTCTTGAAGTTGTAAGCTGACCTGCTTTATTGTCGGCATGGGACTACTTGGATAGGTGTAGGACAGAGACTGCGCCTGCCAGGTCGAAGCGGAAGTGCCTCGCGTCACTTGGCTATTTGTTTTCTGGCCTGGGTCCTCTTCTGGCATAGCCAGGACCGCTTGAATTCTCTGAACGCTAATCCAGGCCTTGTTGAGGTTACCTAGGACAATGGTTGTTTTAATCAACTCGCCTAAAATCAAGGTCAGATAGTTGACCAGAGCCACCAGCGCCCCCTTGGCTAGCAAGCCTTGGCCCAGAGCCCAGTCCCCTTGCCAGAGGACTAAGACTGTGGTGACATTGACTACTAGGTAAGTCAGGGGATTAGTAAGAGCCGCCAGGAAGCCGGTCTTTAATTGATGGCCAAGCAAGTTTTGATTAACCTGGTCATAAGTAGACAGATAGCCATCTACCTGATTAAAACTCCGGATGACCCGATAACCCGCCATGCCTTCTTGCGTGACCTGGACTACTCGGTCAGTAGCTTGGCGAATCTTAACATAGCCAGGCGCTGTCAGCCCCATCAGGACCGCCAAAATCAGATATAGAGCCAGAATCATGACTAAGAGATAGCTGGCCAACTGGGCATTGAGTTGCCAGGCCATATAGGCCGCCCCGAAAACAATAAAAGGTGACCGCAGGAAGAGGCGGAAGAAGATATTAAGCCCGGTCTGCACCTGATAGGTGTCATTGGTCACTCGCGTAATCAGACTGGATTCCCCTAGACTCTGACGCTGGGACTCGGACAGGCGACTAATCTTTTGATAGAGGGCTTGGGTCAATTGCTGGGTATAGCCAATGGCCGCCTTGGCAGAAAAATACTGAGCCGTAATAGCCATGATGACACCCGCCAGGGCTAGACCCAACAAGAAGACAATGGATCCCCAAATGGCACCGTCACCGGTCAAGATGCGGTCAATAATTTGGGCTACTACCAAGGGTACCGCTAATTCAAGTAGGGCTTCCGCCAACTTAAGCAAGGGCCCCAAAAGGGCGACCCCACGGTAGCCCTTAAAAAAAGACCATAAGGATTTCATCGGATAACCTCCCTTTCATGAACTAGGACTTGCATGAGTTTTTCCTGCAAGGTAGACAGAGGTAGCTGGCCAACAGCCTCTGGCGCCACCCAGCACCAGCCTTCTCGAAGGGGACTGCTCGTATCCAGCCGCAAGCCTACCAACTGCACCTGCCAAATTCGGTGGCTGAAGACATGTTTGACTTGACCTAGGGCTGGGCTGACCACTTGACTACTTATGGAGCTATCACCCTCTACCAGGGCATCTTCCCTTAACCAATCTAAGAGTGGCTCAGTCAATTCGGCCGCCGTCACTTCTTCATAGACCATACTTTGTTCCAGCATGGGGAAGTGCCAAAGTCCTGTCAAGAGTTCATTCTCCCCATGACGGCGCAGAAGCCAATTGCCTTGGCTATCCACAAGAAAGTAGGCGGTCAAATCATGCCGGGTTTGTTTGACTTTTTTGCTCTTGACCGGATATTGGTCAGAATCCCCAACTTGATAGGAAGCATCGTATGACGCCAAGGGATGATTGTCTGGCCGGGGATTGCTTGGCGTCATGACGCAGGCTCCCAAATCCATCATGGCCTGGTTAAAATCTCCCGGCCGATCTGGGTCAATCAAAATATCCAGAATTTCCATAAAGACCTTTCGACTTTTAGGCAGGGCAATGTCATCTTTAAGGCGGAAGAGACGGGCTACAATCCGGAAGAGGTTGCCGTCCAAAGCCGGCGCCACCCGACCAAAGGCCATGGAGGCGATGGCAGCTGCCGTATAGGGACCAATCCCTTTGAGACTTAAGAGGCTGTCAACTTGGTCAGGCATCTGACCGCCAAAGTCAGCCATAACTTGTTGGGCAGCCGCCTGCATATTGCGGACACGGCTATAGTAGCCCAGCCCCTGCCAGAGATTGAGCAGGGTCTCTTCTGGTGCTTGAGCTAAGTCGGCCACTGTGGGCAAGGCCGCCATAAAACGTTGATAATAGGGAATAACAGTAGCCACCTGGGTTTGTTGCAACATAATCTCGCTGACCCAGATGGCATAGGGATCCTGACTCTTACGCCAGGGCAAATCACGCTTATTTTTATCGTACCAGGCTAGGAGGTCTTTCCGAAAGGCCTGGACACGGGTCTGATCCCAAGCTGCCATAGCTTGAGGCCAGCTACTTCTAGAATTAGTCATATAGAGAGCTTCCTTCCTACTAACATTCTCATTTATTATAACCAAAAAAAGCCCGGGAACCAAGTTCAATCACTTGTTCCCCGGCAAGGAAGAGCTTTAGTTAAAATGGCGGGTTACCACCTGCAGACGGTCTGCTAAGAAGCCCGATACGACTGCTTTGAGGATGTCACCTGGTACAAAGGTCAAGGCAACCGTCACTGCTTTGGTCAAATCCATATGCGCGAATTGCACGAAACCCCAAATCCCCATGACCGTTACAATTGGAACGGTGATGATAAGGGTCCGCAAAGCGTAGGAGACAAAGCTTGGCTTCTTGCCCTTGAAGATAGACAACAAGGTATAGGCAATTGGGAAGGAGAAGAGGTAACCCCCTGATGGTCCTACAAAAGAAGCAAATCCACCGCGACCACCAGCAAATACCGGTAAGCCTACAGCCCCTAGCAATAGGTAGAGTAAGATAATGGCCAAGGCTTGTTTAGGTTTATAGATTAAACCAATCAAGCAGAGGGCAAAAGTCTGCATGGTAATAGGTGCTGGGAAGCCCCACAAGGGGAAGGACAAATAGGAGCAGACGATTAAGACTGCCAAGCCTAAGGCCATGCGGGTTAAGACACGAACATCTTTAAAATCATTGAACATTAGTAAATCTCCTTTATTTGGGGATATGTCCCCTAGAATAATAGCTATGTTATGAGTATAGGCAATTCGCCTCTTAATGTCAACCTATCGATATGGTAAGGTTAACGCAAAAAACAAAAAAAGAACAGGCCACCCATCTTAACCATAAGAAAAAGGCTGAGACCTAGGTCCCAGCCCTTCCCTACTATGGGTTTTGACTATTGCTTGTGCTATTAGCAGGTTGAAGTTTCAGGTCTTCGCTAAGCGTCTGAATCAACTTAGGCACCAAATTGAAGGTAACACTATAGGTTGTTACTTCAGGCGCTGGGTTAGCTGCCTGTCCTTGCGTTTGAGCCTCTTGAGTTTCACCTTCTTGCCCCTCTTGGCTTGAGCTAGCAGAATCCACTACTGGTTTCTTTTCAGGAACGGAAATAGTTAGGCTATAGTCATGACCTTGCCAATGTTCCTGGTAGCGACTCTTGTCCAAGGCGAAAGTCTTAATAACATGATAGGTTTGACCAGGCGCCAATTCCTTACCGTAAACCTGGTTAGTTAAGACATAGTCGCTATTAATCGGATCTCCATTAATAGTTAGGACTGTATTGCCGTCAACTGGCATGAGCGTCTTCTGGGACTTGTTGGTCACATCATATTCGACGGAAACAATCACGGCCCCATATTTAAAGTTACGGAAGGATTCTTCGTTGTAGCTATTTGGCTGGAAATCACTGACTTCCAGACGCGTAACTGTCACATCGATGCCTTGGTCACTTTCCTTAAGCTTGGGTTTATCGTCAGCCAAGACATTCTTAGTCCCCCAGTATTCTGTAGTTAGACGGTCGGGCACATGAGTGGCAGATTCTTTGAGCGATTTAGCTGCTTCATCCTTGGCAGGCAGATAAAGTAACTGCTCGTCACCTAAGCTATTAACGCTAATCCCGGTAATATCAGATTCACTACGCTTAGGAGACACCACCTTGATATAGAAGTAGCCATCTTCCTGAACACGTTTGACTGAACTAGCGCTTAAGCCAAAGACTAGGTAGCCAGACACTGTTTGACCGGCATCAATGGTCCCCTTGTTGTCAGATAAGGTTTGGGCTAGGTTACCATCTTCTGCTGGATAAAGTTGATAACTTGGCGATACTTCTAAACTGGCCTCGTTATAAGATAGCTTAAGCTCCTCAATCGGATAATGCACGGTTTCTTTGGTCTTGTTGGTGATAGAGACGTGCATGACCACTAATCCCCCGCCACCTTCTTCAAAGTTGAACTCATTCTCTAATTCTTTGGCAAAACTATTAACTGTGTAGAGT
The DNA here is from genome assembly GCA_965245735.1 of uncultured Abiotrophia sp. Lineage (GTDB taxonomy): Bacteria > Bacillota > Bacilli > Lactobacillales > Aerococcaceae > Abiotrophia. The sequence continues at coordinate 101,650 of CBDFAX010000001.1, read as the reverse complement.
CGCAACATATCCACTGTCACGGCAAAGTTCTGTTGGTCTGCCTTAAAATCATCATCTGTTTGATAAAAGGCTTGGGGATTAATTTTAACTTGGCTATTTTGTTTAAGCAATTCTTCTAATTGATTGTAGGCCTCACGGCTAACCGAGGTATCCGCCTCTTGGAAGGAAGAGCTAGACTCGGCAGGGTCTACCATCTTGACTTGGCCACTGGAAGACGACTCAGTCTGAGCACTCACTAAGAGTGCTCCTTGGCTCAAGCCAGTCGCTAGGGCTAGACCCAATAGGGTCACACGTTTGAATACTTGTTTTACTGACATCCTATCACTACTTTCTTTCATTGCTTGCAAGTTCTTGGCTAGTTTGGTCTGTTGGAGCTTGGATAGCTTCTTTGGGACCATATGCCCCAGAACGCTCACGATATAATTCATAAAACTCACCCACGATTACTTTGATAACGGCGTAACCTGGCACCCCTAGGATGACCCCGACTAAACCGAAGGCCTTACCAGCTGATAAGAGCACAATCAGAATGGTTACCGGATGAATCTTGAGGTTATTCCCCAGAACTTGTGGGGCAATAAAACGCCCTTCGATGGTTTGCTCGACCATCATGACAATGGCCACCTTGAGGACCATAACAGGACTGGTAATCAAGGCAATGATAAAGGCCGGAATCACTGCGATGAAGGATCCTAGGAAGGGAATAATATTGAGGAAACCGGACACGACCCCAAGGGCAATAGCATAGTCTAGACCGACAATACTATAACCAATGCAGAACATAATGGCAACGCAGATTGCCACGATAATTTGGCCCCGAATATATTGGGCCACTTGATAGTGCCCTTGATACATCATACGAGACGCCATGGGACGGTGCTTAGTCGGCACGAATTTCAGGATGTAATTGCCCAAATGCTGACCATCTGCCAAGAGATAATAGAGAATAATTGGCACGGTCAAGAGCCCCATAATGACGGAGGTTACTGCCCCAACCAAGGACCCTAAACTACCGAAGGTCGAGGAAGCGAAACGACTCAGTTGCTCTGCCATACTGCGGAAATCGAAACCATCTAGGAAAGACTGCAGACGTTGGGTGACTTCCTTATTCTCAGTCAGAAAAGGTGACTGATACAACATATGATAGATTTCATCATAGTATTTAGGCAGGCTACGAGCAAAGCTCAGAATTTGGGTCTGTAAGGTCGGTACAAGAGAGGCAATCCCCCAAGTCGACAATACAATTAAACCAATAAAGATAGCCCAAATGGCCCACTGGCGCTTCATCCCCCGCGCTTCTAGCTTATCCACAAGAGGATATAGCAAATAATAGAGCACCCCTGATGTAATAATTGGGAAAGCTGCCACATCAATGACCACCCCAATTGGCGCGAAAACATGTGTAATTCTAGTAAAAACCCAAATAATTAATAAAACCAAGAGTAAAATCAGGAGACTGACTACCATCTGGCTATTTAGGAATTGACGGGTGAACCAAGACGACTGGCGTTTTGGTGTGTGTTCTTGCATAGAACTCCCTCCTTGAAATTTCTGTCATCTTATTCTACCATAAGGATAGGTGCCTTGTCTTAGATTTATGCACGGTCAAGGCAATAAAACTCAATTTATTAGCGAAAGGACCTGATTTCATGACTGAAACCTATATCCTAGGTGGCTACACCAAGGGGCGCAACCTAGGGATTTCAAGCCTTGACTTTGACCCTGTTACTGGCCATTTAAGCCAGCCACAGCTGATTGCTAAACTCAATCAACCTACTTTTCTAGCCTATGCCAAAGAAACTGCCACCCTCTTGGCCATTCACCGCTGTGAGGAAGAGAGCGGTTTGGTAGCCTTTAAACGCCAAGGTAAGGACTGGCAAGAAGTCAGCCGCCTACTCAACACCAAAATACCTGGCTGCCATCTAGCAGTCCATGAAGCTAGTCAGACCGTCTATGTCGCTAATTACCATGAAGGCTCCATTGATAGTTACCATTATGACCAGGCTGTCTTAAGTCCTTTCGAACGCCACGAGCATGTGGGCTCTAGCGTCCACCCTAATCAGGCCAGCGCTCATATCCATTTTGTGGGCTTAAATCCTGAGGGTGACCTGCTCTATGTCTGTGATTTGGGCAGTGACAAAATTTATGTCTATGAAGTAACCCCTAGCTCTGGTGCTCTCAGCTTGGTTCAGACCTTTACTTGTCCACCGGGAACTGGTCCTCGTCACCTAGTCTTTCATCCGAGTCAAAAACTAGTATATGTCATTGGCGAGCTGGCTAATAGCCTTCTAACCCTAGCCCTTGATTCAAGCGGTCATCTTAGCTTGGTCCATCAGCAGGACCTTCTAGATTCTGAATATTTAGAATCTGCCGCTAGTGCTGCCATTCGCATCAGCCAGGATGGTCGTTTTCTCTATACTTCTAGCCGCTTCCATGATGTCATCTGCGTCTTTTCCCTGGCCGACCCTAAGCAGCCTCTTAAAATTCAAGAAATTGCCAGTGGCGGACAGATTCCACGGGACTTCGTCCTAAGCCAAGACCAGACTTATCTCCTTGTGCCCCACCAAGATAGTGACCATATCGCCGTCTTCAGTCGCGATGGTGATAGCGGCCTTGTCAGCTTCATCGAGGCAGAAACCCAGGCGCCTGAATGTGTCTGTATCTATCCTATCTAACTTTGATAATAAAAAAATGTCTGGAACCCTTAATAGGTCCCAGACATTTTTTATTTGCCTTTAAATACTCCTAAGAAGTAAAGTACCGCTACTAAGATCCCTAAGGCTACACGGTAGTAACCGAAGACTTTGAAGTCGTGTTTCTTGATGTAACCCAAGAGGAAGTTAATGACTAAGAGTGATACCCCGAAGGCAATCAACATCCCTAAGATTAGATAAGTCGCTTCAGCCGCTGTATAGTGGAAGCCAAACTTCACTAACTTGAGGAAACTTGCCCCGAACATGACAGGGATACTCATGAAGAAGGAGAATTCAGTTGCAACATAGCGTTTGGTTCCCATCAAGAGCGCCCCGATAATAGTAGCCCCAGAACGTGAAGTCCCTGGCACCAAGGCCAAGCATTGCCATAGCCCCATGAGGGCAGCATCTTTATAACTAATAGCTTCTAAACTATTGATGCGGCTTGCTTTAGATTTACGCTTGCCTGATTCCACCCAGATAAAGGCTAGACCGTAGACAGTAAAAGTAATTGCATAAACCCATGGCTTGTCGAAGTATTGGTCCATTAAGTCATCCAAGAGGAATCCCAGGACAAAGGCTGGCATAGTCGCCACAATCACCTTAGACCATAAAATCCAGGTGTTTTTCTTTTCTCCTGCTGACTTGCTTGGCGATAGCGGATTAAGTTTGTGGAAGAAGACCACCATCACTGCCAAGATAGCCCCCAGCTGAATGACCACAAAGAACATATCCGTAAAGGCTTTGTTTAATTGTAGTGGCATAAAAGCATCCACTAAACGCATATGGCCAGTCGAAGAAATCGGTAGCCATTCGGTAATCCCCTCAACAATCCCAAGGATGATTACCTTCACTAATTCTATAATTCCATTCATATTTTAGGTCCTTTCTCTATAAGCTATCATCCATTATACACCATCTTGGCATTAAATGCATTGAACTTATCGCAAAGAATGTGGTATGATAAGGACAAGAAATAAATTTCAAACACAAAGGAGATAGGATCATGTTTGGATTTTTCAAAAAGAAAAAAGAAGAAGCGGCTCCCGTTTCAAAAGAAGTAACACTCTACGCTGTCGCTGATGGTCAATTGATCAACATCGAAGAAGTAAACGACATCGTCTTCGCGCAAAAAATGATGGGTGATGGCTTCGCAATCGTCCCTTCTAACGGTGAAATTTCTGCGCCTGTTGCAGGTGAAGTGGTCAATGTCTTCCCTACTAAACACGCAGTTGGCTTCAAGTCTGGCGCCTTAGAAGTATTGCTCCACATGGGGATTGATACTGTAGCACTTAACGGTGGTCCATTCGACACCAAGGTTTCTGACGCTCAACACGTTGATGCTAACACCTTAGTATCAAGCGTTGACTTAGACCAATTAGCAGCTGAAGGCAAAGATAATGCCATGATCGTAATCTTCACTAATGGTAATGATTTAGTAGAAAGCTTCGAACTCACTGCTTCAGGTCAAGTAAGCCGTGGCCAAGAAATTGGTAAATTAATCTTAAAATAAGCGCAAGCTATTAGGAGCTAGGGATAATCCCTAGCTCTTTTTGATTTGTTGACCACCAGAAAAGAGGCTAAAACCAAAGTTTTAGCCTCTTACTATTTATTATTTAGCTGGAATTTCGGTAATACCGTTCATGTAAGGTAGCAAAGCTTCAGGAATCTTAACAGACCCGTCCGCTTGTTGGTAGTTTTCTAGGATGGCCACGAAGGTCCGTCCTACCGCCAAACCAGAGCCATTCAAGGTGTGAACATATTCCACCTTGTCATCAGCATTGCGGAAGCGAATCTTAGCACGACGAGCTTGGAAGTCGCCACAGTTTGAGCAAGATGAAATTTCACGATAAGTATCTTGGCCTGGAATCCAAACTTCTAAGTCATAGGTCTTAGTTGCTGAGAAGCCCATGTCGCCAGTACATAAGGTAATAACACGGTATGGCAATCCTAAGGCTTGTAAAATACCTTCAGCATTTTGGGTCATGCTCTCTAATTCTTCGAAAGAATGGTCTGGGTGAGCATATTTAACCATTTCTACCTTGTTAAATTGGTGCAAACGAATAAGACCACGTGTATCACGACCTGCACTCCCCGCTTCAGAACGGAAAGATGGGCTCAAGGCAGTAAATTTAATTGGCAAGTTCTCGAGTGGCAAGATTTCATTAGCGTAATAATTAGTCAGTGGCACTTCAGCTGTTGGAATCAGGGTCAAACCGCGTTCGTCATTAACCCGGAAGGTGTCTTCCACGAATTTAGGATATTGACCTGTCCCGAACATAGATTGATCATTCACCATGTATGGCGGGATAATTTCTTGGTAACCATTGTGTTGGGTATGAGTATCCAACATAAAGTTATAAATGGCCCGCTCCAAACGCGCTCCCAAGCCCTTGTAGAAGACGAAGCGACTACCAGACACCTTGGCACCACGTTCAAAGTCGATAATATCTAATTTTTCAGCGATTTCCCAGTGATTAAGTGGCGTAAAGTCGAACTTGCGCGGCGTTCCCCAACGACGCACTTCCACATTATCGTCTTCATCGGCCCCCACTGGTACCCCTTCAGCTGGAAGGTTAGGCAAACGATGCTCGATGGCTTCTAAATCTGCTTCGATTTGAGCTAAACGCTCGTCGTCACGCTTAATGCGATCACCGATTTCTTTCATTTCAGCAATCTTATCATCCGCATTTTCCTTGTTGCGTTTGAGTTGGGCGATTTCTCCAGACACTTGGTTACGGTATTGTTTAGCCCCTTCAACGTCGATCAAAAGTTCGCGGCGCTCGCTATCTAAGCGGCGATAATTCTCTAATACCTCCCGGTCTACACCACGAGTGGCTAATTTCTCTACCACCCATTCAAATTGTTCACGCAATAATTTACGATCTAACATTTCATTTCCTCCTTTTGGTCAAATAACAAAAAGAGCCTTCGTCTTATTGGGACGAAAGGCTCTTCTTGGTTTCGCGGTACCACCCGATTTCAGGAAATTATTCCTGCACTTAAGGCCTGTAACGGGGGCATCCGGCACTACTTGAGTCATAGGCTGCAGGGTTCTGGTGGATTCCAGGGCTAGTCCGTGATGATTCACACCAGCCATCATCTCTCTGAAGACGTCCTATCCTGTACTAGTCAAAACCGTCGCATCATTTATCTGCTTCTATACTATCACGAATCCGGTACTGGTGCAAGTCTACCAGTTAAGATCGCGCGCCTTGTCCGTGTCACGATAGTGATGGGTGACATCCAATCCCTCAAAAGCTTGTTGTCTCAAGGCTTCATAAATGACGATGTTAGCAGTATTGGACAAATTCAAACTCCGAACATGCTGATCGTTCATTGGAATACGCAAGCAGTCTGCCTTGCGCTCTTCCATCAAGTCAGCGGGCAAGCCGGTTGTTTCCTTACCGAAGAGGAAGAATTGCTCGCCTGCACTATTTTGAGCTAGGTCCGCCTGACAATAAATGCGGGGCGCAAACTTGGTAATCAAGTAGAGTGGTCGCTCACCCACATAAGCTAAGAAATCCTCCAGACTTTCATGGTAGTGAACTTCCACATGCTCCCAGTAATCTAGACCCGCACGCTTGAGCATCTTATCATCAGTCGAAAAACCCAAGGGCTTGATTAGATGAAGCGGGGTATTGGTGGCCGCACAAGTTCTGGAAATATTTCCCGTGTTAGCTGGCATTAGCGGTTGATATAAGGCAATATGATTTTTCATAGGCTCTCCTTCTTAGTGGTCGCCTGCAGAGGGTCCCACAAAAAAACCCGCTGCCAAGAACTGACTAGCGGGACTTATCATTTAAAATTAAGCGAGTTTGAAGTCTACGCTGTAGATTTGGTCTGCCAAAGCAGCCTTGTTAACAGCTTTAACGACAACATTTTCTTTTTTGCCGTCGAATTCTAATTCAAAAGCTTGGCTCAAACCTTGAGTTTTCAAGACAACATCGAGTTCACGACGGTTAACTGTTAAAGAAACAGCTTCTGAACCTTTCCCGTATAAAGTTGCTGGAACTAAACCAGCTTCACGTACTTTTTTAGCTGAGCCAGAGCCCACTTTTTCGCGTAATTCTGCTTTTAATGACATGGTATTTAAAACTCCTTTTGCTTGCATTTTTTTATAAAGCGGCTAGCGCTTTTTATTGGCATAATGGTATCTTACCAAAAAACGGCACAAATTGCTAGCTTATTCTAACCTTTTTTTATACAATAATACTAGTTTTGTGCTCAGACAAGGTGGTGATTCCTCAATGAAACGGCTATTTAGCTTATTAAAACCTTTTGATTACCTGATCATTTTAGGGGTCATTGCCTTATCTTTCTTGCCCAATATCCTGACCTTCTACAACTATCAAGGCTTGAATAAATCGGAGGTAGTCAGCCAAGCTACTGAATGGTCTAGCACTAAGGAAACACCCGCATCTTCCTCCACCTATGCCCTCATCAAAATAGACGGTAAGGAAGTGGACCGATTCGACCTCTCGGAAGACGCTCCTCATGAAGAGAAAACCTACTACCCACATCCGGGACAGTATAACATTATTGAGCGTGATGGCAAACGAATTCGCGTTCGCGAAGATAACAGCCCTGATCAAATTGCGGTTAAAACCAGTTGGGTGGGCCGACCAGGTCAGGTTTCCATCTGCCTGCCCCATGGACTCATTATCGAGATTCACGGCGAACGTTCAACCGGTGGTCGCACTGACGCTAGTCAATCAAGTAAGGCTAGTTCAAGCCAAGAAGAAGAATTAGTTTTACCAAAATAAGGACTGGAGAATTTCCAGTCCTTATTTGCTTACTTGAGAATGGTCTGGACTAATTTTTGTAAATCCGGCACCACTTCTTGCTCAAACCAGGGGTGTTGTTTCAACCAACGTTGGTTGAGAGGTGAAGGATGGACTAAGGGAAAATAGTCCGGCAAATAGTCCTGATAATGGGCGACTGTTTCTGTCAGATTGCTTCTTTTGCTCTTAGCCAAATAATAGTCCTGGGCATAACGACCGACCAATAGAGTCAATCTAACCTCTGGTAATTGAGCTAAGATCTGAGGATGCCACTTAGCTGCAAAGCCCTTGCGTGGTGGCAAATCGCCTGATTTACCCTTGCCAGGATAATAGAAATCCATGGGGAGAATTGCCAAAAGATCCGAATCATAGAAAGTTGAACGATCCATCCCCAACCATTCCCGCAAGCGATCGCCAGAGCGATCATCCCAAGGTCGACCGGCTTCTTGAGTAGCTAAACCCGGTGCTTGACCCACAATCACCAGGCGGGCAGCCTTAGGTGCGGTAAAAAGCGGTTCAATCCCCGCCTTGCTATAAATCTGGTTTTCTGGCGCTTGCATGATGGCATCGCGAATCTTTAAATTTTCTTTGGCCATATTCTATTCCCTCCTCTTAGGATTTCAGATAGGCGACAACTGCATTCAGGCCATAGCCATCCCGCCCATCGCGCCGATAAGAATGACAGCCTAAGGCTTGTTTGGTCGACACAGCCACATCATATTGTTGTTCCAAAGGAACCCCCATAGCGAGGAAACGCTCCTTATTAATTCCTTTGGTGTCTATGAGCCAGTGATGCTCATCCTCCTGCTTGAAGGCCTGGGGATGACTTGCTTCTAAGGGTTGGAAGCGACAATAGACATCTTCCTGAACTTGAAAATCTTCCATGCTAAGGGCGGGCCCGTAGGCAATCAGCAGATTAGATGGCGTCACATCATATTGGCTCATCATAACTTCTAAGGCTTTTTGTCCAATCGATTGGAGTGTACCCGGCCAGCCAGAATGAACTAGGGCAAACACCTTTTTAACCGGGTCAAAGAGAATAATGGGAATACAGTCCGCAATCTTGACCATTAGGGCCAAATCGCTTGCCTCTGTTACCAAGCCATCGTAGTCGCCTAGAGAGCGTAAGCCCCATCCTGTCCCCAATTGTCCAGCCCTTACTTGGCAGATGTCAGCTCCGTGAACTTGGTGCACCTCTGCTAGAGGCATATCGACTTTTAGAAAAGTTCGATTGACAACTTCTACGGATGCCTCCTTAAAATCAGGTTTGAAATTAAGCGGCTTACCAATAAAACGATGCTCCAAGCCCGCTTCAAGCAAAGCCGGCACCGTATAATAGTCGTAGTCAGGTCCCTTTATATGCTCATAATCCATTTTCATGTCTCCTTCCCTAGCTTTGGGTCACTTGATACAGGGACCAAAAGCCAGCTACTGCCTTAACTAAGTCCTGAACTAAAGCTTCTAAATCGCCATAGTCCGCCAATGGCCGCATATCTTGACGCAATAGTACCTTGCGTACCTGCCCTGCCTCATAGGCTTCTACCAGCTCTTGCCGGTGACTTTGGCTTGTGGTCATGCGTCGCGTTTGCTTATCTGAATCCTGAACCCAGTAATAGGCTTCTTGCGGTGCTGGCACTTCTAAGATTCGCGCCTGTTGGGCTAGCGTCTCCTCTTGGCGACTTCGTTCAATAAAACTCAACTCCAAGCAGACGGTGAGCGACCCTTGATCCGATACTAGTCTCAAGGCGAAGCTTGGACTAGCCGGCCGATTTTCTGGTGGAAAATAATAGACCCAAAAATGAGGTCGAGCCACTTGAGCTTGATTCATCCAGGCACTTACTCGCCCCTGAGTCCAATCTGGAAAAGCTTTCCCGAAGGCAGTCGCCAATTTTGAGAAAGCCTGCCGAGCTGCTTGGCCGCATCTTTTAAGGTTTTCCATGTCCTCAATTTCTACTGGATTATCTAGTTTTGCCGGATTACGATAGTGCTGACCTTGATAGGCCAGATAGTCTGTCAGCGACTGTTCCCACTTCATCATCTCACTCCCCCTTTTACCCTATTATATCAAATTATGACTTAGTCCCCCTAACTTGGCGCTTCAAAATTACAAAAGACACGACCAAAGGAGAAAAGGTCGTGTCTTTAATTCGTTATGCTCCAAAGGGTGAGCCTACCCCCGAGCTATCAAGATTATTCTGTTTCTTTTGGCTTATAGCTTGCAAGCCCTAAACCAGCTAAGAGGCTGAGTGCTGCAGCACTAAAGAAGAAATTACTCTCTTCCCCAGCAGCTGGCAATTGCCCCTGTTTTGCCTCATTAGCATTGCCTGTAGAGCTCTGACTAGCAAATGTAAGGCCAGGTTCAGCTTGCGTTTGCTGAGATTGATTTGGATGAGTTGTATCTGCTTGGCTTGATCCAACCTCAACTGCATAGAGTGAGAAGTGAGGCGCAGTCAAGATAATCTTGCGTCCATCTTCTGACATACGGAAATCTACTGCTTGTCCTGGCTTACCTTGATCATCTAGATGATAGGCCTTGGCTACCGTCCCATCTACTGGAATGGATACTTGGGCTGGTCGTTGGATTTGGACACCTTGGCCCTTCTTATCTTGGAAATGAATCTCGTAGACCAAGACATTGTCAGCTAACCCAGGCACCTTAACCCGTCCCACATGTAAAGACACTACTTGCTTGCCTAAACCTTCTGGGGAGATGGTGACACTAACGCCCGTATCCTTGTCATTATCTTCAAAGGTCACAGTACCATCTGGATTGTAGGTAACATTGACTCCTTGGCTACGATAGAGTGGCACTGTCACATCAGAGTCTGACGGATTAGTTGGTTTATCTGGCTCAGGTGCTACAGGATTAGTTGGATGGTCAGGTTCTGGCGTCACAGGATCTGCCGGACTAATCGGCAAGGTAACACCTTCAACATTGACTGGTAGACCATGAAGGCTTTCAATATGGCCTGACTCTAAACCCGTTACACTTACCTTGTCATGCACTGATTCAGCACTAAAGAGTAGGGTTTTGTTAGAAAGCTGTGTATAGAATCGTGCCGTCTTACCATTAGATAAGGTTAAAACTGGCGAATCATTTACTAGCACTTCGTGGTCAAAATTCACTGCAAAAATCTTGCTGTCATAGTGCTCGGTATTCAAAGCCTTGACTTCATTTGCTTGAACTGGGTCCTTGGTAATGAAGTCCCAATTAACTGTCTTGTAGGATAGGGTAAAGTCATTTTGAGTCCCTTCCTTGTGTTCATAGAGAATCCCATAAACACCTGGCGACACCTCTTGAAGTGAGTTGTAGGCATAGGATCCTGGCTGAATCAAGCGATGGTGAAGCCAAGTCAAGCTTCCATCCGATTCTACTCGAGCCAAACGAATGGTCCCTTCACTTCTAGAATTACCTTCCCCATTAGCATTAGAGAGGACAATATACTCTTGTCCTTGATGGTGAGTTGAAATGGCCGCTAATTGGACATATGAATCATGCACATCTTGATAGTAATCCAATTGTTTGGCCCAGGTCTGACCGCCATCATAGCTAGTCGCCACTTGCAACTGACCAAATAGACCACGCATGAAGAGTTTTACCTGTCCATTATCAAGTTGAACGGCTGAAGCTTCTGTATTTTGATACCAGTAATCATCCATGGTGCTTGAGTGTAATGTGCCGTCTTCAATTGGCAAATTATCATTGACGGCCTCTCCCATGTGCCAGGTTTCCCCATGGTCATCAGAATAGATGACACGAGCTGATTGGGAGCCACTAAGGTGAGAGACAAAGTTAGTCGAATAGGTTGGCACGATAATGCGACCAGCATGTGGCCCAGTCCGAAGTACTGTTCCCGTCCCTGGCCCTACGCCTAAGAATTTCATCCAATCGGCTTTTACCATTGGGGTAATATCACGAGGCGCTGACCAGGTCTTGCCATCATCATCACTGTATGATAACCAGAGATAGTTGTCTTTAGCTACTCGGAAAGGTGAGGTCTTATTGCTAGTGAAGTAGACATTACCTAAAAGATTCTGACCTTGGTAGAGATCCCCTTTATCCTCGTATTTTGGTTTAACTGGATCCACTACTACTCGATAGTCTGTCTTAGTTCCATCAGGTGCATAGACATACCCTTGCTCGCGAATAGTGTAGAGACCTTGCTCCCCTTCTCGATAGAGAACTTGATAGGTCTTACCATCAATGGTCTGATACATAGTTTCCTTATGTTCTGACATACCGAAGATACCTCGGCCTTCTGGGAACATATCATAAATTGAGAAAATACGTTTAGTTTTTGGATCTTGAACTAGCACTTGGTCGATTGTCACAGGAGAGGCTTGGTCTGCTCGTTCAGGGTTAGGATTATCGCGTAGGTTAGCAATATGAATACGGTCACCCCAAGTCTTACCGCCGTCCTCACTACGTCGTACCACCATCCCGATATCGCCCCAGTCAGAAGCGTGAAGACGACGCTCATCGGCGGCAGCAATTAAAGTGCCTTTATCAGTTTTAAGCAAAGCAGGAATACGATAGCTGGCAATGCCGTCAGCATTCGGTTGACCACTATGCCCGCTCTCGAAAACGTCCTTTTTATCAGAAATCTCTGCTCCCGGAGCAGGCTCTAACTGTAAAGGTTGACGCTTGAATAGTTGGCTGCGTTCTCCCACTTCTTCTTGTGATAAGGCGCGATTGTAAATGGATAAGTTACGTACTGTTAAGTCACTACCCCAACGTAAGTCAGATCCTCTACGTGTCTTACCAATTTGAAGATCTGTCAAATCAGGCATATCACTTAAAAATTTACCTGAAACTGGGCTAGTCCGTGACAAGACCCCATTGACATAGAGGCGAACTTGGCCTGATTCTTTGTTAGGATCTGGACGTTCCACTGTGAAAGTCACTGAATTCCATTGGCCTGGCGTTACTTTTAGGGGAGCATCACTATAACTTCCATAAAACTGCTCACCTTGGCGACCACGAGCTTCCACCAATGCAGTCCCATTATGAACGGCAAGGGTGAAATATTCATTTACAAATTTATTACTCGAAGCAGAGAATAGACTGTAGAATTGTGGCGCTCGCTCACTCGGTTTGAATTCCATATGGATGGTGACATTAGTCAATTTTTTCAGACTTTCAAGATGCTGACTTAAATCTACCCGTTGATTATTTTCTTGATTGGTTGCGACATCATTTTGGTCTAACACTTGGTTTTCACGCCCCACTTCTCGCACGATTTCATCACGTTGAGGTTGGCTGGACTCTTCAGTTTTTTCAGAACTGGAGACCGAGCTTTCTTCCTCTGCTTTGGGGGAGCTTGCGTCAGTCGCTGGGACTTCTTCAGGCTTGCTAGTTTCAGAAAGCTCATTCACTTTTTCGGAAACGTTTACATTTTTAGGTTGACTAATGGAATCCGTTGTACTTGTTTGAGGGATTTCTTGAGCCGAAACAGTCGTTTGAGGTGATAAAAATAGGACATGTCCAATGACAACTGAGAAGACTCCCATCGCTAATTTACGAATGGCGAAGCGAGACCGGCGATCAAAAAGATCTTTTGCTTGTTTACTCATGTTAAGCCTCCAAATTATAGGGATTTTGGGTTGCTGATACGACAAAATCTGGCTACCAGGATAGCTAGCTTAGAACTAGCCTCCTAGTAGTCAGGTCTTGCATAGTGTGAGTGCTTATTTAACAAATTCCGCCCGAGCGGCTTGAATCATAGCGTGCGCCTTGTCAACAACGGCTAGATCTTCTGGGCCAACCCCTGTTAATGGTGGGCGGACAGAACCACAGTTGAGGCCTTCGCGTTTGAGGATTTCTTTCTGTACGGCATAAAGGTTAGCTTTACCACTTACCAAGGTGAAGATGATTTCATCAATGCGGCCTTGAATCGTAAAGGCTAGGGCTAAATCGCCTGCTTCTAGGGCTGCATTAGCTGCTAAGAAGAGTTCTGGCATTACCCCATAGGTGCCACCGATTCCCCCATCAGCCCCCATGACACGACCACCGATGAATTGCTCATCTGGACCGTTGAAGACAACGACTTCACGATCACCAGCTGTCAACTTCCAAGTGATTAAGTCTTGGACTGGCATAGAAGAGTTCTTAACCCCAATCACTTTAGGATTTTCCAACATGGACTTGAACATGCTAGGAGTCAAGGCATAACCTGACAGTTGCGGAATGTTGTAAATGATGAAGTCAAGTTCTGTAGCATCAATCATGGCATTCCAGTAATCCTTAATGGAATGTTCTGGCAATCGGAAGTAAATTGGTGGGATGGCTGCTAAGGCATCTACCCCTAGGCTTTCCGCATGCTTAGCTAACTCAACAGAATCACGTGTGGAGGCAGCCGCGACGTGGGCAATGATGGTCATCTTGCCACCAACTGCCTTCATAACATGTTCTAAGACTAGTTTACGTTCTTCTACATTTTGGTAGATACACTCGCCAGACGAACCGCCAACATAGAGACCCTTGACCCCTACTTCGAGGTAATGCTTAGCTAGGGCTTGGGTACGTTCTGGGCTGATATTGCCTTCATCGTCATAGCAGGCATAGAAGGCTGGGATAATTCCTTTGTACTTATCGAATTTTGACACGTTTAAGACTCCTTTGGTTATGCAACCGGTAATTTTATGACTAACTTTTTATAGGTGCTGGCCTGACCTAAATGACGGGCCGGCTTATGGGCATCTTCTGGAAATACCACACAGGCTTGTCCAGGATAGAGTTTAACAATGGTCTGGATTGGACCATCCAAAAAGGCAATGTCCTTATCGGCATCATAGGCGGTGACTTCTGTCAGCTGACATGTAGGGGCCACAATGAGATATTCATGGCCTTCAAGCGGCACATGGATGTCTAACCATTTCTGATGGGCTTCATAATGCGATTCATCAACTGCACCTAGCTCTCCATCTTGGATGAAGAAGTATCCTCCCTCGAAATCATATCGCCCGATAGTTTTTTGAGCTAAGCTATTGAATGTTTCGAGCGCTGCTTTTATATGGGGAATACGGCCACTGTATTCTTGAAGACCTTGTAATTGATCTACAATCATCCTTTCACCTCCTCTTTGCCGACAATTGCTTATTTATCTGTATCTAAGGCTTCTTCGCGAGGATCGTGCAGAGGTCGCCCGCGTCGAATGAGAAAGAGTACCAGATTATAGGTGACACTAGCCGCCACAATTGGCATATAGGTAAAGAGGTAATTCTGTAGGAACATGTCTGCCGTAAACTGTTTTAAGGCGACCATCCCCATGAGAATAATAATGGCTACCGCATTGATAATGAGTGGCGCCGTATAGTAACGCTTTGCTACTCGGTTAATCAGGTAGGTTGCCAAAACCGACAAGCCCATGAAGAAGATTCCATAGAAGAACCAACCAATAATCAGTTGCTCCAGGGTCATATCAGGCACTCCTTTCTCTTTCTTGCATTTCTTTAGTTTACTACGCTAACGAAGCGTTTAGCAATTTCTAGTGGTCGTGTAATAGCGCCACCTACAACAGCTGTGTGAATCCCTTGGGCGAAAGCTCTTGCTAGGTCTTCTGGTGTATGAATCTTACCTTCAGCCACAATTGGAGTATGGGTTTGTTCCACTAAGGCTTTCATTAACTCAAAGTTAGGACCGGTTGTTTGACCTTCCGTATAAGGCGTATAACCATTCATGGTAGTCCCAATCAAGTCAAAACCTAGGCGTTCAGCATTCAGTCCCTCTTCCAAAGTGGAAATATCGGCCATCAGCAATTGATTCGGGTATTTTGCCTTGATATGAGCGATGAACTCATCCAAGGTCTCCCCAGCACGCTCACGTAAGGTAGCATCTAAGGCAATAATATCAGAACCAACTGCTACTAGCTCATCCACTTCTTGCATGGTGGCGGTAATGTAGGAACCATAGCCTGGATAAGCTCGCTTAATAATCCCAATCACTGGCACATCAAAGGCTTCCTTAATCTGGGCAATATCTATAACCCCTTGGGCCCGGATACCGACTGCTCCAGCTTCAATAGCTGCTTTGGCCATGAGAACCATGACCCCACCTTCTTCTCGGTAGAGCGGTTCGCCAGGTAAAGCCTGACAGGAAATAATTAGTTTTCCTTTTAATCGTTCAATCGTTGGATGCATTGTGCTCACTATCCTTTCACCGCCCCGACCGTAATACCTTGGGCAAAGAAGCTTTGGAACATCAGGAAGACAATAATCATTGGCAAGGAAGCCAAGAGCGCGCCAGCCATGAGGACCCCATAGTTAAGTGAGAACTCAGCAGATTGAGCCATAGACGCCAAACCTAAAGGCAAAGTCTTCATTGTTTCTGAGTTAGTGAATACCAATTGAGAGAAATAGTCGTTCCAAGAGGAAATGAAGGTGAAGATAGCCAAGGCACCAATACCTGGTTTAACAATTGGTAAGACGATATTGACGAATTTCTTGATTTCGCCACATCCGTCAATGTCTGCAGATTCTAAGAGAGAATCAGGTACAGAGTGGGAGAATTGCTTCATGAGGAAAATCCCGAATGGCCAACCGACAGCCGGCAAAATCAAGGCGCGGTAGGTATCCATGAGTTTAAGATCCGTAATCAATTGAAGCAAAGGAATCAAGATAACTTGTTTTGGCAAGGCCATGGCCGCGATAAATACGGCGAAAAGTAAGCCAGCCCCTGGGAAACGTTTCTTAGCTAAGGCATAGCCTGCTAAGGAAGCCGTCGTGCAGACCAAGATGGTTGTTACAACTGAAACGAATACAGAGTTGAAGAACCAACGTGCAGTCAGTGGCACTAGGAGTGATTTGAAGTTATCTAAAGTTGGGCTCATCGGGAACCATTCTGGTGGGATGGCAATGGCGACGTCTTGAACCTTAAAGGCACCTGTTGCAATCCAATAGAATGGGAAGATGAAGAAAATGGTCAAGAATGCCAACAATGTGAAGGAAATAATGTTGTAGAGACCGAATTTTTTGAATTCCATGTTAAATCGTCACCTCTTCCTAATCAATATCGCGGTTGAAGTATTTATATTGAACAGCCGAGATTAAAGCAATAATCAAGGCTAGTACAACACCCCATGCAGAGGCTTGGCCAAAGGATTGCTGCTTAATCCCCATCTCATAGACTTGGTACATGATGGTGCTTGTCGCATAGTTAGGACCACCAGAAGTCATCAATTGGATTAAGGCAAAGATTTGGAAACTGTTGATGGTGGTTGTCACCACGATATAAAGGGTCGTTGGCATAATCAATGGCCAAATAATGTTTTTGAAGATGGTCCAGTTGTTGGCACCGTCAATCTTAGCAGACTCGAGCAGTTCCACAGGAACGTTTCCCAAAGCTGCAATATAGAGAATAATTGGCTGACCAATACTGGTCGTAATCAGAACGGCAATGACTGCATAAATTGCAGTAGAGGCATTCCCTAACCATTGGACATTGCCTTCAATGACATTCATGGATTTGAGAATATAATTGAGAATCCCAAAGTCTGGGTTGTAAATCCACAACCATACCACTGTAATCGACACAACTGAGGATACAGCTGGCAAGTAGAAGACGCCACGGAAGAAGCTCCGTACATGAGCTGATTTGTTATAGATGTTAATGGCGATAAAGAGTGATAAGACTACTACAATTGGCACTGCAATTGCTACGATAAAAATCGTGTTACTTAAGGACTTGATAAAAGTCTGGTCGCCTAAGAGCTTAGTGTAGTTGTCTAAGCCTACAAAGCTAACTCTCCGCCCTCTATACTTGAGCAAGGACATGTAAATCCCGCGTAGCATTGGATAGAGTACGAAAGTCAGGAAGAAGGCCATAGCAGGTGCAATGAAGAGATAGGCGCTAAAGTCGTACTTTCTTCTTAATTTGGCTAACATAGAGATCTCCTTTCGAGAGAATAATTCATAATAAAAGGGACAAATCGGCTACCCTAGGTCGCGATCACTATAAACGACTACTCCCAAATTCCCGCTAGTCCAAAATATTGGGCGCTTGGGAGTAGGATGTTTATATTAGTCGCACGCGAGAACCTGGTCCGGGTAGCGCTAGATTTGTCCCAGTAAATCAAGCACTCTCTGAATTCAGATTATAATGTGGCTCATTTTGCTTCTTCGTAGGTAGCTTGCGCTTGTTCTACGTAGCTGTCCACTAATTCTTTTACATCACCTTGGCCAGACAATACCCCTTGGAGCATTGGGAACCAAAGTGGACGCATTTTAGCGTAACCTGGAATGGTGTTGTAGTAAGCACCGAAGTGATCTGACAAGCCTTCAGCAAACTTCAGCTCTTCGTTGTCATAGAGGCCTTTCACGCCTTTTTGAGCAGAGAAGTTACCAGTTGCCTTCAAGGTACGAGTACCCCATTCTGGGTCGTTGATCATGAAGTCTACAAATTTTTGAGCGGCTTCAATCTTCTTGTCGTCGCCGTTATCGAAGACTGCGGGACCAGCTACTAAGTATTCATACTTAGGTGATTTGTTAGCATTAGGGAATGGTAAGAAGCGAACGTTTAAGTCTTCTACTGATTTCCATTGAGCGTAGAGACCTGGACTTGCCAAAATACTTAATGGAGACTTACCAGACTTGAAGTATTCCAAAGCATCTTTTGCTTCTAAGGCTGCCCCTTGGCCGATAATGCCTTTAGGTGCTTGTTCGCGAATCCATTGAAGGGCTTTTACCCCATTTTCGTCATTGATGATATATTTATTAACTTCGTCGTTCGTAATCCAAGAACCATATAGGTTAGAGACAAAGGCACGAGGACCTTGGTCACCAGCTGCTGACTTAGCGTAAACAACAGTTGGAATTAGATCTTTGTCTTTTTCATGAACAGCTTCCAAGAATTTTTGGAATTCTTCAGGAGTCCAGTTACGTCCTTCTTTTTCGAATGGCAAGAGGTCTGTCACACCTAACTTGTCAGTCAACTTAGTGTTAACTGCCATCAAGAATGGCGCAATCCCTTGTGGATAGAGATACAATTCGTCTTCGAAGGAGCTAGCCTTAACAGCTGATTCATTTAATTTTGAAGTGTCAACGTCTTTGAATGGTGCCAAATAACCCTTGCTTGCCCAGTCGATGACACGACCTGGTGCATCATAGATTACGTCAGGGTTAGTCTTAGATTGGATAGCTGTTTCAATTTTAGCTGGACCATCTGTAAAGTCGATCTTTTGGTATTCAACTTTGATGCCTGGGTTCTTAGCTTCAAAGGCTTTAATCAAGGCTGCATCGTATTCTTCAGAAGTCTTAAACTCTGAGTCACTGGTAAAGTTAGGGAAGTTCCAGTATTTAATGGTTACTGTCTCTTCAGCACGCACATCGGATGGTACCGCTGTCACAACTGTGTTTAATAAAATTCCACAAGATAAGGCAGCTGCAAAAACTTTTGATAATTTCATGTTGATTCCCCCATTTGTAATTTTTGGTTGATAGATGTAATTTCTTGAATCGTCTTCTGCATATTTTGACTGAAGACAGGATTTTCTAGCATCATTAACGTTATGGCGTCGATGAGAAAGAAAATCGGTAACTGAGTATTGACGAAAAACTCACTATTGACAAAACGGCTGTTATGTACCAGAAGGGTCTCATCAGCTAGCTTAGCCAAACTACTTCCCTTCATGCTAGTTATGGCCACCAAAATGGCGCCATTTTGCTTGGCATTGCCTAAAGAATCAATCACATCCTTTGTTTCACCAGAATTACTAATGGCAATTACCACGTCACTGGAACGTGTCACCGTACTGGAGATAATCATCATATGTGAGTCCGTCTCGCTCGTGGCTGGTAGTCCCATACGCGAAAGGCGAATAGCCAATTCCCGAGCCGTTAACCCCGAGGATCCCATCCCATAAACCATGATTCGGTTGGCTTGAGAGAGAACTTGAATTAGCTGACGGAGTTGATATTCTGATTGTAATTCTGACGTTCGTTGAATGATACGGTTATAGAATTCACTAACCGTATCGAACATATCATGATTTTGGTGATTGCTTGCCGACTCCCCTTCACTGGCTTGCAATTGAATTTTCAAATCGACAAAGCTCTCACACCCTACTTTACGACAAAAGCGCGTAATCGTTGCGGCTGAAACACCCGTTTCTTTGGCCATCTCGCTAATGGTAATGTTAGTAAAATAGGGACTTTCTTGCATAATATAGGTTGCAAGGAGCTGTTCCTTTGGTGATAGATGAACGAAGTTGGCTTCAATTCGCTCTAATACTCCCATGGGATCACATCCTTATTGAGTTAGCTTAATGAGTTGAGATAGCGCACCTAACATCCCAGCATCATTACCTGACTGGGCTGGTCGAATCTCTGTTGTGAGGAAGCGAGGATCAATCACACGTTGCTCCAAGATTGCCATTAGACGTGGCATAATGAGATCAGCACGCGCTAGAATTCCTCCCCCTAGGACAAGGACTTCTGGATTCAGCAGATAAATCGCTGATAAAAGTCCGGTGGCTAAATGATTTAGAAATTGGTCGAGTACTTGGCTTAAGACTGGATCTCCTGTTGCTTCCAAGCGATCAAAGAAGGCTTCCCCACTGAGATTTTCGCCTGTCGCTTGAGCCGCCTGTTCTAACAAAGCGGTTGTAGAGGCCAAGTCCTGAAAGGCTGCTTTGCCAATTGGTAGGTAGCCAACCTCTCCGGCCATGTCGCTCACACCGGTTAGCAGTTGTCCATCTAAAACAATGGCTCCCCCTACACCTGTACCAATCGTAAAACATATCATGGACTTAGGTGGCTGGCCTGTTCGACTGGCCTGCCAGTATTCACCCAAACAAGCTGCGTTCACATCATTTACCACATAGCAAGGCAGACCAGTGAGTGCTTCCACTTCAGCTTTCAGTGGCGTCCCCGTATAACCTGGGATAGTGGGCCCTGCAAATCGTATAGACCCGTCACGAGAATCAACCACTCCAGCAGTTGAAATCGCCACGCCCGATAGGCTTTCCTGGGATTGAACCTGCTTGGTAATCGAAAGAACTTGTTGCAATATCTGGTTAGAATACTGGTCAACGCTGGTTTTGACCTTCTGAGTCTGGCCTAGCGCTTCCCCCTTTTCATTGAAGAGACCATATTTAATGAAGGTCCCGCCAATATCAAAGCACAAGTAATTCATCCAATTTGTCACCTCTCTTTCTGTCTTTCAACTGATTACGCTTTCATTATACACCAAAGAAAATATTTTTCAAGTGTTTTTATGAAGAAAATTATTTTCATACCTGATTTTCTGACAGCTCCTTTTTTAGATATTGTAGCCATGGCATTTACATGAAATCACCACCTATTTTTCATTGATTTACATCCCTTATTCTAGCTGTTTTTATCGTCCTTTTCCAAAATCAGCCGATTGACTACCCTATTTTTAGAGTTAAGAGGCAAACTAAAAAGGCTAGGAAAGACTCCTAGCCTCATTTATCTTATAAACCTAAACGACTTAAGAAATATGGCATCTGCACGCGCCACCATGGCCAGTCATGGGCCACATCGCCGCCCCACTCGTCAAACCAAGCTGGCACTCCCTTCATTTCTAGGGCTTCCTTTACCTTATAGAAGGATGGCAGACCATCGTGTTCCCAAGGCCCATGCCCGGTACATACGATAATATTGGATTGACGATATTGATCTAGGAACCAAGGATCGTGCTGATTAAAGACATAGTCACTTGGCGAATTAGAATAGATTGCCACGTCATCGCCATATTCCCCTACAAAGAAACGTGCATCATAGACCCCGCTCAAGGCAATCACCCCGCGGAAAACATCTGGATGCTGTAAGAAGAAGTTAAGCGCATGGTAGGCTCCCATACTGCAACCTGTCGTCATCATTGGATCAAACCAGCCCGTTTTATGCTTAATAAAAGGAATCGCCTCGCTAATGACATAACGCTCATAAGCCCGATGCATTTCAGCCCGATCGTGAGGGTATTTCCAGTCAGCCAACCAGCTCTCACTGTCCACACTAGCCAAGGTGAAAAATTGAACCCGTCCTGCTTCAATGGAATCGCGACAGGCATCAATCATGCCGAAGTCGGCATATTCATTGTGAGTTCCGCCTGATGAAGGAAAAACCACAATCGGTAAACCCGCGTGACCATAGCGGTTGAGGGGCATTTCGCGATTGAGTTGACCACTCCAGTGACTTAACCATTCTACGTGCATTTATTATTGTCCTCCTTGTTTCTTGTGTACATAATGACTTACTTCTTCAACTTCTTCTTGCGTATCCGCTAGAATGACTAAGAACTCATTCCCCATAATAGCCGAAAAAGCATCTGGCAAGCGATCGACCATTTTCACACGGTCACCATATTTTGCTCGAATCTCATCAATATTATGTGCGTATGCCAACTCGTCACGACGTGAGATACCGACCCCGTAATGTCGATCATAGCTTGGCGTTTCTTCTAGCCTCCCAGTTACGATATCGGCGTAGATAGCATAGAGATCACAACCATAAGCATAGTTATAGAGATCGATTGTGTAACCGCCAGCCAGTCGGTTATTATACTCGATGGCTACGTAGTCTCCCTTTTTACGACGGAAGAATTCGATATGGAAGAAGCGTTCCTTCATCCCAAAGGCCTTAACTGCCGCTTGGCCGTATGCAGCCAACTGAGCTTCTACATCCTTTTGAACAATATTAGTATAATCGCACTGGCCCTCAATCAATTCTAGGGTTGGCAAGGAATAGACAAAGCTCGTTGAGAAGACAATCTGTCCTTTTTCATCAACTAAACCATCAAATGTGCAGAGCTCAGCATCCAAGACATAAGGCTCCACAAAATAGGGAATGGATTGGTCCCACTCGGATAAGAAGGTTGCGACATCTTCTTTTGTCTCAAGTCGATAAGTTGCTGCTGTTCCTACTCCACGGTCAGGTTTTGCTACTGCAGGGAGGCCAGCTTCCTTCAAAGCTTTATTGAGTTGACTTTCATTTTTGATTAGATAACCTGGCACCACTGGAACGCCAGCTTTCTCAAATAACTTCTTCATTTTTGACTTATACTTGGTTTTTTCTAAGTCACGAGGTTTGACCCCAGGTACGTTGAATTGCTCGCGCAAGGCAGCGTCTAACTCTAACCAGTACTCATTATTAGATTCCAAGCGATCAATTGGGCCGTGTTTATAAATTAAGAAGGCTACTGCACGCTTCACTTCATCAAGGTTTTCCATATCCTCGACACGGTAGTATTCAGTGAGGCTTTCACGTAACTCTGGTGAGAGCCAGTCATAGGGCTCTGTGCCAATCCCCAAGACATTCACACCACGCTCTTTAAGTCGAATTGCGAAATTCTGGAGGTTTTTAGGGAAATGGGGGGACATCATCAAGTAATTCATAGTTTCACCTCAGCATAATTATTAAATATAAATTAGAATATCATGTATTTTGAATGAATACAAGTATTAAAGTAAGAAAAGGCCAATTTCTTGATCCAAATGTACGGAACGCGTAACAAATGGCATAATAAAAAGGCTAGGAAATCTCTTCCTAGCCTTTCTACCTTATTTAGTACCAAAAATACGGTCACCCGCATCCCCAAGCCCCGGCAAGATATATCCGTGTTCATTGAGTCGCTCATCTAGCGCCGCCATATAGATATCCACATCTGGATGCGCCGCTTGTAAAGCTGCTACCCCTTCTGGTGCAGCAACCAAACAAGAAAAGGTGATATTTTCTGGCTTAACGCCATACTTTTTCATCAGAAGGTCTAAGGCTGCAATTGCTGAGCCCCCTGTCGCTAGCATTGGATCCACCACAAAGACATGACGTTCTTGAATATCTTGTGGTAATTTAGCAAAGTACTCAATTGGCTCTAAGGTTTCGTGGTCACGATAGAGACCAATATGCCCCACACGTGCAGCAGGTACTAAATCCAAAATCCCATCGACCATGCCCAAGCCAGCTCTTAGGATTGGAATAATCGCCATTTTCTTCCCGGCAATCCGCTTTTGAGTGGTTTCAACTAAAGGCGTTTCGATGACCACATCTTCTACTGGCAAATCACGTGTAATCTCATAAGCCATAAGCATAGAGATTTCGTTAGTTACTTCGCGAAAAGCCTTGGTAGAGGTATTTTTATCACGAATAATGGTTAGTTTGTGCTGAATCAGTGGGTGGTTAATTACTACGCATTTTGCCATCTTAGTCTCTCCTTTTCTGAGTCAATCAATTTAAGCTTGATAAAGTGGTAAGCCAGCGACGAGTTCTTTAACTTCTTGACGGATAGCCGCCAATTGATCGTCAGAAGCTGTTAAGGTCTTGAGAATCAGACGGGCAACAGTCTGAGCTTGTGCTTCTTTCATGCCGCGCGTCGTAATGGCTGATGTCCCAATCCGAATACCACTTGGATCAATGAAGGAACGGCTGTCGTTAGGAATCGAATTCTTGTTAACGGTAATCCCTACTTGATCCAGACGCTCTTGAGCCTCTTTCCCTGTCACACCCAGTGGTGTCACATCAAGATTGAAGAGGTGATTATCAGTCCCACCAGATACGACACGCAGAGGACTTTCTAAGAAAACTTCCACCATGGCTTGAGCGTTCTTAATAACTTGCGCCGCATAAGTCTTGAAACTTGGTTGCAAGGCTTCTAAGAGGGCAACCGCCTTAGCGGCTACTACATGCTCCAGTGGCCCCCCTTGAATACCTGGGAAAATAGCCATATTGAGTTGTTTAGCATACTGGGCCTTAGCTAAAATCAAGCCACCACGAGGGCCCCGTAAGGTTTTATGGGTCGTCGTTGTTACTACATCCGCATAAGGCACTGGGTTAGGATGGAGACCTGCCGCAACTAAGCCAGCAATATGCGCCATATCCACAAAGTAGATAGCCCCTACTTTCTTAGCAATTTGACCAATACGTTCAAAGTCGATAGTCCGAGAATAAGCAGATGCTCCTGCAATAATCATCTTAGGTTTTACAGCCTCAGCCTGAGCTTCTAGTGCTTGATAATCAATCAATTCAGTAACAGGGTCTACACCATAAGCATGCATTTCATAAGACTGGCCGGAGAAATTGACGGGTGAACCATGAGTTAAGTGGCCACCTTGTGACAAATCCATACCCAAGACGCGGTCGCCAACATTGAGGAAAGCTCGGTAAACAGCAAGGTTGGCAGATGAACCAGAGTGGGGTTGTACGTTGGCGTATTCCGCACCAAAAAGTTCTTTCGCTCGATCAATCGCTGCTTGTTCAATGACATCAATGTATTCACAGCCACCATAATAGCGTCGGCCAGGATAGCCTTCAGCATACTTGTTGGTTAAGACACTTCCTTGTGCCTTAAGGACTGCAGGTGAAACAAAGTTCTCTGAGGCAATCAACTCGATTCCTTCTAATTGTCGCCGTTCTTCACGCTCAATGGTCTCAAAGACCAAGGCATCATGTAAACTTTCAGTCATAGGTAACCTCCTTTGTGGTTGGCTCCCGCCAACCTATGTTCTGCTTCCTATTATAACATACTTGTGGCTGCTTTGTTCAACCGATTCATATAGGCATGATATTTTTCTGAATCTAAGGTTGCTTGCGCTAAAATCCAATCACAGCCACTCGCTTCTAAGGCCCGTAAACCGGCATATAGTTGACGGGTAGCACTGGCCGCATCATGAGGCTGACCTAAGGAATAAGTTGCCACAACTGGACTCTGATGACCCAAGGCCTGAATGATTGAATCATCCGCCAATAGCCCGACTTCCCCACCCTTGGCCACTAGCTTCGCCCGAAGTCTAGCTCTATCTTCAGTGGACTCAAACAAATAAACTTCTTGTTTAGGGCTATAATGGCGATACTTAACGCCTGGTGACTGGAGCTGAGGGGTAGCTAATTGCTCTGCTACTGAGAATTCTTGAACGTTTGGACATACTTGCTTCAGCATGGACTGGGTGATAGCACCTGGCCGTAGAATGATTAAACGGTCTGACATAGGGCGGACCACCGTCGACTCCACTCCGATTTGGGCTTGATCCGTATCGCCAGCCACTACGCCCGCAATCAGGCCATCAAAGTCTTGCATGACATGATCGACACTTGTAGGGCTAGGTTTACCTGATAAATTGGCACTCGGACCAACTAAAGGCGTCCCTACTAAGTCAATTAGGCGTAAAGCCGACTGTTGATTTGGCATGCGGAAAGCAATCGTTTCTTGGCCATTATTAACGTTTGCCGGAAAAACACCAGGCTTAACAGGCAGAATAATGGTTAAAGGGCCTGGCCAAAAGCGTTCCATTAGCTCTTTGGCTAATTCAGGAACCTCTTCCGCATAGTCCAAGACTTGTTGGGCATCCTTGACATGAACAATGAGTGGGTTATCACTAGGACGACCTTTTGCTTGAAAGACCTTAGCAACTGCTTGTTCCTTAGTCGCGATGGCGCCTAAACCATAAACTGTCTCGGTAGGAAAGGCGACTAGCTCTCCTCTTCTTAAGAGAGCGGCCGCTTCATCCAATTCTCCCAAACGAAATTTCTTGGTTAACATTTTAGGCGGTCATCTCCTTTCATTCATTAATCTCTACTTGGACATAGCGGTCTCGGCCATTCAAATCCTGATGGCAACTAACCTTAGCTTGTGGGAAGGCTCGACGAAAAATGTCCACGACCGCCTGACCTTGTCGGAAACCAATCTCTAGAATCAAGCAAGCACTTGGCTTGAGATAGGGCCCAATTTGCTTAGCCAGTTGGCGATAGAAAGCCAAGCCCCCTTGCTCAGCAAACAAGGCCATAGACGGCTCATAGCGTTTAACCGACTCATCCATTAAATCTAATTCTGTCTCACTAATATAAGGTGGATTTGATACTACTAAATCATAAGCTCTATCTCGAGGCAAACCTTGACAGACATCCGTCACCAACCAATCAACAGTGGCCTGAAGACTAATGCCATTTTCTTTGGCAATAGCTAGGGCTTCAGGCGATAAATCGCCCGCGGTCAATTGAAGTTGCGGATGACGCAAAGCCAAACTAATGGCTAGAATACCAGACCCAGTCCCTAAATCCAGAGCTTGACTAGCATCTGGATGCTTTTCTAACCAAGCAGCCGCTAAATCTAAGATACCCGCCGTATCTTCCCGTGGAATTAAGACGGCTGGTGTCACCTTAAAACGGCGACCATCAAAGTCTTCATAACCCAAAATATACTGCAAGGGCTCATGCGTCACTAGGCGTTCTAGAACCGCTTGAAAGGCCTCATAGTCCTCTTGGCTAGGAACCTGATGAAGCTGTCTGACCAAATCAGTTAGAGTCCAATCGAAAACCCGTAGCCAATATGACTGGGCCAGACTGCCATCAAAACCTCTTCCTTCCAAAAAAACTGAAGCACTCTTGAGTACTTCAGCCAGGCTTGCATTAGATTTGAGGGCCATTGAGCTCCTCCAATTTTTGGGTTTGGTCGAAGAGAACTAACCCGTCGATAATTTCATCTAATTTCCCCGACATAATGGCATCGAGTTGTTGAATGGTTAAACCAATGCGGTGGTCAGTTACCCGGTTTTGTGGGTAGTTGTAGGTCCGAATACGCTCTGAACGATCACCAGTACCAACAGCCAATTTACGGTTAGAATCATATTCTGCTTGGGCTTCTGATTGGAGCATATCATAGACACGAGCGCGTAAGACCTTCATGGCCTTCTCCCGGTTCTTAAGTTGGCTCCGCTCATCTTGCATCGCAACGACCACCCCAGTTGGCAAGTGAGTCAAGCGAACAGCAGAAGCAGTCTTGTTGACGTGCTGACCGCCGGCCCCACTGGCATGGTAGATATCTACCCGGATGTCAGCATCCTTAAGGTCTAGGTCGACTTCTTCTGCCTCAGGCATCACGACTACGGTTGCGGTAGAGGTGTGCACTCGGCCTTGAGATTCCGTCTCGGGTACCCGTTGAACACGGTGAGCACCGTTTTCGAATTTAAGCTTGCTATAAACCTTATGCCCTGTAATCATGAGGCTGACTTCCTTATAGCCTCCGATACCGGTAATATTAGCATCTAAGACTTCGACCTTCCAACCTTGACTGTCAGCGTATCGCGTATACATATTGAGTAGGTCACCGGCAAAGAGTTGCGCTTCATCCCCACCCGCTGCACCACGGATTTCCATGATGATGTTTTTGCCATCATTTGGGTCTTCAGGCAACATCATGACTTTAATTTCTTCTTCTAGACGAGGTTTTTCAGCCTTTAATTCTGCCAATTCCATTTTAGCCAATTCAGCCATATCAGCGTCTAAGCCTTCACCTAGCATCTCTTCAGTATCTTTAATTTCTTGTTGGACCTGCTTGTAGCGTTTGATCTTTGCTACCTTAGGGCTCAGGTCAGCTTCTTCAATAGTCAGTTCCCGCAAACGTTTGGAGTCCGAGATGACTTCTGGGTCACTGAGTAATTCGTGTAATTCCTCAAATCGAAAAATGAGGGCATCCAATTGTTCAAACATAGTGGTCTCCTTTACTTAATTATTCCAGGATTCTTGTAACAGCGACGGCAAACGGGATAGTAGGACTCGTTGCCCCCGATTTGAATTTGTTCACCTTGATAAACAGGCTTACCATCTGAAATCCGCAAATTCATTATAGCCTTGCGGTGGCAGAACCAACAGATGGTTTTAATTTCTTCAATCTTATCAGCATAGAGCAAGAGGTATTTTGATCCTTCAAAAAGTTCATTGGTGAAGTCATTTTTGAGGCCAAAGCACATGACTGGAATATCAAGTTCATCCACTACTCGCGCTAGCTGCAAAATATGTTCTTTGCTGAGAAATTGCGATTCGTCAATCAAGATGCAATAACGCTTAGGTGTCAAGGACTTAATGGTTTCGAATAGGTCCATATCCTCCGTAATAGGCGTAGCCTGGCGTTGGAAACCAGCCCGACTATTGACAATTCCTACCTCAACGCGCGTATCAATGGCACTGGTAAAAAGTTCAACCGGTTTATTTTGTTCTTCGTAGTTATGGGCCACCTTAATAATCTCAATCGATTTCCCACTATTCATGGCGCCATACTTAAAATAAAACTGTGCCACACTAAGCATCCTTTCTTGGGTATTTTTAAGCGCAAATTTCACTGTCCCAACTAGTAATGATAAGGGAAAAGAGCTCAATAGTCAATCAAAGAATCAGCAAAGCTAGCTAGCTCAACCTATCTGAAATTCTATCCTGCTGAACCTATAATTTTTCCATAACAAAAAGGCAGGAACTTGAGTTCCTGCCCCTTAATCCTGATTATTTAACTGGTACTTTTTGAATCCAGCCTTCTGGAGCTTCAACATCTCCGTATTGAATGCCCACTAATTCATCATAAAGACGTTTAGTGATTGGCCCCACTTCTGTTTCAGAATGGAAGACATATTTCTTATCACCAACTGTGATTGAACCAACTGGGCTGATAACAGCAGCCGTCCCACAAGCACCAGCTTCTACGTATTGATCTAACTGATCAACATACACATCGCCTTCTTCCACTTCCAAGCCCAAGCGTTCTTTGGCTAAGTATAAGAGTGAATACTTGGTAATAGATGGCAAGATAGAAGGAGATAATGGCGTAACGAATTTGTTATCCTTAGTAATTCCGAAGAAGTTAGCTGCCCCAACCTCCTCAATCTTAGTCTTGGTTGCTGGGTCCAAATAGATAGCGTCAGTATATCCATCTAATTTAGCCTTCTTACCTGGATAGAGGCTGGCAGCATAGTTACCTGCTACCTTAGCAGCCCCTGTCCCTTGTGGCGCTGCACGGTCATAATCCGATACAACAAAGTTACTTGGAGTTAAGCCCCCCTTGAAGTAGGCACCTACAGGAGATACATAAATTCCGAAGAGGTATTCATCTGCAGGTGAAACCCCAATTGATGCACCCAAGCCGATGAGGAAAGGACGGATATAAAGTGTCGCGCCTGATTCATAAGGTGGTACCCAATCCGCATTAGCTGCTACCACTTCTTTTACTGCTTCAACAAACCAATCCTCTGGGTAGGCTGGCATCAAGAGACGCTCAGCAGAACGGCGCATACGCGCCGCATTTTGATCAACACGGAAAAGGTTAATTTCACCAGATTTAGTGCGATAAGCCTTCAAACCTTCAAAACATGTTTGACCATAGTGTAAAACGTTAGCCGCTTCACTCATGGTAATGGTGGCATCTTCTGTAATGCCGCCCTTTTCCCAAGCACCATTACGGTAGTATGCACGGTAACGTTTGCCCGTATCAGTATAGCCAAAACCTAAGTTATTCCAATCCATTTGTTCTGGTGTTGTCATTGTCTATTCCTCCAATATAATAATGAGATTAGTTAGAACCTTTGAATACGAAAATTTCTTCATCATAGAGTTTCAAGACTTTGGTGAAGAGGAAGTGAACTAGGAAAGTTACCACTGCTGGCACAGCCACCCAGATGAGGAGCATGAGCAAGAAGTTATTTCCTAAACTTGGTAAGGAAGCGATCGGACCAACCAAACCAACTAAACCAAAACCAGAGGTTTGTGGCGTCCCTGTCAAGTTAAAGACCGGAACCAAAACAGCTGTAATAGCTGAAGATAAGAGAAGCCCGGCTGACATAATAGGGTGAGTCAGATAGTTAGGCATCATCATTTTCATAGCACCTAAAGCAATTGCAGTTGGAACACCTGGCTTATTCTTCTTATGAGTTGCCCAGACTAAGTATAGAGCCGTAGTCCCGACCCCCATCGAAGCTGCCCCAGCTGATAGGCCAGTCAAGGAAATAGCTAAGCCGATTGCGACGGTTGAAATTGGGGTTAAGATTAAGATAGCAAAAGACATACAAATTAAGATACTCATTACGAATGGTTGATATTGTACGAAGGTTTCAATTACGTGACCAATCGTATCTGTCACTTGTTTAACATAAGGAAGAAGCTTGTAGCCAAGTAAACCTACCCCGGAACCTACTACAATTGGTAAAAGGATAATTTCTAGCGCACCGAAGTGATGACCCACTAATTGGATTACCGCTACCGCAAGGGCTGCCGTTACCATAGCATTAATCAAATCTCCTGTCCCGGCAAGTTGGAAGATTTGGCCTGTCTTGTCACCGATGGTTGCTTCAACCGCTTTCCAAGCGCCAGACCCGATAAAGGTAGCCCCACCGACCGCAATCATCTGCATTGGCTTCATATTGAATTGATGTGCAATCAAAAACCCGGCCATAACAGGAATGAAGAACTGGAAGATGGTAATAATATTTAAGTAGTCCACTAAATATGGCTTAATAGCAGGGTAATTGCTCTGAAGGGCTGTGAGCGCCGCCTTCAAGACTGCATTAGGAATCAAAGCTACTACGATAGCAATGGCTGTCCCATTCAATACATTGTTTATAAAATTATAGGCAGACGATTTGGTCTTTTCATTCGTCATAGAGATACCTCGTTTCTTTTTAGGATGCCATAATTTTAACTTATTTCTAATCTTATTGCAAGGTAGTTTTTCATTTTTCTGAAAATAATCCTTAGAAGGACAAACACAGAAGTCAAAGCTAGTAAATAGTTATCACGAACTTCTCATTTAATCACCTACATCCTGAGATTATGTTTGTGAAACTTCTTCAGAGATCCGCCATCACCTCTTACTTAAGTCACAAGAAAAGAGACTAGGCAACTAGTCTCTCTTTAATCCTTTATAGCTGGCTCAGACTTTTGAAGCCTTCTTAGCTTCATGATTGGCAATAGCCAATGCTACCAAATGTTTTGCTAAACCTTCATTCCGTACTAGAAGCGGGCCGTGGAAATAGCTACCATAAGTATTGCGATAGTGCATACCCTCGGTTTTGTCTTGGCCATTGTTCCCATGACCGGTCACTACGCGACCAAGCGGTGCTTGATTGGGACCTAGCGTGGTCACCCCATTATGATTTTCAAAGCCATAATAAGTCACTTGATTGACTTCATCATAGATTTCAATATCCCCGATGAAGCGAGTGCCTTCTTGGCGTTCTGTCTTATGTGGAAAAATACCTAGGCATTCAATTTTCTGCCCTTCTGCTGTCATATAGTATTGACCCAAAAATTGGAAGCCACCACAAATGGCAAGCAAGACACCATCTGATTCAATATAACGCTCTAATTCATCCTTTAGACGGCCAATATCGCGCGCAATAATCCCCTGCTCGTAATCCTGACCACCACCGATAAAGACGATATCGTAGTCATCCGCCTTAAAATCATCACCTAGACTGACCAATTTTGTTTCTACTTGATAGCCGGCTTGTTTGGCATGGTATTGCAGCATGAGGAGATTACCATTATCTCCATAGGTATTCAAGAGATTGCCATAGAGATGGCAGATTCGTAAAGTTTTCATTCAATCTAGCCCTCCCATTTTATTGTTTCAGGTAGCCCTTGGCTACTAGTAATTTACGTAAATCTAACATGGCGGTATAGGTAGCCAAGATATGAATATGTGGTGTCGTGCTCGCTTCAATAGCCGCAACAACCGCCTCAAGACTATCTAACTCATGGATGCGTTCTGAATCAAGTCCTGCTACCTCAAGACGCTTGGTCATATCCTTAACCCGCATCCCTGCCGTATAGACTTCTTGGATTGGAAAATCAACCATCTGTTCATAGTGACCATCCCAAATCCAGCTGACGTCTGTCCCATCCGCATAGCGGTTATTGAGAATGGCCACTAAATTATAAGGTTCGGGATCTAATTTAATAAGCGCTAAGACCTGGTCCAAGCCGACTGGGTTCTTAACCAAATTAAGTAAAACTTTCTTATCTCCTACTTGGAAGAACTCTTGCCGGCCGAATACCCGCTCTGCTTGCTTAAAGCCAGCTTCAATAGCCTCAGGAGATACACCAAATTCACGAGCCACACTATAAGCTGCTAGGGCATTATAGATATTATAGAGCCCTGCCACTGGAATAGCATACTCATGCCCTTCAATGGCAAAACGCGAATGAGTCAGCGCTAATTCTTCTAGCGCCGTCACGCGATAACTTAAATCTGGACGTTTGAAGCCACAATGCGGGCAATAGTATTTCCCTAAATTGGCATAGGTATTGCTGTGATAGCGAAGGATATGCTGACATTCTGGGCAGAGAATACCATCCGTATTATAGTGAGGCGTTACCTCATGGTCCTCTTCATGATCAAAACCAAAGTATACTCGAGGATTAGGCAAAGCCACTGAATTGAAGAGTGGAGAATCCCCATTGGCAATCACAGTCGCTTCTGGCACCTGCTTAGCAGCGTCCGCCATGAGTTTATAAATAGTATAGATTTCGCCATAGCGGTCCATTTGGTCCCGGAAAACGTTAGTGTGGACAAAAGCCTTAGGAGCTAGTGCCTTAACCACGTGTTTAAGGGAGCCCTCATCGACTTCCAGAACGGCTACACCTCGTTGCCCTTTAGGTAAGGTAGGTGCAGACAGGAAGGTGGACACAATCCCTTGCTTCATATTAGAACCTGTTGGATTAGTCAGGATGTGGTCGTAAGACTGAGCTAAGGCGTGGACTGTCAACGCTGTCGTTAAGGTCTTACCATTTGTACCAGTAATAATGACGACATCATAGTTCTTAGCCAACTCGGCTAGAAGATTTGGATCTAGGGCTAGAGCTAATTTGCCAGGTAGGCTAGAACCTCCACTGGTAAAAGTTGTTAAAGCCCAGCGGGTTAAGCGACCTACACCGGTCGCTAATTTACTTCGTAAGGTCATAAAGAGACTCCTTCAACTTCAAAATTTTGGCTTCATTAAGATAGTAAATAGGCCTGCAAATAGACCTAATAAGACAAACGCATCATAGAATTTAAGACACAAAACTCAACCTCTATTTTATCCCCCTAGCCAGCAAAAAGCAAGGACCGAGGCCCCTGCTTTCTCTAACTATCTAGCTTAAAATGGCCAGTCAATCGAGCGCCACCAATCACCCACACCACGCACAGCTTCCTTGGTGGTGAAGACAATGTCGTCCCATAGGTTCCCCGCATTTTGGTTAACCCATTTAGCGCCCTGATCAATGGTTTCTCCAACATTATAGTGCTGAACCGCATCAGCAACCGGATTGGTGTCGGTTGTCATCTGCGAAGCCATTTCCAAACCAAAGGAAGTCTGTGGCGATGCTGACATGAGATTAGTAGTCTGAATAGAGAAGAGCTGGCGCATACCGCTAGGCATTAAATCATCCAGTGATTGCTCCCCAGTCTTATCTAAGCCTACCCAAGAAGCAATAACAAAATCTGGCGTATAGCCAATCATCCATTTATCACGAGTTGCCATGTTGCCGTCTGATACTTCCGTTGACCCTGTTTTACCCGCGATTTGACCAAAACTAGGTCCGGCACCATAACCTGTCCCATTACCGCCATAAGTTTCCAACATCATGCTGGTCATGTCGGCTGCTACTCGTGGTGTCATTACCATATATTTAGTTGGGCGAGTATTCTGATAGATAATATGGCCACTGGCGTCTTTAATTTGACGAATTAAGTAGCTATCATTACGAATCCCCTTGTTGGCAAAGGCTGCATAGGCACTAGCCATCTGCAAAGGAGATACCCCTTGGCTGAGGGCGCCCAAGGCCAAGGTGAGTTGTTGGTCTTGAGCTTGAATCTTGAGACCAAATTGATCTAATTTTTGCACTGACTTACCAATCCCCAGTTGATCCATTAAATAGACGGCCGAAGTGTTCTTACTTTGGGCTAAGGCATAATAAAGTGGGACTTGACCAGATGGGTCAGTCTGACGATCATAGTTCTCCGGTGCGTAATGGTTGTTACCATAAGATCTTACCTGATCAGGTACCTGACTATTAATTTTATAACCCGCCTCAAGCGCTGGCTCATAGACCGCCAGTGGCTTGATTGTAGAACCTGGCGAGCGTCTCATGTCAGTTGCCCGGTTAAAACCACGGTGGACGTAATCACCTCGCCCACCGTAGATAGCCATCACACCACCTGTTGAAGGCTCTACCACAACTGAGGCGCTCTGTACTAATGGAGTTCCCGTATTATCATCTGGGAAAATCCCCTGCACTTGATAGGCTGAATCCAAGGCATTTTGATATTCAGGATTAAGGTAGGTATAAATCTTATAGCCCTTAGCCAGCAAGTCCGCTTCAGGAATCCCAGTTTCAGCTACCGCCTCATCTAACACTGCGTCGAAATAGGCCGGATATTGGTCCTGCTCCTTAGCCACATAGGCATCATGAAGTTCAATACCTGAAGATTTAATTGACTGCGCCGTTTGACTATCTATCACTGACTCCTGTTCCAAGAGACCAACTACTACGTTACGACGTTCGATTGCCGCCTCGTAGTCATCAATAGGGTTAAAGAGTGAAGGCCCTTTGAGAATACCTGTCAGAACCGCTGCCTCATTCCAAGAAAGGCTAGCTGCCGAGTGACCAAAATAACGTTGCGAGGCATCTTCGACACCCCAGACCCCATTGCCAAAGTAGGCATGATTGAGGTACATCTCTAGAATCTGGTCTTTACTGAATTGCTTCTCGACTTCCAAGGCTAGGAAGAATTCCTTAAGTTTACGTTGCAAGGTTTGGTCTAGAGTCAAGAAGGCATTCTTAACCAATTGTTGGGTCAAGGTCGAGCCGCCCCCGCCAGAGGTATTACGATTGATTACAAATCGCACTAGAGCACGCCCTATCCCTTGGGCATCAAATCCGTTATGCTGATAAAATCGCTTGTCTTCCGTTGCCACCACCGCTTCACGTATAGTGGTAGACATCTGGTCTAGATTTATATAGGTTCCCTTCTGGGCACTCAGTGTCCCAGCTTCTTGGTCATTCTTATCATAAATGGTTGTAACCGTCTTGAGTGCATCTTGTAGCATAGCCACATTGGTCGTCTTAGCGATAAAAACCAGGTAGGTCGACATAACTAGTGTGATTGACATGCCGATAAGGATTAACCATTTCCAGCCACGGTAATACCGCCAGATGCCTTTGAAACCTTGCCAAAGCCGGCTTCTAAAACTTGCTTGACTGGCCATTATGATCACCTCATTACTTCATTCATGTCCCTTATTATACTGGAAAATTACGAATTTCTTATGAATTTTGACTGCTAAGCGTGAAAATTTAAGTATTTCTTAGAAAACGGCTAATAAGAAAACTTCCCATTATATCATATATGATATAATGGGAAGTTTATTTTTACCTCAAGACCTAAAAAACCAGGTGCTGAATGTCTAATTCTTAATCTACCAATGCCTTGACATGGTAGAGTCGGCTTGCATAGTCACCCTCCAATTGTGGAAAGACATAGAAGCCTACTTGCATGAGTTCTGCCCCGGTAGTGACAAATTCCTGCTCCTCTGACTTCACTTGATAACGCCTTTCTGGGCACAAGTCCTGTAACTTAAGCACCTGCAAAGGCATGGAAGCTTGAGTTAGAGTCTGAGCTAACAAGACCATTGCCTGATCTTGCTCTGGGCTAACCACCATCCAGGCTGTCAGGTTATCCTGGAAAGGACTTAGCAGGCGACTAAAGCGACCAAACTGGAAGAGAGCACGATGTCGCTTGTAGAAGTTCACTTGTTGTCGAATGCTTTCAAGTTCTTCTTTTGGCAGTTTGGTTAAATCGAGCTCATAACCAAAGTCACCAAAGTAGGCGACCTGGGCCCGAGTCGCGAGAGGGGTCACACGATGTGTTTGATGGTTAGGCACTGCGGATACATGAGCTCCCATGGTGTGCTGTGGCACCATCATGGAAGTCCCATACTGAATCTTCAGGCGCTCTACAGCATCCGTGTTATCCGAAGTCCAGGTTTGTGGCATATAGGCGAGAATGCCTAAGTCAAAACGACCTCCCCCACCTGAACAACTTTCGAATAGAATGTGAGGATAGGCCTTAGTCAACCGTTCCATGAGCTCATAGATACCCAAAGTATAACGATGAGCTACCTGGCCCTGAGCCTGGCCCGGTAAATGTAGAGCATAGACTTCAGTAAGATGACGGTTCATATCCCACTTGATATAGTCAATCGGTACTTGATCCAGGGTTTTGCTAATCTGTTGGAAGAGGTTATCTCGGACTTCTGGATTGGCCATATTCAAGACTAACTGCTGACGACCAGGTGTCAAACTTCGACCGGGTGTCTGGATGGCCCACTCAGGATGCTCCCGAAAGAGATTACTATTTTCTGAAATCATCTCAGGTTCAAACCAGAGTCCAAACTTCATCCCTTTTCCATGAACATAATCCGATAAACCTACCAAGCCCTGTGGCAATTTACTTTCCTGTTCAAACCAATCACCCAGCGAACTATTATCATGGTTACGTTGGCCGAACCAACCATCATCTAGGACGAAGAGTTCAACTCCAAGATCAGCTGCTTGGTCAATCAAGGCGTGCAATCTAGGTTGATCAAAGTCAAAATAGGTTGCTTCCCAGTTATTTATGAGAATAGGACGTTCCACACCGCGGAAGCGACTTGGAATCAGATGCTGACTGACAAAATCATGATAAGCTTGGGACAAGCCATTCAAGCCACGATTACTATAAGCCAAGACAACCTGTGGAGTTTGGAAGCTTTCCCCAGGAACCAACTCCCAATCCAATCCTAGCGATTGTATGCCTGCCTGAAGCCGAATTTGATTATAAGAGTCCATCTGAACAGACATCTCGAAGCTACCACTGTAAATGAGTTGGGCACCCAAAGCCTGACCTAAATGCTCAGTCGTCTCAGGCGCTACGATGGCCATATAAGGACTCTGGTGGTGGCTGCTCGTTCCTCGTTTACTATCTAGAACTTTGATGCCGTGATGGATGGCCTCACGCTCCACGAATCGCTCCCGAGCCCAGGTACCGTTTAAGTGGATAAGTTCTGCTTGCCGTGGCGACAAATCCAATTGAAAACTGGAAATTTTCTCAATCCGACTTGTCTCACTGCCCTTATTGTGAAGAGCGACTGATCTCACCACTACTGCCTGCCCCTCAAAAATCGTATAGGACAAGACAAGTTCTAGCGTTTTAAGTGCATCTTTTAGATAGAGCTTGAGAGTAACCGCCTCTTGCCCCTCATCTACTTTCGCATGAGGGAGGCCTTCCAAGGTTGGACTGCCCGCCACAATTTCATGACGGTCATACCGAAAATCACTGACTGTGGAGCCATCAGCATGACGTAAGACTAAGGCCGGGTGCCGGAAATCCCCACGATTATATTGACTATACTCATAAAGCAAATTCCCAACCGAGAAATCACGTACATCTGCTCCAAATTCGACCGACTCCACTTCAAAATCGCGATGAATCCGTGGATAAGTCGCTATACCACTGTATTGTTCCAAGCGCGGCCCAAAATAGAGATGAGTGACATAACCAAAACGTTCCAACTGAATCAGATAGGACAGCTTCTGGTTGCGTAGGTGGAAGACTTGTTGACTACTATCGAAAATAACTTCCATTGTTTATGTGCTCCTTTCAAAGAATTAGAGTTTGCCCCCAGTAGTCGCAATTCCTTGAATAAATTGACGTTGGAAGAAGGCATAGATTACTACCATAGGCCAGATAGACAAAACAGATGCTGCCATCAATTGTGGATAGTTGACAGTATAAGCGCCTTGAATCTTAGACAAGGCTGAAGATAAAGTTGCCATATCTGCTTGCGTATTGATGATTAAAGGCCACATCAATTCCTTGAAGGCAAACAAGGCGGTAAAAATCCCCAGCGCCACCATCCCTGATTTTGCTAATGGCAACATGATAGAAAAGAAAGTCTGTCCTACATTAGCTCCATCCAAGAGCGCCGATTCTTCGAGCGACTTTGGCAAGCCCATGAAGAACTGTCGCAATAGAAAAGTCCCGAAGGCAGATACTAATCCTGGGAACACTAGGGCAAAGAGTGTATTGCGCATTCCCATGCCATCTACCATTAAATATTGGGGCACGATGAAAATTTGCGATGGGATCATCATTTGGAATAGTACCAATCCAAACAGAAAGTCTCGCCCAGGAAACTCCAGGCGCGCAAAAGCATAAGCCGCCATCGCGGAAAAAAGCAAACCGCAGACTACTCGAAAGGCAACTAATACAAAAGTGTTGAAATACAGGATAGGAAAATTTGTATTTCTCATTACCTCTGAATACGCGTCTAATCGCCACTGAGCCGGGAAAAGCACGAAAGGATCTAACTGGGTAGCTTCTGTTGTGGTCTTAAATGATGTTAGAATCATCCATATAAAGGGCATCAACATGCTGATAACAACGGCAATCAGAATCAGATGCACCATCAATTTTGATACGATATTCTTAGACATTGTTATCCCTCCATGTAATTAACCCATTTTTTCTGCAATCGCATTTGCACGACGGTAATCACCATGATGATTGCCAATAAGAAAATGACAATAGCTGAGCCATATCCTTTATCTGAATACTTAAAAGTTGCATTATAGAAGAGATACACCAAGGATACCGTCTTATCGTAAGCAGGGTTACTTGGTTCAATCATCATATAAATAACGTCGAAAACTTGAAGAGCCGAAATAATACTGGTCACTAGGACAAAGAAAATCTGTGGAGATAAAAGTGGTATAGTAATCTTCACTAGTTGCTCTAATTTCGATGCACCATCAATAGTAGCCGCTTCATAGAAATCCTTAGGAATTTCTTGAAGACCAGCTAGTAGTAGAACCATGCTATATCCAATAGAGGACCAAATACCGATAATCGCCACCGCATAAATTGCGACTGTCGGATCTTCAGTCCATTTGACTGGCCCCATACCAACTTGTTTCAATAACGTGTTAATCAAACCAAAGTCTGTATTATAGAGCCAACGCCAAACCATGGTAACGGCAGCCGGAGCTGCGACCATTGGTAAGAAGTAGATAGTCCGGTAGATGTTTTTTCCTTTGACCTTGCCATTAAGCAATACAGCCAAGACTAGCGCAATCAATATGGTTGGAGGTACGACTAATAGCATATACTTGAGCGTATTCCATGTTGCCTGCCAAACCTGTGGATCACTTAAAAGTTTCTCATAATTCTTCAACCCAACAAACTTATCCCCTTTACCAAACGCTCCCGATTTATGGAAGCTAAGATAGAAGGTCTGAATTGCGGGAAAGATGTTGAGCACACATAATCCAATAATGGTTGGTGCTATAAATCCATATCCCCAGAGCCAATTTTTCTTCTTGTGACTTAACATCCTTCCCACCTCTTCATTATTGTTCTTCAGCTATAATCTCATCCATGACTTTAGCAGCTTCTTCTGCAGCCTCTTTTACTGGACGCTCGCCCGTATAGGCTGCTTTAAGAATCTCATAGGCCTTTTCTTCCCATTTTGTTGTCTCATGGGTATATGGACGAATTTGAGCCGTCTCGATGGCATCAATGTAAACCTTCAAATTCATCTTTGGTGCTACTTTCACCCAAGTGTCAGCAGAACCTTCATAGGCAGAAATAGCAATCCCTAATTCAGAAGCCTTCTTCTGAGTTTCAGGACTAGAAAGGAATTGAACGAATTTCCAAGCAGCTTCTTTATTTGGTGTATTCGCTGAGATAACGTTGGCTAAACCATTGTATACAGAAACAGATTTACCATCCTTCTTAGGAAGAGGGGCAACATCAAAATTTTCCCGTAAGTAATCATTATCTAAGAAGCCATTGAGTTGCCAAGAGCCGAATAGCGCCATTGCCGCTTTGCCATTTTCTAGATAGGCCTTAGCATCACCGTCTTTGGATAAGACTGGAGATAACCCTTCATGTGCGAAGCTGAAGAAATATTCTAAACCTTCAATTGTTTTAGGATCTGCATAGCCTGACTTTTTACCATCCTTGATGATTTGACCACCATTTGAGAATACGAAATTATAGTACCCTTCTTGGTTGGTTAAGAATGTGGCTATCCCATACTGTTCTTTTTCTTTATTAGTTAATTTTTTTGCAGCTTCCTTGAGGTCATCCCAGGTCCAGTTAGCATCTGGATATTTGACACCCGCCTCATCAAACAACTTCTTGTTATACCAGAGAGCAATAGTGTCGAAATCCTTTGGAATCCCATATTGCTTACCTTCCACATTGTAAATATCAACTAACCCTTTTGGAAACTTGCTCATATCAATTCCAGCTTCCTTAATAAGGTCATCTAAAGCTAAGAGTTGGTCATTGGCTCCATATTTATAGATTTCGTTTGAGTGCATCCAGAAAACGTCAGGGAGCGAGCCACCAGTAGCCGCTGCTTCTAGCATAGTCCAATACTCTCCCCAACCCGCTACTTGAATGTCTACTTTAATATCAGGATTGGCTGCTTCAAACTCATCTGCTAATTTCCGCAAACCAGGTTCTTGTCGAGAATCCCAAATTCCGTAGGTAATGGTTGTTTGGGCCGCCTGAGCGACTTTGGCTTGACCAAACACCCCTACTATTACAGTTAAAACCAAGGCTAGCACTAAGGCTGTAAGAGACGATTTATGCCACAACTTTTTGTCCATTGAGAACACTCCTTTTATATTTGATAGCCTAACTATACCATTTTAGATAGCGCTTTCGAATAGTCATTCATCACTTTATCTATTCGTTTTTAAAACATAAACTCTAATTCGGATATATAATAACCCTTATACAAATGTCATGCTTGACTAAACTTTAAAGCGTTTACTATAATTGAGAAAAGGAGGATCTCTATGAGCCAAGCAGAATTCTATGTCTTCCACAACAAAACGTCTATTGAACTTTATCCTATTCAATTTGGCCGCGAGGCTTGTGCCCCCTTGCATCGCATGGGGCCCACGCAGACCCATAACTATCTCTTCCACTACATTTTATCTGGCCAAGGGCGCTTCTCACTGGTAGGCCAGAAGGCACAAACACTCACTGCAGGGCAGGGTTTCTTGATGACACCCGACTGCATTTGTGCTTATGAAGCGGATGAAGCTGATCCTTGGACCTATTGTTGGGTTGAGTTTAATGGGCTAAAAGCTAAGCACTTCTTACAGGAAGCGGGCTTTAATACTTCTAATTATCTCTTTAAACCTAAGCAACAGTCTGTACAAGATAACATCATGGCACCCCTCATGCAACTGATTAATAACCCTAAGCAACATGAGTCTTTCTTAATTGGCCAACTCTACCTAGTCATGGATGCCCTGATTCGTTATTCTAACCACACCCAACTCATACCTCAAAATGATATTCACAACTTTTATATTCGCGAGGCCATTCATTTTATTCAAGATCATTTTGCCGAGTCTATCTCGATTGATGATATCGCACAACATTGCAACCTGAATCGCAATTACTTTAGCAAGTTATTCAAACAGGAAATGGGCTTAACTCCTTCTCAATTCATTCTTAACTACCGCATGAATATTGCCTGCCAGCTCCTAACTAATCGTCAATTATCCATCCAATCTATTGCCCAACAAGTCGGTTATGCCAATCAATTTAACTTTTCTGCTGCCTTTAAACGAGTCAAAAGTTTGGCTCCCTACGATTGGCGCAAGCTCTATGCCTAAAGAAAAAGCCCGGTTTCCCGGGCTTTTGTTTTACTTATATTTTTCTTCAAGCTGGGCCATCCACCAACCCATCCCTGTCCCCAAAAGCAGGGTGAGGAAGCAGAGTAGGTATTGGAGCAAGCCAAAGCCA
Source organism: uncultured Abiotrophia sp. (assembly GCA_965245735.1). GTDB lineage: Bacteria > Bacillota > Bacilli > Lactobacillales > Aerococcaceae > Abiotrophia. The sequence continues at coordinate 59,615 of CBDFAX010000001.1, read as the reverse complement.
GTGTAGTCTCTTGGAATAATCTCAATCGTTGAAGCAAGGACAATCCCAAAAATAAAATGGAAGAAGACACTGTAATGACTGCGGAAAATACGCTCAATCAGCTTAGAAAGCAAGATAATGGTTGCCAAGCCACCCAAGCCAATTGGAATCAGAACGGCTAAATCTAACTGCTTAAATCCTGTCGCCATTTTTTCATAGAGTCCCATATAAAGTATAAAGTTAGATGGGCTAAGGCCAGGTACTAGGATCCCTAGGGCAATTAGCGCCCCGGAGATAAACCAAGAAATGAAGTTAGCCTCGACTTGGCCATTAAAGAGATGGCTACCAAACTGTAAAAGCACAATTCCAAAGATAAAAGATCCAGCTAGCACCCATAAGTCCTTATGGCTGCGCCCTTTTTTACCAGCTTCCCGCCATAAAGCAGGTGCAGACCCTAGGATACAGCCGACAAAGAACCAAGAAACGATAGTAGCATAGTTAGCTAATAGGTAGCTGACCCCAAAGGAGAAGAGGACAATACCGAAAAGCGCCCCCAATCCAACCGGAATAAAATAAAGGACATTTTCCTTAAAGTTCTTAGTTAAGTTGGCCAAGAAACCAATAATGCGCTCATAGATTCCAAAGATAGCAGCAAGCGCCCCGCCACTAACCCCTGGCACAATAAAGCCAGAGCCAATCAGTATCCCTACCAAAAATCGATAGAGAAAAGGTTGTTGTTTTTCTTCTTGATGTTCCTTCAAATGGAAACCCTCCTTATGCAATCTTTCATTCTAAGCAAATGCCTAAAACCCCTGTTCTCTAGTCTAGCGTGAATTAGCTCAGAATGCAAGGCTGGGGCTAAGTTTGGCGGATTTTTTCTTAAGGCTAGAAATGACTTCTTGACACTTATAAACAAAAATAGGTAGCCATAAGGCTACCTATTTCTTATTTTTTCAAGATATCCGTCAACTCAATCTGACGTTGACAATGAGCCAAACTTTCTCCTGTGACAATAACTTGTCCTTCTAAATCCAGAGGATTACGTCCCATTGGATTAAAGAGCGCGAAGCCCCAGTCAGTCCGTAGCATGTATTGGGTCATAACCTGCTCAGCATTTAAGGCTTCTAGAGGTAAGGCGATGGCCGCATCAGCTAAAGGTACTAGACTAGGCAAAGGTAATCCGACTACTGAGCGCACCATGGCTTCATAACATGACAAGGACATGGCACCTAGGGTAAACATGGCAGCGTCCTTAGCACCTATCTCAACACTATTAATATAGACCACGCCAGCAGAAGTCACCAGAAAATCAATGGTCATACAGCCCACTAAGGCTAAAGTCTCGACTAAATAGCGCCCCAAGCGACGGATTTCACGCTCTACTTCTTCATGGAGTTTGACTGGGTAGCGGACCTGCGTACCACTCACTGCACTAGATTGAACTTGTTCAAAAGGTGGATAGACCAAGAGTTCCCCACGTTCGTTCCGAACCACCGACAAGGAGACTACTTTTTCGCTAGGAATCCAAGCCTCAAGTATACAGGTTCCCAAGGCAATTTTGGCTTGAGCAGCTTCATAGTCAGCCTCGCTGTAAAGAATGAGATGGCTGCTCACAGCTTCAATGTGCCGTTGGGTATATTTGAGATAGCAAGGGAAGCCGATAAACTCCACTGCTTCCTTGACATCTTCTAGCGAAGTCACCATAGCAAAGGGCGCAACTAAGCAACGTTTCTCATCTAGATAGGCTTTTTCGATAAGGCGGTCGGTAGCAATAGCTCGTAAATCTTCTGATAAACTGACATCCGTAATATCAGCTAAAACCTTAAATGCCAAATTAGACAAGAGGCCGGGCTCTACAATAACGGTATCAATGCGACCTGCAAAAAATCTCAAGGTTGCTTCATCATATGCTTCGGCCACTGTTTGCCAAGTCGCAAATTGCCGCACTAAATTTTCAGGATTTAAGACCAAACTGGCTACGCGGTAACCTAGCTTACCCGCTGCTTGCGCTAAGAGAGCAGCATGAACGCTGGATCCAATAATACCTACTGTTGCGCCTGGGTAATGTTTCTCTGGCATATCGCTGCCTCCTTCATTTTTCTACCATACTAGTGTAACATATTTTATTGCTTAAACCCATGAAAAAATATCAACTCATTTATCATATTGAGTCAGCTGCCACTCTTCAATGACAGCAATTAGCTTCTCCGCATAATCTGGATCCGTCGCATATCCGGAAGACTGTAAACCTCGTGCCTGGGACTGATAGTCCTTGGCCTCTAATACTGCTTGATACTGCTTAGAATTCCAAGATGTACCGTAAAAAATTAGTTCCGCGTGTTTAATTAGAGAGTCTTCCCAAGATTTGTAGACCTTAAAACGATCGACGATGGTCACCCACTCATTATTAACAAATTCCTTGGTCTCCAAATCCACCCCATCTGGATCTCCAGCTTCAGCTTTAACACCGAATAGATTATAGTAATTAGCGGCCAGTTGGCTCTGACCAAAATCCGACTCAACCATTGCTTGGGCCAAGGAAACACTAGCCAGAACGCCATACTGCTTCTGCAAACGTTGCGCAGTAGGAACTAATTTCTGAACAAATGATTCCCGATTAAGGTGTTGCACTTGATGATTATTCTCCGGCTGACCACCACGGTCTTGGATTACTTGGTAAGTTAAAAATAAAATCAAAGTAAGTCCAATAGCTAGTAGGGTCCCCTTGCCCAATTTCTGATAAAGGGCTAAACGAAACTTCCGCCAGCGAGTTTTGAGTTTTTTCCAGTTCCAGCCACTACTAGCTTTTTTCTTCCTGGCATAGTAGCTTTTACCTTTTTTGGCCATGGGTCACCTCCTTGTTCTATTTCTTATTTTGATATCTCTTAGAGCTCACCATTCAATTGGTTATCAAACCATTCCAAGAGTTTAATCTCATCGCCTTCAATTTGTTGGCGAATAATGCCTGGTAACCGTAATTCTAAGACATCACTATAACCCCAGATATGATAATCAGCAATTACTTGTAAAATCATCATATTAGATTTGCGATTTGAGCTTTCCTCATTAGGTTCGCTGTGGTGCCACTCCATACGGGCCATGCCTTGATGAATCCAACGGCGGGCAATCTGATACTTGAGGTACTGATATTCTTTAACTGGATTGGCCATCACATCACTCAGACGTTCTGCATTACGAACGACTTTTTGAACGAGCATCCATTCGTAATCAGTGAAGAGAGTCGACAGGATTTTGACATTCTCATATTTGAGACCCTGTTCTCCCTTCTTGAAACGATCCCAGCTCTGGGGACTGATACCGAGTTTATCTGTATAAAAGGCCTTTTCGGTTACATATTTTTCTTTGACGGCATTAAGTACAATACTGATAAGGGCTTGGTTCATTTATATCACCTCATTGATGAATTACTTTCTTCCATTATACACCTTTTAGGTGAACTATCAAATGGTTTGTCCCCAAGTTCTTTTTTTGGTACACTTAAGCCTAAGAACTTCTACAAAGGAATATAAGCTGTATGAAACTAAATTTCGACCTCAAAGCCTTTAAAGTTGGAATGAGGACCTTTAAGACCATGATTGCGGTCGGCTTAACGATTACCCTCTTCGAACTTTTACACCGCCAACCTGCTGTCTTAGCGGCAATCGCTGCCGTTTTTACCCTGAGAACTGAACACGAGACCTCTGTTAAATTTGGTCGTATTAGACTTTTTGGCAATACCCTCGGCGTCATCATCGCCATCTTATTGACCCAGATTGCCCTTTGGATGAATCTCCCCCTACCTATCTATCGGGTTTTAGGTGCCAGTCTTGGAATTCTCTTAATCATTGTCTTCTGCAATGCCTTCAACCATCCAGCTAGCGTCATTAATTCGAGCGCAACATTCTTTGTCGTTTTCCTTAATACGCCCAAAGAACACCTTTTAGATTATGGTGCCAATCGAATCTTAGATGCTATCATTGGCTCTGCCATTGCCATTCTAGTTAACCGCCTGTTGCCAAATCCTCAAGCTAAGAAACAGGCTCAGTAGTTTACCGAATCCATATACCAAAAAGAGCTGAGACAGAATTATTCGTCTCAGCTCTTTTTTTGCATTAATAGTAAAGCCAGGTTCCACGAGTGGTGTCCCAATACCAACGCCCTTGTCGTGGCGTAGAATCAAGAACGCCGTCACCATCATCATCGAAGTAATCGAAGACCGGAGCTGGTTCCACATTTGGATTGTTAAGCTCAGCCTGAGTAGGTAATTCAGGCCCTGAAGAGCTACTTGTTGATGATGAATCACTGCTAGATGAACTAGATTCATTGGCAGTAGCTTGGCCTAAGTCAAATTCTGCAAGAGTCTTAACGATTGTCGCAACATTGGCATTACCAGCTTCACCTTGTCCAGGGGCACCTAGAACTACAACAATCACTGACTTGCCGTTCATCTCTAAGATAGCAGCATAGTGATGCATCGTCCCTGCTTGGTCTGGTGTTGTCATCTCATAGCGACGTTTCACACCCGTCAAGTCCGTTGGAAACTTAGTAGACACTGGTGTCTTAAGAACTGCTTCCTTAAGTGCAGCACTGACCTTCTCATTAACCAACTTATCTTGAGCTAACTGATTAAGCAAGTTAGTCAAGTCGTAGGCACTCGTTGCCACACCTGTGATATCACCAGAGTCATTAACCCCTAGGTTGGCGCTCATCTTAGTAGAGTAGTAGCCTTGACTGTTAAGCCAGATATTTAACTCATTGGCGCCCCCTACTTGTTGAATTAAGTAATTTAAAGCAGTGGCATCTTGAGAAACGACTACTGCATCAATCAACTCTTGGATACTAATCTTAGAGCCGATTGCATGAGTTGACATCGCCGTCTCCCCTGTCCCAATACGCAAGGATTCCTGAATTTCAACTTCGGTTGTCAATTCGAATTTCTTCTCATCAATCAATTGATAAGTCCGAGCTAAAACAAACCAAGCAAAAAGGTTGGAGGCTTCTGTAGACTTGGTACTTGATAAGTAAGGAGCCTTGCTACCTACTTCTTGTAAAGCAAGAATTTGCTTACTGTCCGATTTGAAAGCTGTATCTAAGGCTTTAACTTGGTCTTGGCTTAAGCCTAAATCAGGTGTCTGATAGTCAACTTGATCATTATAGCTTAAGCTATCAGCCTTAATGGCAACATTGACTTTAGTACCTGTCGATTTAGTAATTTGATAGCTTGGATCAACGTAACGTAAGACAAGATTATTAGATTCCTTAACCAAAGAATATTCTGTCAATTCAGTCCCATCAACAGAGAACTTGAAGGTATCACGTGTTAAGTTCTCTAATGGGCGTTCAAAGGTTAAGGTTAAGGTTACGAATGGATAGTTAGAAACATCCACTTTTTTATCTTTGGCCTGCAGACCTGTCGCAGTACTTGCCTCTTCCTTGCTAGATTCTTGAACCACTTGGCTAGAAGTCGTAGAGGCAGGAGTTTCCGTATTTTGATTACCCCACTTAATCCCAATTGCATTCAAAGCTTGTGGTAAGTACTTAGGCAATTCTGGACCATACAAGAAAGCTAGGAACAAGAGAATAAGCACCGCTACCATTTGTAAGATGCTGAAAATCACTCGCATAAAGCCACGACGGCGTTTTGGTTTGAATTCAGGTACTAATTCCTCGTCTTCATCCTCTGTTTGGAAATCTAGAGACTGATTGACCGCTTCTTGGTCAAAATTCTTCAGTTCTTGGGTATTACGCCAAGCTTCATATTCCATGGTCTCATGCAAATCATCATGAGGCATGACTGCATTTGGGTCAAAGGCATCTTCAGCCTGTTGGTGTGGTTCCCTTACCACTTTCTTCTCCGTGAAGGAGTAGCCACAACGGGCACAGTGCGTCTTACTTCTGACTGGCTTGCCACAGTTTGGACATTGCATATCTTAAATCCCTCCTCTAATTAGGTTGCTACCTATTCCCTACAATTCTATCATAGAATAGCTAAAAATTAAAGCGCCTTATCACAATAATTAGCCCTTGGTACCCTTGGCTAGGACTAATACTTTCAAGTAATCACTGCGCTCATCTTCTGACCGCGGGAAATCCTCTCCCAAGCCAAATTGAGCCAGTAGTTCAGCGTCTGGACAAGCCGCCAAGCAATCTGCTTTAAAGTCCTCTAAAGAATAGGCTGAGTGATTGGTAGATAAGACTAGTTGACCACCTGGGGTCACCAAACACCAAAGATCTGCCACAAGCCGGCCATAATTTTTGAGTGCAGAAAAAGTATATTTCTTCGTCCGAGCAAAACTAGGTGGGTCGCACACAACTTGGTCAAAGGTCAGTCCTTTACGCTTAGCATAGCGGATATAGTCGAAGACATCCATGACACGAATTTCATGCGCTTGGCTAGGTGTCTCTATCCCATTCAACGCGAAGTTTTCCTGGGTCTTAGCTAGGCTACGATTAGCCACATCTACGCTAACGGTTTGGCTTGCGCCCCCCATTGCAGCCGCTACTGAGAAGCCACCTGTATAACTGAAGAGGTTTAAGAGGCTTTTGCCAGCAGCTCCCTGCATGATATAGTCTCGCACCTGCCGCTGATCTAAGAAGAGTCCAGTCATCCATTCTTGTCCTAGATGAATAGCGTATTGAATGCCATTTTCGCGAATAGTGACTGGTGCGGGTGCTAGCTGACCTTCAAGATGGTTAATAGCTTGTTCAGCCACTTGCTGGTCAAAACGCTGGGTTTCATAGATTCCTAAGATATTGAGAACATTAGCTTTAAGAGCTGATACTAGCTCGTCGCGGTATTGATAAATCCCTTGAGAATACCAGTTAAGCTGGATAAATCCTGCATACCAATCCACCGTCACCCCGCCCAAGCCATCACCTTCTCCATTGATAAGTCGAAAGGCCGTTAAGTCTGAACGGTTAAAATAGGCCTGACGCTGAGACAAGGCATCTTGAACCCGTTGCTCTAACCAGTTAGCGTCTAGCTGACTATTCTGAGTTAGCAACCAACCTAAGCCCTTCTGTTGGCGCCCGACTAGCATGAGTCCCAGCCACTGCCCTGCCACTGACTTTAAGCCAACTATGCTGCCTTCGGCTAGTCGCTCAGCTACTCCTGGCTCCATGACGTCAGCTAACTGAATCAGCGCCTTGCCCTTTTTTAGCCCTTGACTGGCTTTCTTCTTCACGATTAGTGTATTCATCTAATTTTCTCCTTTGATTTCAGCCCAGAATTGTGCCAGGTATTGGCGCATAAAAGCAGTTCGTTCTTGGGCTAGAGCACGGCCTGACGCTGTATTCATTAAGTCAGCTAACTTTAATAATTTCTCATCAAAATGCGCAAGACTGCTCTGATTCTGACGATAATCTTCTTGACTTAACTGGAACACATCACGAGGAGGCAAGTCATTATAGAGATCATGTCCTCGTGAACCTCCATAATAGAAGGTACGAGCTATGCCAATTGCACCTAAGGCATCTAATCGGTCTGCATCCTGTACAATTTGCCCTTCAAGTGATAGAGATTGTCTTTCTTGAAGGTTTTTGCTAAAAGACTGGCGGTCCATAATTTCTAAAATAGCATCCCGCTCTGGTAAAGTTGCTCCTGCTTGTATTAGAAGCTCTGCTACTTCTCTACGCGCTTGAGCTGGATTCGATGTCACCTTATCATCAATGACATCATGCAACCAAGCTGCAGCTAGCACAATGGAGGTTTTTATAGGCTGTGATTCAGCTGCCATCAATCGTTGGGCATTGGCTACCACACGCTCAAGGTGCTGAATATCGTGCCCCGTCTTATCTTGCGCCATACGTTGGCGCACAAAAGCTTCAATGATTCCTAAATCCATTCCCTATCACACTCCTTTCTTGTATTCTAGCACAAGAGTCCTGCTCAAGGCTAGCTAGCACCTAGTGTTTACTTGCTTAAGCAGAAAAAAATCCCTCAGTCCTTGCTAAGAAGGCTGAGGGATTTTGACTAAGCTTTAGTCTTCATCTGTCGCTTGGCGTTTGCGCGTCGCAACTAGGCCGACACTTGCTAAGATAGTCAAGGCCACACCTGAGAAGAAGCTATAGTCTGGGGCTTCACCGGTTGCTGGTAAGAGCCCTTGTCTTTCTAGTTCTGGCTCACTTGGAGCGATTGGCACTGGCACAACGGTTGGCACATATTGTGCAGTCACCTTGCGCCCGTTGCGGTCAACCCGAACCACCGTCACACCACTTGCTTGGCCTAAGAAGCCTGCTTCTGGTGTGAAGGTCACAGAACCATCTGGGTTAAGAACATAAGTCCCTTCCCCTGGTACTGTTAATTCAGTTTGACCATTTTCGAAGGTAGCTGGGATAGTCAGATCCACATCACCTTCAAATACTGGCGTCCCGGTTTGTTTTTCACCTGGGTAGCCGGTTGAAGTAGTATCTTGTGTCTTCACTTGTCCGTAAACCGTTGGGATGTACTGAATCTTCAGTTCTTTCCCGTTGACATCACGACGGATAACGGTAATTGGACTTGCTTGGCCAATAAAGTCTGCTTCTGGCGTGAAGGTCACTTGCCCTGTTTCAGGGTTGACGGTGTAAGTCCCTTGACCTGGAACGGTCACACTAGTGACCCCACCTTCAAGATAAGCTGGTACTTTGGTATCCACTTGACCCTTGAAGTCTGGTAACTTGCTTTGGTTTTGCCCCTTCATGCCCTCGCTTGTCACGCTAGCGTTAACAACTGGTGAATAAGTTGCTTCAGCCGTCGTTCCGTTAAGGTCAGTGGCTTGAACACGAGCTGGCACTGGTTGACCCACATAACCTGGATTTGGTGTGAAGGTCACGGTCCCGTCTTGGGCTAAGCTGTAAGTCCCGACTTGCTTGCCATCTTGGTCTAGGGCTGGAATGGTGGTGTCAGCCACGGCTTGGTCATTGACCACAAACTTGAGGCTGCCTGGGACTAAGTCAACGCTTTGTTCAGTGCCGTCAATTTTGGCAGAACCTGGCGTAAACTTAACTTGACCTGTTTGGGCTTGGTTAACCACGCCTGAAGAGTAGTCGTTGTTAGCACCTGGTTTAACTGGGACAACCGTTGCTTGGTAAGTAGCCGTCACTGGCGTGCCGTTCTTGTCGACGCGTTTAACCGTCAATTGTGAACCTTGGCCCGTGAAGGTCTTCTCTGGTACAAACTCGATGGAACCATCTGCTTGGATAGTGTAGACCCCTTCGCCGATGACGGTCTTAGTGGTGGTGCCGTCTTCGAAGGTCATTGGCACCGTATCATCCATTGGCACAACAGCAGCACCTGGCGTGAAGACTGGCTTACCTGACTGTTTGTAGCCTTGCGCCCCTGTTGAAGTGGCTGGCGTGCTAGTTGGCGTTACCTTGGTCACAGTTGGCGTGTAAGTCGCGGTCACTGGGGTACCGTTCTTATCGACACGTTTAACTGTTACTGGGTCAGGACTGCCCACGAATTGCTTGCCTGGCGTGAAGGTGATAGAACCATCTGGGTTGATGGAGTATTCCCCTACACCTGGAACAGACTTAGTCGTAGAACCATCTTCGAAGGTCATTGGCACGGTGTCGTCCATTGGCACCTCAGGGTTACCTGGCGTGAAGACTGGGCTACCTGATTGCGGTTGACCTTGCAGACCTGTTGAAGTTGCAGGCGTGCTGGTTGGCGTTACCTTGGTCACAGTTGGCGTGTAAGTTGCGGTGACTGGCGTACCGTTCTTGTCGACACGTTTAACTGTTACTGGGTCTGGTGTCCCTACGAATTGTTTTTCAGGTGTGAAGGTGATCGAGCCATCTGGGTTGATAGAGTATTCCCCTACACCTGGAACAGACTTAGTCGTAGAACCATCTTCGAAGGTCATTGGCACGGTGTCATCCATTGGGACTGCTGGATCACCTGGGGTGAAGACTGGGCTACCTGTTTGTGGTAAGCCTTGAGCACCTGTTGAAGTCGCTGGCGTGCTGGTTGGGGTTACCTTGGTCACAGTTGGCGTGTAAGTCGCAGTCACTGGAGTGCCGTTCTTATCTACACGTTTAACCGTTACTGGGTCTGGAGTGCCCACAAATTGTTTTTCAGGTGTGAAAGTGATAGATCCATCTGGGTTGATGGTGTAGACACCCACACCTGGGACTGACTTAGTGCTTGAACCGTCTTCGAAGGTCATTGGCACGGTGTCATCCATTGGTACAACTGGGTCACCTGGCGTGAAGCTTGGGCTACCTGTTTGTGGTAAACCTTGCAGACCAGTTGAAGTCGCTGGCGTGCTAGTTGGCGTTACCTTGGTCACAGTTGGCGTGTAAGTCGCAGTCACTGGCGTACCGTTCTTGTCTACACGTTTGACCGTTACTGGGTCTGGTGTGCCCACAAATTGCTTGTCTGGCGTGAAAGTGATGGCCCCATCTGGGTTGATGGTGTAAACACCGACATTTGGCACAGTCTTAGTGCTTGAACCATCTTCGAAGGTCATTGGCACAGTGTCGTCCATTGGTACTTCTGGTGCCCCTTCCTTGAAGACTGGAATACCAGATTGCGGTTGACCTTGCAAACCAGTTGAAGTCGCTGGCGTGCTGGTTGGAGTCACGCGGGTTACTTCTACTTGGTATTCAGCGGTGACTGGCGTACCATTCTTGTCCACACGTTTCACAGTGACTGGGCCTGGTTTGCCTACAAATTGCTTGTCTGGCGTGAAGGTGATAGACCCATCTGGGTTGATGGAGTACTCACCCACACCTGGGACCGTCTTAGTGGTTAAACCATCTTCGAAGGTCATTGGCACAGTATCATCCATTGGCACTTCAGGGTTACCTGGCGTGAAGACTGGCGTACCTGTTTGTTTTTGACCTTGAAGACCTGTCGAGCTGACATCCTCAGATGTAGGAGTGACTGGAGTCACAGTCGGGGTGTATTGAGCGGTGACTGGCGTACCGTTCTTGTCCACACGTTTAACGACCACTGCTGCTGGTGTTCCAACATATTGTTTTTCAGGTGTGAAGGTGATGGAACCATCTGGATTGATAGAGTATTCACCTACGCCTGGAACTGATTTAGTCGTCTGACCATCATCGAAGGTCATTGGGCTGTCCATGTCAATTGGAACCGCTGGATCACCTGGTGTAAAGCTTGGCGTACCTGATTGTGGTAAACCTTGAGCCCCTGTTGATGCAGCATCTTGGCTGGTTGGAGTGACTTTTGTGACGGTTGGCGTGTAGTTGGCAGTGACTGGCGTGCCGTTCTTATCCACACGTTTAACCGTTACTGGTGCTGGAGTGCCTACATATTGTTTGTCTGGGGTGAAGGTGATGGAGCCATCTGGGTTGATAGAGTATTCACCTACGTTTGGTACCTTCTTAGTACTTTGGCCATCTTCGAAGGTCATTGGACTGTCCAAATCAATTGGTACAGCTGGATCACCTGGCGTGAAGACTGGCGTACCTGTTTGTGGAATCCCTTGAACACCGGTTGAAGTGTCATCCTTACTTGTTGGGGTTACCTTGGTTACGGTTGGTGTGTATTGAGCCGTTACTTCTGTACCGTTCTTATCCACGCGTTTAACAGTAACTGGTGCTGGAGTCCCAACGTATTGTTTCTCAGGCGTGAAGGTGATGGAACCGTCTGGGTTGATAGAGTACTCACCTACTCCAGGAACGGTCTTCTTAGGTTGCCCGTCTTCGAAGGTCATTGGGCTATCCAAGTCGATTGGTACTGCTGGGTCACCTGGGGTGAAGACTGGCTTACCTGTTTGTGGAATCCCTTGAACACCGGTTGAGGTGTCATCCTTACTTGTTGGGGTTACCTTGGTTACGGTTGGCGTGTAGGTCGCGGTCACTTCCGTACCGTTCTTGTCCACACGTTTAACAGTAACTGGGGCCGGAGTCCCAACGTATTGTTTGTCTGGGGTAAAGGTGATGGAGCCATCTGGGTTGATGGAATATTCACCCACACCTGGGACAGTCTTAGTAGGTTGACCGTCTTCGAAGGTCATTGGTTTCGTATCATCAAGTGGTACTAAAGGATCACCCGCAGTGAAGGTTGGTGTACCCTTTTGAGGTTGACCTTGGACACCTGTTGAGGTGTCATTGGTGCTAGTTGGGGTTACCTTAGTCACCGTTGGGGTATACTTAGCCGTTACCTCGGTTCCGTTCTTGTCCACACGTTTTACAACTACTGGGTCTGGAGTCCCAACATATTGTTTCTCAGGCGTGAAGGTGATGGAACCGTCTGGGTTGATAGAGTATTCACCCACTCCAGGAACGGTCTTCTTAGGCTGTCCGTCTTCGAAGGTCATTGGGCTATCCAAGTCGATTGGCACCGCTGGGTCGCCAGGTGTAAATACTGGGGTACCAGTTTGTGGTTGACCTTGGACACCAGTCGAGGTGTCATCCTTACTTGTTGGGGTCACCTTGGTCACGGTTGGCGTGTAAGTCGCAGTTACTTCGGTACCGTTCTTGTCTACACGTTTAACTGTTACTGGATCTGGCGTCCCAACATACTGCTTGTCTGGCGTGAAGGTGATGGAACCATCTGGATTGATGGTGTAGACACCGACGTTTGGCACAGTCTTAGTGCTTGAACCATCTTCGAAGGTCATTGGTTTGGTGTTATCAATCGGTACCAATGGATTCCCTTCAGTGAAGGTTGGCGTACCTGTTTGCGGTTTGCCTTGGATACCGCTTGATTCAGCGTTGGTGCTAGTTGGCGTTACTCTCGTCACGGTTGGAGTATACTTAGCCGTTACTTCCGTTCCGTTCTTGTCCACACGTTTTACAACTACTGGATCTGGGGTACCAACATACTGTTTCTCTGGGGTGAAGGTGATTGAACCATCTGGGTTGATGGTGTAGACACCGACACCAGACACAGTCTTAGTTGGCTGCCCATCTTCAAAAGTCATTGGGCTATCCATATCAATTGGTACTTCTGAATTACCTGGTGAGAAGGTCGGAGTACCCTTTTGAGGTTGGCCTTGCACACCTTCTGAGGTGTCATCTGTACTAGTAGGTGTTACTTTCGTCACGGTTGGGGTGTAGGTCGCTGTTACCTCTGTGCCGTTCTTATCCACACGTTTAACAGTGACTGGGGTTGGTGTCCCAACGTACTGTTTATCCGGAGTGAAGGTAATTGTACCATCAGACTCAATGACATAAGTCCCGACATTCGGCACCTTCTTAGTGCTTGAACCATCTTCGAAGGTCATCGGTTTCGTATCATCAAGTGGTACTAGTGGATCACCCGCAGTGAAGGTAGGCGTACCTTTTTGCGGTTTGCCTTGGATTCCGCTCGATTCAGAATTAGTGCTAGTTGGCGTTACCTTAGTTACAGTAGGCGTGTAAGTAGCGGTTACTTCTGTCCCGTTCTTATCCACACGTTTAACTGTCACTGGGGCAGGTGTCCCAACATATTGCTTCTCTGGGGTAAAGGTGATGGAACCATCTGGGTTGATGGTGTAGACACCCACGTTTGGCACTGTCTTAGTGCTGTTACCATCTTCGAAGGTCATTGGTTTCGTATCATCAAGTGGTACTAGTGGATCACCCGCAGTGAAGGTTGGTGTTCCTTTTTGAGGTTGACCTTGTACACCTTCTGACGTGTCATTGGTACTGGTTGGGGTTACCCTAGTTACAGTCGGTGTATAAGTAGCAGTTACTGGCGTACCATTCTTATCAACACGCTTAACTGTCACTGGGGCAGGTGTCCCAACATACTGTTTCTCTGGGGTGAAGGTAATGGAGCCATCTGGATTGATGGTGTAGACGCCGACGTTTGGCACAGTCTTAGTGCTTGAACCATCTTCGAAGGTCATTGGTTTCGTATCATCAAGTGGTACTAAAGGATCACCAGCTTTGAAGGTAGGTGTGCCTTTTTGAGGTTGACCTTGTACACCGTTTGATTCAGCGTTGGTGCTAGTTGGGGTTACTTGCGTAACGTTTGGCTGATAAACTGCATCTGCCGTAGAACCATTGCTGTCTGTTACGCGAAGACGTGCAGGAGTAGGAGTCCCATAGAAATCCGGAGCTGGTTGGAAGCTGATTTCACCATTTGGTTTAACTGTATAGGTTCCTTGTACCTTTCCACTCGCGTCGCTAACTGTCAAGGTATTACCTTGTTGAACTTGCCCATCCACAACGAATTGTGGTCCAGCTGGGTTCAATGGAACTGTTTGAGTTTGGTTATTAACAGTTGCTTGACCCGGCGTGAAATTAAGTTGGCTGGTTTGGAGTTGCCCTTGAATCCCAACAGTCTGAGTATCTCGGCCTGTAGGACTTGCAGCCTTGACATCGGCTTGGTAAGTAGCAGTTACTTCTGTCCCGTTCTTGTCCACACGTTTAACAGTTTCAGGATTTGGACGTCCAGTATAACCAGGAAGTGGTTGGAAGGTTACACGACCTGTATTATCCACTGTATATGTCCCAACACCTGGAACTTCCTTAGTTGATTTACCATTGTCAAAGGTTGGTGCAACGGCTTCATCAATTGGCACACGACTATCACCTGGAGTGAAGACTAGGTTGCCGGATTGCTCAGCCCCTTGAATACCTTCAGAGCTTGCGTTCTGACCTGTTGGTACCACTGGCGTCACCTTTGGTTGGTAAGTCGCACGGTGAGGCTGCCCAGAAGCATCATTTACTTGTAAATTAACCGGATCTACCGTCCCAACAAATGACTTGTTTGGAGTGAAAGTTACGCGACCTGTTGCTGGATCTAAGTTAAAGGTCCCGACTTCCTTACCACCAGAAGTTGCTGGAATACTTGTTCCTGATACAGGGTTACCCTCAGCATCTAAGAAAGTAGCTGGATTGCTAGCCGATGGCTGAACAGGTGTGTTGGCTGGATCCCCATCATTAAAGACGATGTCTTTTTCTTGTGGTAAACCTTGTGCGTCGGTTGAAACGTTCTCAGTATGCTTCAATACATTTGGAACATAACGAGCGTCCATAGTATTGAGTGTATCACTTACAGGTGCTTCTGAATTGTTCTTAGCGGTCCAGTTAGTATCTGATCCGTTGGTATCAAAACGACGAATATTAATCCCTGCGGCTTTACCAGTAAAACCTGCCGCAGGCTCAAAAACAACATTAACGTCAGCGCCATTTGCGGTCACTTTATAGCGTCCTTCTGTCGTAGTGTACCAGCCTTCGCCATTTGGAGTTAGAGTCTGACCAGTATTATCTAATACGATTGGTGCTTTGTTGGTGTCAATGGCTGCTTTGGCATTCTCATCGTTTTTGTCCACACCACGAGGAGTAAAGTGAAGGGTCGCTTTTTGTTGTTGACCTTGCAAACCAAAAGTCTCCTTCTTCTCACCTTTTGGTGGATAGGTTAAGAGCACTTCTAAGTCCTCTACTTCCCCACTAAATGCTGTTCCAGTAGGTTTTTCAATATCCCCTTGATTCAAGGCAATACGAACACGCATCCCAATCTTCTTAACCTGATCATTTGTCATCGGCGGATGATTTCTAAAGTTAACAGTGAAGTCGCCTTCACCCGTTACTTCAGTGAAATCACTGGCTTCATTATCATCGAACTTTCCGTTTTGGTTGAAGTCCATCCAAGCACGAACATATGCCTTGGCATTGCCATTGGCATTTGCGTGGAAACGAACAGAGTAATTCCCGTCACGAAGACGATCTGCCCGGAAAAGATTGTGAGTCTGATTAACTAAATCATCAGGCAAGAGTTGCTTGATACCCTCATCGGCGTGGTCTGTATTATCATCGTGAGTCCAATCACCGCCAGAAGACGTGTCAATATCTGCTGCCACACGACCAAGGTATGGTTGTGGATTTCTAGCACCTGTCTCCGCATCATAACCAGAAATTGCGTGAACAGCCTTACCATAAGACTCAGGCGCATCCCCAGTATCTACAACCATGAAACCAATCATAGCAGCTTGCTGACCAGAAGATGCGATATAAATACCCACCTCTGATGCTTCACGAGTCATCACAATTGGGACAGTATGGTCTTTAGAAGTATTTGGACCAAAGACTTGTGAACCTAAACCACCCGTTCTTTGATCAGGATTGGTATAAGCAAACCAATTTACACCACTATTATCATTCCGGATATATTGGCCATCTGTATTAGGTTGCATTGGCGCATAAGTCTCTGTAATCTCTGTACCTTTTGGCGAAACACGTTTCCATTCTGCTAGATGCTCCCATCCTTGACCATTAGTGGTAAAGATGGCATATTCACCTGGGTTCGCTTCTTCACCATCGGCCATGACTACTGTCGCCTTAACCGGCTTACCAAGATAGGTCGCTTCAACCTTGAAAGTCACCCCATAGTTAGTACCATCTGTAGGCACCTGTAACTGAGTTTTACGGCCCTTAGTATCAATTCCTTGTTCTTTAACAGCTGTCCATCTATTCTGGCGCGCCCCAATAATCTTAGGTCGATAGTCATCACCATTGTTCTGCTGATCCAAATATCTGCCAGAATAAGACAACCAGGTATTCTTGGCATCTGGATCATAGCTATCTTTGTGCTCAGTTCCCTTCACACGGTCACGGTAGATTTCCGTTGAGTGAAACGGCTTCAAGGAAGTAACAGTCAGCTTAATCCGATAACCTGGCGAAATTTCTTTTTCGTATACCGTGCCGACTTGGAAAGCGCCATTAGCATCAAGATTAGTCAATGATTTTGAATCACTGAAGTCTAACCAGTTAATTTGTTTCATTAAATCTGCTGGACGCTTCTTCTCTGAATCCGCTAAGGTTGGCTTCTCAATCGTGTTATTAGGATCACCATCCCGTAAACCGGTAGGTGTAGCATCTCGTCGTACACGACGAGAACGGCTAGGTTGAGTTACCTCAGTATTTGCCGTTGGTTGTTCTGCACTGGACGCAGGGCTCGTTGCCGCCGGTTGAGCAGGTGCTGCCGGTGTAGCTGAATTTTCAGAACTCGCTTGAGCAGCTTGGTCCTCCTTGTTAGCAGACTCTTCCTTCTGACTTGACGACTCAGCAGCTGATGACTCAGATGCTGCCGGTGCGCTTGCTTGGTCTGATGAAGCTGAACTAGCAGGTGTTGCATCTGCCGCTTGATCCGGACTGGCCGCTTGGACTGCCGGTTGATGACTTGTCTCTGACGCTACTTCGTGATCTAAACTGGTTGTAGTCACATTATCTTGACTTTCAGCTTGAACCGCTGCGCCATTAGTGAAATAAATCCCGCAGGCTACAGCAACTGAGGCTGCCCCGAAGCTAAACTTTTTAATCGCATAGCGCGTGACTTTTTCGCCTTGTTTTTGCTGATTCATCTGCCGATTATTCTTGCTAAACATAGACTGACTCCTCCATAAAAAAATATATGATGAAAGAAGCAAACTAACAAGGAGGTTTTTCTCAGAGAGAATCTGCACACCAAGGTAATTGGAGCCAAGGTAATGCCCTTGCTAACTTGCTTCGTTCACTTCGTCCACTATTATAGTATATGCCGAATGAAATTGCACGATGTTTTTTTGAAAATTTGACGCTAATCATTTAATAATCGTTTTATTGACGACTATAATTTTTCATAACGTCTTGTCAACACCTGTAAAGCTTGTTATTATTGCACTTCCCCAAGAGTCACTTATTCAAAAACTGAGACATAATGTCTACTTATTAAAGCTTATATTTTAGCTATTTTATAAGCGATGATTAGATAAAATACTCACTTGTCTAGGCGTTTTATTACTTTATATCCCCTTATTAATCATCTTCCACAAAAACTAAAAAAATTTCTTATAAGCAAGCTAAAGAAAATATAGCCTTCAAGCCTTCAGTTCCACTCTATCATTCATAAAGAAAGCATCTAGCTCATAGCCTTAGCCCAAAACAAAAACCAGATTGCTAGTTAGCAACCTGGCAGTTAGTAAGCCAATACCTATTCTTTTGGCGTCTGACTTAATATCTTATTTAATAAGGATTGATATTCCTGAGCCGAAAGGCGCTTAAGCTCAGTAATATCTGGTAAGTGTTCCTGACTAGGGCTCAACTCATAATCCACTACATAGTCATAAGAACGTGTATAGGCAGGATTATTATTGAAAAGGTTAAGGTTGGTATCTTCCACCACCCCCAAAAGAGTCATACGATAGCGTTGTTCCTTAGGATTCACTCGTAAGCTAAAACGCTTGAGCTTTTGAAGCACAGGGCTCGTCTTCAATTGCATTGCCTTAAGAAAATCCACCTTGCCCGTCGCGATATCCGCAATGCGGTTGAGGCCAAATTCTCCTTTGCGAATCTTAGCTGATACTTCCCCTTGAAGGTCCAGACCGACCCCCTTACCTACCAAATCTAGATGGGGATTGAGTTTTAGACTAGGGCCTTTGTCACTTGCTTCCCATTCCATCTTAAGACGATAATCGAGATGTAAGTTACGCGTCTGGTCAAAGAGAAATTCTGGAATTTCTGTTAGCTCTGCACTAGTCATCACGGTCCCCTTGAACTCATGAATCTTAGTCTCCGGTAACTGACTCAACTTCTTACGGTTAGGCTCTAAGAAAAGCAGCTGGAAAGCTTCTTGATCTAAGCCAACTTGCTTAAGTTGTTCCTTACTAAGTTCGATATAATAGTCATCATAGGCTTCTAAGGCTTTGAGCTGCTCCGTTGTCAAAGACAATTCAGGGAAGAAAGTCATGCTTGCTAATAATTGACTATGCTTAATATAGACATGAGAGAGATTATCATAAGTCATCAAATCGAGTTGATACTTAAGACCTTCGCCTTTATCGCCATAATAGGTTAATTGTATCTTAGCAATACCACGACTGCGGTCTCCCACCGCTTGTACTTGGGCCGTATAAGCCCGATCCTTGACGTAGGTAAAGCCATAACGTACCTGGTAGGTTTTTAACTCATGCATAGCATCAAGGGCGGCCTGCAATTGTTCTGGTTTGGATAGTTGTGGTTCAGCCGAACTCTCAGCAGAAGTGGAGACCATTTCGGATTCAGCTACAGAACTAGCACTCTCAGACGAGGTGGCTAGGCTTTCTACTTGGCTTGTTGAGTCTACTTGCTCAGAATCTGATTGGGCCCCTACCGCCTCTGCGCTTCCTAGTACAAGCGCTAAGCCTAAGGCCAATACTCCATATGAAAAAGGTTTAATCGCTCTTGGTTTGATTGACATTTTGCCACCTCATTCCGTTTCCGAAAATCATACAAATTCATCAGTCAGTTTAACACTCTGACCGCCAAAAGTAAACTAAAATCACCCTAGTTAAGACTTTCTTAGAAAAGCCAAGTATAATTCAACAGCCCTCCACTAGTTGGATGGTTTCCCAACTAATGAGGGCTGTTTTATTAGCCTATGGGTTTATTCCACAATAACTTTGCGAATTAATTCTGGCACCTGAGCGGAGTCAGCAATCGAAACAGCAGCAGACAAGCGAGACAAGACCTCGCTCACATCTTCTCGGTTACTGTGTAAAATCGCAAGTGGCTGGCCTGCCTGGATAGAATCTCCAACCTTAACACAGAGTTCAATCCCAACTGCTGGGTCGATAATATCTTCCTTGGTCTCACGTCCAGCGCCTAACATCATAGCAGCTACCCCAACTTCATCAGCCACCCATTGGCTGACCACACCCGAACTTTGGGCTAGGAATGGAATGTGGTAGCGAGCTTGAGGTAACAAGTCTAGATTATCCACAATTCTCGTATCCCCGCCTTGGTTAGCAAGGAAGGTCTTGAAGATTTCTAAGGCACGACCTGAGTCGATTTGTTCTCGCAAGAGGGCTTTACCTTCTTCTAGGCTAGTTACTCGATTTGCTGCTAGCAACATTTGACCGCCTAATACCAAGCAGAGTTCCGTCAAATCTTCTGGTCCTTGGCCTTGAAGGGTCTGGATGGCTTCCTTGACCTCTAAGGCATTCCCAATCATGTAGCCTAAAGGCTGACTCATATCGGAGATGACAGCTAGGGTCTTACGCCCTACTTGGTGTCCAATCTTCACCATGGTATGGGCCAGAGCTTCAGCATCTGCCAAGGTCTTCATGAAGGCTCCTTCACCGGTCTTAACATCTAAGACAATGGCATCCGCCCCAGCCGCAATTTTCTTACTCATAATTGAGCTAGCAATCAAGGGAATGGATTGGACGGTCCCCGTCACATCCCGCAAGGCATAGAGTTTTTTATCGGCAGGGGTCAGGTTCCCACTTTGCCCAACGACCGCAATCTTGTAGCGGTTGACATGATCAATAAAGTCTTGAGGTGATAGGGTCACGGAGAAGCCAGGAATGGCCTCTAATTTATCAGTGGTCCCACCCGTATGACCCAAACCACGACCACTCATTTTAGCAACTGGCACACCACAGGCAGCCACTAGAGGTGCTAGCACCAGGGTAGTTGTATCGCCCACGCCACCAGTTGAGTGTTTATCGACTTTGACACCATGAATAGCGGATAAATCAATCTCATCCCCTGACTTGACCATGGCCATGGTTAAATAGCTGGCTTCTTCTTCCGTCATACCCTTGAAATAGATAGCCATTGCTAAAGCGCTCATCTGATAATCAGGTATCGTGCCATCTGTATAACCGGCAATCAGGAAATTGATTTCTTCCTGACTTAAGGCCAGGCCTGCTTGTTTTTTCTCGATTAGGTCTACTACCCGCATTTAATTCACCTCAATTGTCATTGGCTCGGCTTGATCTTTCTGATAAAGGAGGATGCTTCCGTCAGCACGTCCCACCAAGAAAGTATCACATACGTCTAGGAAGAGGCCATGTTCGACTACCCCTACCGTATTCTTCAATTCATGGGCTAGTTGGTGTGGATAAGGAATTTGGCCTAGTTTTAAGTCGATAATGTAGTTGCCAGAATCTGTCATATAGAGCGAATCAGACCCAACTTTACGGAAGCTTGGTTCTAGGCCTGCCGCCATCAATTGACGGAAAAGATTCCAGGATCCAAACTGCACCACCTCAACAGGCAAGGGGAAAGCTCCTAAAGTATCGACAACCTTGTCTTCGCCTACAACCCAGATAGAACGCTTGGCATTCTTAGCTACAATCTTTTCATGCAAGAGGGCACCACCGCCCCCTTTGATGCCATAGAAATCACGAGTCACTTCATCCGCCCCGTCAACGACCAAATCAATATGGTTGACCCGATCTAAATCCATGATGGTAATGCCTAACTTAAGGGCTTGTTCCGCTGTCCGACGAGAAGTGGCCACGCCCACAATTTGTTTGAGACGGCCATCCGCAATACGAGCACCTAATTCTTCAACAAACCAATAAGCCGTTGATCCAGTCCCTAAACCAACCACCATGCCATCTTTGACATAGTTAGCGGCGTAACGACCGACTAGTTCCTTGGTATCTACCATTTATTTTGCTCCTTTCTGAATAGCACGAACCCGAGCCACCAAAGGCTCCAGAGAAGATTCTTCGGTTGCATCATAAGTGGTCCCATATGTCTCTAGCATGGAGCGCTCTACGTCACCCAAACTAACTGTATCTAGGGAATGCTCTTTGGTATCTTCTAGTTGCTTAGCTAAGCGTTGCATAAAGTCGAGTCGCTTATAGACAATTGTCCCGCGAAAATGGAATTCAGTGATGCGCTCCAAAACTTCTGGCTTGAAGGCCGCCGCCATGAGAGGATCAAAGTTGGTTAAGTCTGGATTGGAGAGACCAACCGTGTAGAGAATCCAAGACTTGTCAGGCCAGGCCTCTATCCATTCTTGATATACAGGAGCACCTTCTAAACGCCCTTCCAAAATACAGGTTCCTAGAATCATAATCTGACTCTCTGCCAGGAGTGTATCGGTGACCTCATTATGAGCACAGACACGGCAATTAAGTACTTTGGCGATTTGCTCAGCATAGCGTTTGGTCGAGCCATAACGTGACATATAGACCACTAAACAGTTCATTACTTCCATCCCTTTCTGCATACATGACGGGTTACTCGCGACTGACTTACGGGCACCCTTACATTCCTATTGTACCACATTTTTTCTATTCTAAGTAGCTTGAGATAGATTTCGCATTTTTTTTTGATATAATAAAAGAAAGATTGATGAAGGAGGCTTCACCATGCCTGAACTCCACCTGACTTGCCCGGTCTGTCAGACTCAAGTAGATAAAGACTACCCTACTCACCTTAATAGCAAGACCCAAGCGCCTTTAGTGCGTGATCTCTTCGAAGGTCAACTCTTCCGCTTCGAGTGCCCTACTTGTGGTGCTGAGCGTCAACTAACTTATCAATTTCTCTATCATAATCCGCAAGCTGCCTATATGATTTTTCTCTTGCCCCATTATCTGGAAGAAAAAGATCGTCTAGAAGACGATTTGGAGAAAATCTTGGAAGGCCTTAACTTCTCCCTAGACCACTACCAACTGCGCTTGGTGACAAGCGTTCCTGAATTACTAGAGAAAATTCAAATTTTGGAGTCCGGCCATGATGATCGCATCATTGAAGCAGTCAAAATCCTGACGGATGGGCTCTTTGCAACCGAGAAGCCTGATACTCCGGTTAAGGCGCGCTACTACTATCCGAGCAAAGGTGCTGAGCGCATCCTCTATGTAACAGACCAAGATCAAATTCTGGTCGATTTACACCAGAAGCTCATTGACTTCGTCAAAGGCAAATACCGCAAAATCTTGGAAGAGGACTTACGCGGCGACTTCCACTATATTGGCTACCGCTGGGCGCTAGATTTGTTAGAAGGTAAGAAACCTGAAAGCCAGCCAGCTAGTGACAATGAAAAATAGCCTATACTAGCTAAATAAGCCAGTCCCTAAGGGGCTGGCTTATTCCTTTATTTCTCTATTTTTTAACGTAGACCCAGTCTAGTTCACTAGATAAATCTGCCCGGTAGCTGTAGCCATCAAACTTAGCAGTTCGGAGTGCTTCTAGAGTCTGGACTTGATGTTTTATACAATAGGCTAGTAGTTGCCCGCGCCCTTTCTTAGAAATGGTCGAATGGCGTTTGAGTCGGCCATCCGCTTCTTCTAGAAACTGAATTCGTAAGAAAAGTCGCCGCAGGGCTGGGCTGAACACTTGTTCAAACTCAGCTGACAGAAGGGAAACCAGGACTTCATCTTGATTGGTGCTTATGCATGTATCGTACTGTGCCTTCCAATAGGCTTTTAGGGACTTGCCATTAACCTTGAGAGATTTCATGAAATCTAATCTATGCGGCGCAATCGGGGTATTAGCCGCAATTAAGCCATAAAGCGCGGTGGCAATCAAGACATGTTGACTAGCGAAGTCTCGAGCTTTATCTGACTTAAGCACCGGCTTGAATTGACGATACATGAGACCATCATAGAGGTCCATGGCAGGGTAAGACTCAGCTTTCCCTGCCGCCAAAGCCTGACATCGTTCTGCCTCGGTTACTGCTTGAGCGTCAGAAATATCATAAAACTTAGCCAATTCTTCAGTTGATAAATCACTTAATCTCG
Organism: uncultured Abiotrophia sp.; assembly: GCA_965245735.1. Taxonomy (GTDB): domain Bacteria; phylum Bacillota; class Bacilli; order Lactobacillales; family Aerococcaceae; genus Abiotrophia. The sequence goes on along the minus strand of CBDFAX010000001.1, from coordinate 36,258 downwards.
CCAATACAGCCTGGCTAGCTGGCGCTAACTCAAGGAACTTGCCATCAGACAAGCCTGACATCTGCTTGGCGCTCGGTATAAGAAATTTCATGGGCATCCTCCTCATCTACTCTCTCCTACTATATCACATAAGCTATCTTCCTTCTAGCCAAATAAAAGAGGCCAGGACTCAGTCCTAGCCTCCACTATTTGATTACTTTACCAGCCGCTGGAAGCACCACCGCCGCCGAAGCCGCCGCCGCCCCAACCACCGGAACTGCCACCAGAGCTACTACTTGAGTCAGATCCAGAACTAGAACTTCCGGAGCTCCACCAACCGCCTAAGATGCCACCACTACCACCGCTGCCCCAGAAGCCGTCGAAGAAATCATCATCGTCATCGGACCAACGGAAGGCACCACGGCGACGCCGTAAGAGTCGAATACCGAGTGGTATACCAAAAGGCAAAATAAGGAAGAGTGGCCAAGCACTGGCTACAAAACGCCAAGGGCTCTTAGACCAACGCAAGGCTGTCTCGTGCTCAGCGCGCGCTGAGTTGGTCACCCCAAGTTGCGTCAGTTGGCTATCTGACAAGCCTAGATACTGGATAATCCCCTGTATCTGCAGGCGTACTGCTCGGTCATAGTCCTTAGCTTTGAGTTCACTCTTGGCAGAATCCAAGATTCGTTTGGCCGCCACATCGGTTAATGCTTCAGCCGCCTTATTTGAGGTCTCAATCCGCATCTTGCGGTCATTAGGCGCGACCACCAACAATATGCCATTGTTCGTACCAGAGAAGCCCACTTGCCATTTTTTAGCTACCTTGTTAGCAAGCTCTTCAATACTGAACCCTTTAAGATCAGCTGGCAGATAAACCCCAATTTGATATTGCTCCGAGGTCTGAGCCAATTGACGGTTGACCTGATCAATGTAGGCTAAAGTATCCTGAGACAAGACCTTAGCCTCATCTACAACCGACCGCTCTGGTTTATCAGGTAAGTTGTTAGTCTTAGCGCCACAGCCCACCATAAACAAGAAGACAAAGCCTAGTAAGAGTAGGAATCCTCGCCATTTTTTAGTTTGCATGGTCATGCCTCCTCATAAGACTTACTGTCGCCTTAACGGCTAGAAGAATTCAAATCTACTGTTGGCGCTACTTGCGCATCACTACTTGCTTGATATAAGGTCACGGGTTGGAAACCGAAGATGCCCGCTAGCAAGTTAGTTGGGAAAGAGCGAACCTTAGTATTGTACTTGGTTGCTACTTCGTTGAAAACCCCACGGGAGGTCTTGATACGGTTCTCAGTGCCTTCCAATTCAGTAATGAGATTTTCCACCTGTTGATTGGCCTTCAAATCTGGATAATTCTCAGTCAAAACCAATAAACGGGAAACAGCCGATGATAAGTCAGACTGGCCTTGCTCGGCTTCTGACGCGTTACCAGAACCAATCTTAGCACGGGCTTCCGCTATTTTCTCGAAGATTTCTGATTCATGACTCATATAACCCTTCACACTGTTGACTACATTAGGAATTAAGTCATAGCGACGTTGCAAATCAACTTGCACGTCTGCCTGGGCTTGAGTAACTGCATTTTGCGATGATACTAGGCCATTATAGGTACCACCTAAGGCAAAGGCGATGACTGCCAGAACAGCAATCACAAATAACCACGTTTTTTTCATATTATGATCCTCCTGTCCTCTGAATCAAGTTCTCATTTCAAGGACAAGATGATTATACCATATGACAGGGCTCAGCGAATAGGACTTAGGTCCTATTCTTTGAGGTTCACCTAAATTTACTAGCTCAATGAAAAAATCCCCACCAAACCATAAGGTTCAGCGGGTTGATTTAGGATTAGAAATGATTCGCTTGGCTGATTAGACTTCATCCGCGTAGACTGCCGTGCCTAAGGCAGTAACACAGAATACATATGGAAGATAGGTGGTACCTCCTTGGGTGTTGACTGTTTCAGGTTCTAAGGTCACATAATCAAATTTAAGGTTGATAATGGCATTACAACCTAGATCATAGGCTTGTTCCTTAAGATGGGCTAAGGTAAGAATACGTCCTTCTTCCATAACATCTACCAAACTTTGAGCCGGATTACCTAAGGCATTATCTCCACGGCCTCCATCTACACCACGCGCGATAGAATGTGCCAAATCACTAGCCACAGGCCCACCATAATGCGTGATACTATAGCCATCAAATCCCTGTCCCGTAGTCACTACAATATTAGCAATTCCTTGTTCCCGTTCTTTTTGTTGGGCAAGTTGATCAGCAAATTCCTCATCTTGGTCTGCCATATAGTTCTGAAATTGGTCCATTAGATAATCGATGTCCACATCATCTTCTAGATAGGAGCCGGTAAGAGAAAACTTCACTGCGATTCCTTGGTCTTGAAGGAAGGCCTCGAAAGCCTCTTTATCCAAATTATAGTCACGTACAATATCTTTAATTTTCATACGGCATCTACCTTTCTGCTTCTTTTTTTGGGGGCGTCAGTCACTTCTAAAATATATTTCATATTGGAAAGTGGATAGTTTAATTTTACTACTCATGCTTATGGGGCACAAGAAATAGGAACCTAGCCTCATTAATCCTCAGTAACGGAAAGCAAGAGAACCCACCAAGCCAAGCGCTCAATGAGTTCTCATCTATTATTTTCCCCATTCTTCTCTGAGGACCCCATACTTGACGCTATCATAGTATACCCCTTGCCAGTAGCGGACTTGACGAATACAGGCTTCTTGTTGCCAACCGAGACCTTGGGCGCAGCTCATCATACCAACATTCCCACTCCAAGTTGTTAATCCCAAATGTTCTAATTCAGGAAAGCGAGCGAAAGTATCAGTCGTCCACAGCTCCAAAGCCTTCCGTCCCACACCAGTGTTCCAACGATTGGCATCATAAATGACAATTCCTACTTCCATCCAACGAGTTCGTCGATCTTCCCAAGTTCGGGAGACCATTCCCACTGGTTGGCCTTCTACTTGGATACAATGCACCTGTTCGCTTAAGAGAAAAGCTGCCACGCCACTAGAGGCAAAATCTTCAAAACTCTCATATGCTTGATACTCTTGAAAGTAAGGTGCATCCCAACGCGCCCACTCAGGTTCCGCATCACGAAATCCCAACTCCCAAACGGCTCGCAATTTGTTTTCATCAAAAGTGACTAATTCAATATTCTGAGTCATGTTGATTCTCCTTCTTATCTTAATCTGCCTTTTGTGGAATCTAGGATGATTGACAGACAAAATTATTACCTTCATTCTACTAGTTTGGAGACAATTCATCAAGATATAGAAACTAAAACCTATGCTTAATTTAGCTATAGCCCCACTAGAAGTCACAATATTCTTATAGCAATTCGGCTTAACCACGAAAAAGCTGACATCCTGAGATGTCAGCTTGATACTTTATTTTTCTAGCAAGAGTTTGCGAGTCAGGAAGTTGAAGACCATGACAATAGCTGTCACCGCCACCTTAGCTGGCATGACCGGCCAATGCATGGCATCGACTGCCACCCACATGAGTCCAGCGGTTAGAGCTAGCCCAAGTATGCTTAGGACTAGAAAAAGCAAAAACTCTTGATGCTTTTGTTCTGGGCTAAATTTGCTTTCGAAGGTGAAACGCATACTTGCCCAGTAATTGAAGACGGTAGCTAAGATAAAGGCGATAAGGACTGCTAACTGATAATGCCAGCCCAGGATACCATTGAGGCCATAGACGATAGCAAAGTCAATTAGCGTCGAGAGTCCACCGACCACTAGAAAGCTCAAAATTTGAGTCGATAATTTATTTTTCACTATTTAGCCTCAATCTTGACCTCTAAGAAATGGTCATTGTATTCAACGAGTTTGGCCTGACCCAAGCCCTTATATACTTCTAAGCGAGCAATGAGCTCATCGTCAGGGTAGAAAGCCGTGTCTTGCGTTACCTCTTCAGGTAACTGTTCCATCGCAGTCTTGTTGGGAGTTGCATAACCAATATACTCAGCATTACGCGCTGCCACATCGGGGCGCAAGAGGAAGTTAATCAAGGCATAGGCACCTTCTACATTGCGCGCTGTTTTAGGAATGACAATGTTATCAAACCAGATGTTAGAACCTTCCTTAGGTACTGTATAGGCTAACTTAGGATTACGTTCCAAGGCAGTCTTGGCTTCACCCGAAAAGGTAATACCGACGCCAGCTTCACCTTGAGATAGGTACATCTTAATCTCATCCGACACCATAGCCCGGATGTTTGGCATTAATTGCTTGAGCTTAACTGTCGCCAACTCAAGCGCTAGGTCATCTGTTTCATTGAGGGAGTAGCCCAAGGATTGGAGCCCAATCCCCATCACCTCGCGCGCCCCATCATAAATCAGAATGTCATTACGCAATTCTGGTCGCCAGAGATCATTCCATGACTGGAAGTCTTCTTCGCTGTATTTGCTAGTATCATAAACAATCCCAAGAGTCCCCCAGAAATAAGGAACTGAATATTTGTTGCCTGGATCAAAGTCCAAGTCCAAGAAACGTTGATCCAAGTGCTGTAAGTTGCTTAGCTTACTGTGATCCAAAGGCAAGACCATGCCGTCCTTCATCATTTCCTGAATCATGTACTCACTAGGAACCGTGATATCATAAGGAGTCCCACCTTGACGGATTTTAGCCATCATGGCCTCGTTAGAATCGAAGGTCTCATAGATGACCTTGTAGCCTGTCTCAGCCTCAAATTCCTTGAGTAGTTCTGGGTCGATATAATCGCCCCAGTTATAGAAGTTAATGACCTTGTCACCGGTATAGCCTTCTGCATGTTCCAACTGATAGCGAATACCGAAGAGGACGGCACTAATAGCCAGAATAGCTAGAACCCCTTGAACAATCTTACGCACGACGGCGGCCTCCCTTCTGGGCCTTAGCCATACGATTGAGTCGGCGTTGTTCCCCTGTTTGGATGAAGTAATAACCGATTACCAAAATCAAACTCATGATAAACATCAAAGTTGAGATGGCGTTGATTTCAAGGCTAATACCGCGACGTGCTCGCGAGTAAATTTCCACTGATAAGGTTGAGAAACCATTACCAGCTAAGAAGAAGGTGACTGCAAAGTCATCCAGAGAATAGGTAAAGGCCATGAAGAAACCGGCCATAATCCCTGAGGCAATGCTTGGCAAGACTACTCGGGTCAAGACTTGGAAGTAGTTGGCCCCTAAGTCTTGGGCAGCCGTCACCATGGTATCATTCATTTCATAGAGACGCGGCAGTACCATAAGGACCACAATTGGGACGTTAAAGGCAATGTGAGCCAAGAGAACACTAAAGAAACCTAATTGAATGGCCAAGAGACTGAAGAGAATGAGGAAACTTGCCCCAATCATAACGTCAGGCGTTACCATCAAGATATTGTTAAGGTTCAGTACTAACTGGCGCTTAGATTTCTGTCTCAAATAATAAATCATAATCGCCCCTAAGGTCCCAATGGCTGTTGCCAACAAGGCTGATAAGAGGGCTAAAATAAAGGTGTTGAGAATGAAAATCATAAGACGGGTATCGCCAAAGACCTTGGTATAGTGGTCTAAAGTAAAGCCAGTAAAACTATTCATATCCCCTCCTGCATTAAAGGAGTAGAAAATCAAATAGAAAATCGGCAAGTAGAGAACGGCGAACATAAACCAGAGATATAGGTTAGAAAACTTAAAAATCTTATTCATGAGTCATGGCCCCCTTATCCTTACGGTCACGGGTTAAGTACATGACTAGAACCATGAGCACCATGAGGACAACCCCAATGGTAGAACCCATGCCTCGGTTCTGAGTTACCATGAAGTGTTGTTCAACGGCTGTCCCCAAGGTAATGACCCGGTTCCCACCGATGAGACGGGTCAACATGAAGAGAGACAAGGACGGAATAAAGACCGCCTGAATCCCAGAACGCACGCCAGGCATAGACAGCGGGAAGACAACGCGACGAAGGGTCGCCCATTTTGAGGCCCCTAAGTCTGAAGAAGCTTCCATCAAGGAATGTGGAATCTCCGTAATAGAGTTATAAATTGGCATAATCATAAATGGCAATTCGATATAACCAGCTACCAAGAGAAAGGCCGCATCGGTAAAGAGCAACTGCTTAGGCCCAATCCCCATAAAAGTCAGGAATTGGTTGACTGAGCCTGTCTGACTCAGGAGGCCGATGAAGGCATAGGCCTTGAGCAAAAGGTTAATCCAAGTAGGCAGTAGCACCAAAAGCATCCAGAGCTGACGGTGCTTGGTTTTGCTAAGCAGATAAGCCATTGGATAGCTAAGGGCTAGTGTAATGATAGTCAAGAGCCCAGCATAGATAAAGGAGTTCATGGTCATCTTGATATAGTTAATAGAAGAAAAGTACTCAGCATAGTTGGCCAAGGTAAAGTTCCCATGAATATCAAAGAAAGATGAACCTAAAACTAAGACTAAGGGTAAAATAACGAAGAGACCTAGCCAGAGATAATAAGGAATGGCATAGAGATGGTTATATTTGCGGTTCATAGGCCCCCTCCTAGTCTTCGTACTGTTCTAGGCGGGCATCGAAATCTTCTTCCGATTCATTGAAGCGCATTACGTGGATGGCATCTGGTTCAAAGAAGAGACCTACTTTAGACCCAGCGCTTACCTTCTTAGTGGTGTGAATCATCCACTCGTTGCCATCTTCGTCATAGGCGATGACTTCGTTGAAGACGCCACGGAAAAGCATGGTGTCGACGGTCGCAATCAACTTGCCCTTTTCAGGCGTTGTTACATCAATATCTTCTGGGCGGATGACAATCTCAACCATCTCACCAGCTGGAATACCAGCATCCTCACAGTCAAAGACCTTACCAACAAATTCTACACGGTAGTCTTCAATCATGCGGGCATCCACAATGTTAGATTCACCGATAAAGTCGGCAACATAGTGGTTAATTGGTTCATCGTAAATGTCTACTGGGGTCCCTGATTGGATAATTTCCCCGTTATTCATGACAAAAATCCAGTCGGACATGGCAAGCGCTTCTTCCTGGTCATGAGTGACGAAGACGAAGGTAATGCCTAGACGACGTTGCAATTCACGTAATTCGTACTGCATGTCTGTCCGTAACTTCAAGTCCAAGGCTGATAAAGGCTCATCTAACAAGAGCACTTCTGGCTCATTTACCAAAGCTCGAGCGATGGCCACACGTTGGCGCTGCCCCCCAGACATTTCTGAGATAGCACGATTCTCATAACCTGAGAGTCGAACCATCTTGAGGGCTTCCGTTACCTTCTCCTTGATTGTTGCCTTATCTACCTTTTTAACAGATAGACCGAAGGCAATATTGTCGTAAACATTCATATGAGGGAAGAGGGCATAGTCTTGAAAGACTGTATTGACCTTCCGTTGATTGGCAGGCACGTCTGTGACTGGCTCGCCATCCAAATAAACCTGGCCACTGGTGGCCGAAGAAAAGCCTGCGATAATTCGTAAGATGGTGGTCTTACCGCAGCCAGAGGGACCTAATAAGGTATAGAACTTGCCTTTTTCAAGCTCCATATCAATCGACTTTAAGACTTGCTGGTCATCATAAGACTTAGTAACGCCTTTGAGAACCACGCTGTGTTGCGTTTTATTCATTACATTGCTCCTGTTGCCCCCATAGGGGTTATTTTTTCGACAATTATTGACTCCTTTTGGGTAGTTTTTTTGCCATGAGGGGACCCCCTCACTGAGTTTGATTATAGCAGTTATGGTAGGGAATTACAATGTAAAAAACTGAGACTAAACTCAGCCTGAAAAAAGAAAAAACTCGCCTAGCAAAAGGCGAGTGAAATGGGGGTATAGGGACTCGAACCCTAGACCCAATGATTAAGAGTCATTTGCTCTACCAACTGAGCTATACCCCCGTAAAGCTTAAGTAGCTTACTTCATTATCTTACACCTGTTTTCATCAAATTTCAAGCCCTAAAGTCAAGAAAAAGCGAAAAAATCTCTAACTTTTTCCTGGCCTATAAGTAGCTAGCAAGATACAAAATAGCGCCTACCCTACTGGGCAGGCGCTAACTGAATTTATTTTTTGAGGTTCTTAGAATTGGTCATGATGGCATCAACCAGGCCATATTTAACCGCTTCTTCAGCTGACATGTAGTTGTCGCGATCTGTATCGCGAGCAATAACCTTAAGGGTTTGACCAGTACGTTCGGCCAAAATCTTGTTAAGCGTATCGCGCGTCTTCAAGATATGTCTTGCAGCGATTTCAATTTCGGTCGCTTGACCTTGGGCTCCACCTAAAGGTTGATGAATCATAACCTCAGCGTTAGGTAAGGCATAGCGTTTGCCCTTTTCCCCTGCGGCTAGAAGGAAAGCCCCCATAGAAGCCGCCATCCCAATTACGATGGTTTGTACATCGGCATTGATAAAGTTCATGGTATCGAAGATAGCCAAACCGGCAGAGACACTCCCACCTGGTGAATTAATATAGAGATAAATATCCTTGTCAGGATCTTGGGCATCCAAGAACAAGAGTTGGGCAATTACACTGTTAGCCACCGCATCATCAATAGGACCGGATAACATGACAATACGGTCTTTTAAGAGTCGTGAATAAATATCGTAGGCGCGTTCGCCACGTGACGATTGTTCAATGACTGTAGGAATTAAGTTCATTCCCTTTCCTCCTTCGGATTCGGCTCTGAGCCGATTACTACTGTCTCAGTATACCCTTTTGGTCAATAAAGGTCAAGCAGGATGCTCCTGCATCAGCTCTGCTAGGCAAACGCCAAGGGCAAAAGAAAAAAGCCATCCGATTGGATGACTTCCTCAACATTACTATAATTAAGCTTCCTTGGCTACGACTTGTTTGCCGTCGTAGTAACCACAGTTTGAGCATACACGGTGACTTAAACGTAATTCACCACACTCAGGACAAGGGTTCATTCCTGGAACAACTAATTTGAAATGGGTACGACGTCTGTTTTTACGTGCTTTTGAAGTTCTTCTCTTTGGTACTGCCATGGTTTACACCTCCTGAAAAATTTGTGGAATGAATAAGATTACTCATCCGCATTGGCTTCGTTTAATAGAGCTCTTAGATTAGCAAAGCGTGGGTCCCCTGCTTCCGATGACTGACGTTCTAGACTTGCTAGATAATCCGTCTCCGTCAACACAGCCCAATCCTTGCCACTTGGTAATGCAGCCGTCTCTTCCTCTTCACCAACGACACGCATTGGGAGATTCAACAGTAAGGCATCGATGACTGCTAACTCGAGGTCGATATAATCGTGTTCGAGCACAATTGTCGTCTCCTCGTACTCATCGACATTCGCATCATATTCCGGCATCACATAGCGTTCGTCAATCGGAACTTGTAAATGAACCGGTACAGGTTCTAAGCTGCGAGTTGATGGCAATGTCATCACTGTACTTGCGGTACAATGCAAGAATATTTCCTGTCCATGAGCAACGAAATAACCTGTTACTTGAACGGGAGTTAAATGGAGAATTGACGGTTCCATCGCTTGCACCTTGGCCGCCACATCCAATTCGACATCGAAGTGGAGTAGCTCTTCCTTGTGGTCGCGAATTTTACGTAAGGTCCATTTCATCTAATATCACCTCTAAAACGACTCTTGTATTATACTTAAATTTTAGGGTCCTGTCAATCGTTTCTAGCCCCTTTTCAGCCTAGCTTTCTAATTTTTTTGTCAAAGAAAGCTGAGAACTTGTTTAGGTTGGACTTGTGACTGAATCTGTCCTCCCGGGCGTAACTGGTAGATGGCGTCCGCAACTAAATTCCAGCCATAATCCTTCTCATAAGCAGGTTTATATTGGCTAAAGACACTTAAATCCTCTCGCTTACGCCAGGCCCCCAGCCAAGGTCGCCCCGCTTGAGAGGCATCTAGCAATCTGAAGGCTTGGGGTGTCGTTTCGTGGTTAAAAGCAGTCACTGCCGTCTGAGGAATTTGCAAGAGAATAGCCATGGCAACTCGCTGAATGGCAGCTTGAGTCCAACGCTTGGAAATCATGGCTTGACGCCAGTCCTCCCATTTCTCCTTAATCCCAGCTTGAGACTTAAGGCGATTGGCTAAACCTTCTTTGACACCGGCTATTTGCTCTAGAGAAGCCGGCGGTTGGGTCAGTAACTGATAGCGCAGGTAAGGCCAGTAGGCCGACCAAGGTGCATCCAGTTCAGGACTAAGCTGGCCCTGAAGGCCAGGTGCTAAATCTGCCGATATTTCCTGGCCCTGGCGAAAGGCTTGGCGAATAGCAGACCCACTCAGAACAGGTTGCCCATCCTCAGTTTCCTGCAAGCGAGGCAGGCTCAGCACCTGACAATCAGGGGCTAGCTGAGCGAGTGTCTTAAGATACTGAAGCCCCAGCTGGTGATTGGCCTGCCAAGGCGCTAGATCCGACCAATCAGCCAGGGACTGAATAGCCACTTGATAGGCTGCTGGGTAGGCTAATCCAGTCTTGAGCGCATCTTGAATGCCCTTGTCGATATGAGCCTGATGCTGAGCTTCCCAAGCTAAGAAGTCCTTAAGCTGAGCAATCTGGGCACTTTCTGTTCCAAAGACAATCCGCTCCACACCTAACTTGGCTAAGATAGCCATCCCGTGTCGACCAAAGTAATCCGCTGACTGCAAACTTGCTAGGGTCGGCAATTCAATCACTAAATCAGCCCCTGCGGCTACTGCGGCCTGAGCTCGATGCCATTTATCTATGATAGCAAACTCGCCGCGTTGGACCACATTGCCGCTCATCAAAACCAGAATTTGGTCCTGGGGAAAGTGCCGCTTGACCCAGTCCAGTTGGTAGGCATGCCCCCGATGTAGGGGATTATACTCCGCCAAAATTCCTATCAGGGCCATGTCCTAGCCTCCTTTCCTGACTCCTTACTTACTAGCACGGAAGAACCAACGGTCAGCCGTCTGCCCTTCCTGATAATAGGCCTGGCCGAAGTCCACTAGTACTTCTACCTGGCTAAAGCCGGCTTCTTTCAGCGCTGACTGGTACCAAGCTAGGGGATAGGTTCTTTCTTCTAAGCTGACGTCTGTCCTTTGATAATAGCGCCCAACTTGTTCAAAAACCGTCAGGTAGTGTTGTACACTTAATTGATCCAAATTCGACTCACTATCCCACAGCAAGGCATAGCGGTCGTCACTATCAAAGTAAGAAAAACCATCAAAATTCTCAATTTGTTGTGGTGTCCAAACGTCAAACAAAAGTTGCCCCCCTGGAGCCAATCGCCCAAATAACTCTTTCAAGGCTTTGGCTACCTGGTCAGGATCGGCCAAGAAACAAAGAGAGTCCGCATAACAAGTGATGAGATCATAATCTTGGTCTAAGGCACTCAAATCCAAAAGATCCGCTACCAGATATGCAGAATTCTCACTGTTGCCTGGCTCTTCCTGGGCTACCTTAATCATGGCCGGGTCGTAGTCAAAGCCTAAGATTTGGCCACAGAAAGGCGCCAAAAGCTGAGTGAACCAGCCCGTCCCACAGGCAGCATCTAAAACCTTGCCTGGAGCTTGATCCCGGCTAGTCAAGGTAAAGTCCAACCAGCGTTCATAGATTTCTAAATCATTGAAGTGGTCGTAGACATGGGCTATTTGACTGAAGTTACCGGTGGTCATTGGGCACTAACCCAGGCGCTAACATCCACTAAGGGTGCATCTCGCCATAATTTCTCTAAATTGTAGTGGTCGCGTTCAGTGTAATGGAAGACATGGATAATGACTTCCACTAAGTCAATCAGAACCCACTTACCACCGTCTTTACCTTCGACGTTCTTGACTTCTAGGCCTTCCTTGTGGGCCGCCTCTACGATAGAGTCCACAATGGCATCCAATTGTTTATCGTTGCGCGCATGCGTAACTACAAAGTAGTCGGCAATAGGAGTCACATTGCGTACATCTAAGGCCACGATGTCTTGAGCCAAACGGTCATCAGCTGCCCGAACGGCTAATTCTAAAATTTCTAAAGCTGTTTTTGTCATAGGTTCCTCCTAAATCCCCTCTTGGCACCAACGGTTGTAGATTTCTACCGCCCCATCAAAGAGAGGTTTTTCCTTGTCAATTAAATAAGTTAAAGTGCGTTTGATTTTGTACCAGCATGCCGCATCCAAATCAGTTGCAGCAAGCTCCCTAGCTATTTCCACACCTGGAAAATCACGGCCTGGCTCCATATAGTCAGCTAGATAAAGAATCTTGCCGATTAAATCAAATTGATACCAGCCCACAGTGTGGCCAGCCACCGCTTCTAGGATGCGACGGTCAGTCACACCATAGCGGTCCATAAGGATTTGAGCTGCGGCAGGACCATGTAGAATGTTGCTGCCCTCTTGACTTAAATCCACTTGCGGCCAAAAAGTCTGAGCCAGAACACGCGCCTGCTCCACGTCCAAGTCTTTGGCATAGTCATGAGCTAAAGCTGCAATGCTGACCGCTTCGACATCCGCTCCATAGCGTTCAGCCAATTCAATAGCCGTCTGCTCCACCCTCAGAACGTGCTGATAACGTTTTGGCTTGATACGTTGAGCCAAATCATCCAAGAAGGCCTGACGATTGGTATTCCAATAAGTCATGTCTGCCTCCCCCTATGCTCGACCAAAGGCCGTTTTGTAGAGTCCTTGGGCTTCAATATAGTCAGCCACCACCTTAGGCACTTGATAGCGAATGCTTTGGTCACAGAAGACCCGCAAGCGAATATCGGTTGAACTGACAGGCAAGGTTGGGGCTTCTACCCAATCAACCGGCCACTCGGTCTCGGGCATAGGCGTCCCGACTGGCTTTTGCGCCACAAATTGGACTAGCTCAGCTAATTGCTCAATCTGATGCCATTTATGTAATTTCTGAGCTCGGTCTGCTCCCATCAGGTAATAGAACTGAGCGTCTGGGAAGAGGCGACGGAAATAACGCATGGTATCGACTGTAAAAAGTTTGTCGCCATGCAAAAGTTCATAAGGTTGAATCTTGAAGAAGGGATTGTCCTGAATGGCCAGTTGCACCATCTTGAGCCGATGAATGACGGGCACATCTGTCCCCTCTTGCTCGTAGTGACGCTTGGCTACCGGCATGAACCAGACTTCGTCTAATTCCAATTCCTTTCCCACCTGCTCGGCTAGTAGCAAATGACCTAAATGTGGTGGGTTAAAGGCACCACCTAGTATGCCAATGCGTTTAGGCCCCTGAACCTGCACTTCTTGAGCCAGGCTAGTCAGGGTCTTACCTAGGGTTTCCGTTTGTGTCATCATGCGATCACCTCTTTGAATGATTGGCTTAAGTCAGCCCAAGTATGGGCATGGTCTTACTTGATTTTCTTAATATCAGCAGATAATTTCTGATATTTGGCAATATGAGAAGGTCGGTAGAGCACGCCTGTGTGGCCGATAACCTGAACCACATGGGCATCAAGGGCATCGGCAATCTCTGCCGTTACTTCCCGAATTTCTTCTTCGCTATTCTGCAGGACCTTAAACTTAATTAGTTCCCGCTTTGTCAAGGCCTGATCCACCTGATCAACGAAAGTTTGGCCTAGACCTTCCTTGCCCATCTGAAAAATTGGTTTTTCGTGATGAGCAATCTTTTTAAGATGGTTAACTTGTTTCTTGTTAAGTGATGTCACTTGCTTGTCCCTCTTGTCTTTCTTAAATAATAGCGTCGCGAACGGTTACTGCTACCCCTTTGGGTACCCAAACCGTCACACGGACAGGACGATTCACGCTGAACCAACCTAGACCTGAGATGGCCACATCTTGGTCCTGACTGAGGGTTAATTCCTTTGCCACTAAGTCAGGAAAATCAGCAGCTTCATCCTCACTAGGTGGGTTTAGTAAGCCACCTTTGTGTTGGGCATAGAAGGCATCCGCCTTGTCCAACTTGGTGCGGTGTAGGTAGCAATCCTTGGAGACATAATAGGTAAAGGAGGTCCGCTCCCCTTTTTCAAAATCAACTCGTCCAACACCTGCTAAGAAAATGGTCTGTCCCGCATTAAGCTGGAAAGTCATAGGTTTGAAAGGCTTGCTTGGCAAGAGCTTACGCATGGCCTCCCGCGATAGATAATGGGCTAGCTGGGTACGGTGGATAATCCCTGGTGTATCAATAATAGCGTGATCAGGCGTCAAGGGGATATGAATCATATCCAAAGTCGTACCTGGATGGTTGGAGGTCGTAATAATCTGCCCCTCCCCACCATAATGAGCTAGAAGCTGATTAATCAGCGTAGACTTACCCACATTGGTAACACCAACAATATAAATATTACGGTCATGGATATTGGCTTCAATCAATTCCATCAGTTCGGTTAGGGTATGGCCCTTATGGGCGCTCCCAAGGATAATATCTTGTGGAAAGAGGCCATTGTCAGCCAAAATGCCTTTGAGCCAATGCTTGACGCGATTCTGACGGGTCACCTTAGGGAGTAAGTCGAATTTATTCCCGAAAACCACAAAAGGTTGGTTACCAATAAAACGAGCCAAGCCATGGATGAGACTGCCTTCGACATCGAAGATATCTAAGACATTGATAATCAAGGCATCATCATGGGCAATTTCGCTGAGCTTGTCTAGGAAGACTTGGTCAGGAATTTGCAGGTCTTGTAATTCATTGTAGTGGCGCAACTTAAAGCAACGTTGGCAGTAAAACTGCCCTTTTTCTAAGCCTTTGGCTAGGGCAGAAGCTGGTAAATAACCGGCTTGCTCAGGGTCTTGACTCTGGATTGTTGCCCCACAGCCGATACATTGGTAGTGTTCCTCAGTCAAGTTGATCCCCCCAGTCACCTTTGCGTTTAATGCCGACTAACTTAAGCGCAAGTCGTTCAATAGCCCGATTGGCCCAAGTATAGAAGTTGTCGTTACGAGCGATTGGTTTGACTAAAATGCTAGCCATTTTAGCTCGGTTAGCCCCGATAATATCGGTCATGATTTGGTCGCCAATCATAATAGTATTAGCCTGACTAGTTCCCAAAGCATCCAAAGCCACCTGGAAATTCTTACGGCGAGGTTTGAGCGCCCCGGCCTTATAGGGAATTCCTAGTGGTTCAGCCACCTTGGCAACTCGCTCCACCTTATTGTTGGATAAGATATAAATCTTAACACCGGCTTGCGTCATACGGCTAATCCAGTCTGCCATTTCTTCTGTATAGTTCATATTATTCCAAGCAATGACGGTATTATCTAGGTCAATAATGGCCGCCCCATAGCCCCGCTTGAGCAGGTCTTGGGGCTGGATATCATAGACCGAGTTAATAGTCCAACTTGGCGTTATGTAGCGTTTCATTCACACATTGCTCCTTTAAAGTCTATCACTTCCATTATAGCATAAGAAAGCCCGCTCGTCCTTGATTTCGTCGGCTTTAATCAAACCTTAAGCTTCTACTTAAGCCTACCAGCAAATTAAAAGAGGCTAGGAGCCATGGCCCTAACCTCTTTGTCTCATTTATTAACCTAACATCTCGAAAATTTCGATTGCTACTAGGTCGATGTCATCGTATTGGAAGACAGACCCAGATTGGTGGTCAGTCAGTTCAAAGGTGTCGCTTTCTTTTACATAAGCCACTTGGCATTTTTCCACGCCTTCAATCTCGAAGCGGCGTACTTCTACGTCACTTTCGGTATGGGTCATAGCTTCTAAACGTTGGATAATCCCATTTAATACTGAACTTTTCATAGTTTCACTCCATTCTTAACTCTGCTGCCCATTGCGCTACGATTTCTCGCTATGAGGCAAAGTCTGGACAACATTCCTCAAACTACAATGTTATCATATCTTACTTTCAAGCTAGACGCAAGTTTCTCACTCTGACTGCCACCATAATTTGATAAGCGCCTGGGTCCCATCATCTTCATGGCCAGCTGCACAGAGTTTATCGTAGAGTTGCCAAGCCAGACTGGTAGCTGGTAAATCCAAGCCCATAGCCTTTGCCTCATTCAAGGCAATACCTAAATCTTTCTTGAAATGCTTAGCGAAGAAGCCTGGTGAATAGTCTTGTCGCAAGATACGAGGTGCATAGTTGGTCATGGACCAGTTGGATGCACTGCCGGCCCCAACAGTCTCTAAGACAGAATCAAGGCTTAAGCCCGCCGCCTTAGCATAGACCAACATCTCAGTCAGCCCCGTCATGGTCCCAGCAATCATAATCTGATTGGCCATCTTAGTGTGTTGACCAGCACCCGGACCACCCTGGCGCTTAATGGTCTTACCCATCACTTCCAAGTATGGTAAAACACGCTCATAGCTCGCCTTGGTCCCGCCTACCATAATGGTCAAGCGCGCCTCTCTAGCCCCTAAATCGCCACCTGATACTGGTGCATCTAAGGCTTCAACACCCAGTTCTTGGGCTTTCTCAGCAATTTTAACTGCTAATTGAGGGGTAGACGTGGTCATATCCACGAAACAACTACCCGGATGGGCGCCGGCAAAGAGACCCTCTAGACCAAAATAGGTGCTCTCAACATCCTGAGGATAGCCCACAATCGTAAAAACTAGGTCACAAGCCTGGGCTAGCTCTTTGGGCGTATCCGCCCACCGGGCACCAGCTTGCAACAAAGGCTCCGCCTTAGCTTTTGTCCGCGTATACAAGACTAGCTGATAACCCGCGCCCATCAAGTGACGCGCCATCGCGGCTCCCATAACACCTAGGCCAATAAATCCAACGCTTGCCATCTGCTTAACCTCCCATCAGCTGCTTGTAGCGATACTTAACTCCGGCCACAACTTTATTTAGGCCACTACTCCGCTTACGACGTTTGTTTTGCTTAATCACTTCCTCATAGAAGTCTGCCACTTGTTGCTCAAAATGCTCGAGCGACAGCGGATAAAGCAATTGGCGGTCAATATTTGGCCGGAAACCGGCCTCCATCTTAGCCAAATAATCTAAGATGGCACGGTCGAAATCTTCAAAATCATCGAACAAGGCACCAAAATTATCATTGGTCATAATGCCAGCCAAGTAATCATTGCGCTTGGCTATAATCGGTAGACGGTTGGCAAAAGCCTCCAAATAGGTCAAACCTTGTGACTCTGACATGCTGGCATTAATATAGAGGTCCGCCATTTGGTAATATGCGGAGACTTGACTGTGTTCTACTTCACCGACAAAGATAGGCTTAATGCCTAAATCCTTTGCCTGTTGCTCCAAGACTGGGCGTTCTGGTCCCTCGCCTACAATGACTAATTTGGCTTGCGGCAACTTATCTAGGACTCTTGGGTAGACTTCCAAGACTGCCGCGATATTTTTTTCTTTGGACAGACGAGAGAGAGAGAGAAGCACGATATCATCTTGGCTCAAACCTAACTTCTGGCGCAAGCTTTGACGGCCTTCCGGATTGTATTCTGGAATCTCAACCCCTGTTGGAATGACTCGGATAGGCGCCTTAATGCCATAAGACGTCAAGGTGTCCTTGGTCATGAGGCTAGGGGCAATAACGCCATTTCCTTGGTCACAGAAGACCTTGGATAAGACCTTAACTGTGCCAGGGCGGATTAACTTGCCGTTGAGAATATAATGGGTATAGTTCTCATACATGGTATGGTAGGTATGGATAGTCGGAATTTTGAGACGGCTTGCCACATAACGGCCCGCCAAACCCAGGCTGAATTCCGTATGGGTATGGACCAAATCCAATTGATAATTACGGGCAATCTTAAGGCAGCGTTCGAAACCTGAATAGGCCACCCGCCGATCCTCAAAACTTACAAAAGGCACGCTAGGCAGACGCACAACGCCTGGTTCTGGCCTCGCATTGGGATCAGTTGTAGTGAAGATAATGACTTCATGTCCTTGGCGAACCAACTCATCTCTTAGGAGCTTAACTGAAGTCGATACCCCACTCACTTGCGGAAAATAGGTATCCGTAAAAAAGCCAATATTCATTCGATGTTTCACCTACTTTGCTAATGTCTACTCTTATTATAAAGAATTTTGAACTAGAATTAAACCCTAATCCCTTGTTACTGAACTAGTAGTCTGGTTTTAGGTCCATCCGGCAGGATTTTTAGATAGAAATCATGTGCTTGGTCTTGAGCATAATAGAGGCTAGGAATTTGGAGCTGAGCCACTTCCTGACCCACTTCAAAGCTTACCTGGTATTGGGCGTCCTCATAAACGCGTCCATGTACGCCAGTCCCAGGTTCAGTAGCAAGTTTAATCTTAAGTACCTGACTCAAATCCCCTTGTCGAAGCAAAGTAACGGTCAAAGGTTGACCTTTAGTCCCCTTATAGCAAGCTTGCCCAAAAGTCACTTCATTTGATGTTTGCTGAGTCTTGGCTTGATCTGGCCAACGGTAGACTGCTAGGCCACTCAGGATTGGTGCAGCTTGCGCCTGATCAAGTACCAGTCGTAGACGCTGAGTCTGAACTAGCGGCCCTTTAACTAGCCGACGATAGCCTAGGGTATGACCTTGTGCAAATGGTTGCCACTGGCCTGCTTGATCTAAGTAATCAATATGAAAGGCTGACACCCGTTGACCATACTGAATGGCTTCTTGAATTTGGACTAGGTCCAAGCTAGCAACTTGAGGTAGGACTAACTCTAGCAGGTTATCATGGCAAACAGAAGCCTGCCAAAGACCCGATTGATCTAGTAATTGATTCTGCGACTGCCCATTGCTATCTAGGACTTGGCCACCTGCTAAATAATTGGTCTCATAGAGGGCTTGCCGCGCAAGCTGGAAGTCTCGTAGAACCTCAATATCTGCCTCAGCAAACTGGCCTCGCCGATCAGGCGGGATATTAAGTAGAAGTGGGCTCCCTTTGCCAACCGAATGAAGGTAAATATCCATCAGTTCAGCCACTGACTTTGGTTGCTGGTTATCATGATAGAACCAGCCTGGGCGGATGGAAACATCCACCTCAGCTAGGGAGTAGAGGTCCCCTTCAGGATCCCCATGGTTGAGATAATCAACATCCCCCTGCCGTAGACGGTCAGTCTTCACCTTCTGCCAGAGTGGGTCGCCTCCGTAGCCACGTTCGTTGCCTACCCAGCGCAAAGCGGTCGGTTCTGTTGAGAAGATTGCGATAGGATAACCTTGCGAATCAATATAGTCGAACCAACGTTTAAAATCATAAGTCACGGCTTGGGCCCCTTCGCCACGCGCGCCATCTAACCAGACTTCGACGAAGCGCCCTTGATAGCCGTAAGCTGGATTCTCGAACAACTCTTGCAATTGCTTAAAGTAATAGTCGTTATAGGCCTCCTGGCGATCAACATGATAATCAGGATGGTGGGCATCCCAAGGCGATAGATAGAAGCCAAGGGGCAGATCATAGCGATTGGCTGCAGCCGATACCTCAGCCAAGACATCCCCCTGCCCTAGTCGCCAGGGACTAGCTTTGACACTGTGATCCGTATAGGCTGAAGGATAGAGGACAAAACCATCGTGATGTTTGAGCACCAGAATAAGACGTTTGAAGCCTGTTTCCTTAAGCACGCGAACCCATTGGTAAGCATCAAAGTCACTAGGATTAAAGTCTTCTGGTGACTCTGTCCCGGTCCCCCACTCTCGGTCATTGAAAGTATTGGGACCGAAGTGAATGAAGGCTGCTAATTCATCTTGATGATAGGCCCATTGAGCGGGACTTGGGACTGGGCCATGGGGGATAATTGGCTTGTGTGTTGCTGACATAAATATCTCCTTTTAGCCGGAATTCACCCAGCATTTGCAAACTCTTTCTTTCTTATTTTAACCGCATTTCTTTCCCATGACAAGATAGAGCCAAGCAATCTAAATCAGATAGGTAAAAATAGATTCCCCTCCCCATAAAAAAAGAGGACTGAGATTATTACCCAGTCACTCGGTCTTACAATAGTTCTAAACCTGGTTTTTCATACCAAGGCTGTTGTTGGTTAATATGGTCATAGAACATGATGCCTTTGAGATGGTCTAGTTCGTGTTGTACTACAATGGCTTCATAGTCGCGTAGACGGAGCTCATGTTCCTTGCCCTCCATATCTTGGTAGCGCAGTCGTATGCGGCGAGGTCGTGGCACCAGACCCGGCACTTCACGATTAACAGATAGGCAACCTTCCCCATCACGCAAAGCCACTTCCTGAACAGAATGGCTGATAATCTTAGGATTGAAGAGAATCTCACTCAAGAGCGGTTCCGCCTCATTGCCTTCTTCATCATAGCTCATAATATGAACTGCAAAAATTTGCTTAGGTAGGTTAATCTGCGGAGCAGCTAAGCCCACACCAGCACGAAGGCCGTATTTCTCGGCAATCTCAGGATTTTGGCTATTAACCAAAAATTCGTGCATAGCTAAGGCAGTTGCCTTGAGCTCGTCGGTCAAAGGAAATTCTACGGCTTCCGCAGCTTGGCGGAGGGTAGGATGTCCTTCTTCAATAATATCTTGCATTGTAATCAATGCGTCTCCTCCTCTCGGTCTTGCTGGCGACGACGATAACCCTGCAGGTGATAGTCGCCAGTATTTTCATCATAGTCGAATTTAGTCACTAGGAGTTCTTGACGCATGCCCGCCACTTTATAGGCTTCATGGGCAGGAATGCGTTGGTCAACCCAGTCAGCATCTGCCATCAACAGCTTCCAGATTTCCTGCTTCAAACGATCAATATGACTAGGTTCATAGGCAGAGATGGCGATACTTGGAAAGGCCGTTGCTTGAACTGACTGACCTGGAGCCAAACAATCAATCTTATTGTAGACTGTTAGGACTGGCAAGTGCCCATATCCTAGCTCCTTAATGATTCGCAGAACTGTCTGCTCATGTAGCGTCTGAGCAGGATCCGAAGCATCGACGACATGTAGTAACAAGTCCATGCCTCCGATTTCTTCCAGGGTTGACTTAAATGCATGAATGAGTTCTGTTGGCAACTCTTCAATGAAACCAACCGTATCCGTCAAGGTAAAGCGATCCTCACCCTTAAGGGGCATACGCCGAGTTAAGGGGTCTAAGGTTGCAAAAAGTTGGTCTTGGACGTAGGTCTCTGACTGTGTCAACTGGGTTAGCAAGGTAGACTTGCCGGCATTAGTATAGCCTACCAAACCGACTTGCCAGTGACCGCCCTGAGCACGCCGAGAACGGGTTCGCTCACGATGGGCGGCAATATCAGCCAACTCTTCCTTAACGTGGTGAATAACGCTGCGAATATGGCGACGATCGCTTTCCAACTTGGTTTCACCAGGCCCGCGGGTCCCAATCCCCCCACCTTGGCGAGACAGATGCTTACCTTGGCCGTAGAGCCGTGGCAGGAGATAGTTATACTGGGCTAGAGCCACCTGGAGTTTCCCCTCGCGACTTCGAGCCCTCATAGCAAAGATATCCAAAATTAGCTGAACTCGATCGATGACCTGAACCTTGAGACTGGCTTCCAGTTGACGGTTCATGCTAGGTGTCAGGGCATTAAGACTAATGACTAAATCTATCTCACGGGCTTCCACTAGGGCGGCAATCTCTTCTAATTTACCGCTTCCGACTGCCGTCCGGCCATCTAACTTAGGCAACTTCTGGGTGACTACTTCAATGACCTGGCCACCTGCTGTCTCCGTTAACGAGGTCATTTCATCTAAGATTACTTGAAATTGTTCCGGACTATATTGATCCGTCTGAACGGCCATGACTAGGACGCGTTCAGGGCCAACTTGTAAGTCTATCATAGGGTCCCTCCTTTCTTTGCTTGGCTATCTAATAAGTCTTGTACGAGGCTAGTTGCCTGGGCCAAAGCCATCTCATAATCACTGGCATCTAGCCAGTGGGTGCCCTGGATACGATTGCGGAACCAGGTTAGTTGACGCTTGGCATAGCGCCTAGAATTTTGCTGAATAGCGGCTATAACTGCCTCACGGTCGGTCATGTCCCCTGCCAAATATGGCCACCATTCCTTGTAACCAATACCTTGTACGCTTGGCAACAACTGGCCCCGCGCTAGTTGGTAGAGATGACGAACTTCTGCTTCCAGTCCCTGCGCTACCATGGCTTGGACTCGAGCGTTAATTCGCTCGTAGAGTTGGTCACGGGGCCGGTCTAAGGCTAGAATACAGGTCTCATAACGCGCTTGGGCGTTCTCATGCTGACTCTGGTCGGAGAATTTTTGCCCCGTCACCTGCATAACTTCTAGGGCTCGCAAGAGACGACGATGATTTTGAATTGGAATCTTAGACGCTGCGACTGGGTCTTGTGCTGACAATTTGGCATAGAGGACCTCTACCCCTTCCGCCTCTAAACGTTGTTCGAGGGCTTGGCGGATGAGCGGGTCATGGCTAGCCTTTCCACCGAACTCTAAATCATAAAGTAAACCTTCTAGATAAAGACCTGAGCCACCAACCAAAATTGGCAGAACACCTCGCGCGTGACAATCCCTAATCAAGTGCTGGGCTAAAGCCTGAAACTGGCTGGCATCATAATCCTGGTCAACATCCAGAAAGTCCAAGGCATGATGGGGCACACCCTGCATCTCTTCTAGCGTCACCTTACCCGTCCCAATATCCAAGCCGCGATAAAATTGCAGACGATCGCCATTAATAATCTCGCCCCCAAAGCGCTTGGCTAGGTCAATACTGAGTTGGGTTTTGCCCACCGCGGTGGGCCCTCCAATGACGATTAAGGGAGCCGCTAATCTAGTCATGGCAAGCCTCCCCTTGGTCTCGTACTGCAAGTGCAGCAGCTGGCGTGTCGGTCATAATGGCTTCTAAGTGGCCATCTTGGGCCAAACTTGCATAATGCGTCCAATCAGCCGGATCATTGACTGTCCAGAGACGGATAGGCCACTGCTTGAACTGAGCTCGCAAATCCTCATCTTGGTAAAGTTGTCGATCCAAATGAATGGCCGTCGGCTCTAAAGCTGGTAAATGTGACAAATAAGACAAAAGGGCTTCTTCTACTAAGGCTGCAATCTTAGCCCCCGGGGCTAGCGCCTTAAGGCGTTGGAGCGTGTACCAATTAAAACTAGAATAGACAATGTCAAAATCTGCTGCCAGCTCCTCCACTGTGGCTAAAACAGCAGCTTCGATGCCAGGATAGTCCTTTTGGTCAGTTTTAAGTTCTAGATTCAACGTCCCCTTAAAATCTAAATCTCGCAATAAATTCAATAATTCTGGCAGACTAGGTACTCTATCTTGGGTCAGACGACCATCGGGAAAGCGCAGACGTGCGGCTTGAATCTGGGCCAGGCTTAAATCGCTAATCTCACCTTGGCTATCCGTGGTTCGGTCTAATTGCTCATCATGGATTACAACTAGGGCACCATCTGCCGTTAAGTGCAGGTCGCATTCAATACCATCTGCACCCGCTGTCACGGCATCTCGGAAGGCCGTCAAACTGTTTTCGACAGCCTGATCTTGATTGCCACGATGGGCGTAAATCTTCAACATGGCTTAGTCCTCCTCGCCTAGTTTGGCATGATGGGCCTGCAACTGACGACGTAAATCTTGGGCCATTTGCAGGGAAGCTGGCGTTAAGACCTTACCAGACATCATGCTAGCGATAGCTTCAATACGGCCTTCTTCATTCAATGCCTGCACGCGGGTGCGCGTACGCTCATTCTCAACAACTTTCTCAATGTAAAGATGTTGGTCGGCACTTGCAGCTACTTGAGCTAAATGGGTAATACAAAGCAGTTGGTGATGCTGGGCAATGCCTTGCATCTTCTCCGCAATGGCCTGGGCTACCCGGCCTGACACCCCTGTATCAATCTCGTCAAAGACCAAGGTCATATCCGTCATTCCTTGGCTGAAGACCCGTTTGAGGGCCAACATAAAGCGCGATAACTCACCACCTGAAGCAATCTTAACCAGAGGCTTCATGGCTTCACCAAGGTTGGTGGTCGCATAAAATTCTACCTGACTTAAACCTTCGGCACTTAAGCGCTGTGCATCTGGCAGTAGACTAGCTAGGCTAGAGTCACTATCCAAGTTCGTAAAGTCAACTTGGAATCGCGCATTGGCCATATACAAATCGGCCAGTCCTGCTTCAATCGCTGCTACTAGGTCCTGAGCTTCCCGGCGTCGGCCTTGGTCTAGGGCCTGACCAGCCGCCAGACAGTCATGGTAAGCGACCGTTAAGTCCTTAACTAGACGCTCTGTATACTGTTCCTGGTGTGTGAGCTGGTAAATTTCTTCGCTAATGGCATCATAATAGGCCAATAGCTGAGCTTCATCCATACCATATTTTCGGGTCAGTTGGCCTAATTGGCTGAGACGCGCTTCCAATTCATCAATGGCTTGATCATTGTCTACCTCCTGGTTGCTGACCGCTAGTTGGTGGGCCACTTCTTCTAGTTGGTAGTAGAGATCTTGCAGTTGGGCCGCCAAGGCCGGATAGCTAGAATCGTAGCTGGCTACTTCCTCTAAGGCTGCTTGGGCTTGGCTCAGTTGCGTCAAGGCGCTGGTGTCAGCTTCCGATAGCAAATGATTAACCGTCGCCAATGCTTGGCCAATCTTCTGACTGTTTTGTAGACGCCGACTTTCCTGTTCTAACTGGGCCATTTCCCCAGCGACTAAGTTAGCGGCTTCTAATTCTTGCAACTGAAATTCTAAGAAGCTCAAGCGTTGGCGCTTGTCACTCCCCTCCTGCTGACTGGCTAGCCAGTCCTTACGTAGCTGATCATAGCGCTCGAAGGCAGCTTGATAAGTTTGTTTTAGCTGATTTAGGCGCTCACCTGCAAATTGGTCCAACTGGCTGAGGTGGAATTGCTTATTAAGCAAGGCCTGATGCTCATTTTGGCCATGAATATCGACTAGGTAATAGCCAATTTGCTTAAGCAAAGAAACATTGGCCAACTGACCATTAACCCGAACGGTATTCTTGCCTTGGCGGTTAAGCTCACGCCGTATAATCAGGTCTTCTTGGTCCTCAAGCTCCAAGCCAAAAGCTGCTAATTGTGCTAACAGGGGTTCAGGAGCTGGCGACATAGAAAAGAGACCCTCCACTACCAGCTTATCGGCACCTTGCCGGATTAAATCGTTGGTCCCACGGCTGCCCATAAGCAAGCTGAGGGCATCAATAATAATCGATTTCCCAGCCCCAGTCTCCCCTGCTAGAACGGTCATCCCCATCTCTAAATCCAGGGTCACATGGTCGATAATGGCAAAATTTTCAATGTTGAGACTCCGTAACATATTCGGGCCTCCTTTCTTGTCTAATCTCTTTTATTCAAAAGTTGTATGTGCAGCTTCCACCACACCGGCTAAATCCACCTGCTGCCAAGAGTCATTAGCTAGGTCTTGGTCGTTAGTCAGATAGGCCAAAAATTCGATATTGCCTTCGCCACCGGTAATAGGCGAGAAGGTCAAATCACGTAGACGATAGCCTAAGCCACAGGCATAGGACAGGATTTCCTTGAGGACATCTAAGTGAACTGCCGGATCCTTCACGATTCCCTTCTTACCCACGCGTTCCTTACCAGCCTCAAATTGTGGCTTAATCAGCATAAGGACGGTGCCTCCTGGCGCTAGAATGGGCACCAAAGGTGGCAAAATTAAACGTAGGGAGATAAAGGAGACGTCGATAGAAGCCACGCTTGGTTGTCCTTCTTGGAATTGGTCAGGTTGGGCATAGCGGAAGTTCTCCCGCTCCATGACAATGACTCGTGGATCTTGGCGTAGGGAATAGGCTAGTTGGTTGTAGCCGACATCTAAGGCATAGGACTTGGCTGCACCAAATTGGAGTGCCGCATCCGTGAAGCCCCCTGTCGAGGCCCCAATATCTAGGAGAATCTGGTCAGTCATATCAATGTCAAAGACCTTAATGGCTTTTTCTAACTTAAGGCCGCCACGACTGACATAAGGTAGCGTCTTGCCCTTAATGTGGAATACTTTGGAGGCATCCACTTTTTCACCGGGCTTGTCATAACGTTGGTTCTGGCTGTCATAGATTTGCCCTGCCATAATCAAGCGACGTGCTTGTTCGCGTGATTCGGTCAGGCCACTCTGAACTACCAGTTTATCAATGCGTTCCTTTTTCATAGCTGCTCCTTTTACTTAGCAGAGGGTAGTGCCAAATAATCCAAGATTCCCCCCAGAATCTGATAAGGGCGGCCGCTCTCTTTAGCTAAATCCTCTAAAACTTGGCTAGCTGCGCTAACTTCTGCAGCCAAGGCATCCTTGGCTCCTTGGAGACCCAAAAGACTTGGGTAGGTAGATTTGGTTAGAGCTTGATCCGCCTGAGTGACCTTGCCTGTCACTTCTTGACTGCCTAATACATCCATTAGGTCATTGTGAATCTGATAGGCTAAACCAAAATGACGACCAAACTGACGCAGGGCTTGGCAAGTTCTCGCATCCGCCCCACCAATAATAGCACCAGCCTCTAAAGCAAAACGGAATAAGGCACCCGTCTTCTGGTCATGAATCTGCTTCAAGCCTTGGTAGTCAACAGGTGTCTGTTCAGCTTCAATATCCCCTACTTGGCCCGCTACCATACCCCAAGAACCAGCCGCTTGACTGAGTTGGTCAATCAAGGCTACCTTAATCCGGTCATCCAAGAGGTCATCTGAAACCAGAACTTGGAAGGCATCTGTTAAGAGGGCATCCCCAGCCAAAATAGCCAGACCCTCGCCAAAGCGCTTATGGTTGGTGGCTTGCCCTCGACGTAGGTCATCGTTATCCATGGCCGGTAAATCGTCGTGAATCAGGGAATAGGTGTGAATATACTCCAGGGCAATGGCTGTCTTAAGGCCACATTTGACTAGGTCTTCTGATTGAATCGCCAAAACTGCCAAGAGCATGACTGGACGCAGGCGCTTGCCTCCATTTTTGAGGGAGTAGCGCATGGCTTCAATAAGACGAGGAGGTGTTAAGTGATAACGCGTTTGTTGGTCCAAGCTCCGCTCGAAGAGCTGACGCAGGGTATCGAGTTCTAAGAAGTTCATTGGACATCCTCATCTAGGACAAAATCGCCCTCTTCTGCCATCATGTTGGCGACTGTTTCTTGAGCATCATGGAGGGTCTTTTGGCAGTATTGGGTTAATTCTACCCCCTGCTTAAAGGCATCCAGAGCTTGAGTTAGAGGCAATTCGCCTCGTTCAAGTTGTTGTACAATGGTGTCTAATTCAGCTAGAGCTGCTTCAAAACTCTCAGGCTTTTTCTTTTTTGTTGCCATGTTTTTTTCCTTTCTGAGCGCTAATGGTTTGAACTTGAGCGGTGGCTTGGCCATCTTGTAAAGTTAAATCGATGACCTGACCAACTTGAAGTTGCTGGACTGACTTCACCGCTTCTTGCTTATCTTCGATAATGGCATAACCCCGCGCCAGAATCTTGAGGGGGCTATAGGCCTCTAGGAGCTGGCTATAACGAGCCAACTCTCCTTGATAATGTTGACTAGTCTGAGCCATAGCCCGTTGCAACTGATGACGTAGGCGGGCTAGCCGCTCCCCTTCCAGATGTAAACGACCGCTTGGCCCCTGGGCTTTAAGACGAGTGGATAGGAGAGCCAGGCCTTGAGCCTGCCCCTGCAGATAAGACGACTGAGCACGTAACAAACGCTCCTTGATGAGGTCCACTTGCTGCATATAGGCTTGGTAAAGCCGCTCGGGTTCCCGGAAAATATAGACTTCCTGATAACGACGGAGTTGGGTTTGCTTATGTTGAATCCGGCTTAGCATGGCTTGAGCCAAACGGGTTCGACTTTCTTCCAACTTGAGATAGACTTGACTTAATTCCTCAGCTGCCATTTCAGCTGCTGCGGTTGGTGTCGGAGCACGTAGGTCCCCCACTAGGTCAGCAATGGTGGTATCTGTCTCGTGGCCGATAGCTGTGATGACCGGCAAGGGGCAGGCTAGAATGGCCTGAGCCACAATTTCCTCGTTGAAGGGCCAGAGGTCTTCAATGGCCCCGCCCCCACGCGCTAAAATCACGGTATCAAAAGCCGCTTGCTTGGCCTTGAGCCGTTCAAAGGCTGCGACAATTTCGCCGCTGGCTTCCTTACCCTGAACGCGAGTAGGGAAAACTACCACTTGGGCAATAGGATAGCGTCGTTTGAGAGTGGTCACAATATCGCGAATGACGGCCCCACTTGGACTGGTAATGACTGCAATCCGCCGTGGAAAACGGCGCGGTTGCTTCTTAGGCAAATCCAAGAGACCCGCTTGCTTAAGCTTGGCCTTAAGTTGTTCTAGGGCCAGATAGAGGGAGCCCACGCCGTCCGGCTGAAGCGACTCAAGGGTTAATTGGTAGGAGCCACTGGGTTCATAGATGGAAACCCGACCCACTGCTAAGACCTTCATGCCTTCTTCTAACTTGAAAGGCAGCTTACTAAAGGCCTGTTTAAACATGGTGACGTTGATTTTAACATTGTCTTCCTTGAGGCTGAAGTACTGATGGCCTGTCCGCAAGCGGAAGTTAGAAACCTCTCCTACTACATAGACTTTCTGCAGGTAAGGGTCCACGTCGAACTTGCGCTTGAGATAGCGGGTCAGGGCCTTGACACTGAGATAGTCCTTTTGTGTATCGGTCACTGACTAGGCCTCCTCCTGGCTCAAGAAGGTCAAGGGATCTAAGTTTTGTTGTTGGCAGGCACAAGTAAAAGTCTGTTCCATCAACATAGCTACCGTCATAGGGCCAACTCCACCAGGAACTGGTGTGATGTAGCTAACCTTATGAGCTACAGCTTCAAAATCCACATCCCCTACTAGCTTACCAGACATGAGCCGGTTAATCCCAACGTCGACTACTACTGCGCCTTCCTTAAGATGGTCTGGTCCAATTAAATGCGCTTGGCCAGTCGCGACAATCAAGATATCCGCATAACGCGTATAGTGTCCTAGGTCCTGGGTCTTGGAATTGCAGACTGTCACAGTGGCCCCGCGGTTAATCAACATGATAGAAATAGGCAAGCCCACAATTTGGCTACGGCCTACGACGACCACATTCTGACCTTGCAAAGGAATCTGAGCATTTTCTAAGAGTCGCACAATGCCTTTTGGCGTACAAGGATAGAGGTCTGTATTGTCTTCAACGACCCGTCCCATGGTCAGGGGGTGGAAACCATCCACATCTTTCTCTGGGTCAATTAAGTGCATAGCTGACAATGGATCTAAATGCTCTGGCAGAGGCAATTGCAATAAGAGCCCATGGGTTTGAGGATCCTGGTTGTGAACCTTAATGGTCCGCTCCAATTCTTCTTGGCTAATATCTGCTGGCAAGAGTACCCATTCGAAGGCATAGCCAATTTCCAAGGCGCGTTTTTGCTTCTGGCCAACATAGACCTTGCTGGCAGGATCTTCCCCTACTGAGATAACGGTCAATTTGGGCTGGGTCCCGGTTTGGGAACGGAAGGCCGCTGTTGCCTGGGATAGCCGGGCGAAAATTGATTGTGAGAGAATTTTCCCATCTAAACGTTGCATGAATACCACACCTTTCGGACCCTAGGGTCACAGACTTTTCCTTCTTATTCTACCATAATTTAAGGGCGCTGTAATGCCATTTTGTCCGAAGGCCTAAAAAGCCAAAAGTGACACTCAGCTGGCCTTATCATTAGCTTACGAGATTGGCCTGTTTAAGGCGTTCAATCAAGCAAAAAGCCCACTCCCAAGGGAGTAGGCAATATAATCATTATACAAGTAAAGGCATGAAGAGAGTGGCCAAGCCTAAGAAGCTGAAGAAACCACACACGTCAGTGGCCGTGGTCAGGAAGACGGTTGATACCAAGGCAGGGTCCCCACGGAACTTCTTAACCGCCAAGGGGATGAAGTAACCAAAAATTCCGGCAATGACCATATCTACAATCATAGCTAAGATGATAACCACCCCTAGGTAGACATTACCGTACATAAGCATAAGAGCAATAGCAGCCACGCCCCCGGTAATGAGACCGTTGGCGAAACCCGCCCCGATTTCCTTAAGCATTCCGCGCCAGTCACCCCAGTCCACTTCGCCCAAAGCTAGGGCACGGACCACAATGGTTACGGTCTGAGTACCGGCATTTCCTCCCATACCAGCTACAATCGGCATGGCAGCCGCTAGAGCCACCATTTGGCTGATGGTATCAGAGAAAAGGTTGATAACGGATGAGGCCAGAAAGGCTGTGAAGAGGTTGATAACCAACCAAGGCAGACGGCGTTTGACGGACTCGAAGACTGGGCTATCTAGCGTTTCTTCCGAGTCCACCCCACCCATCAAGTACATATCTTCTGTGTACTCTTCATTGATGACGTGGATGATATCGTCGTTGGTGATAATCCCCAAAATCCGGTTCTTGTTATTAACGACCGGTACAACTGACAGGTTATACTTGGTAACAATCAGGGAAACTTCTTCCTGGTCCGTCGTCGGCGTCACCGAAATAACGTTAGGATTGAGAATTTCACTGAGTTTTTGTTGATCGGATTTGGTGAAGATATCACGGATATCGACTGTCCCTTTGAGCAGGGTCTTGGCATCGACCACGAATAGTGTCTCGATAACTTCCTTCTCTGGCGCAATCTTACGAATGGTCTCGAAGGCTTCATAAACCGTTAAGTTCTCATTCAAGGCGATGAACTCGGTAGTCATGAGACCGCCGGCAGTATCGGGATCGTAGGCCAGGAGTTTCTCCAGGTCATCCGAATCACGATTCTTCATCATATTCAAGAATTGCTTACGTTGCCAAATGGATAGGTTGCCCAAGATATCCACGATGTCATCCTGGGACATGTAGGTGAAGACATTGAGCATGCGGGCGAAAGGCACGGCTTCAACAATCTTAACCTGGAGTTCTTCAGAAATCTGAGTCTCCAGAATCAAAGCTAGAGCCTTGTCCGAGATCAAGCTGACAAACTTGAAAACTTCTTCGTCTTCAAGCTCTTCTAGGGCCAAGGCAATATCAGCCGGGTGGTGTTCCCGAATCATACGGTAAATGGCCTCAGAATGTTCATTTGCTAGGGCTGTTTGAATTTCTTCTACGAGCATAGGGGGTTTCCTCCTTTGAGTCTTAGTTTATATTGTCACTCCTTAAGTCGGGACTCACATCGACCAACCCCTTTGCTTCGTTTTTTTCCACCCTCTATCATACCATAAGAAGCCCCTCGAGTCAGCCCAAAAGCCAAAGAAAAAAACAGTTGGAATTGACTTCCAACTGTTTAATTTACATAAAGAGAGCTCTATTAGAATTTTTAGTCTTGAAATCAAAATTTGTTCACTTTTAAGAACGTAATTTGGCTAACTCATACCCTATTTATCTATGTAATAGATAAATAGGGGAAAGAAAAATCAAAACCGCTTGTAATCACGAGCGGTTTCTCCTTTATTTACCTGCAGCTCTCTTACTTAAATAAGACAAAGTAAGTAGGAAATAGATCATGGAAGCTAACAAGAGGAAGACACCTATGACAGGCGCCATCCCCATAGCCAGGAATCCCGCCACAAGCAAGCCCATAATTATCATATAGCCTAAGCTAATCACCATGACTTGACGAGCCGTTTGGCGATTAACTTGGCGACTGGTCACATGTAGGATCAAGACGCCCAGATGGACTAAGGCCACGAGGACCAAACCCCAAATACGACTAATACTATGCCCCGCTAGTAGCCAGTTGTCTGGGCTCAGATAGAAGGCCGCTAAAATCAGAAACCAGTTGCTGATGGAAGCCGCTATAATTTCTTGACTTGAAGTTGCCACCTGGTCCGTTTGACGGAAGAGAAAGACGGCCAAGGCTAGAAGCGCGACAAACAAGGCCACACTGCCCCACCAAAGTGGCTTTTCCAGTAAGACGGCTAGTCCTACCAGTGGCAACAAACCTACCCCAAACGCTCTTAATACCCGCTCTCGTCTCATGCCACACGGCCTCCTAACCCTCATTTGTTCATAGCTACAGTATACCTTCTCACTTGCTAAATGAAAAGCCTAGGCCAAAATAAAGAGACTAGAAGCAGCTTCTAGTCTCTCATGGGCTTAGCGAATTTCTAAACCTGACACTGTTTCGAGTGCAGCTCTAATCCGATCCATAGCGGATTGAACATCCTCGTCTGTTAAGGTCTTGTCTGGGTTTTGGAAGATCAGTCGGTAGGCTAGCGACTTCTTACCTCGGAAGAGGTCAAGGTTAATAAACAAGTCGAAGAGCTCAACAGATACTAAGTTGTCACCACCATGTTCCTTCATGAGCTGAGCTAGGCTTGCTTGGTCTTGCTCTAAATCTACTAAGAGGGCTAAGTCTCGTGAGGTAGAAGGATACTTAGGAATTGGACGTTGAACTAAGGCTGGACGTTGAACCGCTAAAATAGCATCAAAGTCTAATTCAGCGAAGAAGCTAGCTTCATCCAAGTCGTAAGACTTAGCTAAAACTGGATGGATTTGTCCCATAACACCAATCACTTGGTCACCTAAGAGGACTTGAGCAGTCCGACCAGGATGGAGCTCAGGATAGGTAGAGACAGCCTGGAAGCTGACTTGCTTATCCAAGCGAATGGCTGCCAAGTAGCCTTCAAGAGCACCTTTGAGATCAAAGAAATCATAGGATTGAGCTGGCCCATACCAGGATTTACTTTCCTTAACCCCTGATAAGAGAATGGCTAGACGCTCTTGTTC
This sequence comes from uncultured Abiotrophia sp., assembly GCA_965245735.1. Taxonomy (GTDB): domain Bacteria; phylum Bacillota; class Bacilli; order Lactobacillales; family Aerococcaceae; genus Abiotrophia. Next base: position 3,842 of record CBDFAX010000001.1, on the reverse strand, counting down.
GAGTGGTTGAACATTGCTTCCTTGACCATAGAAGACTTTACCTGTCTCATAAAAGGCCAAACTTGGATTTTGACGCGCAGCATTGTACTTGGCGATTTCCAAGAGGGCTGGGAAGAGGCTCTGACGCAAGACAGAACGATCTTCACTCATTGGGAAGTCCAAAGCGACTACTGGGTAGTCTGACGACTTCATCAAGTCAGCTTGCTTAGGTGAGGTCAGTACATAGCTGATGACTTGGTTGAGGCCCAGGCCTTCCAAGATACTGCGAGTCTGGCGCACCAGTTTTTGTTTGGCATTGAGACGACCTGGCGTACTTGGCACTACCGGCAAGGTCGTTGGCAGGTTATCATAGCCATAAATCCGAGCTACTTCTTCTAAAATATCGGCTTCAATGCTGATATCCCAGCGACGTTTAGGGACGGTCACGGTGAAGCTATCTTCCCCTAATGCTAAGTCAAAACCAAGACGACGTAAGATATGACTCAGCTCTTCATGGCTCAAGTCAATCCCAATCTTATCTTGAATAGCGCGATAAGGTAGAGTGACCTCAATTGGGCTCAGGTCTAAATGATTCTCTTCGACTAGACCTGGCACCACTTGCCCCCCACTATAGTAGGCCATCCAGTTAGCGGCTTCCTGGCCCGCTTCGCTAATGGTCGCATGGTTAATGCCTTTTTCAAAACGCATGCTAGATTCAGAACGAAGGTTGAATTTCTTAGAAGTTTGACGAATAGCAATCGGATTGAAGACGGCTGATTCTAAGAGGACACGACGGGTCTTGTCGGTCACTTCTGTATCTAGCCCCCCCATTACCCCGGCTAGCGCAACCGCCCGGTCTTGGTCGGTGATGACTATGTCGCTTGCTGACAAGTGGCGCTCGCTACCGTCTAGGGTCACCAGCACCTCGCCCTCACGAGCTGGGCGGACACCTAAGGCCTTGTGTTCTAAGGTATCATAGTCAAAAGCATGAAGTGGTTGGCCGTATAGCATGAGGAAGTAGTTGGTGATGTCCACGATATTGTTATGTGGACGAACCCCTGCTTTCATCAGGCGTATTTGCAACCAAAGTGGGCTTTCCTTAATCTCCACTTGGTCAATCACTCGAGCTTGGTAGCAAGCAGACAAATCGCTATCTGAAATTTTTACCGTCACATCAGACAAGAGAGATGCATCTGCTGCTTGTGTCGCTTGGCGATGAATATTATCGAAGTTAGGTACCTGATCGATAATAGCTCCTACTTCATAGGCTGCCCCACGCATAGAAAGCGCATCTGCCCGGTTAGGCGTAATCGAGAGTTCTAAGATTGGATCATCTAACTTGAGATAGTCCACCACATCTGCTCCAATCGGCGCATCTGCTGGCAAGAGGAAGAGACCCTCTGCATAAACTTTTGGCACCACGCTGTCAGGGAAGCCTAGTTCCTGGAGGGCACACAACATCCCATGAGATTCGACCCCACGTAATTTGCCCTTCTTAATCTTCAATCCACCGGCTAAGCGTGCCCCAATAGTGGCCACGATAACTTTAGCACCGGCCACCACATTGGGTGCCCCACAGACAATTTGCAGGGGCTCCTGATCGCCTACAGTCACTTGGCAGACATGGAGATGGTCACTATCAGCATGGTCTTCAACCGACAAAACTTGCCCGACCACTAAACCAGATAGTTGAGCCCCATAGTTTTCAACTGCCTCGATTTCAATCCCGGTCCTGGACATACGATCGGCTAGAGCTTCCCCTGTTAAACCTGTTAAGTCTAAATAATCATTGAGCCATTCGAATGATAAATACATTAGTTCTGACCTCCTTTGAACTGGCTTAAGAAGCGCAAGTCATTTTGATAGAAGTGACGAATATCGTCAATATTATACTTCAACATCGCTACCCGATCAGGGCCTAAACCGAAGGCAAAGCCGGAATAAACGGTTGAATCAATGCCGGCCATTTCCAAGACATTTGGATGGACCATACCAGCCCCTAGGATTTCAATCCAGCCAGTATGTTTGCAGACATTACAGCCATCCCCGCCACACTTGAAGCAGCTCACGTCTACTTCTACCGATGGCTCGGTGAATGGGAAGTAAGATGGACGCAGGCGAATTTCACGTTCCGCCCCAAAAAGTGTACGGGCAAAGGCTTGAAGCGTTCCCTTGAGGTCGGCCATGGTCACATGTTTGTCTACCACCAACCCTTCAATTTGGTGGAATTGGTGGGAGTGGGTCGCATCATCACTATCGCGACGGAAGACCTTACCTGGTGAAATCATCTTCAATGGCCCTTGACTGAAATCGTGTTTTTCCATGGTCCGGGCTTGAACTGGCGAAGTGTGGGTCCGCAACAAGACTTCACTGTCGATATAGAAAGTATCCTGCATATCACGCGCTGGGTGGGTCTTAGGCAGGTTCATCATTTCGAAGTTATAGTGATCCAACTCCACTTCTGGACCTTCCACGACCTGATAACCCATGCCGATAAAGAGGTCTTCAATCTCCTCCATGGTTTGGGTAATGATATGGCGGGCGCCCCCAGCTGGCTTGCGACCTGGCAAGGTCACATCCACTGTCTCCAGAGCTAATTTAGCTTCCAAGGCCATTTCTTCTAGCTTGTGGCGACGACTTTCCAACATTTCTTCGAATGCTGACTTCACTTGGTTCATAACCTGACCTAATTTAGGCCGGTCTTCGGCTGATAGGTCGCGCATCGCTTGCGCAACAGCCGCGAAACGGCCTTTCTTACCTAGGTAATCTAAGCGAACTTTTTCCAAATCCTTGATGGATTCAGTTGCTTCTAATTGCGGAATCGCTTGTTGACGCAAGGCTTCTAAGGCCTCAATGTGCGTATTGATATCTGACATAGTGCAAGACTCCTTTATCATTATTTCAGATGAAACAAGGGAATAATAAAAATAGCCCGCCCCTATAAGGGACGAGCTACCGTGGTACCACCCTCGTTCTCGAAGGGACTGGCCCTTCGAGCACTTGACGCCCTTAACCGTGGCGGGCGGTGACCTGTTCATTTCTATTGACTAAAAACTTAACGGTCAGGCTAAGAAATTGAAGGCTAAGTTCGGCTTACCTTTGGCACCCTTGCAGTCGGTGAAGTGCCTCCCTGACTTGTGCGAACTTAACGGATTTCCTCATTGCTTTATGTATCATCTGTGATAGCTACTAGTATAGCTTAAAGCAAATGCATAGTCAACAGAGGATAGATAGTTAGGTGTGGCTTCAAGTCATATGATTCGCAAATGTTCACTTTTCTTTCCTTTGTTCTCCCCTCCTGGAGTCAAATGGCGAATGATGATGTTTTTTTAGTGGCTTAAATGACCAAGGGTATAGGAAGCGCTTAAGATGAAGTGTATAATAAACTGGCAAGTTATGAAAGGATGTGTAGAAAATGCTAAAACAGAAAATTAAGACGTGCTTACTGGCCCTATTATCCCTATGGTTGCTAACAAGCGCTGGCCATCCGATTGCCTGGGCGCAAGACGTTTCAAGTTCAGACATCGAAAGCGGTCAAGTATCCTCAAGAGACGATGAATCAGCCAATCAAACTAACGATCAAGTCGAATCTAAGATAGACCTTGCTGCCTATCAAGCGGCTGATGCTAGTCAACAAGCTGAATGGGTCCGCTCTGGTAAAGTCACAAGTGAAGAATTGGTAAATTTTGCTCTAACCACTATCAAGGAAAAAGACCCTGCCCTGCATGCAGTTATTAGCCTAAGAGCTGAAGAAGCCTTGACTGAAGCTAAGCAAATTAAAGATCAAGGCCAACCCTTCTTAGGCGTCCCATTATTGGTAAAAGGATTAGGTCACACCATTAAGGGCATGCCCAACTCCAATG